>JAZTZP010000075.1:0-37716 GCA_045637525.1 Clostridia bacterium | reverse complement strand
TTGTCGCCTTGATAATCCAAAATCTCTCTTCGCAATTCTGTCAAAACACATTGAATTTTATTCTTTCAAAGTCCCTCTCAAGGAACTATTAATTTCGAATGTTTGTTAGCTCGTTACTAACTCTGACTTTTGTTCTTCGTAAATGTTTTCCGAATAAACCGTCATAAAAAACTCAAATTTTGTTTGACAAGTTCGCACTGTTTATTTTTCAATGTACAATCTTTAGATTGGATATTGAAATCGACAAAGTCATCTTATTTTATTTTTTAAAAGACTTTGGCCATTTTTCAATGTACAATCTCACGCCGTCTTAAAGACAGCTTAATTATTTTACCACATCTTTTTCGATTTGTCAATACCTTTTTTAAATTTTTTTCAAAAAATTTTTTTTGGTATTTTTTGACGCCTCTCTTGATGCGACTTTGTTATTATACCACGTATTTCGTCTTTTGTCAACACTTTTTTACAAAAATATTGCACAAAGTATTTTTCATTTTTAGCTTTTCCTTTGGTTGTTTATATTCCCTCTCAGTATTACACGCGGATAACTGTTCATATTATATCCCATTATATATATAATATGTAGTTTTTCCGATTTTTTCTCAAAATTTGCTTATTTTTAGAGCAGGCTTTCCATCTATACAATACGTTGTGGATGAAACCTGCAAATTTATGGTTTATTTTTTACGTTTTATGGATTTTCTTTTATATATGTAGAAAATAATTTGACAACATTTTATCTTTATTATATAATAAAATAAATAACGATTGATTAATCGTTCGAAAAATTATTTATCGAGAGGTGCATTAATATGGAAAAGATTATTTCAAACAACTCTGCATGGATTGAGGAAACATGGAATAAAATTGATAAAAAGCTCAGTCGTGTTGCTGTTGCCAGTCGCGACAAAATACCTTATACTACCATAAACGGAGTACATGATAATCGGGCTGAAAGAGAACCGGACTGGTGGACTAACGGCTTCTGGGGCGGTTTAATGTGGCTTATGTATGCCGGAACAAAAAATGATGAATATAAGAAAACTGCTGATCGTTCTGAAGAGCTTATGGATGAGGCATTTAAAAATTTTGAGAAGCTCCATCACGACGTAGGATTTATGTGGCACATTATGAGCGGTGCAAGCTATCGTCTTACGGGTAATACAGGTTCAAAGACAAGAAATCTTTATGCCGCCGCTTCTCTCTCTTCGAGATTTCATTTAATCGGTCAGTTTATTCAGGCATGGAACAATTGGGGTGAAACCTCACAGTCCGGCTGGACAATAATTGACTGTATGATGAATATACCTCTTCTGTATTGGGCATCAGATGAAATCGGTGATCCTCGATTTAAGCAAATTGCCGTTGCTCATGCTGATATGACAATGCGTGATCATATCCGTCCGGACGGAAGTGTAAAGCATATTGTTTCTCATGATGTAGAAACCGGTGAACTGATTGAAAACTTTGCAGGTCAGGGCTATGCCGTAGATTCTTCATGGTCAAGAGGACAAGCATGGGCACTTTATGGCTTTGTGCTTTCATATATCCATACAAAAGATCAAAAATATCTTGATACAGCAAAAAAAGTTGCTCATTACTTCATCTCAAATGTATGCAGTACAAACTATTTACCGTTAGTTGACTTCCGCAGTCCTGACGAACCTGTAAAATACGATAGCACAGCAGGAGCTTGTGCAGCGTGCGGTCTTATTGAGATTGCAAAAAATGTTCCTGAACATGAAAAGAAGATTTACATAAATGCAGCAATTAATATTCTGAAAGCCATGGAATCTGAATTCTGTAACTGGGAAGAAAATGAAGATTCTATACTTCAAATGGGAACCGAGGCTTACAACTCAAAAGAAACCGGCACTCACATTCCTATTATCTACGGCGACTACTTCTTTGTTGAGGCCATACTTAAATTAAAAGGCTCAGACTTCCTTCCGTGGTAAAATCTTAAATTAAGCAAAAAAACAAATGCCTTCACTTATAAAAGTAGCAGGCATTTGTTTTTTTGGCTACTACACCAACTCCTGACATTTATTATAGAACCACAAAAAAATTCAGAAATCCACTTGGATTTCTGAATTTTTTATAGGTTAAATTAGTCAACCAACTGAAGTATTGCCATAGGTGCGTTATCACCACGACGGGGATCCATAGGAATTATTCTCGTATATCCACCGTTTCTGTCAGCATACTTTTCAGCATACTCGCTAAACACCTTTGTAACTACATCCTCTTTTGTGATGTATGCAAGCGCCTGACGGCGACAATGCAAGCTAACCTCACTGTTAGCTGCGGCTTTCTTACCAAGAGTAATCATTTTTTCAGCCATGCTTCTTGTTTCCTTAGCACGAGTAAGAGTTGTTTCAATCTTACCATTCTCTAAAAGACTTGTAACAAGATTTCTGAGCATAGCTATTCTTTGGTCTGTAGGACGACCTAATTTTCTTGTTCCCGGCATAATTCATCCTCCTTACCGTTGTAGTCGTATATTGTAGCTTTACGGTAAACTATCAATCTTCCTCTTTTCTCAAGCAAAGACCTAAACCGTCAAGTTTGTGAATAACTTCTTCAAGCGACTTTCTTCCAAGGTTTCTCACCTTCATCATATCTTCTTCAGACTTGCTGATGAGGTCTTCAACATTGTTAATACTTGCACGCTTTAAGCAGTTGTAAGAACGTACTGAAAGATCAAGTTCTTCGATAGTCATTTCAAGAACTTTTTCTTTCTTGTTCTCTTCTTTTTCAACAATTATTTCAGTTTTACCGCCCGCCTCGGACAAATCAACAAAGAGCTTTAATAAATCGCTCATCAGCTTCGCCGCAAGACTGATAGCCTCATCAGGAGCAATCGTCTTATTAGTCCAGACTTCTACTATAAGCCTTTCTCTGTCTGCATACGGTCCGCTGTAAATGTCCTCAACAGTATAGTTCACTTTTATAACAGGTGTATATATTGAATCTACAGGCATAACACCTATAGCCGGCTGCAAATACTGCTTGTTCTTCTCAGCCGATACATAACCTCTGCCTCTGGATAACGTAAGCTCAATGTAAAGGTTCGCATCATCATTAAGCGTTGCAATATGAAGATCCGGGTTAAAAATCTCAACCTCGTCATCTCTTATAATGCTGTCTGCTGTTACTTCGCCTTCACCCTTTGCTTCTATAACTACCTTCTTTTCCGGTTGGTCAGTATATAGTTTTAACGCCAGCTTTTTAATATTTAAAATAATTTCTGTAACGTCTTCCGTTACTCCCGGAATTGTAGAGAACTCATGCTGAACTCCGTCTATCTTAATTGAAGTAACAGCAGCTCCCGGAAGTGACGAGAGAAGTATTCTGCGAAGAGAGTTACCTAAAGTATTACCAAATCCTCTTTCTAAGTCAGACATAACAAAACGTCCGTAACCATTGGCAATATCAAGTTCCTCTGTTTCTATTTTAGGCTTTTCCATTTCAATCATACGAGAACCCTCCTTTAAACAATCATGTATATATTCCACTTACCGAGGGTAAAATCCTATTATTTAGAGTACAACTCAACGATTAAGTGTTCTTCAACCTCATAATCTATGTGTTCTCTTTCAGCCAAAGATACTACCTTACCGGTAAGAGTATTCTTATCCATGTCTAACCAAGTCGGAACGTTTCTTGAAGAATTTGCTTCAACAACATCCTTCATATGGTCTGAGTTCTTTGTCTTTTCCTTAACAGTGATTACATCACCCGGCTTAACAAGATAAGATGGAATATCTACTCTGCTGCCGTTTACAAGGATATGCCCGTGATTGACAACTTGTCTTGCTTCGCGTCTTGTGTTTGCAAGTCCAAGTCTGAATACTACGTTATCAAGTCTTGACTCAAGAATCTGGAGCAACATTTCACCGGTAATACCCTGTCTCTTTGTTGCCATAACGTAATACTTTCTGAACTGCTTCTCTAATACACCGTATATGAACTTAACCTTTTGCTTTTCAGTTAACTGCAATCCATATTCGCTTTGCTTTTTTCTGTTTTGCTTCGGCTTTCTGTTTGAGCTCTTATCAATTCCGAGAACTGTCGGCTCAAGACCTAAAGTCTTACATCTTTTTAATACAGGCTGCATATTTCTTGCCATGCTTTTTTCCTCCTAACATACAATAATATAAAATCAAACTCTTCTTCTCTTAGGCGGTCTGCATCCGTTGTGAGGAATAGGAGTTACATCCTTAATCATGCTAACATCAAGACCTGCAGCCTGAAGTGCACGAATTGCAGCTTCACGTCCTGCACCCGGTCCCTTAACATAAACCTCTACACTCTTCATACCATGCTCCATAGCTGCCTTTGCTGCAGTCTCAGCAGCTGTCTGTGCAGCGAATGGAGTGCTCTTTCTTGAACCCTTAAAGCCTAATCCACCGGCACTTGCCCATGAAATAGCATTTCCGGCTGTGTCTGTGATTGTAACTATTGTATTATTGAAGGTTGAGCGTATATGCGCTGCACCCTTTTCTATGTTTTTTCTGTCACGACGTCTTGTACGTGTAGTCTTCTTCACTACCTTAGCCATTTAGCTCAGTCCCTCCTTATTTCTTCTTGTTTGCCATTGTCTTAGCCGGACCTTTTCTGGTTCTGGCATTGTTCTTTGTATTTTGGCCTCTTACAGGAAGTCCCTTTCTGTGTCTGATTCCTCTGTAACAACCAATTTCCATAAGTCTCTTGATATCAAGAGCTATCTGACGTCTTAAGTCACCTTCAACAGTGTACTCAGCGTCAATTGCTTCTCTTAACTTGTTAACTTCTTCGTCTGTCAAGTCTTTTACTCTTGTATCGGGATTGATACCGTTAGCAGCTAAAATCTTCTGTGAACTCTTTACACCTATACCGTAAATATAAGTCAAACCGATTTCAACTCTTTTGTCTCTTGGTAAGTCAACACCTGCTATTCTTGCCATACTTAGTTTACACCTCCATGTTTAAACGTGTACATATTTGTTTTTTATCTAAAACCGTCCGAGACCGGTATACACCGGCAGCCGCACCTCAGACAGGCTTTTTACATATAACCGGCAAAATATTGCCGTTTGTAATCTGGTCCGAAATCAGCCTTGCTTTTGCTTATGCTTCGGATTTTCGCAAATTACCATTACTTTACCTTTTCTCTTAATAATTTTGCACTTTTCGCAAATAGGTTTTACTGATGGACGTACTTTCATTATAATTACCTCCTATATTACTTAGATCTCCAAGTAATCCTGCCCCTTGTTAAATCATAAGGACTCATCTCAAGAGTTACCTTATCTCCGGGAAGAATTTTTATGAAGTTCATTCTTAATTTGCCTGAAATATGTGCCAATACCTGGTGTCCATTTTCAAGCTCTACTTTAAACATTGCGTTGGGAAGAGTTTCAACTACTGTTCCCTCTAATTCCAATACATCTTCTTTAGCCACAGAAATTTCCTCCCTGCTATTCTAAATACTCCGCTAATGCTATCCGCACCTCTTTATTCGTTATCTCAGCACCGGCATCAAGCTTATTAATTATAACTGCTGATGACGAACCGGTCAGCTGAAGGTGCTTGAGCTTCTTCTTCTTAGGGCAATCAACCTTGCGGTAATCACCGTTTGCAATATATGCATAGTCATTTTCAATCCGCAAGATTATAAATAAATCCCCTGCATCTCTGCCTGCTTTTGAACGAACAATCAGTCCGCGTTCTGCTTCCATGTTAATCCCTCCTAAAGGGTTAATATCTCACAGCCGTCTTTGGTGATTAATACGGTATTTTCATAGTGAGCCGATAGTTCGCCGTCCTGCGTTACCACAGTCCATTCATCATCAAGCACTTCTACTTTATAATCACCTGCATTAACCATAGGCTCTATTGCAAGAGTCATACCGGCGGCAAGCTTAACGCCTCTTCCGGCGCGCCCGAAATTAGGTACACTCGGCTCTTCATGAAGTCTCGTTCCAATCCCATGTCCTACAAAATCACGAACAACAGAATATCCGTGTTTCTCAACATAGTTCTGAACAGCGTAGGATAAATCTCCGAGCTTTGCTCCATGCTTTAAACATTTAATACCCTCAAAAAAACTTTGCTGAGTGACATCAATAAGTCTTTGTGCCTCTTCAGAAATTTTCCCGACAGGAAAAGTTCTTGCCGCATCACCGTTATAACCGTCTTTCTCAACGCCCATATCAATACTGATTATATCGCCCTCACGAAGCACAGTTTTCTTATCCGGTATACCATGTATAAGCACATCGTTAACCGATGCACAAATACTTGCCGGAAAACCGTTATAATTAAGAAAATTCGGCCTCGCATTATGAGATTTTATAAATTTGTAAGCCAGCTTATCAAGCTCCGCCGTAGTAATTCCGGGTTTGATATGCTCTTTTAACATATCAAGCGCATCTCTTGTAATTTTACAGGCAACCCGCATTTTTTCAATCTGTTGAGCTGTCTTTATACTTATCATGCTTCATTCAATCCTTTCGGTACAAAATCTGCAGAAACTTAAGACCATCACTCTATATCCAGGGCTTTGAGCACATTCTTTGTAGTATCGGTAAGCTCTTCTTCACCCTTGGCACAAACTAACAAACCGAGCTTTTTATAATAATCTTTTATCGGCTCTGTCTCGCTGTGATAAACATTAAGACGATTTTTTATTGTCTCCGGATTATCATCGGCTCTCTGTATAAGTTCAGCTCCGCAATTATCGCATACACCCTCAACAGCAGGCTTTTTAAATATCGAGCTGTAAGGTGTACCACAGCCGGAACACTCTCTTCTTGAAGAAAGACGCTCTATTATCTTTTCATCTTCAACTTCAATGCTCAATACCTTATCAATCTTAACGCCTGAAGCAGTCAGTGCCTCCGCCTGAGCAACAGTTCTCGGGAATCCGTCAAGGATAAATCCGTCTTTAACGTCATCCTGAGATAATCTTTCTTTAACTATTGCAACAATTACATCATCCGGAACTAACTTTCCATCATTAATATACTTTGCAGCCAGAGCTCCAACCTCAGTACCTTCTTTAATTGCTGTACGAAGCATAAGCCCTGTTGAAATTGTATCAATACCGAGTTTCTTTGAAAGCAACTCACCCTGAGTTCCTTTACCGGCCCCCGGAGGTCCCATTAAAACTAAATTCATAGTTGTTTCCTTTCCGTGCAAATGCACAAAACGGTATGAACAAAAAATATTTATCCGATTTCTCTTCCGGCGATACACCGGATAAATAATTTCATTCAGATTATTCCATAAAGCCTTTATAATGTCTCATAACCATCTGAGACTCAATTTGTTTAACTGTTTCAAGTGCAACACCCTCCATAATAAGCAAGGATGTTCCGCCTATCTGCAGTGTTGTCATTCCGAAAATTCTTCCGAAAAATACAGGAATTATCGCAATTATACCAAGGAATATAGCTCCTGCAAGGTTCAATCTGTTTGACACCTTAAATATATAATCACTTGTCGGCTTACCCGGACGAATTGCCGGTATAAATCCACCGTTCTTCTTAATATTGTTAGCCATTTCAATCGGATTAAACTGGATTGAAGCATAGAAATATGTGAAGAAGATGATGAGCAGGAAGTATAATACAGCGTAAACTATATCAGTCCACCAAGGACCGTATCCTGCTGAGAGCATACCGAGTATTGTATATCCAATGTCACCTGCCTCCGGCATTTTACCTGAACCTAAAAGTCTGACAATTGTTGCCGGGAATGCCATAATACTTGATGCAAATATAATCGGCATAACTCCGCCCATTACAACCTTGATAGGAATGTTCGTGCTTTGACCGCCATACATCTTTCTTCCAACAACACGCTTTGCATATTGTACAGGTATTCTTCTCTCAGCACTGTTAAACAGTACAACGAATGCAATTGCCGCAACTGCGAATGCAAGTATAATCAAAGCCTTGATAGTACCCGCAACAGTCAAACCTGTTGCAAAGAACTGCTGATAAACAGTTATACATCCGCTCGGGATACTTGAAACGATACCTGCAAAGATTATAAGCGATACACCGTTTCCGAGTCCCTTATCAGTTATAAGCTCACCAAGCCATACAATAAACGCAGTACCTGCCGTAAATGTAAGAACAATGGTAAAGAACGTAAGCACGCCTTCGTTCTGGATAGTTGTTATTGGTGAATTAACACCCATGTTATGAAGTGTTACATAAAGACCTGCACCCTGAACAAACGCAAGAACTATACCTAAATATCTTGTAATTTTGTTTAATTTCTTTCTACCCTCAAGCCCCTCTTTCGACATTCTTTCCAATGCCGGTATCGCTACTGCAAGGAGCTGAACAATAATTGATGCATTGATGTATGGAGATACACCAAGAGCCAATACCGTTGCGTTAGCAAACGCACCACCGGTAAATGTATTAAAAAGGCTGAATAAATCCAGACCCCCCTCGCCGAGGAATTGCTTCATTGCCTCAGCGCTGAGATACGGAACAGGAATATGTGAACCGAATCTGAATATTACCAACATGAGAAGTGTAAAAAGAATTCTACGTCTTAAATCCGGAATTTTAAATGCGTTTTTAAACGTTGCGAACACTTTACATCACCTCTGCCTTTCCGCCTGCCTTTTCAATCTTTTCTTTTGCGGACTCAGTAAACTTAGCAGCCTTAACTGTAAGCTTCTTTGTAACCTCACCGCGACCTAAGAACTTAACTCCGTCAAGAGTCTTCTTGATAATGCCGGCTTCCTTTAAAGTTTCCGGTGTAACCTCAGCACCATCCTCAAATTTATCTAAAACTTCAACGTTGATTGAAACGTATTGTTTAGCAAATATGTTATTAAATCCACGCTTCGGCAAACGTCTGTATAAAGGCATCTGACCACCCTCGAAGCCCGGTCTAACACCGCCGCCTGAACGTGCATTTTGTCCCTTATGACCCTTACCTGAAGTTTTTCCGTTGCCGGAACCTATACCTCTGCCCACTCTCTTCTTAGAGAATTTTGAGCCTTCAGCAGGTTGTAGTTCGTCTAATCTCATTTGCTACACCTCCTTATTTAGTTCTCCTCTACCTCAACTAAGTGAGATACCTTATTAATCATGCCTCTGATCTGCGGAGTATCTTCATGCTCAACAACAGATCTGATTTTTCTTAAGCCTAAAGCTGCTACGGTAGCGATTTGATCGTCCTTTCTACCGATAACACTCTTGACTAATTTAATTTTTAACTTAGCCATTATAGCACCGTTCCTTTCCGTAAAATCATAATTCAACGGGAAACATCTCAGCCGATGATTTCATCAACCGATTTACCTCTGAGTCTTGCAACCTCTTCAGCCTGCTTAAGCTCAGAAAGTCCCTGTATTGTTGCGCTTACAACATTACGCTTGTTGTTAGAACGCAGGCACTTTGTTCTGATGTCTTTAATACCCGCAAGCTCAAGAACTGCTCTGGCAGCACCGCCGGCAATAACTCCGGTACCCTGTGCAGCCGGCTTAAGCAATACCTTACCTGCGCCGTGAACACCGATTACCTCATGCGGTATTGTTGTTCCCAACAGAGGAACAGTAATCATATTCTTTTTAGCATCCTCAATGCCTTTTCTTATTGCATCAGGGATTTCAGCTGCCTTACCTGTGCCGCAGCCAACGTGTCCGTTTCCGTCACCGACTACAACCAAAGCGCTGAATCTGAAAGTACGTCCGCCTTTAACAACCTTTGCAACACGGTTTAAGGCAACAACGTTTTCTTCAAGTTCAAGTGTTGATGGATCTATTCTTTCAGTCACTGTTTTTTACCTCCTCTATTAGAATTCCAAGCCGCCTTCTCTTGCACCTTCTGCAAGAGCTGCAACTCTACCATGATAAACATATCCGCCTCTGTCAAATACGACTGTCTTGATGCCGGCCTTCAAAGCCTTTTCAGCAACAAGCTTACCTACTGCCGTAGCGCCATCAATATTACCGCCGTATCCTTCAAATTCCTTGTCAAGGCTTGAAGCTGATACAAGAGTTACACCCTTTGTATCGTCGATTATTTGTGCATATATATGATTTAAGCTTCTGAATACGTTAAGACGAGGTCTCTCCGCTGTACCGGAGATGTTCTTTCTTACTCTTCTGTGACGCTTAAGTCTCTGAGCATTACTGCTTTTCTTATTTATCATTTAAGAACACTCCTTTCTTATTTCTTCTTGCCGCCTGCTTTACCTTCTTTACGTCTGATTACTTCATCAGCGTACTTAATACCCTTGCCCTTATATGGTTCAGGTAATCTGTACTCACGTATTTTAGCAGCAGTTTCGCCAACAACTTCTTTATTTGCACCCTTTACAATAATTGTATTAGGCTGCGGAACCTCAATAGTAACGCCTTCCGGAGCTTCGTACTCTACAGGATGAGAATATCCAAGGCTCAATGCCAGCTTCTTACCCTGCATTTGAGCTCTGTAACCAACACCGTTGATTTCCAGAGTCTTTGTAAAGCCCTCTGTTACACCTATAACCATGTTGTTTATAAGTGTACGTGTAAGACCATGTAATGATCTGTGCATTTTATCATCAGACGGACGTGTAACTGTAATAACGCCGCCATCGACTGTTATAGTCATATCCTTATGAAGCACTCTTGAAAGAGTAGCCTTAGGACCCTTTACTGTTACTTCATTTTCACTGCTAACCTTAACCTCTACTCCGGCAGGTACAGTGATAGGTAACTTACCAATTCTTGACATATTGGTTTTCCTCCTTAACTTAAATTCTCACTACTTCATTTAGAAATAGGTTTTCAGTTTATTTTTGTATTCATTACCAAACGAATGCAAGTACTTCGCCACCAATGTGCTCTGCTCTTGCCTTCTTATCGGTCATGATACCCTTTGATGTTGAAACAATAGCAATGCCAAGTCCTTTAAGAACTCTCGGAAGCTCATCTGCTCCGGCATATATTCTGAGACCCGGCTTAGATACTCTTTTAAGACCGCTGATAACCTTCTCATTAGATGGGCCGTACTTAAGTGTAATTCTGATTACGCCTTGTTTTCCGTCCTCAATCACCTGGAAATTCTTTATATAGCCCTCTGCATAAAGTATCTCTACAATAGCCTTCTTCATATTTGAAGCAGGTACATCAACTGTATCATGCTTTGCGGAATTCGCATTCCTGATTCTTGTCAACAAGTCTGCAATAGGATCAGTTATTTGCATTTATTTTTACCTCCTTCCGAAATCTTCGGGAAACTTATTATTTTTACCAGCTTGCCTTTTTCACGCCAGGGATTTGACCTTTGTAAGCCAACTCTCTGAAGCAAATACGACAAATTCCAAATTTTCTAAGATATGCATGAGGTCTTCCGCAAATCTTACATCTTGTATAAGCTTGTGTGCTGAACTTTGGTTTTCTTTGTTGTTTTATAACCATAGATTTCTTTGCCATCTTTTTTCCTCCTTATCAGCTACGAACGAATGGAGCGCCCATCAAACTGAGAAGCTCTCTTGCTTCCTCATCTGTGTTTGCTGTAGTAACAAATATTATATCCATACCTCTGATTTTATCAATCTTATCGTAGTCAATTTCCGGGAAGATCAATTGCTCTTTGATACCAAGAGCATAATTACCTCTGCCGTCAAATGCATTCGGGTTGATGCCTCTGAAGTCACGCACACGCGGAAGCGCTACGTTAAACAGTCTGTCAACAAACTCGTACATTTTATCTGCTCTTAAGGTTACCTTACATCCTATGCTCATGCCTTCTCTTAACTTAAAGTTAGCTACTGACTTTCTTGCCTTAGTCACGATAGGCTTCTGACCTGTGATTAGTGCAAGGTCGTTGCAAGCTGCTTCAATAACCTTTGAGTTTTCTCTTGCTTCGCCAAGTCCGATGTTGATTACAACCTTATCGAGCTTTGGTATTTGCATTGTGCTCTTGTATGAAAACTTCTGCATCAATGCCGGAGCAATTTCTGCTTTATATTTTTCCTGCAATCTACTCATTGTATGAATTATCCTCCTCTCGAAAATTAATCGTTAAAGCTCTCGTTGCACTTCTTGCAATATCTTACCTTTGAGCCATCCTCAAGAATCTTGATACCGGTTCTTGTTGCCTTCTTACAAGACGGACAAACTCTCATTACATTAGATGCATCTATCGGAGCTTCCATATTGATGATACCGCTTTCCTGACCTTGCATTCTGGCCTTTTGATGTTTCTTAACCATTGCAACGCCTTCAACGATAACCTTATTCTTTGAAGGAATAGCTACGACAACTTTTCCTTCCATGCCTTTATCCTTACCTGCGATAACCTTTACAGTATCGCCACGCTTAACATGCATTTTCTTCATTGCTAAACCTCCTAATTAAAGAACTTCCGGAGCCAATGATAAAATCTTCATGTACTCTTTATCTCTGAGCTCTCTTGCAACAGGACCAAAGATACGTGTACCTCTCGGGTTCTTATCGTCTCTTACTATAACTGCTGCGTTTTCATCAAATTTAATATAAGAGCCATCGGCACGCTTACATTCTTTTACGGTTCTGACTACCACAGCTTTTACAACGTCACCCTTCTTTACAACACCACCGGGTGCTGCTTTCTTAACGCTGCAAATGATTTCATCGCCAACTGCGGCATATCTCTTCTTTGAACCGCCGATTACACGGATGCACATTACTTCCTTGGCACCGGTGTTGTCAGCTACCTTCAGGCGTGTTTGTTGTTGAATCATTTAAACTTCCTCCTTCAGCCGATTACTGTGCCTTCTCTACTATTTCAACAAGTCTCCATCTCTTATCCTTAGAAATAGGTCTTGTCTCCATTACCTTTACTCTGTCACCCATTGCACATACGTTGTCTTCATCATGTGCCTTCAATTTGTAGGTACGCTTAACAACCTTGCCATATAATGGGTGCTTTACGCTGTATTCAATAGCAACAACGATAGTTTTATCCATCTTATTGCTGATAACCTTGCCGATTTTAACCTTGCGGCTGTTTCTTTCCATTAATAGCGTCCTCCTTTCATACAAAACACTTTGTATCTATGACGTTTTTATAATTACATTGCAGAATCTTCAAGTTCTCTTTCGTGAACAATGGTAAGAATTTTCGCAATGGTCTTCTTAACGTCCTTAATTCTCATTGGGTTTTCAAGCTGATTTATAGCTTTTTGAAATCTCAAGTTGAACAACTCCTGCTTGCAAGAAGCTAACTTCTCCTCTAATTCCGGAGTTGACAATTCTCTAAGCTCATTTACTTTCATTCTTATTCACCATCCTCTGCTTCGCGCTTTACAAACTTACACTTTACAGGAAGCTTATGCATAGCAAGACGCATAGCTTCGCGTGCAATTTCTTCGCTTACTCCGCCTATCTCAAACATTACTCTGCCCGGCTTAACTACTGCTACCCAGTATTCCGGTGAACCCTTACCTGAACCCATTCGAGTTTCAGCAGGCTTTCTTGTTATAGGCTTATCCGGGAAGATTTTTATCCAAACCTTACCGCCTCTTTTTGTGTATCTTGTCATAGCGATACGGGCTGCTTCAATCTGTCTTGAAGTTATCCATGCAGGCTCTAAAGACTGCAATCCAAACTCACCATCACTTACAACGTTGCCGCGTGTTGCCTTACCGGTCAATCTACCACGCATTACACGTCTGTATTTTACTCTCTTAGGTAATAACATTATTGTCTGCCTCCCTTCGCTTTTCTGTCAGGACGTGGCTTTCTCTCACGTCTTGCGGGAGCTTCCTCTTCTCCTGTTCTGCTGTCATTAAGAACCTCACCTTTGTATATCCATACCTTTATTCCGAGGATACCATAAGTTGTCTTAGCCTCAGCAAAACCGTAGTCAATATCTGCACGAAGTGTCTGAAGAGGAATAGTACCTTCATGATACTGTTCTGTTCTTGCAATTTCAGCACCGCCGACACGACCTGATACTGCTGTCTTTATACCTTTGATTCCAAGCTTCATTGCTCTACCCATGCACTGCTTCATAGCACGTCTGAAAGAAATACGTCTTTCGAGCTGTGCTGCAATGTTCTCAGCAACTAACTGAGCGTTTGTATCAGGCTGTTTAACCTCCATGATATTAACATTTACGCTCTTACCTGTCATCTTTTCAAGCTCGGTCTTGAGCTTTTCAATCTCAGCGCCGCCCTTACCGATTATGATACCCGGCTTCGCTGTGAATATTGTAATGTAAACTTTATTCTGCTTTCTCTCTATTCCGATCTTAGCTACTCCGGAATCAAAGCAAGCTTTCTTTACAAAGTTTCTGATGTTGTAGTCTTCAACCAATTGGTCTCCGAAATCTTTCTTACCTGCAAACCATTTAGAGTCCCAATCCTTAATTACACCGACTCTAAGGCCATGAGGATTAACTTTCTGTCCCATAATTAACCTCCTTCTCGATTATTCCATTTCCTTTAATACTAAAGTTACATGGCTTGTTTTCTTAAGAATCTTGAAGGCTCTTCCCTGAGCTCTTGGTCTGATTCTCTTTAGAGTAGGACCTTGTGTTGCAAAACACTCTGCAACATACAACTTATCCTTATCCATATTATGATTATTCTCTGCGTTTGCGATTGCTGATGCTAAAAGCTTTGTCAGATACTCGCTAGCCGATTTAGGTGTGTTCTTTAAGATACCCATTGCAACCTTAGCCGGTTTATTTCTAATAAGATCAAGAACAATCTTCATCTTTCTCGGCGATATACGAGCATATTTTAATACTGCGCGTGCTTCCATAACCAGAATCCTCCTTTCGATTACTTAGGATTTATAACTTATCAAATTATCTTGATGTCTTTGCACCGGCATGACCCTTGTAGGTTCTTGTTGGAGCAAATTCGCCCAATCTGTGTCCTACCATGTCTTCGCTGATAAATACCGGAACATGCTTTCTGCCGTCATGCACGGCAATTGTATGACCAACCATCTCAGGGAATATTGTAGAAGCTCTTGACCAGGTCTTAACAACCTTCTTCTCGTTTGCCTCGTTCATAGCGTCGATTCTCTTCATCAAACGCTCTTCCACGAAAGGTCCCTTTTTAAGTGATCTACCCATCTAAATTCCTCCTTTCGGAACTGTTAAGCCGCATTATTTAGCATTTCTTCTCTTAACGATAAATTTATCTGTTCTGTTCTTCTTCTTTCTTGTCTTATAACCAAGCGCAGGCTTACCCCAAGGTGTTACCGGTGCCGGACGTCCTATTGGTGACTTACCTTCACCACCGCCGTGCGGATGGTCATTCGGGTTCATAACAACACCGCGGACTGTCGGTCTCCAACCCATGTGACGCTTTCTTCCGGCTTTACCGATAGAAATGTTTTCATGCTGTTGGTTACCAATCTGACCAATTGTAGCTTTACAATTAAGTCTTACCATTCTAACCTCACCACTCGGGAGTCTTACCTGAGCGTAGTCACCCTCTTTAGCCATAAGCTGAGCACTAACGCCGGCTGTACGAACAAGCTGTCCGCCCTTGCCCGGATAAAGCTCAATGTTATGAATGAGTGTACCTACCGGTATGTCTTTGATAAACAATGCGTTACCCGGCTTGATATCTGCACCCTCACCGCTTACTACAACGTCGCCGTCTGTAAGACCGATAGGCGCTATGATATATGCCTTTGTACCGTCTTCGTATTGAATTAAAGCAATATTTGCCGTTCTGTTCGGATCGTACTCGATACCGATTACTGTAGCCGGCATACCGTCTTTATTTCTCTTAAAATCAATTATTCTGTACTTCTTTCTGTTTCCGCCGCCTCTGTGACGAACAGTAATTCTACCATATGAGTTTCTTCCGGCGTTCTTCTTCTTCTTAGCGAGCAATGAACGTTCCGGCTCAAACTTTGTGATCTCGGCAAAATCGCTTACTGTCATAAATCTTCTGGCAGGCGAAGTAGGATTATACTTTTTTATAGCCATGATCCTTTTTCACTCCTTATCTTAATTTCATGTGAGTAAAACTAATTACATCTCAAAGAATTCAATTGTCTTTGAACCTTGTGCGAGAGTAACGATTGCCTTCTTGTATGATGCGCGACGGCCTTCGAATCTACCCATTCTCTTAACCTTGCCGAGCACCTTGATTGTGTTAACCTTGGCAACCTTAACGCCGAAAACTTCTTCAACGGCTTTCTTTATCTCGATTTTGTTTGCGCAAACAGGAACTTCGAAAGTATATTTCTTAATCTCGTTTCCCTCACGGTCAAACTTTGACTCCATGCTGCGCTCGGAGATAATTGGTCTTCTGATTATATCGTATGAATTCATTATGACAATACCTCCTCCATCTTTTCTATCGCTTCCTTAGATACAACGAACTTGTCGTGCTTAAGGATTTCATATGTGTTCATAACTCCAACATATGTCGGTGTTACATTCTTAATATTTCTTGCAGACTTATAAACATTCTCATCACGCTCAGCTGTTACTATCAATGCTTTTGTATCAACATTAAGTGCCTTAAGCATTGCAGCAATCTTTGCTGTCTTGATTTCGTCAAGCTTAAGTCCGTCAACAACGATTATGCTGTTTTCAAGAGCCTTGCTTGATAAAGCTGACTTAAGAGCTATTCTCTTAACCTTCTTGTTTATGCTGTAGCGATAATCTCTCGGCTTTGGTCCGAGCGCTACGCCACCGCCTGTCCATTGCGGAGCTCTGATTGAACCTTGTCTTGCACGACCTGTTCCCTTTTGTCTCCATGGTTTGATACCGCCGCCACGAACTTCTGTACGAGTCTTCGTGCTTTGTGTACCCTGTCTCTGGTTTGCAAGATAATTTACAATTACCTGATGCAGAACCGTTTTATTAACCTCTTGGCCGAAAATCGCTTCAGAAAGTTCCATATCACCGACCTTCGCGCCTTCCATGTTATATAAAGCTACTGTAGGCATAGTCATTTCCTCCTTTCCAAAACTTAAGCCTTAACGCTGTTCTTGATTGTGATAAGTCCGCCCTTTGATCCGGGTACTGCACCCTTTACAAGGATTATGTTCTCTTCAGCGTTAACCTTAACTACCTCAAGATTCTGGACTGTAACCTTTTCAACGCCCATGTGTCCCGGAAGCTTCTTACCCTTCATAACACGTCCAGGTGCTGAACAAGCTCCCATAGAACCGGATCCTCTGTGATAACCTGAACCGTGAGACATAGGACCTCTGTGGAGTCCCCATCTCTTCATCGGGCCTGCAAATCCCTTACCCTTGCTGATTCCTGTTACATCAACCTTTTCTCCGGCCTCAAATATATCAGCCTTGATTTCATCTCCTACATTAAGTGAAGCAGTATCTTCAAGTCTGAATTCTCTCAAATACTTCTTTGCAGCAGTGTCTGCCTTTGCAAAATGACCTTTAACAGGTTTGTTAAGGTTCTTTTCCTTAACCTCACCAAAGCCAACCTGTACAGCATCGTATCCGTCTGTATCCACTGTCTTCTTCTGAACAACAGTACACGGTCCGGCCATGATAACGGTTACCGGAATTACCTTACCGTCCGTATCAAAGATTTGTGTCATACCAATCTTTGTACCTAAAATTGCCTTTTTCATTATTTTTCCTCCTTCTCAGTTATTGGTTCGCAACATTTGCGAACATGACCTGCATCATAACCTTTCGGTTACTGCACTTTTTTTGTCCGGCTGTGATTTACTTTTGAATTAAGTCAATCTCTACACCGGCCGGCAAATCGATCTTTACAAGTGCTTCCATTGTCTTAGCGCCCGGAACCACGATATCGATTAACCTTTTGTGAGTTCTTCTTTCGAACTGTTCTCTCGAATCCTTATACTTATGAACCGCTCTTAAGATTGTGATTATTTCCTTGTCTGTCGGAAGCGGAATAGGACCTGATACCTTAGCGCCGCTCTTCTTAGCAATCTCAACAATCTTTTGTGCTGATTGATCTAAAATAGCATGATCATAAGCCTTAAGCTTGATTCTGATTTTGTTTGCTGCCATACTTTTCCCTCCTTGTTTATTTTGCATTGTGATACGCACGACAGCGTTGTCTGAAAATTGCACACACCGCCGGGTGTTTCCAAACACCCCTTAATAAAAGCCTGAACTTATTGAAATTCAGGCCGATCAAGTCAATTTTCGCCGCAAATATACAAATATGTCATAATCAGGTAAAAATTCAGCATATAGTATATTGTAAGCGTGACTGCCGCCCGGTTTCATGAACACGGACATTCTCCACGGAAAAACCGGCTTTTTTCATCCGCAACCTCCCGCTTCATCGTTTGTCAAGGCATAGTAATGCCTATATATGTCACAACATTCTTATTATACACTATTTTATCTTAAATTTCAAGTTTTTTGTTAATTTTTTTCAAAAAATTTTTAACAAACTTTCAAAGCACTTTACCGTCAGTTTTGTATCTTATCAACAAAAACAGCTAAAAACCCTGTTTTGATACAGTTTTTTAATGATTTTAAGTACATCAAATTTCATAATTATTTTCAAAACCTTGCATTAATCTTCCTTTTTTTACCCGATACAGCATGGTTTCAGTTGTTAGAATATACGGCTCAACAAAAAACGCACCTATAATACATGCAAGCATTCCAAGTATGTTCCATCCTAAAAACGAGAGTTGAAGAACAAAAATCGAAAACTTATCGCCATATGTCATTTCTTTACTTTCCTTTAATATTTCCCGCCATGTGGCCTCGGGATTTTCAGCAACTAAAAACTCAACAAAAAACAATTGGAGCTCTTTTCTGATAAGAGTTACGCAAGTAGCTATAACGGCCGCCACCATAACAGCCACTGCAAGCTCCGTCATCTCAGCAAATAATAAAGCCAGCCCAATGCCATATCCTATCAGGAATACAAGCATGCTCCACAAAAATATACTCATAGTTTTAACAAAGCAAACCTTTACTATATTAAGATACCTGTTTTTAAATCCAAATATAAGATTTGAAAAGTTAACACGCCCTTCAACTGCCTCCATATAGAATTTCCGCACTCCGACAAAAAGCGGAGATACTATAAATATACTTGCAACAGCACTCACTATTATTATTCCCAGATATAAAACCACAAACGGAACTAAATTATTACCTATAAATTCCATTACCTCTTCCGGGTTTCCGGAAAACATTTCATATTTCGGTTGCGGAGTAGCATTTGCCACCATGAGTGACACTGCATTTGTTAAAAGAGTTATCGCAAAAGCCATCCAATAAAAATCCTTAAGAACAAACCTTGCCGCTGCCTTAAGCTCTCCCCTGTTCCACATAACAAAACCTCATTTCTTTTTATGAATAATACATTAAATATGTACTCATATTAATTATATACTATATCTCAAAAAAAATCAAGTGTTTTTTTTAATATTATTGATTTTTGAAACTTTTTGTGTTATTATATATAATAGGAAGAAAAACTTCTCAGAAAGGATTTTACTTATGATTATTTCAGAACAAATTGCCGGCAAATTACGCGCAGTCCGCGGCGCAATATTTGACGTCGACGGAACAATCCTGGAATCTATGAAAGTATGGGAACAGGTCACAACAAAATTTTACACCTTAAACGGACTTGTTTTAAATACAGATGAATCAACACTTTTTCAGGGAATGACAATGGAGGAATCCATGCCATATATAAAAAACAAATATAATCTTGATATGACAACCGATGATATGGTAAAAAAATTCAAAGAGCTTATAAAAGAAGAATACGAAAAAAATATCGGGCCTAAACCCGGTGTTATCTCATATATAAAAAAGCTTCACAGCAAAGGCGTAAAGCTTGCAGTTGCAACCTCCGGTTATCCCGAATTCTGCCACGCAGCTTTTCACCGTATAGGAATAGCAGACCTTTTTAATAATTATACACTTTCATCCGAAGTCGGTGTAAACAAATCCAACCCCGACATCTATCTGCTCGCCGCATCAAGAATGGGCATAACCCCAAACGAGTGCATAGTATTTGAAGACATCCCGTCAGGAATTGAAGGAGCAAAAAAAGGCGGTTTTATCACCTGTGCCGTGTATGATGATACAAATATACAATTTACGGATATCCTCAAAGAAAATTCCGACATCTATATTAATTCCTGGAATGATTTACTAAAAATATAAAACAGCGGCATAAGCCACTGTTTTATATTTTTCAACATACCGGTATTTATCTCTCTTATATTTCTATTTTAATCGTAACTTCAAACTGTTCTTTATCCGGCTTAATCTCAAAGCTTATCAGATATGCAGTTTCAACCGGTTTCATATCCGTTTTATTACAGCTGAGCCTCGGCTCAAAGGTTTCTTTCTCGATATGTATAGTACATTCTTTATCACAGCTTATAACAGAACCTTCTATATACACCTTATCGCCTTTTATCTCAGGCACACATCGTGTAATAATCCGCTCGGTAAAGCATTCTATATCTCCCGATACACAATCTGAAATACACACTTGTGAATCTCCAAGCGAAAAGTGTCTTACAAGACTTTTCAGCTCCTCATCTCCGTATGCTCCGGTAATATCAACTACAAGCTCGTTATCGGATTGTGAAATAACCTCTGCTCTGTACTCCGCTCCCGGCTTCTGCAACCTGCCATCCGGAATAGGTACGCTATGCCCTCTTGACGACGCACACACATCATTATATCTGTTTTCTCCGAAATAACCATTGTAATACTCAGGCCAGCCTAAGTCGTCTATAATAAATTTTCTGTCCTTTAAAACCACATAGCCGCCCACATCGTTATGATTATGCGGCTCGTTGTTATGACCACCCTTTGCCGCAAAAGCATATTTTTCTCTTTTGTTTACGTACCACTGTGCATTATTAAAATACACATAATCTGACATTGCATTATCAGCAGATAGTGTCTCATCATACCAATAAAAGTTTCTTATAAGCTCAGGGAATCGAAATCTCATTTCCGCTCCGAACCGTATCTCATATTCTTCCGGCAAAACCAAAACAGTATCATATTCCTTTGCAAGAAAATGTGAAAGCCCGATATTGTAAGAAAAATCATGTGTCGCGTCGGAAAACGGAATACAGATATTCCCGTCTAAATACACTTTCTGCGAAAATTCTGCCATTTTTCTCACTTTTTCATTATCAAACAGATTTATTTCTCCGTTTGTATATTCCCTTATAAGCTGAGCCGCATAACAAAAATGTCCAAATCCGTAGGAGTGATACAAAACACCCTCCATGCAACATCCGTCATCATAATAGCTTGATAAAAACGTATTTAAAGAATCTGAAATATCCTCTATTACATTATCAAATATCTCTCGCGTGCCCATATAAACAACAGCCGCCGTAACACCTGCAGCACATACGCCCGACCAGTTGTTTGCACCCCATTTTCTTCTTTTTTCAACATACGGTGTTATTATACGCCTGTCAATTTCATATTTTAATCTTGAACATATACACGGCGATAATTTATTGCCTAAAAGATGATAAATCTCAGATAGTGAAAATGCAGTTCCGGCTGAAAACAAGTCAATATTTGTAATAATATCTTCCGGTGCTGAATTTTGTACACCGCCGTGAATATGTGCCGGCAAAGCCCATGCAAATTCATCGCAAATTGCCCATATTGCATCTTCTAAAGCCGCAATCCAGCATGGATTATCGTCAGAAAGAGCCATTACAGCAAACGCATTAAGTCTTTTTCTGTGAATTACATACTCCGCTTCATAGCCTGTTCTGTTACCGTCCTTTTCAAAACGGCAGAACTCCGAATACGGCAGACACTCAGCACGAGTGTCTTTCACTTCCTCCGCATATTTTCTTATATCCTCAAGCAAAGATAAATTATGTTTATTGCATGGAATTTTCATTCCTTTTTTTGTATACATCAGTTATATCCTTTCACCGTTTTCCCGCTTATGAATTAAGGCAAGTATAAATAACATTTCTTACTCTCGGCTGATAATATTCTTCCCTCGGATTAAGCGTGTGCTTTGCATAAACAGCCGCCATATTAATTGACGGATCAATATATACAGATGCACCGGCAGCACCGCCCCAGCCGAACTCACCTAAGTTTCCGCTCGAACCGCCGGCAGCTTTATCAATCATAGTACGAACACCAAGACCATAACCATAACCCGCAAGCTGACGCCAGTTAAATGTCGCTCTCTGTTCTTCGCTTAAAGTGTTTGTCCTCATAAGCTCCACCGTACTCTTTGCAAGAATACGTTCTCCGCTAAGTCCCAAACCATAGTTTGCAAGAGCCGTTGCAAGTTTAGCATAATCTCCGGCTGTTGTTATAATTCCGGCTCCGCCGCTATCATATTCTTCTCCGTGTATATGACTGTTCTTCACACCAACATCAACAAAAGTACCATTCTTTGCTCTTCCGTATTTCTGAGCCTCTACCATATCAATATTACCGGTTGAACCCTCCGGCACAAAATTGTACTGACAAGCCAGTTTTTCAATAATCTCAGGTGTATAATGATAAACAGCCTTGTCCATTCCGAGCGGCTCAAATATATTTTCTTTTACGTAGTCACGGAATTTTTTGCCTGATACCACTTCAACGAACGCAGCAAGTACGTCATGGCAAAGACTGTACTGAAAACGAGTTCCCGGTTCAAAAGACAGAGGATCCTCAGCAATACATTTTGCAACAGTCACAGTATTCATCTTGCCGGCTGTCAATTCTCTTGCCTTAGCAAACCCCTGCGACTTTGTGTTATATGTAAGACCTGCGGTCATATTAAAAAGATTTTGAACTTTTATATCATTCTTCGCTTTTATAAGATCTCCATCCGGAGTTTTAATATACATCGTCTTATATTCAGGAATATAATCATACAAAGGATCTGTAAGCAAAAACTTTCCCTGTTCAAAGAGCTGCAAAGCAGCTGTCACAGTTGTTATTTTAGAACACGAATAAAGATTAAAATACTCATCTCCTGTCATAGGCTTACCTGTCTTTAAGTCAGCAACTCCGCACGAATATTTAAACACAGACTTTCCGTCTAAATACACTTCAATACAGTTTCCCGGAGCCTGATCACTTTCTACAAAATGATCCATCAAATTTTTCAAAGCATCAAACTTCATTTTTAGTAACCTCTCTTTATTTCTCAATTTTTCTGCGGTATATTTTACCGAATTCGATTCATTTTTATTATAATACCAAATCAAATATTTGTCAATAGTTATTTCTACATTTTAACGTTTCAATTTTATTACATAATTTATGCTTATTTTCCTCACTATTATTGCAATTTATCCCATTTTATTTTTATAAATATGCTATTATAATAAACTTATAAATACATACAGGAGGACTTTTAAATGTACAGCAAAAGCAAAAAAATATCTTTATCCGATTTAAAGCTTGTTTCAGGCGGTACAATTGTTTCATCAGAGCCTTTAAAAATAGAACGCAACGACGTTGAACACTTAGTATTTGAGCTCATGAGCGAAGGGTCTTTTGAATGGACGGAAGATAATTATATAATCGTAGATTTTATGGGAGAAGCAGACGCAAAAATATATATGGATATCACATTCTGCTATGGTGAAGATGAAAAACTTACAGCAGACAGATTTTTCATACCGAACAGACGTGTTAAAATGCCGGTAAAACTTGACGAGTTAAAATCCGCACGATGGTTTTTGCCTCCCGTCCCCGGAAGTTTAAAAGGACATCTCGTCGGGCTTCCGTGTCACATTTCACAAATAGAAAAAGTTCAGTTTACTTTTTATTCCGGCAGAGATGATAAATCAGTTACAATATATGATATAAGTATATCAGACAAACTCCCGGATATGAAAGTGTCCGGAGAACCCATGGTTGATAAATTCGGTCAGAGAACAGACGCCGAATGGAACGGAAAAGTTCACTCAGAAGAAGAACTCGTAAAGCTCTTAAAGAAAGAATATGAGTGGGCAAAGAATAACAACAGATATTTAAGAGATGATTTAAGCAAGTACGGCGGCTGGACAAAGAAAAAATTCGAAGCGACAGGATTTTTTCATAAAAAGCATGACGAAAAACGCTGGTGGTTGGTCGACCCGGACGGATATGCATTTTTCAGCAACGGCATATGCTACGGATGCCGCATGGGAACTTTCGCTCTCGTTCACAGAATAGAAAACCTGTTTGAATGGCTTCCCGACAAATCTGATGAAACATTTAAGCCGGCATGGACGACAGCTTCCGAAATACCGGAATTTGCCAAGAGAAACGGCAAAGACGCCGGAAAAGACTGGGATATGTTTAACTTTGCACGCGCAAATATGATAAGAGCTTTCGGTGAAAACTGGTGGGATGCATTCTTAACAATCAACGGTGCAAGATTAAAGCAATGGGGCTTTAATACAGTCGGTGTAAACGTTAATAACTACCAGGACGAAAACGTATGGGAATTTGTAGAAAAGCTGAAAATGCCGTTTACATTTGCTCTTCTTAATTTCCCGAAAACGAAAAAAATGGTTTTCAGAGATTTTCCGGATGTATGTTCTCCGGAATACGAAGAAAACAGTAAAAAATTTGCAGAACAATTAAGACCGTTTAAAGATAACCCTTATATGATAGGCTATTTCATGACAAATGAGCCTGAATGGTCGGTCGTAAAGAACGTAAACATAGCACGAATTCTTCTCGACTGCGATAATTCGCTTTATAGCAAGCAGGAGCTTATAGAATTCCTGAAGAATAAATATAAAAATATCGAAAACCTCAATAGCAGCTGGAATACAGCATTCACTTCGTTTGAAACTCTTGGTTCAGCCGGAGTAAAGGACAATGATGATTTAAATGAGTTTAATGTAGCTATCATCAAAAAATATATCCAAACGCCGGTTGATGCTCTCCGGGCTGTTGATAAAAACCACTTAAATCTCGGAAACCGTTATGCCGGAACTCCGGGGTACGGATATTGTGATGCAGACAACATTTATGATATATTCTCCGCTAACGGATACAGAAGAGAACCGGACGAATTTTGTGATACACTTGCAAAAACTTTTGAGAATCCGCTGTTTATCGGCGAATGGATGTTCGGCGGTTCTGACAGAAGTCATATATCAAATGCTCTTATAAACGCATCCAATCAATATGAGAGAGGAAAAGCCTGTGCAAACTATATGCAGCATACCATGGCACACAAGCACTGCGTGGGAATACATTATTTCGAGCTTAACGACGAGCCGGTACTCGGTACATACGACGGTCAGAATATGCCTCACGGATTTGTTAACGTATGTAATATGCCATACACAGTCTGCGTTAATGAGTTTGTGAAAATTTCAAAAAATATGTATGAATACATAGACGGTCAGATTAAACCCGAACACATCTCATGGGAATACAGAGCAAGATTTTAATAAAAGAAAGAGGGAAACAAAATGCAGAATTACTTATTATTACTACTATCAATTATACTTGCTGTTGTTAAAAGTTCAGTCTTTAACAAATATGCAAAAAGTGCACAGCCCGGTCTTTTCGGGATATTCAGATTTAATACAATATCATACGGTGTTGCTTTTATAATACTGTTTGTTTTGGGAATAAGACCCGTCCTTTCTCCATTCAGCATACTTATAGCACTTGCTTATGCAGTTATTGTTTTTTCTCTGCAGTGCTGCTCAGTTGCGGCAATGTCTGTTGGGTCTATGTCGCTTACATCTTTATTTGTATTATATGGAATGATAATACCTTCCCTTGCCGGCCCGGTGTTCTGGAACGAGCCTTTCGGCATATCACAGCTTGCAGGGATTATACTCATGCTTGTGTCACTCTGGCTTTTATCCGATAAAAAGGACAAGTCACCGGCAAAAGCCAAATGGATTATTCTCGTCATTGCCTGCTTCCTGTTTTCAGGTGGAGCCGGTCTTGCTGAAAAAGTCCATCAGATGTCACCGTATAAGGATGAGCTTCAGCCGTTCCTTCTTGTTGCGTTTTTATTTACTTTCATTCTGTCACTTGTCGGTCCAGTAGTGCTTAAGATTAAAAATAAAGAACAGCAAAAGTTTACGGCAGATATTCGTCCGATACTGATTTTCGGTGGTCTTACCGGTATAATAGTAAGTGTTTACAACCGCATCAACCTTATGCTGTCGGGACGTTTAAACAGCCTTGTTTATTATCCGGTTTCAAACGGCGGTGCGCTTTTACTTACGATTATCGTATCAACTCTTATTTTCAGAGAAAAGCTCTCTAAAAAACAGCTTATAGGCTTTTTAACCGGCCTGGCGGCAATTATTATTTTAAGTATTTAGTTATGTAACATACCATACATAGCTTGTATTGATGAGTTTGCAAAAATTACAACTTAAAAGCAGTAATTTCCTAAAAGATAAAAACGATTTTAACCAAAAACCGGAAGCATTAAAACATTATGCCTTAATGCTTCCGGCTTTTGTTTTTCTGTAAAAAGACGGCGATACTCCGGTTTTAGCTTTGAATATATTTGAAAAATAATGTTCATCACTGAATCCTAACCGGTACGCAAGCTCTTTTATAGAAATATTCGTTTCCTCTAAAATAACCTTTGAACGTGATATTTTGTTATCTAAAAGATATTCATACGGCGTCTTTCCGAAATTCTTTTTAAAAATCCGTATTGTCTGTGATTTGCTTCGGAATATAAGCTTTGAAAGAGTATCAAGAGATATATCCTCTTCAATATGATAATCCAGATAATTTTTCAAAACCTTAGCATCCTCGGATATACTTGTATCATTACTGCTCTTTTCATGCATTTTGAGTATTATTTCCATAAAAATCAAAGTCGCGCGGACATTTGTTTCCTCCGGCGAAAGTGTTTTATCGGACAACACATCAATAAGACGGTTAAAAACGTCTTCAAGGTCTGTGTCACGATAAACATATATTTTCGTAAGACCATACAAAGAAATTACCTGTTCAAACAAAGCCCCCATACCAACAAACCAGATTTTATGCCAGTCTCCGGATTTATCAGCACTATACGAACAATCAGTTCCGGCAGGAAGCACAAATAAATCCCCCGGCTGCAGCTCATAAACTCTGTTATCTGCACAAAGTCTTCCCGTACCGGAAACGCAGTATTCAAAGGTAAATGTGTTTGTTTTATTTTTTTCAACAGTCAAGTTTGATTTATGAAACGTATTTCCGGCAAGGGTTATTTGAAATGGTGCAGGCTCCTGTATTCTCGGCGTAACAATAAAATTATTATCCATTTGCGTATTTTCCTCACTAAACTTTAAAATTATCAGTTATTGTGTAAATATTATAGCACTAAAACACACAAAAGTAAAGCCATTTTATATTTTTTAATCACCAAAATTATAAAAATTAACAAAAAATTTAATAATATGTTATTAAATGCACTTGTATTTTAATTTATTATATGTTATAATAATAGAAATAACCGTAACATATCGTTTAGATTATATACCAAGGAGTTTAACATGAAAAGATATTTATTCTTTTTCCTTGCAATTATCATAGCATTTGATGTATGCTGGGAAATATATTATTCACATGGAGGCAGTTTTTCAACAGTTCTCAGCCATCTTGAAACCTCAGAACAGAAAAAAGCCAATAAGCTTGAAGATGAGCTTTCAAAAACAGAACAGCAGTATCTCCTTAATTCAGAATACACAATATGTATAGATCCGGGACATGGTCTCACGTCAAAAACAGGTACTGAAAGCATTTATCCGGGAGCAAAGGAAAGTGCAAATACATACACGCAAGGCCAGGCAGGCGAAGATATCAATGAGCAAGCTCTTAACCTTAAATACGCAATCGCAATCCGCGATGCACTGGAAGAAAGAAAATTCAATGTAATTATGACAAGAGAAACCGATGAATGTGATTTATCCGAATCTGAGCGTGCAAAATCCGGAGCTGATGCTGACTTTATAATGTCTGTTCATTGCGATGGTACCGAATACGGCTCGCCAAACGGTATAAGCCTTTTCTATCCCGAAAAAAGTTATGGCAAAAACAAATCTTTACCGGAACAAAGCCTTGAAATAGGTCAGAGCGTATTCAATGCCGTTACAACAAACACAGGTGCCGTAAGACGTATCACAGCACCCGCAAATGACATAATATTATTCAATTACTCCGAAGTACCTGTTTTCAAAATAGTTTTCGGCTCAATCGAAAACAAAACCGATGAACAAAACCTTCTCTCTGAAAAGTACATGGAGCGTTTTGTTATAGGTGTAGTTAATGGCTTTGAGCGTTACGTAAATTCACGCCAGTCCGATTAACCAGTAAATAATTCCGGCTATAACCGAAGCGATGGTGCCGTAAAGAATTACCGGCCCTGCGATTGTAAATATTTTCGCACCCGTTCCTAAAATCCTTCCTTCGGTTTTTGATTCAAGCGCCGGGGAAACAACAGCATTTGCAAATCCGGTTATCGGTACAAGTGATCCGGCACCGCCGAATTTGCCTATTACGGGATAAATATTCAATCCGGTAAGCAAGGCTCCGAAAAAAACCAATGTAATTGAAACTGCACTTGATGCAAGTTCCTGTTGCATCCCGATATACTTATAAAAGTTCATGAGTGCCTGACCAATCGTACATATTATACCGCCGGTTAAAAATGCTTTTATACAATCCGGAAAAATCGTTGAATTTGGCGTTTTTTCCTTAACGTATTTGTCGTATTGTTCAGGTGTAAATTTATTTTTCATGTTTAAAACCATTAACTCCTTTCATAAACCGTGCTCCGGGCGAAAATTATTAACCCGCCGGGCTTGGCAATATATTTGTTAATTTACGTTTAATTTACACAAAACATGAAAAAAATATTCATATAAAACAAAATATTCATGACCGGAGAGAAATTTTATGTTTGGATATATAAACGTTTATAAAGATGAGCTTAAAATAAAAGACTACAAAATATTCAGAGCATACTACTGCGGTCTGTGCAAAAGTCTCGGACGCTTCTGCGGTCATATAACACGTTTAGGACTCAGCTACGACATGGTTTTCCTTATGATAATGCTGAGCGCAGTCTCTGAAACCGAGCCTGTATTTTCAATGAAACGTTGCGGACTGCATCCGTTAAAAAAGCGAACAATCACAGAACCGGACAAAATTTCACAGTATACTGCCGAAATAAGTTGTCTGCTCGCATATCTTAAGTGTGCCGATGATTTTAAGGATGACAAAAGCATCAAAGGCCTTATCGGAATGGCGCTTTACAAAAATTCCGTTAATAAAATCAGAAAAAAATCAGATAATATATATACATTTATAAAATCAAAGCTTAGCGACTTATCCGCCCTTGAAAAAGGCAACTGCAAAGACGCTGATAAAGTCGCCGACTGCTTTGCAAAAATAACCGAAATGATTTTCAGTTATAATGCACCGAAAAGTCAGGAACGTCAGCTTAAATGGATCGGATATAATATAGGCCGTTGGATTTATCTCACAGATGCCTTTGCCGATTTAAAAAAAGATTTTAAATCCGGTGCATACAATCCGTTTTTATGCAATAAACCCGATAATATCGAAACCGATAAATATATTGAAGACTTAAAAAACACAATAGAACCGGGGCTTACGTATACCTTATCAACCATAGCCTCGACTTATGATCTTCTTGACATAAAAAGAAACGACGACATTTTGCGAAACATTATATATATCGGTCTGCCGGTTCGGCAGTCCGCAGAGCTTAATTTCAAAGCGTGTAAGAAAAAGAAGAAAGGAATGACTTCTGATGAATCCATATGAAGTACTCGGCGTGCCTGAAGATGCCGATGAAGCTGAGATAAAGCGTGCATACCGTGAACTCGTAAAGAAATATCATCCGGATAAATACGTAAACAATCCGCTTGCAGATCTGGCAAGTGAAAAGCTTAAAGAAATAAACAAAGCCTATGATATGCTGACAAATAAAACCGCATCCGGCAATAATACCGGCTACGGCTCACAAAGAACAAACGGCGGATATTCGGCAGGTAATACAAGCTTTGCAACCGTGCGAAGCCTGATAAGTCGGGGACTGTTTGCTCAGGCGGAAGCTATGCTCGCCTCTCTCCCTCAGAACGCTGAGTGGAATTATCTCATGGGGCTTTGCCGCATACGTGCCGGTTGGTATAATGCCGGAATAGAATTTATAAGAAAAGCAACAGAAATGGATCCCGGCAATGCAGAGTACCGGAATACATTAAATAATATAATGAATTCAAACTCCGGATACAGGCGTGTAAACACAAGCTACGGCGGTGGATGCTTCCCCTGTTGCTTTGGCGGTGATTCTGTCTGTGACACATGTTTTGGCCTCTTTTGCCTTGACAGCTGCTGTGAATGCATGGGCGGAGATTGTATCAGTTGTATGTAATAAGAAAACGCCGATATAACGGCTTTTCAGAATAATGAAATTGCAAGCAATTTCCAAATATTAAAAAAATTTGAGGTGTTTAATTTTGAATAAAAGACAATCAGTGTTTTCACTTGTAACTGCATCATTAATTACTTGTTTATCATGTATCCTTATTTATGCAGTCCCCATAATACCCACAGGAAAGCTCTCGGCTTTGTGCCTTGCAGTAGCCTTTCAATGTGTAATTTTAATAGAATGCGGAAAGCGTCTGTCATTTATTTCAGGCATAGTATGTTCTATATTTATCATGCTGTTCGGAACAAATAAATTCATAGCCGTAGGATATATGTGTATATTCGCATTCTATCCTGTCTTAAAGTCGCTTTTTGAATCGGCACAAACAAAAGTAACTGAATGGATATATAAATTCATTTACTATTCAGTAGCATCATTCGTCGTTCCGTTCGTATTAAAATCACTGAACCTGACGCTTGATTTTCCGATATATCTTTACATAGGCGCAATTGTAATACTGTCGATATTCGATATTGCTTTGTCTTTCTTTATATCCTACTATATAGAAAGAATATTGCCGCTTACAGCTAAAATAAGCAAACGAAAACTGGAAACGTTTAACGAGGAGGAAAATAATTAATGAATAATAAACAGCATATTACATCAATAGGCGGTCAGGCAGTTATGGAAGGCGTTATGATGCGAGGTCCTCATAAGACTGCTGTTGCGGTAAGAAAGCCTGACGGTGAAATAACAGAAAAGATAGACACAGGCGGCACAAAAAAACGCAGCAAATTTTTCAGACTTCCCGTCATACGTGGCTGTGTTAATTTTATAGAGAGTATGGTAATAGGCATAAAAGCTCTTATGTATTCTGCTGAATTCATAGACCTTGAAGAAGATGCAGAATCCGAAAGCAAGTTTGAAAAATGGCTTGAAGACAAGCTCGGCGATAAGATTAAAGATGTAGTAATATATTTCTCCGTTGCACTTTCTTTAGTATTAAGTGTCGGACTGTTCATCGTACTCCCTAATCTTGTTACAAGCGGTATAGACAAACTTCTGTCAATGGGCTTTGTTCCCGAAGCCTTTTCAAATATTGCAAAAACAAAAACATTTTACAATATCGTGGAAGCCGTGATAAAGATGGCTATTTTCCTTACATACATGGGCTTGGTATCACGAATGAAAGAAATAAAAAGAGTATTTGAATACCATGGCGCAGAACATAAAACAATCGCCTGCTATGAAGCCGGCGAGGAACTTACCGTAGAAAATGTTAAAAAGCATACAAGATTCCACCCGAGATGCGGAACAAACTTTTTACTCTTTACAATGATAATAAGCATTTTACTTTTTATGCTGCTCCCTAAATTTGAAAGCGATTTCGCAGGCATCCTTTTAAGAATAATAACAAGACTTCTTCTCATGCCTGCAGTTGCCGGGCTTTCGTATGAGGTTATAAAGCTTGCCGGCAAAAGCCAAAACAAGTGCGTGAAAGCATTTACAAAACCGGGCCTGTGGCTCCAGCGCCTCACCACGCGTGAGCCTGACGAAAAGCAGATTGAGGTTGCAATACATTCAATGAAATGCGTAATCCCCGAAGACAAGGAAGACGACAAATGGTAATACACGAAGCTATAAAAAAATCAAATGCAAAAATCGGAACAAGAGATACGGATCTTTTGTTCCGTTCTGTTTTAAAAAAAAGTCAGCTTGAGCTTTTAATGCATAAAACCGACAGTCTCACGTGTGACGAAGAAACCGAAATCAATACTGCGATAAATCGAATTTTGGACGGCGAACCACTTCAGTATGTTGTCGGTAATACCGAATTTATGTCTTTGGAATTTGACGTAAACCCCTCGGTATTAATTCCTAGAAGCGATACGGAATGTCTTGTTGAAGAGGTTATAAAAAAAGCTCCGTCAGCGCCGAAAATCTTAGATATCGGCACCGGGAGCGGTTGCATTGCAATAAGTCTTGCATATTATATAAAAGATGCAGATGTTTATGCCATGGATATAAGCGAACAGGCTTTAAAAACAGCAAAATCAAATGCAGAAAAAAACAATGTAAACGTAACTTTCATACATCACGATATAATGAAACCATATTCGGGAGAATTTGATATTATCGTTTCAAATCCGCCCTATATCGAAACAGATGTAATACCGGAGTTAGACTTAAATGTCAGAGCCTTCGAGCCTCACCTTGCGCTTGACGGTGGCAGTGACGGACTTGACTTTTATAAAAGAATAACAGCAGTTTCGCCCTCACTCCTAAAACAAAACGGTCAGCTTTTTTTCGAGGTCGGTTATAACCAGGCGGCATCTGTTGCTTCACTGATGGATAAATCCTTTAAAAATATCAGATTTGTAAAAGACTTATGTGGCATAAACCGTGTCGTATGCGGAACACTACTCAGCTAAAAGGGAAATTATTCCGGCATATATCTTTTCCGGATTTTCTTTAAACCGGCGTGTTATGTCAACCGCCTCCTCACGAGTCGGAGTATATACAGAAAACTTAAGAAGTGCCGTATCATCGTGGTCAAAAACCGAACACTCAGCATAATGCATATCGTCCTCTAAAGAACGCACCTTCGTTCGTATCAGTCTGTTTTCATGATCACGTTTAAGAACAGGCGCAACCGACTCACGTATCGGCTCTCTTATATAAACAGGTATATCCTTTTCAAAGAGTCCTGCCGACATTTTTCCCTTTTCGGTAATAACATACATCGGTCGACCGTCCCCGTCCGTAAAGTTCTTTACAAAGCCGTTGCATTTTAAATTATCGAGTGCAAGCTGAAATTCAAGATAATTAATATCAAGTTCTTCGGTAAGCATATTTATAAGCACATCATAACTGACCGATTTACCCACGAGATCAAGGGCAAACATTATTATGTATTGAATAAGTGCATAATCATCTATTTCTCTGTCGTATCTCATCTGAGGCCACCTCATGGTTAATTATTTATATTATATATTATACCACGTATTTATCAAAAATGGAATAGGAAATTTAATTTTTTTTAAAATTTTTTTAAGATTAGCGAAAGGAACAATAAAAATGGCAAAAAAACTTACACCCGAAGAAGATATGGCACGAGTTTCTCAGATGTGGCTTATCGAAAACGAAAAAAAAGCTCTCGGATATACAGCAGTTGCCGGAGTTGATGAAGCCGGCCGCGGTCCGCTTGCAGGGCCTGTCTATGCGGCGGCAGTAATCCTCCCTCCCGACCTCTATATTCCGGGAATAAACGACTCAAAAAAGCTTAGCGAAAAAAAGCGTGAAGAGCTTTTCGACATCATATGCGAAAAAGCAATAGCCTATTACATAGCGGCTGTTGACGAGAAGGTAATCGACGAGATTAATATCTTAAACGCAACATACCTTGCAATGAATACAGCACTCAGCCACCTCTCCGTGCAGCCTGATTTTGCGCTGATAGACGGAAACCGTGCAAATAACACACCGGTCCCGTATGAAACAGTTGTAAAGGGCGACAGTAAAAGTATATCAATTGCATCCGCGTCAATCCTTGCAAAAGTATCGCGTGACAGATTTATAGCCGGGCAGGATAATCTTTATCCCGAATACGGATTTAAAAAACATAAAGGCTACGGCACAGCTGAGCATATTGCGGCATTAAAAGAATTCGGCCCCTGTCCGATACACAGAAAAACATTCTTGAAAAAATTGATTTAACGAAAGGAAAACAATATGACAGCAAAGGAAATAGGCGATTTCGGCGAACGTGCCGCCTGCAATTATTTAAAATCAAAGGGCTATGTTTTCCTCGACAAAAACTTCACATGCAAATTCGGAGAAATAGACCTTATTATGCTCGATAATACAACAACTGTTTTTATAGAAGTAAAAACGAGAAAAAGCAATTCTTACGGATATGCCTCCGAATTTGTTGACTACCGAAAGCAAACAAGAATACAAAAAACCTGTATATGCTATACACATTCGGAAGATGTAGACATGAGATTTGATATTTTAGAGGTATACTATAAATTAAACGGCGATACGCCCGAGGTTACAGAGTTTAATCATATTGAAAGTGCATTTTAGGACAATACTGTAAACGTTAAGTTAATTTAGGAGGGTTTTAATTGAATATAATTGACGCTCATTGCGACACATTATGTCACCTTACCGATAAAAACTGCGAATTTGACACAAATGATTTACATATATCCTTTAAAAAGCTAAGCAGTTCGCATTGCTACACCCAGTTTTTTGCGTGTTTTACAGATCCTGAATACTATGATAATCCCACAGAGCGCTGTAAAACGCTTATAAAAACCTATAAAAGCAAAGTTATCTCGGATAAAACAGCACACTGCACTAATTTTTCGGAACTCACAGGTGCAAGAAAAACTCATAAACTTTGTGCCTTTTTGTCCATCGAAGGCGGCGAATGTATAGACACACCCGAAAGGCTTTATGAATACTATGCCGAGGGCGTGCGTATTATCGCCCCCGTATGGAATAATAACAACAAACTCGCCTCCGGAATACTCGGAAACACAGATTACGGTTTTACTGATTTCGGTAAAGCCGTTCTTTTAAAAATGAATGAGCTTGGCATAGTATGCGACGTATCACACATGAGCGAAAAGTCATTTTACGATGCCGTTTCTTATACAACGCTTCCGCCCGTTGCGACCCATTCCTGTTCAAAATCCCTGTGCAACCATGTGCGAAATCTGACAGACGGGCAATTTAACGAAATAAAAAAAAGAGACGGATATGTAGGAATAAACTTCCTCCCCGAATTTTTAAATAACAGCGGTACAGCATATATCTCTGATATAATCCGTCACGCAGAACACTTTATAAACCTCGGCGGAGAAAATATAATCGGCTTGGGCAGTGATTTTGACGGAGTACAAAGCTTGCCTGTCGGTATAAATTCTATTGTCGATATTGATAAACTAATAGCCGAAATGTATAAAAACGGTTGGTCACATTGCCTTATCGAAAAATTTTTAAGCAAAAATATGGAGAAAATAATAAAAAAATTTTAAAAAATACTGAAAAATCACTTGCAATTTTCAAAAAAATATAGTATTATATAATATTATGTGATAAAAAATTGTCGGAGGTAAGAAAATAATGTTATCAAAAAAGATTTTATCAATTTCACCATCACCAACACTTGCTATTGATTCAAAATATAAAGAAATGAAAGCAAACGGCGTAGATGTTGTAGGCTTCGGAGCAGGAGAACCGGACTTCGATACACCGGCGCATATATGCGAAGCGGCATTTAATGCCATAAAGGATGGAAAAACACGCTACACACCGGCTGCCGGTACAGTGCCGATGCGTCAGGCAGTAGCTGATAAATTAAAGAGAGAAAACGGTCTTGACTACAAACCGACCGACATTGTTGTTACAAACGGTGCAAAACACGCTCTTGTAAATGCATTCATGGCAATATGCAACCCCGGTGACGAGGTTATAGTCCCTGCGCCATTCTGGGTAAGCTATACAGAAATGGTTAAAATAGCAGACGGAGTTCCCGTAATACTTCAGACAACGGAAGAAAACGGCTTTAAAGCAACCGCCGCTCAGATTGAAGAATGCATAACTGATAAAACAAGAGCTATTATAATCAACAGCCCGTCTAATCCTACCGGTATGATTTATACCGAAGACGAACTTCGTGCAATTGCTGATATTGCAGTTAAGCATAATATTTATGTTATAGCCGATGAAATATACGAGCATCTCATTTACGAAGGAAAGCATGTAAGCATCGCTTCATTTAACGAGCAAATCAAAGACCTCACAATAATAATAAACGGTGTATCAAAGACATACGCAATGACCGGCTGGAGAATAGGCTACACAGCATCAAATTCACAGCTTGCAAAAGCTATGGCAAGCCTTCAGTCACATGCAACATCAAACCCGAACTCAATCGCCCAGGAAGCGGCTATTGCAGCTCTAAACGGAAGTCTTGACTGCGTTGAAGAAATGAAGAAAGCCTTCGTCGAAAGACGTAACTATATGGTTGAAACCATAAACAACATCGACGGAGTATCATGTACAATGCCAAACGGTGCTTTTTATATCATGATGAACATTTCAAATCTTATCGGCAGGGAAATATGCGGCGTTAAAATAAATAATGCCGACGATTTTGCGAATGCTTTCCTTGATAAAGCAAAGGTTGCCGTAGTTCCCGGAACAGGCTTTGCCGCTCCCGAGTACGTGCGCTGGTCTTATGCTACATCAATGGATAACTGCCGCGAGGGTCTTAACAGACTTAAGAAATTTATTAATAACGAATATTAATTTTTAAAAAAAGGTGTGCAGTCGCAAAAACTGCACGCCTTTTTTATGTCAACTCATCAAGACTGCAAAACGTATATCCCTGACTTGTGGCATAGTTTATTATGTCTTCTAAAGCATCAGCGTTATCCTTTGAAACAGCATGAAGAAGCAAAATGCATCCGTCATGAAGATAAGGAACTGTCTGATTATATGCATAATCAGCCCCCTTGAAGTTTTTAACATCCCAATCCTTATACGCAAAACTCCAGAATATCGTTTTATACCCCATATCCTTTGCCGTTTTAAGCACCTTTTCCGAAAAGCTTCCCTCAGGCGGCCGCATATATTTCATATCTGTGCCCGTCTGTTCCTTAAAAATGGCATTCAGTCCGTCAAGCTCCTCACGTATCTTTTCTTCAGTGAGCGTTGTCATATCCGGATGGTTCATTGTATGATTTCCTACAATGTGTCCTTCCTCCGTCATTCTTTTTATAAGCCCGGTTTCATTTTTTAGATACGGCTTTGTTACAAAGAACGCCGCTTTTACATTATGCTTTTTCAAAACATCTAAAATCTGCCCGGTATAACCGTTTTCATACCCTTCATCAAATGTAAGATACAGCCGTTTCTCAGCTCTTGTGTCCATATAATACGCATCATATTTTGAAAGCAAATCAATTATCTCAGCCGGAACATCCGGCGGACTGTTTTTATTTTTCTTTATCCCCCACCCTGTTTTTTTTGTACTCACACCGGTATATGTAATATCCGCACTTGCCTTTTTACTTTCAGCATACCGTCCATATAAAATCCCGGCAGTCACCGAAACCCCAAAAATCACAATCCCTGCAATTCCTATTTTAAATAATCGTTTCATATCATACCCTCCAATCAGTAAATTATAGTTTAGCGGCTGTTTGCCTCTAAACTATAATAGTGAAATATTTTGCTTTCAGCAAAATGTGAAATTCACACTTCGTGTGAGTGAAATCCATGCAAAGCATGGGTGAAATCTGTCGCTATGCGACAGGTTTCTGTAGAAATTGCAAGCAATTTCTGAATTTAAAATCAGAAAATCGCTTGTCGATTTTCTTTCCATAAC
>JAZTZP010000074.1:0-3811 GCA_045637525.1 Clostridia bacterium | reverse complement strand
AAATCGCCTGTAAACATTTTTAATGTTACGGTTGAAGTACCGCAAGTCGGCAACAAACCCGATTACAACGCATATGTTCCATCAACTGCCAGTACAAAGGTTGTTAATGTGGAATGGAAAGGCGAATTAGATGCAAACGGTTGCTTTAAAAGCGGCACGGAGTATACTGTTTATGTTACCGTGAAGCTCAAGGATGAACACAAGGACACCAAGTATATCAAGTATGTTAAGGACACTGTAAAGGTAAACGGCAAGATTGCAAAGCTTAAAGATATTTCGGCAGACACCACACAAGCGGTTGTTTACTATACTTTCAAGACCGAGGAAGAAATTCCGCAGTTTTCTGAAGTGCCCGAAACTGTAACGCAACAATCCGATACAACTGTAGAAAATCCCGTAACCTCGGCGAATGTAATCAAAGAGGCACATATTACCATTACACCTCCTGAAATTGGTAAAGCACCTACACAGACCGGAACAGTTACCGGTGCATCGGGTGTTACAGTGGCGAAAATTCAATGGGATGGCGAATTCGACGAAGACGGCTTTTTTGCAGATCACAAGGACTATGTTGCCTATATCGTATTGAAGGCAGATGACTCGGCAGGCGTTTTTAACGCAAAAAATTCCGATAACACATTCACGGTAAACGGCGATCCGGTAATAATTCAGACAGAAGATTCCTCAAAAGACTCCAAAGCGGCTGTGATACAGTTTGTTGTACGAACCGAGCAAGTTAAAGGCTCATCAACCTACGGAAAAGCAACACCCGTAGAGATGATTTCCATTGAGAACCTGCGTGAACCGGTTGTGGGCGAAAAGCCCGACTACGGAGCTAAAACACCAAACAGTGCAAGTACCTATGTCACAAGCGTAAAATGGGAAGGCACTTTTGATGAAAACGGTTGTTTCAAATACGGTGAAACATATAAATTCATTGCCGATGTTGCTGTAAAGCCGAGCCTCAATATGTTTATTGATGACTGGTATAAATATAACTTTATGGTAAACGGTAAGCAGGCAGGATTTTCATATAAGGGTGAATCTGATATCGAAGGAACGATATATTTTACCTTTGCAAATGTGGGTATGCCTCATCAGAATCACTGTTTCTGTGGCGGAAATATTCTTCTTGGAGAACACAAAAGCCATTCAGCGCAGAGCTTTCAGCCTTGGGACGGTAAGAGTAAAATTTCATATACCGACAATAAAGCATTTGTGTATCTGACAGGAGATGTAAAAAGAAGCGAAACCTTAAATGTTCCCGGTAATAAAGAGCTTACAATCTGTCTTAATGGCTACAAAATTCAAAAAACAGCTATTGATGACCCACAGGGCAATCGTGTAATTAACATAAATTCAGGCGGCAAGCTCCGTCTTTGCGACTGCTCCGCAATGCAGACAGGTGTAATAACGGGTGGTTCAAACCAAATGGGCGGAGGTATCCATAACGGCGGTACTTTGGTTATGTACGGCGGAAAGCTTAGGAATAACAGTGCTGCCTATGGTGGCGGACTTTGGAACAACTACAATTTCTATATGTACGGCGGTGAAATCTGCTACAACGATGCTACCTACGGCGGCGGTCTCTGGAACGCAAACAGCGGTGATGCACAAATGATTATCTATGGCGGAAGAATATATCACAACAAAGCAACATATGGTGCAGGTGTATGGAATAATGATAACGGTAATATAGAAATGCAGGGCGGTGAAATTTCAGAAAATGTTGCCGGCAAATGCGGCGGTGGTGTATGGAATCAGGGTAAAAATTTCTATATGACAGGCGGAAACATAATTAGAAACTTTGCTCAGCACGGTGCAGGCGTGTGGACACAAAGCACCTTTACAATGACAGGCGGACTTATTAGTCTTAATGAAGCAATTGACCCTGGCTATGTAGGTCTTAACCTTACAACAGAGGCACAAGCTAACGGTGGCGGTGTATGGGTAAATGACAAGTCTATCTTCCAGATGAAGGGCGGCCAGATTTCACTCAACAAGGCTGACCTTGCCGGTGGCGGTGTGTATATGCAGTATGACTCGGAATTTGTAATGCAAGGCGGTACCATTGCAGGAAACAAAGCGCAGCTCGGCGGCGGTGTATATGTCCAGAGAGAAAATACACCTGCAAGATTCCGTATGAGTGGCAACGCTGAAATAGTTGATAATCTTGGCGTTGTTGCAGGTGGTGGAATGTATATCAAGGGTATTTTTGAAACAACAGGCGGTACAGTTTCGAATAATTTCTCTGATTCGGAATTTTATGATATGGCAATCGATGCTGCCGGAGAAGTGCGTGAAGGTACAACACTTCCAACAGAGTTTATAGATGTTGCGGCGGATGCGTATTTTTATCAGCCAGTTTTATGGGCACTCGAAAAGAAGGTTACAAACGGCACAAGCGAAATAACCTTCTCGCCTGATGATAAGTGCAGTACAGCACAAATTCTTACGTTCCTTTGGCGTGCGGCAGGAAGCCCCATATTGAAAGAGAATGAAGTAATTAAATTTGCAGATGTAAGAGGCACGGATTACTTCTATATGGCTGCACAGTGGGCAAAGAAAAACGGAATGGTAGAACATTATGCACTTTATCCGAACAAGTCTTGTAATCGTATGATGTCGGTATATTATATCTGGTGTGCGGCAGGAAAACCTGCTTGCAGTGCATCTTTGAAATTCACCGACCTTAATAAGCCGGAGCACGAAAACTACAAAGAAGCTATCGCTTGGGCGGTTGAACAAGGTATCACAAACGGAACATCAGATACAACCTTCAGCCCCGGAAGTACCTGTACCCGTGGTCAGATTGTGACTTTCCTTTGGAGAGCTGCACAAAAAGGCTTAATATAATTTAAGGGTAATTATTTGCGAATAATTTTGGAGGAAAAATATTATGAAAAAGATTTTTGCACTTTTACTTATGGTGATTATGTCAGTTACACTTCTTGCAGGTTGTGGTACTGATCCTGTTTATGAAGACCTTTCTAACTTCCTGAATGTTGAAATGGTTGAAGTTAATGCTGAATATGGAAAGCTTACCGCAGAGGTTGGAACTTGGGAAACCCTCGAAGATGATATTGCTATAAAGAAAAGCATTGGTGATACTCTTCTTCCTCTTGTAAACGGTTCTCTTGAAAAGCTTAAAGACATCAATCCTGAAACAGAAGAAGTTAAAGCAATAAAGGATAAATATGTTAAGGTGATGGAAACTTATAAGACAGGATTTGAAACTCTCTCTGAAGGCTGTGAAACTCAGGATGAAGCAACAATAAATGCAGGAAGCCAAAAGCTTGAAGAAGCTGTTGAACTTCTTGACGAATATAACAAAGCATTAGAAGAGCTTGCAAAAGAACACGGCTCAGAAGTTGAGTATTAATAGATCATTAGTGTATTGAACATAAAATGAATGTAAAAACAAGGGCACTCCAAACGGAGTGCCTTTGGCATATCTAAACGACATTGATTATGCTAAAATGATTCTTTTTCAATTTATAATTCAGCAGAAATAATTAAATCCAAACGGAAATGAAGTTGAATGATTTCAAACTTGTTTCCGTTTGTTTTTTTATAAACCTAAATTCGCTTACAATAGAAAATGTGTGGTTCCACCTGCCTGTATTTTCGTGTGTTGTATAAATGTATCCACCAAGATTGTATTGGAAAGGAATGTGATATTTATGTCAGGATATATTACATTTGAAGAAAGATTAGAGATTGAGAGCATGATATTTCAAAGATGCTCTTTTGGAGAAATCGCAAAGAAAATTAACAAAGACCGTTCCACTATTTCAAGAGAAATCAGAAG
>JAZTZP010000073.1:0-6561 GCA_045637525.1 Clostridia bacterium | reverse complement strand
CTATGTATTGAAAATATGTAGTAAAGATATAGAAAAATCAATATCCCTCCACCGCAAGCGGTCCCCCTCCCTTTAGGCAAGGGAGGCAAGCAAAGCGACACCGAAAACCTACTGTTTTATCGTAGATAAACTATAATTTATATAATTAAAATTATAAATATAAATTATCAATAACTTTCCAGAAATTTTCGTATTTCTTTTTCGGTCTCATTTATTTCCTTTTTAAGCTCATCGGCGGTTATGCGTATTGCTCCGCTGCCCAGAATTATCAGCTGTTCCAGGCCGTCTGAGGTTGCTACTCTTACACGGTTTGTTTTGCCGAGCTGTTTTGAAACCTTTTCTATATACATATCGGCAGTTTCTGCTTCTTTTGTGTATACGACGCTTATGCCATGGATTTTTTCAACCTCGCCGGCATTTCGTTTTACTTTATAGGCATCGAATACGAGTATTACCTCGTTTTCCTTAAAACCCTGATAATTGCAAACGGTATTTGTAAGAGCAGTTCTTGCAAGATCAAGGTTTTCTTTTGCCATTTCACGAAGATTATCCCATGCAAAAATTATATTATATCCGTCTATCAGCAGATATTCTTTTCCGGCTGTGGGTGACTTATATTTTTTAGGCTTTTGTGCCGTTGGCTCTTTTTTTGTTTTTAAAGCTCCGTATTTCGGTCTTTTTATTGCACCGTAGGTATTTTCAAAGATTGCCATAAGCTCGTCATCGCTTGCAATTTTGCTTAAATAGCGTTCTACCCGGTTGGCGGTCGGTTCGTCATCATCGGCATCGCTGTTAAGGGTGCTGTCGAGATGCATGTGTTCTTTTACGCTGTCCCATTTAACGTTAAATCCTGCGCCGTGGGAGCAGAAGACGGAGTCGGCGGTGTTTTCCAAATCACTTTCGGCGTTATAGCCAATCTGAGAAATAACCTCATCGGGATTATGACATATATCATAGCCTTTAAGCATACACGAAAGCCTGCCTTTTCCTTTTGTATATCCATTTAATTCATTCTGATACCCCTGCATTGATGATGCCGGGACGCTTCCTGTAAGTATTGAAAATTCTCCGTCTGTTTCGGGGGGAAGAATATTTCCGCCCATTTGCTGAATATCAGTCATCGCACGGCCGACGTTTACTGACGGAAGTTCAAGACGGAATTTATACCATGGTTCAAGCAAAACACTTTTTGCCTGCATAAGTCCCTGGCGTACGGCACGGTATGTTGCCTGACGGAAGTCTCCGCCTTCGGTGTGCTTTAAATGGCTTTTTCCGGCGGTTAATGTAATTTTCATATCCGTAATCGGTGAGCCGGTGAGAACTCCGATATGTGTTTTTTCTTTTAAGTGAGTAAGTACAAGGCGCTGAAAGTTAGCATCCAACATATTTTCCGGACAATCAGCATTAAAAACAAGTCCGCTGCCACGTTCGCCCGGCTCTAATATGAGGTGAACTTCCGCATAGTGGCGAAGTGGCTCATAATGCCCGACACCTTCTACCTTATCTGATATTGTTTCCCTGTATGCAATGCTTCCGCTGTCAAATTCTATGTTTATTCCAAAACGCTCCATTGCAACTCGCTTTAAAACTTCAAGCTGTACTTCGCCCATGATACTTACATTAATTTCACGAAGCTGCTCGTTCCACGAGACATGAAGCTGAGGGTCTTCATCCTCTAAGGTGCGAAAGTCTGCAAGTGCGTTATGAACATCACAGCCGGCGGGTAATACTACTCTGTAATTTAACACAGGCTCTAAAACTGCTTCATCGGAATCCGGTTCGGCACCGATTCCCTCGCCGGGATATGTTCCTTTAAGTCCCGTAACGGTACATACAGATCCGCAGAAGGCTTCCGATACCATTTTAAAACCTTCACCCGAATAAATTCTTACCTGATTTATTTTTTCGGAATATTCCGAATCTCCACCATTATGAGTAATCATATCTTTTACTTTCAGCGTGCCGCCTGTTATTTTCATATGAGTAAGGCGTTCGCCCTGTTCGTCCTGTGATATTTTGAATACTTTTGCACCGAAAGAAGAATGTCTTTCGGGTTCATCGGCAAATGTATTTATTCCGTCGAGGAGCTTGTCCACTCCGTCGGATTTTAACGCAGAGCCGAAATAACAAGGGAAAATCCGGCGTTTTTTTATGGCGGTTTTTATATGTTCATCACTGAATGCTTTTCCCTCAAGAAAACTATCCATAAGAGCTTCGTCACACATTGCAAGCTCTTCTGATATGACATCATCACGCTCACGTGAGAAGTCGATACAGCCGTCGTTTAACCGGCTTTTCAGATTTTTTATAATAACATTTTTACCGTATGATGAAATATCCATTTTGTTTATAAAGACAAACACCGGGATATTATAATCCGAAAGGAGCTTCCATAGTGTTTCGGTATGGCTCTGCACGCCGTCTGTGCCGCTGATTACTAAAATGGCATAATCAAGGACTCTGAGCGTGCGTTCCGTTTCTGTTGAAAAATCGACATGGCCGGGGGTGTCTAAAAGCGTAAATTCACAGTCGCTGTAACCAAAAACTGCCTGACTTGAAAAAATCGTAATTCCGCGGTCACGCTCTATATCGTGGCTGTCTAAAAATGAGTCTTTGTGGTCTACTCTGCCTTTTTTTCTTATTTTTCCTGTATGAAAGAGTATTTCCTCCGAGAGTGTGGTCTTTCCGGAGTCTACGTGGGCAAGTATGCCTATTACAAGTCTTTTCATTACAAATCAATCTCCATCAGTTTAAATGCATTTTTAAACATTATATTTTCATAAAGCTCCGTTTCAAGACCGAGTGCTGCAATTTCTGCCACCGCGGTTTTCTGACAGTCCCACGGTGAATCTGTGCCGAATACTGTTTTATCGTGGAGTGTTAAAAATTCATGGAACAGCTCTTCGCCCATAAATTCATGTGCATATGCTGTATCGAAATAAACGCTTGTGCCTATTAAATATTTCCGCACATCGTCCCACATATCCCAGCCGCCCATATGAGCCGCAATTAAAGTGAGAGATGGGACTTTTTGCATCACATCATAAATCATTTTGGGAGTACATTTTACAGGAGGTTCTTTTCCTACATCTACGCCTGAATGCACTAAAACCATAAGCCCTAATTCTTCACATTTTTTAAGAACTTTCAGCATTTCCGGGCTGTCCATATAAACGTCCTGATACTGAGGGTGAAGTTTGATGCCTTTGAGATTGTATTCCTTTACTTTTTCAAGCGTTTCCTCAGGGGTGTCCTCAAACGGATGCACGCTTCCGAAAGAAAAAATATTATCATGACCGTTAATTTGGGCAGCGAATGCGTTTATCGTTGCAGACTGCCGGGGGGTGGTTGCGATAGGGAGTACAAGAGAAAAGTCAATACCGCTGTCCGACATTGACTTTTTAAGTCCCGAAAGAGTTGCATCGGTAAAGCTCGGCGGGGTCCACCCCTGTATATCAATAATATTTTGTTTTAATATTTTTATGGTTTTTTCTGCTATTTTATCCGGGAAAATATGCGTATGAAAATCAAATATCATAAGTTATGTGCCTCTTTTCGTTTTTTTGTTAGTTATATCATATTTTAAAAAAGAATATTCTTTAATTGTTCATAATACTCGGGGAAATCTTTTTTTATCCTTTCGAGGACTTTATTTCTGTAATCGTGGCGGAGTACGTTGTTTTCGTTCATTTGTTGTTTGAATCCCCAGAGGTGGGTGAAATGTCCGTCTGCTCCGTTTTTAAAAAGGCTTTCTAAGTCGGAGAGGATATTTATTTTAATATCGAGAGCATCGGCACACATTGAAAACATCCGCTGTTCCGCAAAAACCATGGGGCATAGGGTGTCCGAAGTTTTTGGGTAGGTTTTCATGAAATTTATTGCCTCGGTTGTGTAGAGCTTTAAAAATTCGATATCGTTTATATAGGTAAAAGCGGTATTAACGGGTTTTACGCTTTTGCTGTAAGGTTTTGCCGAAAAGAACTCCTTAAAGTCCGGATAAACGGCTTCGGATAACTCTTCTTCGTGAATTGCCGCCAAGCGGTTTTTGCCGAAGTCCGGTTTTTTCCAGACAATAAAGTCCGTATCAAGCACACAAAAAGGCGGTCCGGCTTCACGCATAGCGTAAATTTTTCCTGCCGCCCAGAACGTTTTTGCATCAGGCGGGTTTTCTGTTTTTAATGGAACAATTTCGTCCCAAACACGGGAAAATCCGCTGTTTTTGAAATATTCGGGATTATCGGTATACATTGAAATTCTGCCGCCTGTTTTTCGCCATGTAAGAGCAGATAAAACAGCTGTCAGCAGTTCGTAATCCGTGCTGAAAACCTGTCCGTTTTTCGGAGCTGTCCATATAACATGAATTGCGTGCATTTTGCCCTCCCTTAAATTAAATCAAGACCATATCCGCCGGTAAAAATACTTTTATTGCCGATGATTTGTAATGCAGAAAAAGAGCCCGATGTTTTTTTGGCGGAATTAAGATTTATGTCAATTTGTTTTCCGCCCGTTTCAAGCTTGCCGGTTTTTGTATGTATATTATATCTGAATATAGTTTTTTTCATCGCATCAGCCTCCGATTGTTATCCTGTTAAGATATTTTAAACAGGCCGTATGCCTGTTTAAAATTCTTTGAACACATAAATGCCGTCCGGTGTTTTTCCTACATATAGATTATACTTATTTCCATCCGGTGCGGTTATAACCGTTGCCCAGCCGTTTTGAGTTGCCTGTATCGGTGCATAAGAGCCACCCGGGTAGTGGGTTTCTACGTATTTGCTTATCGCATCGTGCTGTTTTGCAAAACGTGGTCTGTTAAATACTCCTTTTCCTTTAACGGCATGATAAATGCCGGCTGCTCCGAGTGTGACTAAAATCGGTAGAAGACCATTCTTCTTTTTTCTGCTCATAGGTTAATCAGTCCTTTCACTGTGCATGGTAACTGTTATATACGTCGCTTTTTTTTGCTCCGCGGTCGGTTGCCGTCTGCTTTATGGCGTCTTTTTTGGTAAGTCCCTTATTAATATAACTGTCTACGTGCTCTTTAATACTCATATCAGACCAGAAATTTTCGGTTTCTTCGGGTACAACATCTTTTGCGCCTTCTATTACGATTACGTATTCGCCCCTCGGCGATTTTTCTTCATAGAGTGAGAGTGCCTCGCCGAGTGTTGTTCTTACAACTTCTTCGTGAAGCTTTGTGAGCTCACGTACAAGCGCAATGCGTCTCTCACTGCCGAAAGCTTCGCACATATCATTAAGCGTATATTTAAGCTTATGCGGTGCTTCATAAAATATCAGCGTATGAGTATCGTTTTTGACAGAGGCAAGATGTTCTTTCCTGTGTCTTTTGTTTACCGATAAAAAGCCTTCAAAAGCAAATCTTGTTGTGTCAAGTCCTGATAAAATCAAAGCGTTTACAGCCGCAACGGGACCGGGAATTGATGTTACATTTATATCTTTTTCAATGCAAAGACGCACTAAATCTTCACCGGGGTCGGATATTGCCGGGGTGCCGGCATCCGATACGAGTGCGACATTCTTTCCTTCTAAAAGCTGAGCTGTTATATATTCGCCTTTTTCACGTTTGTTATGCTCATGATAGCTTGTAAGAGGCTTTGATATTTCAAAATGGTTTAAAAGCTTGATTGTCTGGCGTGTATCCTCTGCCGCAATTAAATCAACACTTTTAAACACCTCAAGAAACCGAAGTGAAACATCCTTTAAATTCCCGATAGGGGTTGCACATAAATACAGAGTTCCTGACATATTTACAGTCCTTTCGTGTTATATATTATATCCAGTTCTTCGGTATAATTTCCGTTTTCGTCGTATATGTAAAGCGGTGGCATGATATTCATGCCGGGGCCGCCCTTGTAGGAGCCTTTTATAAGCACTAAAACCGGCTCTTTGTCAAAATGCGAATGAACAAAACGGAGAGTTTTCGGCTCAACCGAATGCTCTCGCATAGCACAGAATATATCCGCAAGTCTTGATGGTCTGTGAACCATGTACAGCGAGGCGTGATATTTGAGCATATCCGCCGCCGCTTTTACTACATCTTCTATATCACATAAAACCTCATGACGTGAAACCATTTTTGAATGCGGTATGTTTTTTAAAGCAGTATCAAGCCGCATATAAGGCGGATTGCACGTTACACAGTCAAAAGAATGTGCTTTGAAAAATTTCTTGCAGGCTTTTAAGTCGCCGCAAATTGGTTTTACCCTGTCTTCGAGATTATTATATCTCACGCTCCGGCAGGACATTTCCCACATATCCTCCTGAATTTCGAGTCCGTAAATTTCATGTGCCTTTGTTTTTGCCGCAAGTAAAATTCCAACTATTCCCGTACCGGCACAAAGATCGAGAATTCGTTTGCCGTTACAGCTTTTTGCAAAGTCCGCAAGCAGGACGGCATCTGTTCCGAATTTGAAGCCATCGTTTTTTTGTATTATAAAATAGCGGTTTTGCAGGTCGTCAAGCTGTTCGTTTTCTAATATATCAACCATTTGTGTTTCCATTGTTTTCTATAATGGCAAAGCTTATTTCTCCGGCTGCGGC
>JAZTZP010000072.1:0-2693 GCA_045637525.1 Clostridia bacterium | reverse complement strand
TTCTGAGACGGTGGAGGAGATAACGACTCGGTATATATCGGAGCTTTATGCTGATGATGACGCTTTATTACGGTTTATTGATATTACTGAGGGTAAGGAGCATATACGGAGATTGTTTTCTTATGCCCGGAACGGGGTGTTGAATAAATCTGATGCACCATTGACAAGTGGTGGAAATAGTGGTATAATAAAAGAAAAAAGGTTTATAAACGGAAGATATAATTGGGCACAAGAAAAAATAGATGAAATTTTGTTTGGAGATTTGAAAGGGATAAATTTCTCAGCACAGATTACACACAATCCTCGAATACGATGTAATGGAAGAACATTAATTGCATTAGATAAAAACAATAATGTACTATACATTGAAAAAATTGAAATAGGAAAACAGGATAAGCCTTCAATGGAGTTTTTAGAAGATACTATTTTACATGAGGAACTTGAAGCGAGGATGGCAACGAAATCAAATAAATCGAAGAAATATGCTGAATTATACAACTCTCACGATGAAACAAGGCATGAGTACATCAATAAGGTAATAAAAAGATATTTTCAATTGAAAGGATGGTGGTACGATGAATGAGTTATGGAATAAAATAGAAGATATTTTATTTGATGGAACAATGAAAGAAATTGATAATTTAAAATGTCCGGAATGTAAAAGAAAAATATTTTTTGAATATAGCCATGTTTATAATTCATTACAGTATGGGTGTAAGCATTGTAATCGTATTATTCGTATGAATGGGTGTCATCAGATTCCAAATTGTGCTGATAGAAAGTTTACAGGGATATGACAGCCATTAAGAGAAATATTAATAAAGATATAGACAAAGCTAAGGAATTAAGTGAACAAAGATATAAATGGAACACACATACTCAGCCGGGTACAGGAGAAAATACATTAATTCTATCACAGTGTGATAAATTCATTGCGAAAGCTTTTGGGTGATAGAAAAGTATTATACATGAAAAATATTTATGGTTATAGGCTCTGATATAGCTTTTTTCAGGCTGTATCGGGGTCTTTTTTTATTTTAATTTTCGTTTTCCCAAAAGTTTGCAATAACTGCGAGTAAAAGCTGTTATAATGGAAGTGAACAGTGGACAGTGAGTATTGATTACTGACAACTAAGATAGTTGGGGACGTGCCTGAAATTGCACATTTTGCAGAGCGGTCTGGAAATGGCATAGGTATAAGATTCATGAAATGTGAAAAAAACAGGCATGTCCCCAGATATATCCAGATATATCCAGATATACCCAGATATAACGCTTTAATATTGATAAAAATACAGAATTGACAGGAAAGTCTTTTGCCGGTATGGCTGATCATGAAAAAATCGGACAAATTACACTTTTTCTTAATGCATTTAAAAATCGTGAAGAGCTAATAAGAACGTTAGTTCATGAAAAAATTCATGTTCGGCAGTATAAAAAATACGGAGTTGAGTTCGTTCAGAATAATAGCAGAATATTTGAGAAAGAAGCGTATGAATTAGAGGAGCAATTTATTAAAGAGTTAAAGAAAAGAGGGGCGATATAAGTGTTTGAAAAAAATGCAGTTAATTATTTTGAAAAAGGAGATATAGGCGAATGTCCAACATGTAATACAAAGTTAAATATTGAAATTTATCAAACTCCCATCAGAGATAACTTCCAAATTTATTGTAAAAAATGCAATAAGTATGAATATTATACCGGGGTAACAAAAAAAGAAAGTTAAGAATTTGCCTATGGAATGTGTTCAGGCTTGGTATTAAGCAGTTTTATGCATAAAGTTGATATAAAAAATGTTGAGGATAATCCCTCTGGAGCTTATAGCTCTAAAAAGGGTTTCAGTATCCTCAACAAAGATATTATACCACAAAACAGAGATAAATGTCAATACTAAATCCGAGAAAAGTACGGGCGAGGCTAAATTTTTTGTAAATCTTCCGGAAATGGACTTGCAAAATGATACTTTAAATCCATATGAGTACAAATCACTTGTGAATAAACCTAATATGATGAAACCGGCACGTTCCCAACTACAAGAGAGCGCTTGCGAATTATAACAAACAATTATATTATAGATAGTGTAGAGCTATTGGGCATAGTATACGCCGTGAAAGCAAAAAAGAAGAACCAGTCTCCAAACGGAGCAGGGTTATCTGCTGATGCAGTCCCCCTTATAAAAGGTTCTTCTGATATTAGTATAGCAGTTTTTTTTGGAATTGTCAAGTGTTATTTTGCAGGAGATTATTTCTGTGGCAAATGGGCGGTTTATTAAGAATGGTGAATATGATACAGGTATACTGCATTTAAGCGTGGTTTCGGAAAAAAAGAAAGCAGGTATCCACACGGCAACCTTGGGCAAAGCCCACTGAATACCGCTACTTCTGCTTTCAAGATTAGTATAGCAGATTTTTTTGAAGTTGTCAACCTCCAAGAGGGAGTTTTTTTGAAATTTGCTAAGATAAATTATAGTTTATCGGGGAGTTTTCCCCGTAGCTCTTTTTTTAGTTTGTAGTTTTTATACTTACTCAATATTATAGCGATTACTTATCGAGTTGCGCAAGCACACGCCGCTTTTACGTCAAAAGCGGCACCAAAACCCCAAAGGGGCTTGACTCGCCCCCTTGGATCCCCTCCGTGCGCTCAGCCGCGCGGCAAGGAGCAGAGCCGCGCAAGTTTATTTATTGAGTCGGGAC
>JAZTZP010000071.1:0-14913 GCA_045637525.1 Clostridia bacterium | reverse complement strand
CGCAAATTTCACTCGCATTTATGCGAATTTCACCCAACCATAATGGTTGGATTTCACTTTTTGCCTATGGCAAAAAATTTCACTGTAAATTATAGTTTATCACCGATAAACTATAATTTACCTCAATATTCTTTAATTTTCTTAAGCTCGTCATACAAAATACAATAGCTTTCGTATCGCTCAGATGATATTTCCCCGTTTTCGAGAGCTTCCTTCACAGCACAGCCCTGTTCCTTTATATGAGCACAGCCTTTAAATCTGCAATTTCCGTTAAATTTTGCAAATTCAGGAAAATAGTCTCCAAGCTCTGCCGCCTTAATGTCTGACAGTTCATATGAGCCGAAGCCCGGCGTATCAAACACATATCCGCCGTATTCAAGCTCTAAGAGCTCCACATGGCGGGTAGTATGCTTTCCTCTTCCTATCTTTTCGCTGAGATCTCCGGTTTCGGGGTTATAGCTTGTTATATTGCCTAAAATAGTAGATTTGCCCACTCCGGACAACCCGGCAAAAGCAGTTACCCTGCCTGAGATTAACTCCTTTACAGCGTCTAAATTTTCGCCTGTTTCGGCACTCACGTCAATTACTCTATACCCTGCAGATGTATAAATTCTTTCTATATCTTCTCTTTTTAAAAGGTCTGTTTTGTTTATGCAAATAACAGGTTCAATATTATTCTTCTCTGCATTTACAAGTAACTTGTCCACTAAAAACAAGTTAGGGTCCGGCGTTTTAGCCGCCACAACAACAACAAGCATATCCACATTCGCAACAGCCGGACGTATAAGACAGTTCCGACGCTCACGTATACTCACTATACTTCCATTATCTACTTCAACATAATCTCCGACAGTGGGAGTTATCCGCTTTTTGCGGAATACTCCCCTTGCCTTGCATTCAATAATTCCATCATCTGTTTTGACATAGTAAAATCCGCCTATGCCCTTTATTATAATGCCCTCACGCATGAACTACCTCTCAGTTATTAAAAGTCTGTCTTGATGCTTCTTTTCCGTCTAAATAAAGCACAACCTCTGTTACTTCATCCGATGGTATCTCAAATTTAATTTCTTCACCGCCGGAATGTTCAGAATCCACCGCTGCCTTTCCGTTTACAAGCACCTTTACATGCACAGTATCCGCATCACCCGGAACAGTAAATGATATAGTTTTAATTATATTCGGTTTTTCAGTCGGTGAACTTCCGTCAGCAGGCGTATTCTCAGCTACGCTACCTCCATCAGGACTTGAAACAATACCGCTTCCGCCGTTTGTTCCGCTGCTTAAGATTATACTTACAAAGCTTCCTTCGTCAACCTTACTTCCGACAGCCGGTATTTGGGAAACAACAGTATCCTTAGGCTTGTCCGACTCCTTATAGCTTACGGTTCCTATCTGAAGCCCAAGCTCTGCAAGCATTGCGCCCGCCTTTTCCTGAGTACATTCAGAAAGATTTGGAACCTCAACCTGAACCTTAGGTCCGAGGCTTGAATATATTATCACAATATCATTTTCATTCAACTTCGTTCCGGCTTCCGGAAGCTGTCTTGCAACTCTTCCACTTGCAATTGTTGCACTGTGTTCTTCCTTTATGTCATAGGAAAGACCGGCATTCAAGATTTTTTCAATAGCCTGTGTCGGATCATCGTCTATCAGATAAGGCACTTCTATCGTACCGCCCGTATTACCGAGACTCATTACAACGCTGACAACCGAGCCCTTCTTCACCTGTTCACGTGCCGCAGGATTTTGTGATATTACCCGGTCCTTCATAACGCTGTCTGACTGTGCATATTCGACATCGCCTATAACAAGTCCCTTTTCAGTTATAAGCTGATTGACCTCATCAAGCGTTGCTTCATAAAGATATGGCACAATAACATTGTCAGACATATTGTTATAAATCATATATCCGCCACAACACAAAGCACCAATTACAACAACTGTCAGAAGTGCAAGAATTGTTGCAAGCTTATCGCCTTTCTTTTCCTCAGGAGTTTTAACCTTCTTCTGCTTCTTCTGTCGCTTTACCGTCTCATGCTCACTGTATTCTTCGTCATAGTCGTCTTCTTCATCTTCATCAAAATCCGAATCTTCGTTGTAATCATCATAGTCGTCATAATCGTCATAGTCATCGAAATCGTCAGCAGAGCGTTCAATATTAATCTTTTTGGTTTTTCCCATGTCATCAGCCTCATCGGTTTCAGAGCCTAAAACAGGCATAGGCTCGCCAGCCAATACAGCCTCTATATCGCTCATAAAATCATTTGCGTTCTGATAACGTGCAAACTGCTCCTTTGACATAGCTTTCTTTATTATATCAGAAACCTCTATCGGCAAATCAGGATTTGCCGCTTTTGCTATCGGTATTTCCTTTTCTATATGCATAAGAGCTACCGATACAGCAGAAGCTCCGTCGTAAGGTACCTGACCTGTTACAAGCTCATAGAACAGAACTCCCAAAGAGTATAAGTCAGAACGTTCATCTGTATATCCGCCTCTTGCCTGTTCAGGTGAAATATAGTGTACCGACCCCATAGCGCCATTAGCACCTACCGAGATTGTCTCAGAAACCGCCGCCTTTGCTATACCAAAGTCCGTTACCTTCAAAACACCGTCTTTTGATATAAGTATATTCTGAGGCTTAATATCTCTGTGAACTATCCCCTCAGCATGGGCAACGCTAAGAGCATGGCATATCTGTGACACAAACCCGCACGCCTCACGCCATGGCACAGCACCGTTTTCCTGTATATGCTTTTTCAGCGTAGTACCATCAACAAACTCCATCACCATATAGTTCATGCCGTCTTCTTCGCCAACGTCAAAAACAGAAACTATATTATTATCCGTAAGGCTTGCAGCTGACTGAGCTTCTTTATTAAAGCTTCTTACAACATCCGGATCATCTCTTAAATTCTGATGAAGCACCTTAACAGCAACATACCTCTTTAAAAGCTCACACTTTCCTTTATAAACGGTCGCCATACCGCCGGAGCCTATAAGCTCAATGATTTCATACCTGTTTGCAAGTTTCTTTCCTATCATTTTTATAATCAATCCTTTCTCCTCGTGTGTATTACGAATAAACCACTCATTATATATATTAAATCCTTATATTCTTTTATCAGAACTTTCTGTAAAGTACAACAGTTATATTATCCTTTCCGCCGCGGATATTTGCAAGCTTTACAAGTCGTTTTGCGCAATTCTTTAAATTCCTGCGTTTTTTAACTATACTATGCATTTCGCTGTCTGTTACCATATTTGACAAGCCGTCACTGCATAAAAGTATTGTTTCGTTATTATAGTCATTTATTTCAATATCTACTTTAATCGTTTCCTCCGTTCCCATAGCTCTTGTAATATAATTACGCTTTGGGTGTTGCTTTGCCTGTTCCGGTGTTATCTCTCCCCTTGCCACAAGCTCGGCAACATACGAATGATCTTTTGTTATCTGTTTAATGCTGTCATCTTTTATTATGTATGTTCTGCTGTCGCCTACATTAGCCGTTATAAGCTTACCCTTATACACCATTGCAAACGTAGCTGTCGTACCCATACCCATTACCTTAAGATTTTTTTCTGCATATTGATATATAACAGAATTTGCGGTAATAAACGCACGACGTACAATCTCAGAGGCTTCCACATAATCAAGCCTGCTGTTCATGTTTTTTCGTATATATTCCTTTATCTCAAAAATTGCTATCCGGCTTGCAACCTCACCGGCAAGATGACCGCCCATACCATCGGCAACCAAACCATAGCAGTATAAATCGTTCCCGAATGAATAGTATGAATCTTCATTATGAGGACGTATAAGCCCTTTATCTGTCAATTCACCTTTTCTCATACTATCCCTCCTTTCTGTTAATCTTAAGCTACCGCCTTATATTTTAATTTATTTTACGATTACGAAGCTGTCCGCATGAGGCGCTTATATCTGAGCCCAACTCACGCCTTACCGTAGCGTTTATGCCATTTTTCTCCAAACGCTCCCGAAACAGCCTTATATTTTCGGCACTACTCTTTGAATACTCACGCTCCTCCACCTTATTTACAGGTATAAGGTTTACGTGACACATTATTCCCTTTACTGTCTGTGCCAGCTTATCAGCAAGTGCCGGTGTATCATTAACTCCGTTTATCAAGGAATATTCAAATGTTATACGCCTTGTTGTAACCTTCTGATACGCTCTGCACGCCTCCATAAGCTGTGATATATTATATGCACGGTTCACAGGCATTATCTCATTTCTTATGCTGTCATCGGGTGCATGAAGTGATATACAAAGATTTATCGGAAGATTTTCCTCCGAGAGTCTGTATATATTCGGCACAACACCGCACGTTGAAAGCGAAATGTGACGATATCCTATACCTAAACCTTTTTCATTATTTACAATTCTAAGAAATCTGACTACGTTATCATAATTATCAAGCGGTTCGCCTATCCCCATCATAACAACGTTTCCTATACGCTTACCTAAATCCTTCGACGCAAATATTATCTGGTTTATGATTTCGCCCGCCGTAAGATTTCTTGTAAGTCCGCATATGGTTGAAGCACAAAATCCGCATCCCATTCTGCATCCCACCTGTGAGGATATGCAGATACTCAGTCCGTGTTTATATTCCATAACAACGGTTTCTATAAAATTCCCGTCTGAAAGCTTAAAAAGATATTTAACCGTTCCGTCTATTTCGGAAACAAACTTTTCCTCAATCTCCGGATACGATATAAAGCTTATTTCACTTAATTTCTCACGAGTCTTCTTTGAGAGGTTTGTCATTTCATCAAATGAAGTTACTCCGCGGTAAAGCCATTCAAATATCTGTCCTGCCCTGAACTTAGGCTCTCCTGCTTCTTTTATAAACACCTCAAGTTCTTCAGGTGTGAGAGTTTTTAAATCTGTTTTTTCCATTTACATTATCCTTTTTTACGGATTTTCGCTATAAAAAATCCGTCTGTGTTATCAGTATCGGGATAAAGAGTTATATATCCCTCTTTCGCAGTTTCTTTTCTTAAGGCGTCCGGAATGCGCTCTGAAATATCAACAGCTTCAAATCCGCTGTTTTCTTCGAGGAATTTCTTAACAACGCCGTAATTCTCACGCTCATTAATCGTACATGTACTGTAAACAAGCTCGCCACCCGGCTTTAAATACCAGGTGCAGTTTTTTAAAATTTCAAACTGCAGCTCACAAAGCTCCGACGGCTCATACGACCATTTTATATCCGGCTTACGCCGTATAATACCAAGCCCCGAGCATGGTACATCAGCAAGTATTTTATCCGCCACTCCCTCAAATTCAGCATTAAACACGCTTGCATCGCCAAGACACGTACAGACAATTCCGCCTACTCTTTTCACATTATCCTCTATAAGCTTAAGCTTATGTTCATATATGTCAAACGCAACTATTCTGCCCTCATTATTCATAATCTCGCATAAATGCGATGTTTTTCCGCCCGGTGCCGCACACATATCAAGAACGGTTTCACCGCTTTTGGGAGAAAGCACATCCGCCGCTAAGCTTGCCGCTGTGTCCTGCACGGTATAAAAACCGTTTTTATACAACTCACTCGTCGAAACATCTAACCCCGATACTTTTACCGAATACGGTAAAATATCCGAAACCTCGGCTCTGCCGCCCTCTTTTTCTATAAGAGTACAAAGTGTATCGGGAGAAACCTTTGTAATGTTTGCCCTAACCGTCATCTCGGGCGAAGCGTTTAATGCCTCCATAATCTTTCCGGCACGTTCTTTTCCGAAATCCTGTTCAAACAGAAAGCATATAGCGTCCGGAAATGAATATCTTATACCCGGCCCGGCTTTTTCGATATCAGCTTCTTTCTTTGAAGCATTCCTTAAAATTCCGTTTACAAACCCGACCGACCTGCCGGCATATTTCTTTGCAAGCTTTACACTTTCATTCACCGCCGCAGATTCCGGAACCTTATCCATAAAATAAATCTGATATATGCCGATTCTTAAAATCAGCAATACAAATTTAGAAAGCTTTTTAAGCTTAGTGCTTGAATAAACGCTGATTATATAGTCAAGCGTACGCTTGCGTGAAACAACACCATAAACAAGCCCCGTAACAAATCCACGATCCAGCCCCGACAAATCAGCCATCGCCGGCTCGTCTTTTAAGGCAATATTTGAATAAGCACCATCATATTCTATACGATATAATATTTTTAAAGCAACCTCTCTCGCACCGGCCATCAGCTTTCTCCTTAATTTTTAATTATAAATTATAGTTTAGCGACTTGAATAGTCGCTAAACGCGATATAAATCCCTGACGGGATTTTCGATATGTGCTAACGCACGCGATATGCCTGTCGGCGCGATATGTTTGCTTCGCAAACGTTATGGAAGAAAAATTGCTATGCATTTTTTCAATATTTAATCAAACAAAAGCGGAGCTTTTGTACATTAACGTTCGCCTTTGGCGAACATATCGCGTTGACTTGAGTCAACATATCGCTTGCCGGCAGGCAAATATCGCGTCAGCCACAGGCTGACATATCGCTATTATAGTTTATCGCAGATAAACTATAATTTATCTTCTCCTTCTGCCATTTATAATAAGCAATAATCTCATTAGCTGCAACGCCGTTGCGGCAACAGCAGCAACATATGTCATAGCTGCCGCTCCGAGCACTTTTTTAGCACCTCTTAACTCATCAGTTTCAAGCAATCCCGACTCATCCATAATACGCAGTGCTCTTGAGCTTGCGTTAAACTCTGTCGGAAGCGTTACAATCTGAAATACCAAAACAAGCCCGAACAGCAAAGCCCCTGCAAGTGCAAGCTCAGTCATTCCAAGTATCAATCCTATAAAAAACAATGGCATAGACAGCTTATTTCCGATATTAACAACCGGTACAATAGCATTTCTTACCTTAATGGGCACATATTCCTTTGCGTGCTGAATTGCGTGTCCGCACTCATGTGCCGCAACACCTATTGCCGCAACCGAAGCCGAATTATAGGTAGAATCCGACAAGCGTATTACATTTGCGCCCGGATCAAAATGATCTGATAGCTGACCGCCTACGTGTTCCACACGTATGTTGTAAAGTCCGTTTGCATCAAGAATTCTTCTTGCCGCCCCGGCTCCTGTAAGTCCGCTCATACTTCTCACCTTATCATACTTTGAAAATGTTGCCTTAACGCCAAACGATGCAAACATCGACAGCAAAAATGCAGCTAAGACCAGAATATACGTATAATCATAATAGTAATAAAATGGCATATAACCCTACCTCCGTTTAAAGTTTCTCAGCGGTTAACACTTCGTTTAGTATCTTACCGCTTTCAATCTCATGTCCTCTTAAATAGTCCTCGGCATTCATCCTTTTTGAACCAGGGAATTGCAGAACTTTTATTATAACAGCTCCGTCACCGCAGTAAACCTTTAGTCCTTTTCCCTTTTGGAGACCTGCAATCTCTCCCGGAATACCGCGTCCCTCGCCTCGCTCAGCAGATATTATTTTAAATAGCGTATCGCCGTAAAAGCTTGATGCCATCGGCCAGGAGTTCATTCCTCGAACAGTATTTAATATTTCCCGGCAGTTCTTTGTCCAGTCTATTATCCCCTCTTCTTTTTTTATCATATGTGCATACGTTGCTTCACCCGACTGTGGTACGGGAGTTATTTCCCCGTTTTCAAGCGCCTCAATCGTGCGTATTAAAACCTCGCCGCCCATTACAGCAAGCCTGTCAAACAGCTCTGCCGAAGTTTCTTCCGCTCCGATATCCGTTTTTTCCATTAAAAGTATATCGCCGGTGTCAAGTCCGTTATCCATAAGCATGGTTGAAATTCCCGTTTCCTTTTCACCGTCTAAAACAGCACGCTGAATAGGTGCGGCACCTCTGTATTTCGGGAGCAACGAACCGTGTACATTAACACATCCGAACTTCGGATATTCTATTATATACGGCGGAAGAATTTTCCCGTATGCGGCAACAACAATTAATTCCGGCTTTATTTCATCTAAAACCTCTCTAAGCTCACCGTTTTTTAAAGATGCCGGCTGAAAAACAGGAATGTTGTTTTCAATTGCCAGCTCTTTAACCTCACAAGGCACAAGCTTCTGACCTCTGCCCTTTGGTTTATCCGGCTGTGTTACCGCGCCCGCAATTTCATAACCGGCTTTTATTAAAGCCTTTAAGGATTCCGCAGCAAAATCCGGAGTTCCCATAAACAAAATACGCATCTTACGTCACTTCCTTAAATCTTATTCTTCCTCATTTTCCTCATCTTCATCCTCCGGTTGATACTCATCCATTTTTTCCAGGAAAAGAATACCGTCAAGATGATCGCTTTCATGCAAAAAAGCACGTGCCATAAGTCCTGTTGCTTCTTTTGTAAACTCATTTCCGTATCTGTCCTGTGCCTTCAAAACCACTTTATACGGTCGTGTAACATAATAGTATTCACCCGGAACGCTGAGACATCCTTCTTTACCTCTTTGCTCACCCGATACCGAGACAATTTCAGGATTTATCGCTTCAACAAGCTCATTTCCGTCATCAGCAACAAACACTCTTTTCAAAATTCCGACCTGCGGAGCAGCAAGCCCTGCGCCATCCTTCTCACGCATGGTCTCAATCATATCATCAATCAAAATGTGAAGTCTTTCATCAAAATTCTTTACTACCTTACATTTTTTTGAAAGAATCTCATCACCGTTTGTTCTTATTTCACGTATAGCCATTTTATAATTATTACCCCTTTCGTAAAATGCATATCAGGCAAATGCCTGTTTAATATATATGCAACGGATTTTTATCTATTGCTACAACAACATTCCCATAATGCTCCGACTTAGCGCAAGCCGCCCTCGCTTCAGTCAGAGCAAGGTTAAATAAGTCAGCATTACGGCATTTTATAATAACCTGCCATCTGTATTTATTCTTTATCTTTGAAACAGCACACGGCACAGGCCCTAAAATTCTGCTTTCGCCATCCGGTGCATGCTTAATATTCATTACTTTCACAAAGTATCTTGCGCAGTTAGACACCACTTGAAACGAACTGCCGGAAAACTGTATGCATATCATTTCGGAAAACGGCGGATACCACATCATCTCACGCATCTTTATCTCATTTTCATAAAAGCTGAGATAATCATGCTCAGCACACATTAAAATAGTGCTGTTTTCCGGTGTGTATGTCTGTATTACCGCTCTTCCTTTTTTTGCACCTCTGCCGGCACGACCGCTTACCTGTTCTAAAATACCGAAAGTACGCTCATCACTTCTGAAATCATCTATATTAAGCATTGTGTCAGCAGATATTACCCCAACCAATGTAACATTTTCAAAATCAAGACCTTTTGATACCATCTGAGTACCAATTAAAATATCAATCTTTTCCGTCTCAAATTTTTTCAGTATCTCCTGATGCGACTGTTTCTTTCCGGTAGTATCTATATCCATACGTATAACCGAGGCTTTCGGAAAAAGGTTTTTCACCTCTTCCTCAACACGCTGTGTGCCGCCACCGAAATAGCGTATATACCGGCTGCTGCACTCAGGACAAACCGTATAATTTTTTATGGTGTGTCCGCAGTAATGGCATTGCAAGGTATCATCCGACTTATGATACGTCATAGAAATATTACAGTTAGGGCACCTTGCCACAAATCCGCATTCGCGACAGCTTACAAATGTAGAAAACCCACGCCTGTTTAAAAACAGTATCGTCTGCTCCCCGTTTTCAAGATTTTTCTTAATCTCCTCATAGAGTACCCTCGAAAACATAGACTTGTTTCCGCCCTTTAACTCTTCACGCATATCGGTAATATAAATATCCGGCATACTGTTATTATTATAGCGTTTTTCCATCTTAAGAAGCCGAAGCTTTCCGCACTGCGTGCTGTAATAATCCTCAACTCTCGGAGTTGCACTGGCTAAAAGAACTACCCCCGAGCCTGCCCGCATTCTGAACTCAGCAATTTCGCGTGCATCATATCTGGGCGCAATTTCAGACTTGTATGTATCCGAATGCTCCTCGTCTATTACTATTATACCAACATTCTTAAACGGTGCAAAAACCGCCGAACGTGCACCTATAACCACATCACACACACCGTCACGCATTTTTTTCCATTGGTCGAACTTTTCGCCTAAGGATAAACCGCTGTGAAATACTGCAACACGGTCACCGAATCTTGAAGTAAACCTGTTTACAGTCTGCGGAGTTAACGATATTTCAGGCACAAGCACAATCGCTTGTTTTCCGCTGTTTATACATTTAGAAACAGCCTGCAAAAAGACCTCTGTTTTTCCGCTTCCGGTAACACCGTATAAAAGAAACTTATTAAACTGTCCGTCCAAGACCGCATTATTCACATCATAAAGAACAGCCTTCTGTTCATCTGTGAGCTGTTTTTCGGTATCCGGCTTTACATACATATTATAAGGGTCTCTGAAGGTCTCCTTAAGACTCTTTGAAATAAAGCCTCTGAGCTCTAACGTTTTAACCGCGGAAGAACATTCACCAATAAGCATTTTCATATCCTTTAGGCTTATAAACTGTGTCTCGGACAAAACCTCAAGGACTCTTGCCTGCATCGGTGCTTTTCTTTTTATACTGTCTATGGTTTTTTCGGCTTCCTCCGCTGACACCGCAAGAGATAATACCGTTGTGTATTTATCTTTTATACTGCGAGTCTCATCAAAGCTTCTTTTTAAAACGCCGTCGTTTACCATCTCACGCACCTGCGTAGATATGTCTCCTGCCCTTTCGCAAAGCTCTGAATACTCCGCCACGCCTCCGTTCTCCGAAAGATATTCGATAATTTCCTTCTTTTTTCCGGAGAACTTCATACCTTCACAATTAAGAAGGCATATATACTCTACACTTTTCACCTCAGTACCCGCCGGAACACATGCATGAACAGCCTCTATATAACGGCAAAGATATTTTTCACGCATATATTTTATAACCTCGGTCATCGCACGGTCAAACATTATGCCTTTTCCGGAAAGCTTCTGAATTTCCTTCACCCGCTTTGCGGAAGTAGTTTCGGAAAGCTCAAAGACATATGCTTCAGTAGGAATATTTTTCGGCCCGAAAGGTACAATTACAGAGCTTCCGATTTCAACCTGCATATCCTCCGGAATCTTATAATCGAAAAACTTATCAAGGCTTTTTGTACGCTTATCAACTACCACACGGGCATACATTACTGTCTAATCCTCCCGACACTTAATTTTATTTATTGTCTTGCCGGCATATTAACACTTTCAGGCATTATATACTCAGGCTCTTCTTTGTTTTCCTTAACAATTTCCGCATCCTCATTTACAGACGCTTCTGCCTCAGAAACCTGCGGATTTACAAACTCCTCAGAAAGCTTTTCCGTATAGAAATCAGGACCTGTAAAATTAAGCTGATCGATAGGCGTACGTCTTACATATCCGACTTTTCCGTCTGCAATCTCACGAACAGCCTCAGAAACAGGCTTTATAACCTGATTCGGGTCATCTACTCCCTTTCCAACAATCATACGTGCACGCTTAGACGCCATTGTCACCAATGTATATCTGCTGTCCACTCTTCTTGATAACTCACTAATTCCCGGTTTTATCATCATAATAAATCATTCCTTTCTTTTTTTGAAAAACTCATTTATTTAATATTTTTTCTATAACTTTACCAAACGCCTCAGCCATACACATGAAGCCTAAATCTGTCGGATGACAGCCGTCTACCGTACAGTCATCTTTTCCGAAAATTTCAAACATCTTCTGCCCGTCAACAAAATACACGTTGTTATCATTTGCATTTTTTGCGGCTTTATATGTGTCATAGATTATATTTCTTCTTTCAATTTCAACTTCCGAAAGATAATATTTCGGTCTTGACGCCATTATAATCGGCAAATCCGGATTTTTCTCACGTATAATATCAAACATCGGCTTATGTGTTTTTTTAAGATGCTCCACATCGGGTGCATTATAATCATAATCATATACAAAAATACTCATAGGTAAATCCGCAATATATCTTGCAATAGCTTCTTCACCTTTCCCGTTTCCCGAAAATCCGAGATTAATATAATTAATATCAAACCTTCTTGAAATTATGTCGTTATAGCTCATTCCGGGTCTTGAAGCGCATCCGCCCTGAGTAATTGACGAGCCGTAATACACAACCGGCAAAACATCCCGGTACTTGCTTCCGCCCGTTAAAGACGCATTGCCCTGAAGTCCGACATAAACCTCGCTTACCGCATTATACAGAGGGAAATTGATTATAAGATCACGCTCTCTTACCTCATCGAAGTAAATAATTCTCTCAAACGTATTCTCAAAAACTAAATTCCAGTTTTCATCCCTTTTATACTCCCACGGATAAAACGTCTTTAAATATATATATCCGTTATCGGTTTTTTCATACATATCAAATCCGCTGCTTCCTGCCATTGTCATATGCGGCATAACACAAAAATTCGGAACCGTAACATTTATTGCTATGTAGCGTGAATTTGTTTTAAACCTTATTCTTCCGCCTGCCGTATTGGTGTTTAAAATGCTCACGCCTTCGCTTACATTTTTTGCAACATCAACAGGTATTCTTGAAAAATCAGTTCCGACCACAGGATTATAAAGTCCGTAAAGATTAAATGGTTCTTCCTTTACGTTATAAAACTTAATATCAGGCTCATCAATATTTGATGCCACTTTAAAATTCTTATCTATATCCGATATATTCATAAAACTCACTCCCATTCTGACTGATTAAGAAGCTCTTCCACAAAAGCTCTTGATAATCTTGTTTCCTGCATTATCCCTTCTATATGCTTCACACATTCTGAAAGATCGCCGTTTACTACCACATAGTTATATTTATCTGCCTGACCTAACTCCCATGCGGCATTTGAAATCCTCTGCTTTATCTGCTCCTCAGTCTCACGTCCGCGGTTAACAAGTCTGTCACGAAGCTCCACCATAGACGGCGGTGCTACAAATATCATTATGCTCTCAGGAATAACAGCCTTCACCTTCAAAGCTCCCTGAGGCTCTATTTCAAGAATTACGTCCTTTCCCTCCAAAAGCTTGTCTTCAACCATCTTTTTCGGAGTTCCGTAATAATTGTCGCTGTACTTAGCCCACTCCAGCAATTCTCCGTTGTCTATCATTTTTTCAAAGTCAGCCGGTGTTGTGTAGTTATATGTCACTCCCGGAGTTTCCCCGGCTCGTACATCACGCGAGGTTGTTGATATTGAAATATACACATTTTCATTCTTCGCAAGCTCTGCGCATACAGTACCCTTTCCCGTACCCGACGGTCCTGATATAATATATAATACTCCTTTATGCATTTGCTTCCTCCTCACCGCTCATTGATGCGTCTATTCTGCTTGCTATGGTTTCGGGCTGAAGTGCCGACAATACTATATGACCGCTGTCGGTAAATATAACCGCCCTCGTCCTTCTACCGTACGTAGCGTTTATAAGAATACCCTTGTCCTCGCCCTCACGTATAATTCTCTTTATCGGTGCAGACTCCGGACTTACAATCGAAATTATCCTGCCCGTTGAAACCATGTTTCCAAATCCTATATTTATAAGCTTCATTGGTATGTCCCTTTCAGTTTATTCTACATTCTGTATCTGTTCGCGAAGTTTTTCTATTTCGCCCTTGAGCTCTACTACCTTCTTGCTTATGGTAATATCATTCGCCTTTGAGCCTATTGTATTCACTTCGCGGTTTATTTCCTGAATAAGAAAATCGAGCTTTCTTCCTGCCGGCTCATTTTTGTCAAGAATAGAATAGTATTCCTCAAAATGGCTTGAAAGTCTTACAAGTTCTTCATTTATTGCAACCTTATCGGCAAACAGAGCCACTTCCGTAAGTATGCGGCTTTCGTCAATCTGAGTATCGCCTAAAGTTTCCTTAATCTTATCATACAAACGCTTTTCATAATCAGCAACAATCCCCGGCTCACGTTCTTCAATCTCTTTAGCTATCGACTTCATATAACCTATTCTGTCATATAAGTCTTTATATATTCTCTCGCCCTCACGGCTTCTCATATCCGAAAACTTCTGAAGAGCTTCTTTTAAAACACCGCCCACTTCATTCCAGAGCTGTTCTTCATCCTCTTCACGGCGTTCAGCCCTGAACACATCTCCAAACATTGCAACTCTTGAAACGCTTATATCATCTCTTAAATCAAATGAATCTCTCAGCTTATAAAGTGCGGCAAGGTAGCTTTTAGCAAGCGGTTCGTTTAAAATAATCTCCTTATCGCCCTCGCCGAAATTTTCCACCGCTATGTAAATATCAACCTTACCTCTCGTTATATACTCAGAGGCTAAGCATCTTACCTTATCCTCTAAAAAGAGCATATGTCTCGGAAGCTTGATTGAATAGTCCGAAAACCTGTGATTTACGGAACGCACCTCCGCCAATATCTTTTTTCCCTCCAAGACAGTCTCCTGTCTTCCGTATCCCGTCATACTTTTTATCATAGGAATAACTCATCCCTTTCAATTTTAATTATATACTTTTTTACCTCGCACCCAACCGGGTGTTTTATGCTATCTTTCATATTATATCATAAAATTTCTGAAAAGAAAAGAGTTTGTTAACACAAAGTTAATATTATTCACAAAAAGTTTACTTTTTGTGAATTTACTAATAAAATTATAGTTTATCGGGAAGTTAATTTCCCTGCGAATTATTTTTATTTGTAATTTTTATGCTTACTCAATATTATAGCAATTACTTATCGAATTGCGCAAGCACACGCCGCTTTTACGTCAAAAGCGGCACCAAAACCCCAAAGGGGCTTGACTCGCCCCCTTGGATCCCCTCCGTGCGCTCAGCCGCGCGGCAAGGAGCAGAGCCGCGCAAGTTTATTTATTGAGTCGGGAC
>JAZTZP010000070.1:0-73264 GCA_045637525.1 Clostridia bacterium | reverse complement strand
CTACCAAAACCTGTCGCTATGCGACAGATTTCACCCACGCGAAGCGTGAATTTCACTCACACAAAATGTGTGAATTTCACATTTTACCGCAGGTAAAATATTTCACTGCAATACTGTAAACGTTAAGTTGACAGTATTGCTTGTGTAAAGGGAGCTGTCAGCCATAGGCTGACTGAGGGATTGTCTTTCAAGAAATTAACATATTTAAGGAACAATCCCTCCGTCACGGCTTACGCCGTGCCACCTCCCTTTACACAAAGGAGGCTAAGCAAAGCAAAATTTACAGCCTGCTAATTTATGCAGATAAACTATAATTTATTCATATTTCAAAAATACCGATTACAATATACCCAAAGAAAAGGAAGTGAAATATATGTATAACCGGGAAAAACTTGCTTACAACATAAAAAAATTCAGAAAAATACGCAATCTTACGCAAACGCAGCTTGCAGAGCTTCTGTATATGACTCCGCAAAACATATCGAAATGGGAGCTTGGCATATCGGTGCCCGATATAGAAAAGCTGTGTGCAATAGCAGAAATATCTGAAATATCAACCGACAGACTTCTCGGTCTATCGGAAAATGACAACGAAAATAAGGGGTTTTTGGGACTTTCCATCATGCAAAAAACCTCAAAAATCCCTTATTCATAAGAAAAATCATCTGCTTTTTGAAAATTTACGGATGTTATGAACGAAACAGGAAATATTACCGGATTTCATTCTTGTGTTCTTCCATTCATCAATATTCACATTCAGATACTCACCGGGTATGGCGTCTGTATGATTTTTATCCTCTGTCGGACTGATACGAAAAACATATGTAACTGCATATACACTTGAACTTTTTACTGTTGCACAAAATTCACCTCTTTACAGGAATCCAGATTTCCCATTCAAAATCATCATCACTCATATCCGACGGAAAGACTTCAATATTCGGAACATCATTATTCTTAACATATCCCGATGATAAGAACCATTGATTTAATATATCCCTATAAAATCCATTTACATAACAATCATCTGTTCCTGTAAGCTTAAAACAAGCCCACTCGGTTTCAGGAATAAATATTCGTCCATCAAAATCGCCGCCAACCACACCAATACAGCAATTTACAAAATCACATCCGTTATCATAAACCGCATATAATTTATCTGTTTGTTCGCAAATTTCCTTTGAAAATTCAGAATTATAAAAATCATCCCATACATTTTCACAGCACTCAGTATCTGTCATGCCTGATTTAGCGCTAAAACCGCTTACTTCAAAGCCCTGCTTTTTAAAAATAGTGTATGAAATATCTTTACCGCCGGTTGTGGTTATCTCTGTACTTATTTTTGTAAGAAGTTTAAAATTATTATTACCTTTTAAAACCGCCGACGGAGATATCCCGTGAAAATCCTTAAATGCCCTTGAAAAAGATGACGGAGAATCATATCCGTATTTACCGGATAAATCTGTAACACTTTCTCCGTTTTCGTACAACTCAATCGCCGCAAGCGACAATCTGCGTTTTCTGACATATTCCCCAAAGGATATTTTGGTAATAAAAGTAAAAATCCTTCTGAATTCATATACAGACATATTAGCCTTTTGCGCTAATTCCTTTACGTCAATATTCCCTGCAATATTTTTTTCAATTTCATCAATTATATTTTCAAAATAATACATATCATCACCCGATTATAAAGGTTGAACATCCTGCGACGTTCCCCAAACAGTCATATCTTCAATTACAACACCCTTTGGCTGATTTGCTGCATAATATACCGCATTTGCAATATCTTCCGCCGTAAGTGTCTGATTTTCCTCTCCAATGCCTGCATTACTCTGAAATCCTGTACTTGCCGCAGCAGGAATAATGCATGTCGCTCTCACCCCATAAGGACGAAGCTCAACATAAAGCCCTTTGGTAAAATTCAAAACGCCTGCCTTTGCCGCAGCATACACAGACCATCCTCCCCAGCAGTGTTTTGCACAAACAGAAGATATATTTATAATTATACCGTCTTTTTGAGCTTTCATTATCTCTCCAAACAGCTTTGAACCGTAAATTACACTGTTTAAATTAAGTGAAATTGCTTTATCAATATCCTCAGGAGTCTGCTCTGTTGTCTCCGCAATTCTTACACCGCCGCCGGCATTGTTAACCAGAACATCAATCTTTCCGTATTTTTTGATAATGTTCTCTTTTAAATTTTCCCACTCATTATAATTTGCCACGTCAATTTTAAATCCGTCTTCAAATCCGTTTTCGTTAACAACCTGAGCCACTTTCTCTGCATTTCTCGATGCTATAATAACCTTATCTCCGTTTTCCTTAAACTTTTTTGCCGTTGCAAGACCATATCCGCTGGTTGCACCTGTAATTAAAACAATTTTATTCATTGTTACTCCTCCAAACTTTTTTTGTATATTATACAATATTAATTTTTAGCGTGCATTACATTTTTTGCATTTTTTTGTTATGTATAAAACAAAATCCCATAAAAACAGTAATCTGTGTTTGTATACAACTCCAAACCATCTCATTCGCAAAAACATTTTAAATCATTCCGTCCCGGCATTTAATACAAGCTCCAATTCTTTCCGACACCCGTTGCATCCCCCATAGTCAACATACCAACTCCTTTACGCCTCTCATTATAACACATTGCATACACTTTGTAAAGAGTATACACAATGTGTCTACGGTTTTTGAATGAAGTAATTTTTACCAACAAAATTACAAATTATAGTTTATCGGGGAAATGAAATTTCCCGCCATTTACAGTTTTCGTTTACCGATAAACTTTCCTCCTGTGCAAAAGAAGCGAGTTTGTGGCATCTTGCAACAAATCAGGCATTTTCAAAATGGGCAGATGTATTTGGCGATGCAGTAATTGCGAATGCGATAATTGACAGATTGGTACACCATTGTGAAATCATCAAAATCACAGGACATTCCTATCGCGTTAAAAACAGGAAAATTTTTGAAGAAGAAACAGAAAATGTACCACAAATTTTAAACTATTAAAGGAGTATCCATCGCTCCCACCGAAATTGTACATTTTAATCCGCCGAAATTGTACATTTTGACTTGACATTTACATATATTGTTGAATACAAGATTTTTTGCATAAAAGATTAAAAAAATTTTGAAATATATAGGCACTTGCTGTAACAATAGAAAAAAGCATTGTACTTCGTGTCATAAAAACACAAAATACAATGCTTTTTGATTTATTATCTGTTAATTTAATATTTTATCAAGTTCACATACTGCACGGAAGAAATAGTAATCTCCGTAAATAAGTGCCATATGCTCATGATTTCTAAAGCTTTCACTTCCAAAATTAACAAGTGCCTGATCATTCTCATCATCCCACGGACAGAACTTTTCAGAAGTTATCAAAATCAGTTTCTCTGCCTCTTTTAAGTACTTTTCCTCTCCGGTTTCTTTATATATCTCAATCATACCACAACCGGCAATGGCAGCAGCACTCGAATCATATAGTCTATCATCGTCAGGCTGGCAAAAATCGCATTTGATTTTATAGTTATTCTTTTTTGCCTCTTGTATAAAATAATCTGCAACCTTTTTTGCGGTTTCTAAATATCTTTGTTCTTTTGTCCATTGATAACTCTGTATAAACCCATAGACTGCCCAGCCTTGTCCTCTTGTCCATGATGAGCCCTTACTATACTATGACCTGATACAATAATCAATGGTTAGCAACTATCATTTTCAATAGAATTTTTTAAAATCACTCTTCAATCTTTGCTTTTTTGATATTAATTTTCTTGATTTTGGGAATGTCAAATTTAGGTTCGCGATTATAAGTATACAATCCGTTTTGTTCTTGTTCAATATCATAAAGTTGAGTATAACAAAAGCCCATAATATAAGGATTATCAAGAAGCGTGTCGGTAAATTTACCATAGGTTTCAACAAACTCATCCTTTGTCTTAATACGATCACCATAGCCCCAACCACTTTCATTTTCTTCCTCACATTTAAAACCACCATATTCACTAACAAATATTGGGGTACCTTTTTTATATGGTTGAATATCTCCTTGCCATCTTCTTATCCCGTCATTAACAATTCCTTCATCAATATGTGCATAATTTTCGGCAAATTCTGTTGCTGTGCATCTATAATCATGTACGTCATGGATTTCCATATTCTCAATATGATAATTACCGCTAACTGCAATACATGGTCTTGTGTTATCTATTTGTTTTGTTATTTTATAAACAGACTCGATAAATCTGTGCCGTTCTTTTATTTCCATATAATCCCATGTTTCATTAAATGGACACCAGCCAATGATTGACGGGTTATTAAAATCTCTCTCCATTATTTCTGTCCATTCACAAATAAAATTTTCCGCAGCAACTGGGTTTTTGTAGTCAAGACCCCAATTAGCGTGTTCACCCCATACCATATAACCTGCTTTATCACAATGGTATAAAAATCTTTTTTCAAATACTTTTTGATGAAGTCTTGCACCATTAAATCCTGCCGCCATAGAAATTTCAATATCCTTTTTTAATTCTTCGTCTGACTTTGCAGTATATATTCCATCCGGATAAAAACCTTGATCGAGTACTGTTCTTTGAAATACCGGCTTATCATTTAGCATAAACTTCATACCTGAAAGCTTAGTACTTCTCATGCCAAAATAACTCTTTACCTTATCATCCCCAAAAGAAAGCTCTAAATCATACAATCTACCTGCACCTAATTCCCAAAGATGAAGTTCTGACAATTTGATTTGAGCCGTAAAAACATTATTGTTGACAATTAATGAAGTCTCACCAACATTTTTCCCCTCAAATAAGGCTTTTGACGATAATTCTCCTCTGCCGCAAACCTCTCCGGAAATGGTTAAAATCGCATTATCAATATCGCTATAATATCTGCATTTTTTTATGTAAGTTTTTGGCACAAATTCAAGCCAAACAGTTTGCCAAATACCTGTTGTTCTTGAATAATCGCAAGTATGAGAATAGTAGAGTCGGCTTTGCTTTCCAACAGGTTGTTCTCCGCTTCTTGGGTCATCTTCTACAATCACAAAAATTGTATTTTCACCTGCTTTTGCAAAATCAGATATTTCAAAAGCAAAGGATGAGTAACCACCAATATGCATACCCACATACTTACTATTTACATATACATAACATTTATAGTCAACTGCACCAAAATGCAAGAAAATATTTTGTGAGATTTCTGTTTTTGATAATTCAATTACCTTTCTATAACATGCTCCATCAATAAAATCTTTGTATTCTATCCCTGATAGCTTACTTTCAGGACAAAACGGTACTATTATTTTTTTTGATAATGAAGCTTCTGTTTTAAATAATTCTCTGTCTCTTGCTGATTTTCCAAAATCAAAGTCAAATTCCCATTCTCCATTTAAATTTCTCCACCGTTGCCTTTCCCATTGTGGATTTGGATGTTCCGGTCTTATCATATTGCTTAATTCCTTTCCGTTAAATAATTTAGTTTTGCTGTAAATTATATACTGTTTTTCCAACAATCTCAGTCATCTTTTCGGCAATTCTTTGCACACCGTAAATATTAGGATGTACCTCATCAGAAGAAATAAATGAACAGTCATTTAAAATATCCATACCATTTATATAGGTAACATTAGGTAAGTTTAAATTTCTAACTACTGACGGCAATATTTTTCTCCACACTTTAGCTCTGTCTTCCGGAGTAAAGTAATCACCATAATGGTAAAAAGGTGAAATGACAAATACGGGCTTATCTTTATTTTTTGAAGCAATCTGAAAAATGGTGTTTTCGGCACGTGATATTATTTTATCATCTTCAAAATCAAGCACATTGATACCAAGCTCGAGAATGGCAACATCCCATTTTCCTTTTTTTCCCTCACTTGCAATATAGTCTACCATTTCCGCCTCCATTTTACAACTGCCTGCCATGCCCAAATTTCTTACATCCATCTTTAAATTGTGTGCCAGAACTGACACCCACGAATGCGACATATCAAGTGAATTTGAACCATGCGTAATCGATGATCCGTAAGCCATTATTGTTTTTTGGGGTAATTGTTTCGCATCTGGTGGCTCAACATCTCCGATTATATCAAAAATCTTAAAGCTGCCACGGTCAAATATAACCCTTATAACCTCCGGTGCAAAAGGAAAACCGCTTGTTTTAGTTACCTCATTTAACCTATCGATATTTTCCGATTTCTTTATGAGATAATCACACATTTCGGTATTAACAAATTTGTCCACCTCGTGATCCTCCCATCCCCCTTGAATTGAACCACGGTAAACATGAAATAATCCCGCTCCGGATTTTGTTGCCATTTTTATGACAGCATCACCACTTTTAATAACAAAGCGCAATTCTACTCCTGTTGAATTGAGCAACATATTTTTACCAAGACCGTCTTCAATTTTTTCATAAACATCGCTTGGTACTCTAATCCATGAAATGCTTCCATCACTGTTATCAATAATTTCTGCTATATTATATATTTCAACATTCTTATAAATCATATAAAAAACCTCCTGCTTTACCTAAACTATGTTAAATCATATTTCTTTAATTAAAATACAGGACTGATTTTTTATATCAAATCTCAAATCGGTTGTAGTTTTTATCAATTCACCGTTATGCTCATTATCAAGAAGATATATTTCGTATTCACCATCTCTACCGAAATCAACTGATATTTGCTCATTTTCAGCATTGTCATCATCTGTATAATATGTGATAATGCTAAGCAATTTTCCGTCTTTTCCGACTCCGCTAAGTGAATATATTTTATCTATACTGTTTTCAGCTCTGACCTCGTATTCCATATCGTAAAACTTTCCGTACCACATAAGCGGATAATACCCCTTAAGCGGCTTATATGAATAAAAATCAAACGCACCGCAAAATATAGATGGTCTTGTATCATAATACATAAGCATATCTATTGATGACTTTTGAGCTTCGCTTATAACAGACATGACAAACGCAGCACCCTTTATTCCATGTATTGAACTTATCGTATACGGAAATTCGTCACTCCAACCCTTTACATAGTTCCATTCATTCAATATACTTTCCGCATCACCATATCCGTATTTTATAAGCATTGCTTTAATTCTTTCTGCTTTTCCTATAACAACACAGGGTTCTGTTGCGTAAACATGCCATGAGAAAAAGTCAAGTTCAACATTTCGTTTTTCCATTTCACAAAGGAAGTCATCTGCCCAGTCCTCCTTATATGCAAGCGCCGGACCGCCTATTTTCAGATGCGGAAAACATTTTTTCAAATGCTTTGATGCTATCTCGTAAAGGTCAAAAAACTGTGCCTTTGTTCCGCCCCATGTACGCTTATTATCACTGTCATCAGGATCCAGATCCGGCTCATTCCATATTTCCCAGTATTCAATATTTAAATGATAGCCATTTGCCCAGCCTTCGTTATAATGACGTATAATATGCTCACAAATAACTGCCCACTTCTTAAAATCCACAGGCGGTAATGTATGATGCTTTTTTATATGATGCTCAATAGTTTGTCCGAGTCTGAAAAAAGTCTGTGTCCCTGCATCCAAAGTTACAAGTATTGATTCATCAGTGCAGGCAAAATCATATGACTCAGGATTTGTTGCATCAGCATCAAAATCAGGGAAAATTCTTGTTATATCATGACTGAACGGACCTCCGTATATGGCATTTGCCGCAGAATCATGATTTCTTGAATATGGTATCCTTGCAGCCTTATAATCTTCAAAATTACTCAAATACTGGTCATTTGCATGTCTTTTATGCCATGGGCCTCCGTTTGTAGCATTCAGAATTTTAAATTCTCCATATTGTTTCTCTAAATTGAATTTTAATGTTTTCATTTTAAGCATTCCTCTCAATCCTAATATTCTCTACTAACTATACTTTTTACCGAATTTTTCATTCTGTTATATAAATTATCATATGCTTTCCTTCACTGTATCGTTGCCTGATGACTGCATAGCTTGCAAGATTTCCTCCGTGGATATAATCTGTTAATTTTTCATTTGGAGTTGGACGCACAGATATACTTTTAACTGTACCATCTTCCTTAACAATAACATATGCAAATGATATGCTCATAGAACCATCAAATGCTATACAGTTCAGATCATCAAGACTTACTCCGCCATTTATTTGGTGTTTATCCTTTACTATATTCACCACTCCGTTACCATAACTATAAACCATTCCCTTATTATATTCCAGTAAACCTCCGGAAGCACCCGTCAAAATCGTATCATCGCGAAAACGATAATCAAGAGTAATTGATGTTACAACGTTATCCTTAAACGTCTCGTAGCGTATAATATCTCCTTTTTCAAGGCTTTTCATAATTTCTTCTGTTTTTTCATTTGAATATAAAGTATGATATCTGCCACAGCACTCAACTAATATCGACGTACATACGTTGTCATCAGGATCAAGCGCTACCGTCTTTTTTATAACCACAGCCGGCATCGCCTCAAGTGAAGCATCCAAAAATCCTGTTCCGGAAACATTTCTAAAATACAAAAGCACCTTAGGAGTAGAACTTTCGGTACAATCATAAGCTTTTACAGTATATCTCTCGTCATTTGTAAAAACAGACCCGGGTTGAGTTATCTTATAATTGTCATCGTCACCTCGGCCTTCTTCGTCCTCCGGTATTGCAAACACAGTAGTTCCGGACACACCGAAACTTGGTACAAAGCTACCATTTCTTTTGTACATATATTCTCCGTCAAAATACAGTGTGAAATCATCATTTTCACTGCCTTGTTTCACATAAGGATCCGTACCCGAAAAAGCAGACGGAATATCTATATTCTTAACCTCGCCGTCCGCATTGGTCTTAAACTTTACAAAACGATATTCATCTGCAGCAGTTTTATAAAAATCTACGACAAATTCAGAATTGACCAGGCTTCCCTGAAATCTCTTCTGACCGTCTATGCTGATTTTTTCTGATATTGTGTACGTAACCATTTGTCCTGCCTGATTAAAAATTTTAATCTTATAGGTATCCTCTATCGTCATTTCATCCATGTAAGCCTTTACAATCCAACCGTATTGCGTGTTTGGATACAATTGGTTGAGAACAACCACTTCCCCATTAACTCCGAGAACAATTAAGTACTCCACCCCAGGCAAAACATTCATATGCTTTTGTGCATATTTTCCAAGGTCGAGTGTTGCTTCCTCAACATCAATTTTTGCTTCACTTTCATATACACTCTTAATAACTGCAGTTTTTTCTTCATCACACACAATAATCTTTTGCAACAGTTGATCACCGCTTGAACTGCATGCAACAAGCATTCCCGGCTTTAAATCATTAAGACTGATTTCTATGATTTTGCCTTCTTCGTTTTTATAAATATGATAAACACATTCATCATTCGACAAATCAATCGTATTTGCCTGATCATTTTTATCTAAAATAATCTTATCAATCGGATCAATAGAATATATTTGACAATATTGCCACTTGTCAACTTTCACAACATCGTATATATCGTCTCCGTCGTTGTCAATAATTTCAACCGAAAGTTCTTCTCCGGCAAGCAACTCCTCAAAATCCTCACTGCTGCACGCTTTTTCGCCCAACAGATAATCAAAGCTTTTTCTTAATTTAAACTTTTTTATTTTTCCGTCTATCTCTGCCTCAAGAATATTTCCCTCATAGCTTTCTACGTCTCTGCCCGAAAATTTTACTGTTTCATATTTGTCAGCAAATATAATAATTATTCTTTTATCATCATTTTCTTCTACGTAAAAGCCTTTTACATAACATCCCAGATAATCGGTTTCATCCTCATAAACATATTCATTGATACCGATTAAAATTCTGTCTTCAATCAGCGAGTCTTCAGAATTACTCAAATATGAAAACTCATTTGCATTTACAATCCCTTCAAATTCCCCAATATCATATGCATTAAGAAATGTTCTTTCATCTTCATAATCTATAAGCATTAAATTACAGTTCATCATGTTAAACAAAAGAGCATATGCATTTTTTACATTAAGCTTCTGTGTTTCTTTAACATCGTGTGTTAATCCAATGTCATAGGCAAGCTTTCTGTGCCCGTATGGATATCCGCCCATATTTTCAGCAATCTGAGCATAACCTACAGCACGAACTACCATTGTTATGGCATCAACAAATTCGATTTCTTCATCCGGATTAAACGCAGTACTTTTTGAAATAATTCCGATATCTGAAGCAAAGTAAGTACAATACGATAAATAAGTATCTGCTTCAACATCAGAAAATGGTCCGTTTTCATTCGGTACAACATTGTTACTTATGAGCGTTACTACCGCTTCAAGAAATCTTCCTCTTGTAATTTTTTCATCTTCAGCAAAATCCTTATCTGATAACAAATAGGAAATCAACTGTTCATTTATATCAGCTGTTTCACTTGGTGCGTTATTTTCAGTGGCAAAAACATTTACAGAAGCAGCCAAAAAAATCATTGCAAATAAAAATGCTATTTTTTTCATTGTACTCCTCCTATTTTCTCCATCGCGCGATTGATTAAAACAGCCGCCTGTGCTCTTGTGGTTTTTCCTCCCGGTGCAAAAGTACCGTCTCCCATACCTTTTATTATATCACTTGCAACAAGCGAATAAACTGCGTCTTTTGCATATTCTGAAATACTGTCATTATCCAGAAACTCCTCTTCACTCTCCCCGAAGCTTACACCATAAATGTCAAGTACACGTCTTAACATAACTGCCGCATCCTGTCTTGTAACAGGCTGATTGGGAAATGCTCTTTTTTGAGTGTCACCAAGAACAATTCCTGCCTTTTCCGCCTGAGCAAGATATGCTTCATACCATGCCCCGTCAGAAACATCAACAAAGCTTGTTTTATTTGCTTCATTTTGCGGAAATCCTTTAATAAGTATTGTAATAAACTCCGCTCTTGTAATTTCGGCATCAGGACAGAATGTATTATCAGGATATCCGTTGATTATCCCTTTATCAACTAATTTTTCAACTGCTGACTTTGCCCAGTGGCTTGTCATATCGTCAAATCCGTTTGAGGTTGCCGCCGGAGTTTGCTTTATCGGTGCTACAATTGTCTTGTCGCCTCCGACACCAACACCTGTGCTACCGCCTCCGCCGCCGCTGCCGCTTCCGGAATTATTTCCCTGACCTTGTTCCTGCTTATACAAATTCATTGAAATCTTATAAAAACTATCTGCCAGTATATCCTTTGTTGTCAATTCTTTTTGTTTGTCAAACAATCCCTGATATACCTTGTCCTTTAACACAAGCTTATTAAAATATGTCTTATCAGGACTCCATACATTTTCATTCTGAACCAGAACTTCCTTTAATTTTGTCCAGTCTTTTGCGGTTTGAACAATCGCAAGCATCCTCAAAACACTATAATGTTCATTCAGCTTCATATGTTCATCAGCTGTCTTCAATATATTTCCAAGACACTTCTTTGCTTCTGCTGAAAGTGTCTCATAATCGTTTTTATAATCAATATTCAAATATTTCTGATATTTTATGAGTAATTCATCCAATGGTTCTCCTGCTTTAATAAGTGCAGTAACCTCTGCAAGAGAGTAATCTTCATAAAAATCATCAAAATTTGTGTAATCTCCCGAATTACGATACAAATTAAATAACCTTGCAAGAGTTGAACTGTCTACACACTGAAATATATTCTCATCAATACCAATTTTCACGTAATCGGCAAGAAATACCGATTCAATTTCTGCATTTGTTTTAGCCGCATTTATCACAGACAGCATTGAAGCTGCAACAGTTTTATTTATATACATAAAACACTCTGCTTCTCCTGCAAACGGGAACAACTGTACAGCATATTTACCACTGTTTAGGTTGTCAGGCAAAATCATGCTTCCTTCAATCACTCCGTTTTCGCCTGTATTAAAAACATCAACACAAACACTATCGTTTATTTCCACTTCAGATGGTACCGTTCCCTCAGGTACGATAACAACAGTTACTGCCTGACCAAATTCGTTATCAGTTTCAGCCATAATCTGAAGCGACTGATTTTTGCTGTCAAAATTCAGATTCAATGTATCAGCTTCAGCATAAACATTAAATACGACAGTCGCAAAAAAAAGCATAATTAAAAATATGATTTTTTTCATTGTTTTTTCCTTTCAGCATTAATTATATTGGTATATTTTGTTTGAAACCGGACATTTGCTGTCATCATAGACAGTAAATCCTTTTGCTGTAACACCTGTTTCTTTTTGAACAGACGGTGTGCTTATTTGTGTCGTTTCATTCGCATATACTGTTTGTTTTTTGCACAAAACCCTGTTAAATACACCGTTTTTGTAAACTATCATAATCACGGTTATTTCTTCGTCTTTTCCTGTTTTGTTATCTATTTCGGTAGTAAAGAACAGCTCTGAAGAATCAGAAAACATTCCTTCTGTTACATCAAACTGCTTAGAGGTTGTCTTAAACACAGCTTCTGTCTTTTTCCCTAATGGTTTACCATCATCGCCTGAAAGCTTCTCTCCAAACAAAATCCTGTATTGACTCGCAGAATCAAGACCGTATTTCGGAGTGATTTTCAACAGGTTATCCTGTATAAATTCTGTCGCTTCAACCGGCATACTTCCCATTTCATTTTCCAGAGTAATTTCACATTCCTCCGGTATTATTACAGGACCTGAAAATTCTATAAATAAATTCTCATCCAAATACCCTACACCTTCTTCAGATGATTCACCATAAACCTTTTGGATATATGGATACATAATCTTTCTGGTAAGGGACACATTATCAATATACGCTGTTTCCTCTTTTTGAGTTCTTCCGTCAACATATATTCTGAATCCTGAAACCTTATTCACATTTGACGTTTTTGAAGGTAATTCTTTATACTGACACAGCACATTTTCTCCGTCATACATCACAAAATCAAACTTGTTTTCCTGCGGATAAAAAGTGTATTCAACCGAATACCATTTCATTGCTGAAAGAGCAACCGCCGAACCGTTGTGTACCGAAAGATATCCGTTTTTAATTTCAAAATCACTGCTTTTTGCTTCTCCTCTTGTTTCAAAATGCATCTGCATTGATGCAAGGCTTAAACAAAAATCAAATTTTATTGACACAATATCCTTTGTTTCTGCAGTCCCTATCTCTGTATATGGTCCTCCCCAACCGTCAGGTGTGTTTCCGTCAACAACCACAGCAAGGCTTGTTCCATGTTGTTCATCAAGCTTCAGAGGTTTAAATGTTCCGCCGTTTACTTTTCCACCCATCGGATTTGATGTGGTGTAGTCTTCAAAATCATAGTTATTCCCAATTTTTTCTTCAAAAACAACAACTATCGTCGCTTTTTCTTCCTTTGAAATTGCTCCTGTATCATCTTCTGCCTGAATACAAATAGTATGTTTTCCTAAATTACAGTCTGATAAATCAAAAATATATTCTGTTGATGTGAATTGTTCCTCAATCAATTTTCCGTCAACAAATACTTTTACATTTGTTACTGTTCCGTCACTGTCTGTCGCCTGAACTGTAAAGCTTTCAAGCTCTTTCGGTGAAGTCATTTCATTAAGCACAAATGAAATACGAGGTGCTTCATTAAATGCAATATTAAATGTAACCGTCTGCGATTTATTACTTCCGCCGTAATTATCATATGCCACAGCATATATATCATATTGTCCTGCCTTTGTCGGAATCCATATATTACCTTCAATCAATTCATCATTGATATAAAATTCAATTTTGTCTATTGACGCACACTCTGATTCTGCTTCTGCCTGTAAATCAATCCTTTGTCCTACCTTTCCCGTTGTATCCTGGTTTATAATTGATACATCAGGTTTTGAATATCCGTCAAATGCTGTATCAAACTGAAATTCAACACTGCCCAAAGCATTTCCGTATGAATCTTCAAGACCTGTGATATTCACTTTGTAGGTGAACATTTCTTCAAATCCCTGTACAGCAGTTATCTCAATTTTACTTCCATTTTCTTTAATATCTAATTCTGTTATCTCTTCACTTCCGCTGCCTTGCATTTTATACATTTTAACAGAATAATTTCCAAACGGAATCATCCCCAAATCCACAGATACTTTTTCAAGTTTACTTGCAGAAACAATCTCCCCGTTATCAGGCGTTGACACAACATTCAGAGTGTTTCTGCTTTCGGCATATGCATTATAAATATAAAACTCCGATTTTCCCACAGCCTTTGAATACTGGTTTGTGAACATAATCCTGGTTTTTGAATAATCCATTTTACTCGGTTTGCTAAATGAAACAGGAGTGGATGTGATTTTTTGGGAATCAAGCCAGGCTTCTATCGTACTGTTTTTGGTATCAACTTTAAGTTTTATGTTATATATTGTTTTATCATTAATCGTCGCCAGACTTGTAGAATTTGAACCAATATATAAACCGGAATCTTTAACCTTTGTAAAATTAACCGATACAGTTGGTGTACTGCTAATGCTATCCGCATTAATTAATTTAAGATACCTTTCCGGGGTAAATCCGCTTTCGTTTGATTGATTAACCATAAAATTATATGAAATGTAAAAAATACCGTCTTCCGAATTATTCGCCAAAAATATCGGAGATGCAGCTCTTACACTATTTTTCGTGATATTTGTTATAAGCCCAAGTGATTTGTTATTATTAAAATCATTTTCAACAATTTGGGTATTATCTCCTTCATATGTAAGCCATTTTTCGATACCACCTTCCATAAAATCTGCTTGCATACTCTCGTTCGCCCTCACGGAAAACGATGATAATGCAATTGATGATACTAATAAAAATGTAGCTAATAATATCCTTTTTATATGTTTCATTTTTTCCTCCACAATAAAATATAAAAACCACTTTGACTGTTAACTTTGATTGCAAAAAGCAGCCAAAGTTAACAGTCATGATTCATTAAGTTATTACAGTTTTACTGTAATGCGGCAAACTCCAAAATACTATTCCAATCATTTTGGGAATTTTTATTGCCTATTAAACGTACATATCTCGCGTTTACAGGTGAAATTTCAAAGATTTCTATATTTTCTGATTTCCCCGATGTTTCTCCACCGGTAAGTACAGTTGTCCATTCTGTGTTATCGTTTGAAACAGCTATATCAAAGAAATACTTTCTTTCTCCGCCTTTCCATCCTGCAACACCTATTGCCGTAATCTGCTGAGGTGAACCTAAATCCAAAGTTACCCATTGACCTGATCCTGACGCTGCCCACCTTGTTGCGAGGGTTCCGTCGTTAACGTTTGGTGCAATATTATCCTTCTCAGGTTCATCACTTGCAACAGTGCTGAATACAGGTATTCTCACTCTTCCTCCAACATCATCAAGCTTCTTGACATATGGAAAATCAATTGAATAAATACTGTAATTTTCAGGTCTTTGATTGTCTATAACCTTAACTTTTGCGTTTTTTCCCGGTGAATCAACATTATAAACTTCAACAGTATACGCTTCAGTTGAATACGCAGAAATTTGAGGTACGGTAACTGCTTCGCGAGGCATCGTGAAACTGTAATTTACTTTTGTCGGTTCAAATCCCGTCATTGGAATACCGTCCATATATATGGTATCAAGTGTTGGAAGTTCTCGTCTTTCTCCATCGGAAACCTTCCAATTTACCAACGCAACATTTTCCTGCTCTTTATCGGCATTCGGGTCGTTTAACGGAATCCATCTTGCCTGAATATAAAGATCTCCATTTCCTGTTGCTTTTGCACAAATTTTCTTAATTCCTGAGTTTTGTGCCTGTCCTGACGGATTTGGCGATGTCGGAAGAGGAACTGCATCCATTATGCTAAGCTCAAAGTCTTCCGCATTTGTGACAAAGGATAGCTTAACCTTTTCTCCGCCCTGAGTAAGTATTGCTGTATTATTGTCAATAATCTCAATGTCTGCCTTTGTATGCGAGAACCAATAAACATCAGACAACTTTTTCAGTGAAATCTCATCTCTGATTATCACACTTCGACGTTCATCAGCGAGCATATAACCACGCATAGCACTTGAAGCATTCGCGTTATATGCCTCACTCAAATCATTGATCACAAAAGCACCTCTGTCTTTAAACTCGCTACGATATACATGGGTAGATGCATTTAAGTTCTGACCCGGTGTTGAATCCGGATTAATCACATATACATTATGACCTTCAGGACGTAAACGATAATAGTCGTATCTCTGGTCAGAGCCGAAATATCCCGGCAGATTATAATCGTCACCGCCTATATCAATCGCCCAGCGTTCACCAAGCATATCAATAACATAAGTTCCAAGATCAAGATGACCGTGTTCTACACGTGCTTTTCCGCAGTGGAATGATAAATACGGTGAATTTGTATTGGTCCAAGAACCTCTCATCGAACTGTAATCCAAATTTTCACTTATAAGACAAGTATCAAGCGGAAGGTCAATATTAGTTAACTCTGTTTCGGTGTCAAACCAAAGAAGGTCAAGTATTCCGCCGCTTCCGCCGGTATTTTGCATTCTTAATTTTGCAAATTGCGGCTGATTATATTTCTTAGCAAGCCAATAATGTGAGGCATGTGCTCCCGATGAGGTTTCTGCATCATGGAAGTTATCCGAAGTTGCAAAGCCCGCAGAATAAACAGAGAAATTAACCGTACTGTTTAATCCCGGTGCATTGAGAATATTAAACGTAGAGCCGAAGCAATTCTCAAGTGTATCGCAAAGATACACAAAATACACCATAAGATACTCCCAATATGTTCCACCTTCTTCCCATGCGCCCAGAGGATAGAATCCCTTCATCATTGATTCAAGGCCTCTTACACTGTTTTGTATTACCAATGAACTCAACTCGGGATAAGTTTCAAAAACTGCAGCTGCGCCAAGTATTGCACCGGAGTTACATACTGCGTTCCAGTTGTTTTCCTGATTTACCCACCAGCCGCCTACAGGCTCTTCGCCGTGCTGACCTTTATCTGTAACAACCAAATTCTTCTCGTATATACATTTTTCCAAAAAGCTTCGTTGTTCAGGAGTCCACACATCATATAACCAATCATATGCCACCGCAAAACCAACTGTCATTTCAGAAACATCAAGGTAATGCTGTGGGTTCCAATCAGGGAAGTTTCCTGCAGCCTCAAGTTCTGTCCATAAACGGTCAGAATATTTGGTATCGCCTGTGAGAAGATATGCCATAGAAAGGTTCATCGAACGGCCTACTAAACTACGTGCCATAGCGAGCAATCTGTAATTATCGGGTAATTCATATCTAACAGTTTCAGGGCCAATTGTATTGGCCATTTCAATAACTGAATTTCCCCAACGTACTATGTTCTCGTTTGTCTTATTGCGATATGAATTTACTATATTCTGCTTTGAGGTTGGATTTAACATTACTCTCGGACGCTGCAATGCATTTTCCTGAGTAAATTCAAGTAACTGCTCTGCTTTTGGTCTGTCAAAGAGAATGTAATTATTAACCTCTTGCATTTCTGTTTCACTCAAACTCCATTTAAGGTTTGACATAACATGCAATCCGTGCTCATAATAGGTTATTTGCTTACGAAGATACTCGCCGCATACTGCTTGCATCGGTACCATTAACACATCATTTTTAACTTCCGGTGCTGCATTTATTGCCTTTTCTTCTCCGTTTATTTTAATGGTCTTTGCACCAATGGTCATTTCAGCCTTACCATCTAAATTGATAACACCCGTACTTTCATCAAAAGATGCGTTTATTTTGTATGCATCAGCCAAGGCATTAAGAGGAACCATTAACTCTTCACCTTGATAATATGGTGTTGTTGCCATTTTATGCTTTTCATTATCGTAGAAAATGCTGTCTCCCCTGTCATGTAATGCCACGGTATTTCTGAGTTTCTTTTGCGATACGGAATCCTCTGTAAATTGACTGCGTCTCAGAGCTTGCTCATTTTCTCCCAACTCACGCGGTTCTTTACCCTCATATATACGAAGGTTATCCTGCATTATGGTAGCACCCGAAGTACCTGTATCGCACCAGAAACGAACTGTTGTAATACCATTTAATGTTCCGTCAGCAACACTGATATTTTCAATAGTTTTAACGCCATCTACATAAACGCTTGCAACACTTCTGATAATATTAATAACAACTGCCACGTTTGTCCATTTACTGCTTGAAACAGCCCCTCCGCCAACACTTCCTACAGAAATTCCTGAACCAATTTTAGCAATACTTCTGCTTTTACTCTGTAAATCCTTTACTTCAAGATAAATCAAAACAGAGTTTTCTGCAGGCAACAAATAATCTGCCTGAATAATTAAATAATTCGATATATCTGAAAACGATTTCTCAGCATAAAAATCCTGACTGCCTGCTCGTTTGTAGAGCAAATACTGATTATCGCTCTTTTTTTCTAAAGTTATTTTATTATCTTTCGGGAAAAGAGATATTTCCTGTACTTCATCCCCCTCAAAATCGGTATTTACATAAACCTGTGTACCTGATTCAGGCATATCTTCAGGAATATATTCTATTGAATCTGCAGAATATCCGCCCTTTGTAAAGGGCTTCATATCACGATAAAAACCCTCATACATAAACAGATTGTCAATAGTTATATCAGATTCTTCCCCTTCCGTCATAAAACGGATTGATATTTTATTCTCTTCTTTTATTGCCATATCCTTCATATACCATTGTGACACCACACAGCCTCCATCAACGTATATGCTGTACATCTTATTTGCACCGTCTATTTCAAGTGCAATATTTTTATATTTATCCAAAGGCATTCTGGCTGATATCGGATAGCCGTCATATGTCGTAATTGTTCCGTTGTCAGTTACGTTAAGGAATGTCTTCTGATTTATTGTCAGATCGATAAACGGACGGCCACCACTCACCATACAATCCATAGAAAAAACAAATTTATCGGTATTTGATGTTCCTTTAACGTCCATTTGTGCAAACCCGTCAAGAGTCTGAAAAGATACTGCCTTATCAGCACCCGGTACTCGTTCAAACACGTGCGTATCATACGCCACAAAATCTCCTGTCTGTGGTTTTTCGTTTGTTATACCTGAATTAAAGTTTTCTTTAATCATGAAAACCGATTGTGTTTTTTTAGCAGCATTTACAGGAATTATTTCAAACAACATAATAAAAGAAATAATTACGGTAATTAGTCTTGTTTTTTTCATTTTTATAATTCCTTTCAACTTCAGATACTTCCCACAGAGCCGCAAAGCTTACGGCTCTGTGAAAAATATTACTCTGAATTAATTAATTCTTATTTGCAAATGATATTTACTCTTAAAATATTATAATATTAAATTACCAATTTGCCAATGCATCATTTGATTGTGCAGTATTAGCATTTGCATTGTCTACAGGAATCCATCTTGCCTGGATATATATATCTCCGCTTCCGCTTACCTTAGCACAAAGCTTCTTGTAAGATGAGTTAGAAGCCTGGCCTGCAGGGTTCGGTGATGTTGCAAGAGGTTCTGCATTCATTACACTAAGTGTAATATCACCATTAGTGATTATAGATACCTTAACAGATTTTCCGTTCTTAGTCAAGATTGCTGTATTATTGTCTACAATCTGAATATCTGCCTTTGTGTGTGAGAACCAGTAAACATCAGACTGATTCTTAAGTGTGATTTCATCTCTTATAATTACACTGCTACGGTTATCGCTAAGCTTATAACCGCGTTTTGCATTTGAAGCATCTTTACTGTATGCCTGAGTCAAATCACTGATTGCAAATGGGCTACCTGTAGCAAAATTATAATTAAATATAGATGTGTATGCCTCAGTGTTCTGACCGGGTGTTGAATCAGGATTGATTACATATACATTATGACCTTCAGGACGTAAACGATAATAGTCATATCTCACATCATCATCGAAATATCCTGACAGATTATAATCGTCACCGCCTAAGTCCTCTGCCCAACGTTCACCAAGCATATCAATAACATAAGTTCCAAGGTCTAAATGACCGTGTTCTACAAGAGCTTTTCCACTGTGGAATGAAAGATATGGTGAATTTGTATCGCTCCAAGAACCTCTCATTGAACCGTAGTCTAAATTATCACTTGTAAGACAAATATCAAGCGGGAGGTCAAAGTCACCTGTTACAGTTTCTGCGTCAAACCAAAGAAGATCAAGTAAGCTGCCTTCTCCATCACTATCTTGCATTCTTAATTTTGCAATTTCCGGCTGATCGAATTTCTTAGCAAGCCAATAATATACTGTATGTGTTCCTGATGATTTTTCCGCATCATGGAAGTTATCTATACCTGTAAATCCTGTTGTATAAACAGAGAATTTGGCAGTGTTATCAAGTCCCGGTGCAGAAAGCAGATTAAAGTCTGTTTCAAAACAATTTTCAAGTGTGTCTGAAAGGTATGCAAAATAGTTCATCATGTATGACCAATATGTTGAACCTTCATCCCAAGCTCCGAGAGGATAGAAATTGTTTAACATAGACTCCAGACCACGAACACTGTTTTGAATTACCCTTGAGCAAAGTTCAGAATCTGTTTCATAAATTGCAGCTGCACCAAGAATAGCACCCGAATTACATACTGCATTCCAGTTGTTGTCTTGTCTTATCCACCATTCTCCGCCGTATGTAGGATTAACTCCATATTGTGCTCTGTCTGTAAGAATCAAGTTGTTATTTTTAATACATGCCTCTAAGAATGCACGTTCTTCTTCTGTCCAAACATCATATAGCCAGTCATAAGCTACTGCAAAACCTACTGTGATTTCTGAAACATCAAGATAATGCTGTGGGTTCCAGTCAGGGAAGCTTCCAACAGCTGCCAGCTCTTTCCACAAGCGTTTTGAATACTTCTCATCCTCTGTCAAAAGATATGCCATAGAAAGATTCATTGAACGTCCTACAAACTTTCTTGCCTGTGCAAGCAATCTGTAATTATCCGGCAAATCATATTTTACAGGCTTATAGTTTATGATTCCGTCAGCAGTTTTTAAAACTTCGTCTCCCCATCTAACTATGTTTTCATTTGTTTTGTTCTGATATGCACTTACAATACTTTCCTTTGATGTAGGATTAAGCATTACTCTTGGACGTGCCGAAGTCATAGTAGATTTAATTTCAGCCTGCTTCGGTCTGTCATATAACATATAGTTATTAACTTCAATTTTCCTATGCTCTTCTATGCTCACGGGTAGTATTGACGCTACATATAAGCCACGGTCAAATTTTGTTACAGTCTTATTCAGGCCCTTTTCACATACATCCTGAAGCGGAACCATTACAACACCGTTCTTTACTTCAGGTGCAGCACTCATAGTTTTTGTTGTGCTGCCTTTAACAAGATTGTTGCTTCCAATTGTCATGTCCACATCTGTGCCAAAGTCAATTTTGCCGGTTGCTGAATCGTATTTATAAGTCTTACTGTAAGCATCAGCTAAATCGTTTGCTGAAACCATTAATACATCGCCATTATAATATGGCTCAGCTTCCATTTCATGTTTTTCACCACTGTAGAAAATCGCATCCGAGCTGTCATGAACTGCAACCTTGCCTGATAAACGACGTGTTGCTGAAGAATCTGAGACGAATTGGAGTAGACGTGTACCACTTTCCTCTTCTGCAACAGGCAGTGTAAGTGTTGATGCATCAGGACCTTCTGCATCAGGGTTTTCATCTAATTCATCCTCTGCTGTACCTACATCTGTTCCTGTGTTAGCATTTGTTACAGACGGTGCAAAATATTTAGCTTCTGTAAGAGGTATCATATTGTTCATACTCTCCCAGAACATTACCTTAACTCCTACATTGTCTCCAACCTCTGTTTCACATGTATATATACCGTCACCGTCATAATCTTCAGAGATTACTAAATTAACAAGTCTTCCTGTTAAATCATAAGCAGCGAGTGCAAGCACACCTTCTGCATCTTCATCTCCATCGTCATATTGTACACATACAGTACCTCTTGAAATTCCTTCTGCATCCTGACCATTATTAGTCAATGTAATAGGATCATTCATATCAAATACCTTATAATATGAATATGTTTCCTCATCTACTGAAGTAATTACTACTGCATTACCGGCTACAACATAATCATCACTGATTGGAGCTTCCATTGAATCATCTTCAAATATACTTACTGTACCTTCTGTTTCTATTGCAGATATAAACTCGCCTATTTCCATAGCCTCGTCAACAAATAACTTATATGTATCCTTTCTGCAATTCAAAGTAGTTGTAAAGTCAACTACTGAAGTTTCGCCTTTGTAAGAACCTTCATATGCCTTAATATCATCAAGTGCTATTTTTGCACTTACAGGTGATTCAGCTGAACCGCTGTCAATCCATGAATGAAGTCTTACATATTGAATCTTGTTATATGCACTATCCTTAAATGCCGGAATTACATATTTTTCTGCAACAAGTTCTCCGTTAAACCATAAATCACAATAATTTGTTCCAGGATAGAGAGTTATTGCCATCTTGTACCATCTGTTTTTGTGTAAATCTGATACCTTGTATTCCTTTTCGCTACCCATAAATACTGCTGAATCACCAACAGAGAAGTTACCAAGTGTTAACTTCAACTCATTATTTGCCGCATCAGTAACAGCAACAACAAAGTTTATGTCATCGCCCGGAAGGAATGAAGCTTCCAAAGTATAAGGAACTGTCTTTCCTATTGGGTAATAGATATACGGGTCATTTGTACCGGTTGCATCTCCGTTCCAGTTGTTTACAGAGAATGTGTATGCACCATTTTCATCGCTCTTTCCGCCAAGACCTGTTTGATATGCACTTGTAATACTTGTATATTGTCCGCCAATCTTATTCTGAGTGAACGGTTCAGGAATTGTGCCATCAGCAAATTCTGTGTTGAAATCTTCATCTATAAGTGTTTCATCTACTTTTTCTAAAACATCATATACTGCAGGTTCACCATAAGGACCTGTAACCAAAATCTTTGAGCCTGCAATAATCGCACCTGAATCAATTGTAGCTCCCTGTGGATTTACTACAGATATTGCCGCGCCGTTTGCAGTTGCATTTGCTATAAAGCTTGATACGTCTGTTCCCTCAATCAATGTTACAGTATCTGCTTTTACTGTACCTATAGTTTCATCAAGTGTAAGAGTTGTGTCAAATTCAGGAAGTGTACCGCTTCCGAGATTTCTGAAAAGTATGTTGTCATAATATACTCCGCCAGGATTCGCACCAACATAATACTGGAATCTGCAGGTGTTAATCGAAGTAATATATTCGCCTGAAGCTAATCCCCACGAATTAGGCTGAACTCCGTCAATTACCTTTCTTCCGTTTAAGTAAGCTGTTACTTTGGCAGTTGTGCTATCAATCACAAGGTCTATTTTGTACCATCTGCCACCTTTAAGATCAGCTACCCAAGTTCCACAAATAGCCAAAGCGTTATTTTTAACATTAAGCTTTACAATTTCAGCTTCGCCTTTTGAACCTGTACTTGTATTTAATCTTGCCGCAAATGACTGTGCACAAGTGTTATCTGGATCAATAGCTATTTCATAGCTGATAAGCGCTTTGTCACCGCTATTTAAGGATATTTCCCTTGACTGTACGAATGCGTGTCCGCTTGTTGCTGTTTTATCGAACATATGTAAAGATTGTCCGGATTTTCCGAAAACATTCTGTTCCATCTGATAGATTAATGCACCATCTTTAACATAGTTTCCTGCGCTCAGAGATATTGGCCATGCATCCCAGAAATAAACATCTGTAAACGGCTTACTATTTGCTGAATTTGTATTTGCGTTAAGCATCTCAAAATCATTAAATGTGCATTTGTTAGGAGCAGACGGTGCTTTTACTGATGACACATATTCTACATTAATATTGTCAACTGCATGATGTGTTCCGCTGCTTGTGTAATAATTGCTGGAGTTAATAACTGCAAACTTTGTTATTCCCTTTACAGTTCCTCCATCTGCAAATGCAAATGATTTGGTTCCAAGAAAAGTACCATCTCTGTATATATCAACACTGCCTGCAGGGTCAATAAAGAAGTCATACTTATACCAATGATTCAGCAATGTATTACCATCTGCATAATCATAGCCTGCAATACCTGTCCAGTTACCGTCATAACCAAAATAGCTGATATTTTCATTTTTACGGTGTGAGAAGAAAATCGGATGGAAATCACGGCTTCCGCCATTATTTGATGTTAATGTGATTCCTATTCCTTTCCAACCGGCAAAATCACTTACCAGATACTCAAAAGAAACATGAAGCTTCTCACCTGACACCATATTACGAAGACTTATATCTTTTTCAATTCCGAATGCTTTATTAGCACCGCCTGCCTTCTCTTCTACAACTAATGCCGAATCAGAGTTTGCTTTACCATATTCACCGCCCGCAACACGCGCAGTAAAGTTCGGGTCATCAACAAGTCTTCCGGTTTTTCTCCAGTCAAGTGTGCCTGTTGTTACAGCTTCAAAATCTTCTGTAAATGCGAAAGGACCAACCGGAAGTGCTTCTTTTTCAAAAACGTCATATACCGCAGGTTCACCATAAGCACCTGTAACTAAAATCTTTGAACCTGCTGTAACAAGACCGCTGTCAATTACTGTTCCGTCAGAATTTGCTACCGCTATTGCACCACCGTTTGCACTCGAATTTGCCAGGAATGTTGATACATCTGTTCCTTCAAATACTGTTACATTATCAAAAGCCACATCACCTACAGATTCATTAACTGTAAGAGTTGCATCAAGATTAGCCGGTGCAGTATCTTTGATATTCTTCAATATTATATTATCATAATATACTCCACCCTTATTGTTGGCATTCGGATAATACTGGAATCTGCATGTATGAACTGAAGTAATATATTCATCTGAAGCTAATCCCCACGAATCAGGCTGAACTCCGTCAAGAACTTTTCTTCCGTTCAAGAAAGCTGTCACCTTTGCAGTTTTGTTATCAATAACAAGGTCTATCTTGTACCATCTTCCGCCCTTAAGGTCAGCTACCCATTGCTTACAGATTGCAAGAGCATTATTTTTTACATTAAGCTTTACAAGCTCATATTCGCCCTTTGAACCCTTACTTGTATTTAATCTTGCCGCAAAAGTCTGTGCGTAAGTATTATTCGGATCTACTGCTATTTCATAGCTGATAAGAGCCTTATCTCCACTTGCAAGACCTGCTATTTCCGGCGTCTGGACATATGCATGGCCCTGGCTTACACCAAGATTATTGTGCATATGAAGTGCCTTTCCACTCTTACCGAAAATACCATCTTCCATTGCATAATATACAACTTCATTACCATTTGACTGAGTATAATTTGCTGAAAGGTTTGATACCTTATCACATCCATCATAGTAATCATAAAACGGTTTTCTCTCTGTTGCACCTGTGTTCGGCTTATACATTTCAAAGTCGATAAATGAAGAACTCGGTGAAATCTCCGGTGCAACTTCTGAAGACACATACTCTACATTGATATTATCAACTGCAAAATGTGTTCCGATAGTTGTAGTAGGTTGGTTATTCCGGAAACTGATTCCTGTCATAGCACTAACCTTACCGCCGTTTGCAAATTCAATAGTTGCACTTCCAAGCTTTGTACCGTCTCTGTAGATGTCTACGCTGTTATCTGACGGATCAATGAAATAGTCAAACTTGTACCATTTATTCATTGCAATAGCCCAGCTGTCATACTTTTGTTCTACCTGCCAGAAATAGCTTGCTCCCTGTTGGTCTTTCCAACGCTTACTATAGTTTAAAGATGTAAATTCCTTTACTTCACCTGTATCTGATTTCAATGTTATGTATGCTGACTTATAGCCATTGAAATCACTTGACAGATACTCGTAAGAAACATGAATTTTCTCTCCTGCTTTCAAATCACGAAGATCAATAGTTTTTGATACTCCGTAATCTTTTCCGGCACGTCCTCCGGGAACTGTTTTAACCACCAATGCCGAATCTGAATTTGATTTACCAAATTTACCCTCTTCAACAAGTGTCTGGAATACGTTTGGTTCCCATGAAATCCAGTCGGACTTTGTCCAGTTAAGTGTACTTGTCGTTACCGATTCGAAATCTTCCGAAAAACTGTCTGTGGTGCCAGCAGCCATAGAATTCGTTATCGGCAACATTGTAGCAATAATACACCCTGCCATAATCTTTTTAAACTTACTGTTCATAATAATTATTTCCTTTCTTAATTTGTTTTATTTTCATCCTGTGAAATTATTGTCTGAAACTTTGTTCTGTAATTTCCAGGAGTCAAACCAATTGTTTTTTTAAATGCTCTTGAAAAGGTTTGTGCGCTTAAATAACCGACACGTTCAGCAATTACCTTTACATCATAAGCGGTTGTTGCCAACAACTTGCACGCCTCGTCCATACGTATTTTTGTAATATAGTCACTCGGTGTCTGTCCGATTTTTTCTTTAAACATTCTCGACAGATACACCGGATGAAGAGAAAACACATCGCTTATTTTGTTTACATTTAAATCCTGATCTGCGTAATTCTGCTTTATGAACTCACATATCTCCACCTCCTTTTTTCCAACATCAAAATTAGCTTCTTCTTTACTCAGTCGCATAATATATTCAAATATCTCCTTTTTTAGCGCTTCAACAGTTTCACAATGTGATATTGTTTTTGTATAATCATATTTTTCGATTTTATCAATATTGTTAGCAGGTAAAACAACATATGGCATAGCAGTCATGATTTCAATCGTTCCGAGTAAAATTCTTTCCATAGATGCACATTCTTCTGTTGCTTTATCTACAAACAAATTGTAATAATTACAGCATTCCTCGATATTTCTCTTTTTCATTGCATCAAGTATTTTCATCTTAAATGAAAGAACTTCGATATTATTCTGACTGATATCAGAATAGAAAATCACTTTATTGACAGATGATTTTCTCAAAAGCTTTGTCATCGCCATAGCCTGACCAAAAGACATTCCGATTCCTTCATATCCGTCAAATATGCTTCCGATTGCAACATTAAACTCCACGCCAAAATACTTCAATATAATTTCCTGTGAATTTTTGAATAATTTTTTCAGTCCATCAATATTTTCTGAAAAATTATCCGCATCTGATAAATTAATCACACAACAAAACATTCTGTTTATTTCAATTACAACTGATGGATACTTTTCATTTAAGAGCTCCTCAATTATATTGATGAAAATCACACGAATATCATTTTGAGTATATTGGTTATTTTTCAGCATAGCTATGCCTTCATGATTTGGTATTATCATAGCAACCACGTATTTTTCATACACAAACATATCATAATATTCCGAAATTTTTAGTATATCCTCTTCGGAATATACATCGTTGAGAAAATTCAACATCAGATTGTCACGTTCAGATTTCCTGAGTCTGTTATTAATATCTTTTATTGACATCTCAATAAATTCAAACTCATTTGCATTTTTCACATCGGTATTTTCTATGTAATTCGATAAAAGCTTTTTTATAGGCTTATAATGCTTTCTTGCAAAATACCATGCAAGCATACATGAAATCACAAATCCAAACAAAATGCAAATATACATCATACGTAATATACTTAATGATAAGAAATACCTGTCTTTCTTTATTGCAAGACTGTAATTCAGGCTTGGATCAGCCCCCGGCCGGTCAAAGAAAATATATTGCGAATCCTCATCATAGTTGTATGAGATACTGTTTTGAGTAATATTGTCAGTAACTATAATGTTATTCTGCGTTTTGTTATACAAGTCCTGAATTTTAACCTGAAACGACAATTCATTGATTTCAGAAAAAACAATACAGTTTTTCTTTTTGTTTACTAAGAATTTCGACATATCAACCTTATACACAAGCTTTTTTCCAACAGCACAGTCAAACAAAAACATATTGTTGTCACCGAAAAGCATCTCTTTCCAGCCTCTGAAGCTTTCAGCATCCTTTTCGTAATAAATATTATAATACTCGTTTGCATCAAATATACCGTTCTGATTTACGATATAATCATCGTCAGTAAAATAAATTGCTACATTTTCCACATCAGGATTACTATGTAATATATTCAGCAAATAATTCTTGTTCTCATATGCCGAATACTGATTCAAACCAATATTTTCATACTTATCAATAAAATCACCATGAAGTACACTTAATGTACTTTTATGCAGCTGGTCAATATATGAATCAAATACATAAGCCAGCTCGGAAAGCATATATTTATTCAAATCCGAATTCTGCCTGATTATTTTATCTTTAAACACAAACATAATTGGAGTATATATAATGACCAACACAAGGCTGATACATACGTAAGAGCTTACCCACGAATAAAAAATTGTTCGTTTATTATTAGTTGTCATATTATCCTTTCACCGCTCCAATCATAACGCCTTTTGTGAAATACTTTTGAAGGAAAGGATAAAGAACGAGTATCGGCAATGTTGCAACAATAATTGTAGCATACTGCACCGTTTCTCCAATTTCAGCTCTGTCTATTGCGTTCGTTACACTATCAGATGTTGTATTATAGAGAACAATTTCTCTCAGAATAAGCTGTAATGGCTGTTTTGTTCGTTCATTTATAAATATCATTGCATCAAACCATGCGTTCCAGTATCCTACTGCATAATAAAGTATAAGCACTGCGATTGTTGCCTTTACTACAGGAAGCATTATCTGAAACAGAGTTACAAAATGCCCCGCCCCGTCAATCTGTGCAGCTTCGTACAGACTTTGCGGCACACTTTCAAATGCAGAACGCATAATTATCATGTTATATGTATTTATTGCAACAGGAAGAATTAACACAAGCAATGTACTTTCAATATGCAGAGATTTTATCAGGAAATATCTCGGAATAAGTCCGCCTGAAAAATACATTGTAAAAATTATGAGTGTTGATATAAGTTTTTTCCACATTACATTTTTACGTGAAAGAACATATCCTCCCATTGAAGTAAGAATAATACTTAATAAAGTTCCACCAAGCACAACGAAGAGTGTATTACGATATCCCGTCCAGATAGACTGATACCCCAAAACCTCTTTGTATGCCGCAAATGTGAACTCCTTAAACCAGAACATCATTCCCGCTGATTTAATAACCTCGGTATTATTACTGAAAGATGCCACAAATACAAACCACATAGGATATAACGTAACAACTGCAATCAACAGCATAATAGTTACCAATACAATCTGGAATAACAATTCGCGTAAAGTTAATTTTTTCACTACGTCACCTCCTCAATTACATAATACCGATATCGCTTACTTTTTTGGATATCTTATTTACTATAACCAAAAACAAGAAGTTTACAGCTGAATTAAACAAACCAACGGCTGTTGAAAAACTATAGTTGAACTCCTGCAAGCCTTTACGGTATACATAACTTGAAATAACATCCGAGGTGCTGTAATTAAGTGGATTGTATAAAAGAATTATCTTTTCATATCCGACCGAAAGAATGCTTCCAAGTCTTAATATCAGCATAATAATTATTGTTGTCATTATTCCCGGAAGTGTTACATTCCAAAGCTTTCTCCATCTTCCGCCACCATCAATTTCAATCGCCTCATAAAGCTGAACATCAATACCCGAAATAGCAGCTACATATATTATCGAACTCCATCCGAGTTCCTGCCATATATCCGATGCTACAAATATCGGCACGAAATTTTTGGGATTGTCAATCATAATCGAACGGTCACCTGTCAGATTTGCGTATATACTGCCGATAATTCCATCAGGTGATACGAATATTTTTATCATAGCACATACAATTACCAATGATATAAAATGTGGCAGATATGATACTGTTTTTATAGTATTTGAAAACTTTTTGCTACGAAGCTCATTAAGTGCCAGAGCAAAAATAATCGGTGCAGGGAATCCGAACAAGATACTCATTCCGCTGATACGTACTGTGTTTATTATTTTTTCTTTAGCATTGAGTGCTGTAAAAAAATCTGTAAAATGCTTAAATCCTACCCACGGACTGCCAAGTATTCCACCCATAGGAGAAAAATCCTTAAATGCGATGATTGCACCATACATCGGCCCGTAGCAAAAAATTATGTAAAATGCCAATATCGGAAGAAGCATCAGGTAAAGTTCTTTATTTCTACGGAAATCATCTGAAACACGCGTTCTGAAACCTTGTTTGATGTTTGTTGCATTTAATGTTTTCATTTATGTCATTGCCTTTCTAAAATCATTAAATTTATCTCTTCTGGTATCTGTCATATGCCTGCTGATATAATTGTATCAGTCTGTCCATACCGATTGTTCTGAGGTTTTCGATATATTGATTGAAATTCTCTATCGGTTCAACACCTGTTATAAATTTAAGAATCATCTGGTCAACATAACTGTTGATTTCTGTTGCAAGCTTTGATACTTCACTGCTTTCTTCAGATGTGAAAGATATAGGCGGCAATAAATGTTCTTTTGCATTTGTATCCATCCAGAGTTCAAGTGCTTTTTTCTGTGCCGGTAATGCTGCAAACTGCTCCATGTAACGTGCATCCTTTATTGTAGGAGATACACCATCCGGACAAGCATATATTCCGAGCATATCAGACATTGATTTTCCGTCCGGGTTTTTGGTAATAAGCTCTGTATATGTAGGATAGCCGTCTACCATATTGTAGCTTTCGCCTTCAATTCCGAAATTAAAGAGCATTCTTCCTTCTTCACTGTATCCGAAGTCAAGCAATTTATATGCCGCATCAACATCCTTACATTTTGTAGAGATACAAGCACTTCCAAATGCTGAATATTCGTTAATGCGATGACCACCGTATGGTTTTTCACCTTTAATAAGAACAGGGTATGGAGCTGGTTGAAGTTCAGCATCTGTTCCCTCAAGAGCTGTTGTCCACGCACCGATTCCACCGCCGATATTACCAACAGCCGCAAGTGTATCGCCGTTAATGATATTCTGCTTTATAATCTTATTATCCATACCGGCAATTTTCTGGTCAATAAGTCCCTCTGCATACCATTTAGCCATTGTTTTTACAAACTCGGCATACGCAGGCTCATATTCACCAAATTTTATTACACCGTTATCAACGTACATACCCGAGCAGATTCCATATGCCTGTGCAAATAAGTTCAGATTTCCATACGCCAGTGTAATAGGTGACTTAAGACCAAGTTCATTTTTCGCTTTTGTCAGCACAGTGTACCATTCGTCAATTGTTTCAGGTATTTCTGCGTTTATTTTTTTCAAAATATCGTTACGTGTGATAATTCCGGTATATACGAGCAAATTGTCATCACCGTATATACACGGGAATGTATAATACTCACCCTTATCTGTCTTTATTTGTTTGTCTATTTCCGGATGCTCTTCAAGATACTTCTTCAGATTTGGTGCTTTATCTAAATCAAGAACCTGAATACACTGTTGTTCTATTGCTTTTGTAGCACCTCCCGGGTAATCGGTAGAAAAAGAATACTGTATGATATCCGGCAGATCTCCAGATGCAAGAAGCAAATTAAGCTGTTCATTCAACTGTCCGTTTGTCGGATGCTTGAACACCACATCAATTCCTGTCTTGTTCAGCACTTCCTTATAAACAGGAAGCTCCGCAAAGCTTGTAACACCCGTTACCGCCTGGTTTCCGAATCCAACCCAGTATGTAAGCTCCTGAGCCTGATTGTCAGCATCTTTCTGCTTGCCGCAACCCGCAGCACTTATTGCTAATACGAGAGCAGCACACAAGCTTACCGTTTTCTTCAATTTAACATTCATAACATTCTCCTATCCGCCGTCCTCTGCCTTTTTTTCAGGCAAGTCGGCTAATATTTATTTTGCAATTTAATTATACCACAAGTATTTTTCACTTGCAACAGGCAAAATTTAACTTTTACTTTCGAAAATCAAACTCCCTGTATACTTACTAACTTGCCCGTTTCCCATTATCTTAAATCAAAATCACATTCAAGACTGTCTACCATAATTTTGTATTTACCCGACAGTCTGACTGTTTTGTAATCAATATCTACATATGAAAAATCTTCATCATCCAAAATAAATTCAACCGTTTTTTTCTCATTTGGTTCCAGTTTTATTTTGTCAAATGCCCTCAGTCGTTTCACAAGTGGAGTAATCGGTGCATACATCGTACGAACAAAAACCAGCACAGATTCATTTATCTCATATTTACCGCTGTTTTTTACATCAACTTTAATTTTTACCGTACCGTCATTTTGTGGTATCACACGCAAGTCAGAATACTCAACCTTTGTATAGGAAAGTCCGTATCCGAAAGGCAACCACGCCTCGGGTGAAGACATTACATAATCACGTCCCGGACTTTCAACACTTCCCGGTTGTTTATAAAACCTTCCCCTTGCCGAAACCTTATAGTTATAGTGGCACGGAATGTGACCTGTTGATTTCGGGAATGAAATCGAAAGCTTTGCCGACGGTGACACATCTCCGAAAATTAAATTGGCAAATGCAGTACCGCACTGTTCTCCGCCCCCCCATGAAAACATAAAAGCATTTACCTTTGATACCTCTCTTTCAAGTGCATACGTTCTACCTGCCATCATTACAAAAACACATGGTTTCCCAAGTGCTGAAATTGCATCAAACAGCCGTTGCTGTGATGGCGGAAGTGACAAATCATGTGTATCGACTCCCTCACTGCAAGTAATTTCAGTCAGCATATTTTCAATATTTCCGCCGACTCCTCCACCTACAGCTCCACCATCTCCCAGAACAAGAAACACAATATCAGCCTGCTTTGCCTTATCCACAGCTTCGCTTATCATTTCTTCCGTTCCGGTAACTGCATTACATCCTCTCGCGCAGAGCACTCTGTCTTTTCCGAGACGGTTTACCATACCATTGTAAAAATCAATACACGCATCACTTCTTTCAATATAATCTCCCATAAAACTATATTCCGCATTATTTCCAATTACCGCAATTTTTCCGATTTTATCTTCCGCTAAAGGTAAAATACCATCATTCTTCAAAAGAAGTATTGATTCCTCATCCGCCTTAAGTGCAAGCTTTGACGAAGCGTCCGAATGCAAACCGCTGAGCGTTTCATCGTCAATATACGGATTATCAAATAAGCCTATACGATATTTAAGAATAAGGATGTTGAGAACTGCTTCATCTATATATTTTTCATCAAATTCACCCTTCAATACCGCTTCCTTCAATTCCTCACCATAACCAAAAGGCTCGGGCGCTTCCATATCAACTCCGGCTTCAAGAGCCAATTTCCCGGCTTTTAACCTATCCTCTGCTACATAGTGGAAGGTATGTAGCATTTCAATTGCTCCGTAATCTGAAATTGTCATTCCGTCAAATTTAAGTTCCTCACGAAGAAGCTTACGCATCAGCTTTTGTGATGAATGAATCGGTTCACCATCAAGCTCGTTATATGCAGGCATGACCGATAATGCTCCCGCTTCAATACATTTTTTGAACGGCTCGAGCATAATTTCACGCATTTCTCTTTCGCCCATATGTACCGGTGCAAGATTTATTCCGTTTTCAGGAACTGCATGAGCGATAAAGTGCTTTAATGTCGCCGCAACAGAATGGTCCTGTATTCCCTTTACGTATCTTACTCCCATTTCGCCGACAAGATACGGATCTTCACCATAACACTCTTGTGTCCGTCCCCATCTCGGATCTCTTGGTATATCAAGATCGGGCGCATACAGTTGACGTGTACCGCATGCTGCAGCCTCGGAACCGATTACATCAGCCACTTGGCTCATCATTTCACGGTCAAAGGTTCCCCCCAGTCCCGCACACTGAGGAAACGCAGTTGCTCCTTTGTATATCAGACCATGAATACCTTCGCCTGCCAAAAGAATTGGAATTCCCAAACGGGTTTTGTTCACAAAATATTTCTGAATCGCATTAAAGTGGTTTGGAGAAAATCCCTTCCCCTCTGCAAATATACAGCCGCGCGGTTCAAGAGAATTTTCATTTTTCAGTTTCTCAAAAGTATCATCAACACGCATAAATATATTCATTTGCTGAAATTTTTCATCAAGCGTCATTTTAGAAAGCAACTCGGCTGCTTTTTCCCTGTAAATCATAACAAGCTCCCTTTCACTATTTTTTGTTACGAAATGTCAAATTGCATGTGTACAACCATGGCATTTCAAACGGGCAAAGCCCGTTATTATACTAATATTATAACATATTACATATTCTTTTTCAATTAACAATATTAAACCAATCATTATCAATATTTAAGGTGTATCAAATTTATACAAGTTCCTACAATAGTACATTTTGTATGGTTATTGTTCTTTCATAACTTTTCTTTTCTTTTTTTCTTACATATCTTGATTTTTCGAATCATCTGTGATATACTTTTTTATAACATAGGAAATTGCGCGCAAACGTGCGCAATTTTGCTTATTCAAAAAAAGATTTCCTTTTTGCCCCCAAGACCCAGGGTTAGGGGGTTGAAGATTTTTAAATCTTTTTTATTAATTAATATAATAAAACTCATATGGAGGCAGTTATGAAAAAATTTAATCCGATAAGCAAAAAATATCCGCATATAATTCACGGTGCGGACTACAATCCCGATCAATGGCTTGCTTACCCTGAAATCCTTGATGAAGACATTCGTCTTATGAAGCTTGCAAACTGTAATGCAATGTCTGTAGGTATTTTTTCATGGGCAATGCTTGAGCCGAAAGAAGATGTTTATGATTTCAGCTTTTTAGACGAGTTAATGGAGCGTTTTAACAAAAACGGAATAAAAGCCATACTCGCAACCCCAAGCGGTGCAAGACCTGCCTGGATGAGTCAGGCACACCCTGAGGTTTTAAGAGTAAATTCAGACAGAACAAAAAATATCCACGGACACAGACACAACCACTGCATTACGTCTCCATATTACAGATACAAAACTCAGAAAATTAACAGAATGTTAGCTGAAAGATATAAAGACCATCCGGCATTGATTCTCTGGCATATTTCAAATGAATATGGTGGTGAATGTCACTGTCCACTTTGCCAGGAGGCATTCAGAGAATGGCTTAAAATCAAATACAACAACGATCTTGATTTATTAAATCATGAATATTGGTCAACATTCTGGAGTCATACATATACTTCATGGGAGCAGATAGAATCTCCTTCTCCAATAGGCGAAACCTGCGTTCACGCTCTTAATCTTGACTGGAAACGCTTTGTCACCGACCAGACTATGGATTTTATGAGAAACGAAATCGCTCCAATAAGAGAACTCACACCTGATATTCCTGTTACAACTAATTTTATGGGTACTTGCCCCGACCTTAATTACTTTAAATTCAAGGATATAGTAGACGTTGTATCATGGGACAATTATCCTCAATGGCATTCCATGACGGATGATGTCTATATAGGATGTCATACCGCATTCCACCATGACCTGAACCGTTCCTTAAAAGACGGCAAGCCTTTTATGCTCATGGAAAGCACTCCAAGCTGTGTAAACTGGCACGAAGTGAATAAGCTAAAACGTCCCGGAATGCACACACTCTCATCTCTGCAAGCCGTAGCCCACGGTGCGGATACCGTTCAGTATTTCCAGTGGCGCAAAAGCAGAGGAAGCAGCGAAAAACTCCACGGTGCAGTTGTTGACCACTGCGGTCATGAAAATACCAGGGTCTTTAAGGAGGTTTCCTCTCTTGGAAAGTCCCTGTCACAAATGGATGAAATCATCGGAACTTATGTTAAGAGTGACGTTGCAGTTTTTTATGACTGGGAAAACAGATGGGCAATAGATGATTTACAGGGACTTATAAAAAGCAAGAAAAACTATTTAGAGACATGTATAAACCATTACTATCCGTTTTGGAAAAACGGAGTAAACGTTGATATTATCAACTATGACTCTGATTTTTCAAAATATAAATTGATTATTGCTCCAATGTTATATATGTTAAAACCTGATACTATTGAAAAAATCAAGAACTATGTACAAAACGGAGGTACTATCGTCTGCACCTATGTAACCGGTTGGACAAATGAAAATGATTTATGTTATCTCGGCGGTTTCCCCGCAAATGAATTGAAAGACATTTTCGGAATATGGTCAGAAGAAATTGACACACTTTATAATTACGAAAGCAATACTGTTATTGCACATAACTCAAAAGAGTATAAAGCGGTAGATTATTGTGAATTAATTCACGCAAATACCGCAAATGTCTTAGCCGAATACAATTCTGATTTTTATGCCGGTATGCCTGCCATCACGCGTAACAAGTACGGCGATGGAAATGCTTACTATATTGCATTTCGAGATACAGGAGACTTTACGATCGATTTTTATGAAAACATCATTTCAGATTTGAAGCTCGAAAAATCTATCATTACACATCTTCCGCATGGTGTTACCGCACATACCAGACAAGACGGCGAAAACACTTTTATTTTCCTTGAAAACTTCAATAATCATTCGGAAAATATATCTTTGCCTGATAAGAAGTACAATGATTTTTATTCAAAGCAAGCAGTTTCAAAAAGCATTGTACTTGATGCCTATTCGTCAAAAATTTTGATAGAAACGAAGGAATGAGTTATGATATATTCTATTCAGTCGTCATCTCTTGAAAATAGAAAGTGCAATATTAAAAATTATATAAAGGTTTTTATAGGCTAAAATTTATGCACTGAATTTTTCGTTTTTGGACATAGGGGGGGTATTTTTCCCTTAAAAATGAGGTAAAAATCAGCCTTTTTTGCCAAAAGGTTTACAGGGGGGTCAAATTCACAAATTCGAACCACTCAGGAGCCCAAAAAAATAAGGCTCATTTCTGAGCCTGAGAATCAAAAAATCGCTTGAAATCAAGCGATTTTCTTTGTATCAACTTTACCGTTGACCTATGGCTGCGGAAGAAGGATTCGAACCCTCACAGAGTGAGTCAGAGTCACTAGTGCTACCCTTACACTATTCCGCAATAATAACGACATGATATATAATACCACATTTTCACGGTTTTGTCAATAGTTTTTTTGAAATTTTTTAAAGTTTTTTTAAATTTAAATACACCTTCTCCTGAACAGACAGCCAAAAGCTTTTGCACTACTCAACTTTTGCAATATTAATGACCTCAATTTTACTTGTGTTCGCATAATTAACCGTATACGCAGTTCCGCTTCCGTTACGGCGGTAATAAGCAATACACAGGCTTGCGTTATCCACAAGATACCGGTTGCGTTTAAAGTATGAGCCGCTTTTGTATTCCTTGAATAATGTAATGATTTCGTCAGCATTTTTCAAAACAGCCTTATAGATCTTGATTTCATCACTGCTCCAATTTTTCTCATGACGGTAATGACTCGTAAACGGCAACGCGACTATCAGACGAATACCCGGATATTTCTCTCTCAGCTTTATAACAGCCTCCGCCGCCAGATTATCAAATCCACGCGCACCTCCGGCAAGAAAGGTATCATATCCCTGCTGTATATATTCTTCAAGTAAACGAATCAGTGTATTTTCCACTTTTTCAGGTGCTTTCATATCACGATGTCCTGTAAAGCAAATCGTTTTTTCTTTTAATATCATAAGAGATCATCCCTTCATTATCGTATTTTTCTCAACATACTTTTTTACACCGTTTCAGGCTAATATCACATCCGCAATAAGATGCATAATCAGACACAAGACATTATTCTCCTTTCCCGGGAGCATCTTTTAAACTTTCCTTAAGCTTTGAAACTTTAATATCGTTTTCTTTTTCCAAAATATAATTTTGCAAAACTATTAAATATTTCCTGTATGATAAAAGTTGCGTTACATATGGTGGGTTTATATACTCTGTATTTAAGTGAGTCTCCTCCGAAACAATTTTATATTGCAACTCTGTAATATGCTTAAATAATCTTTTCTCTTCAGATAAAAGCTCTGAATAGCTGTAATCTTTTATCCGATCCGAATATGAAATTTCGGATATCATCATATTCCCCACCTCAAACTCATTATTTCATATAAAAACAACAATGGCAATATATCTTAAACTTTTTCTCCATAAGAAACAAACTCCCGTTTAATCCATAACAGAATAACAGGAGTCGTCTTTTGATTTTTCTTTTGTATTAAACCTCAGGGACTTCCGAAAGCACTTCTTCGTACTTTTCAAGGATGCTTGCCTCTAATGATGCTCTCATCTCCGTTGTTATGGGATGAGCAATATCTTTAAATTCATTGTCTGGTGTTTTACGGCTCGGCATAGCTGTAAAAAGCTTGTTGTTACCTTGAATAATCTTAATGTCATGAACAACAAAAACGTTATCAAACGTTACTGAAGCTACTGCCTTCATCCTGTTACCGCCCTGGATTGGTTTGATTTTTATATCCGTGATTTCCAACCGGTTCATCTCCTCTTAGCTAAATTAGTTAATGCAAAAGATGTACATACAAGCTGAAATTGACAAATGCATTATTTCTTAATACTAACTATTATAATACAAAATTTATCGGAATTTGTCAAGAGTTTTAACACTTTTTCTACCTTTTAATCAAAAACAACGAGATTTTTTAGGCAATTTTATCAAAGCATACGCTTTAAATAGTCATCTATAATATCCATATACCTCTCAATCTCTTCATCTGTTGATTTGTAATTTTTCAAAATAAACGCATGACTTACCCCTTCAAAGGTCACTAATTCAGTGCTGACTCCGAGTTCCTTCATCATATCGTGATATTTTTCGGTAACTTCACACAAAACAACACTGTCCGCCTTTCCGTGCATAAATAAAAACTTTGTATCAACAGCCTTCGGATTATAATAAGGCGATGCGTTGCGTCTTGTTTCTTCATCCGCCGCCGTATATGCCCATTTTTCATCTGTTAAATCAAGAACAGGATTGCAGGCAACTACAATATCCGTCTTTATGTCGTCGTCAAGCCCTAAAAGCATAGCAAGATGTCCACCTGCCGAATCGCCCATAAATACTATTTTCTTATAATCCACACGCTCAGTTATATACTTTACTGCATCCCTGCAGTCTTCATATAAATCAAAAACATCCGTGTCTTCGGTAATGTCTATTGAACGGTAAGAGAAAACCGCTCCCGTATAGCCTCGCTTTGCATAATATTCAGCCTGATAAGCCATCCAGTTTCCGTTCCATTCCTCGTTTTTAGTTACAGCATGCCATCCGCCGCCATGTATAGCAATCACAAGAACATCATTCTTCTCATTTTCAGGATAATATATCCTTACCGGCATATTAATCCCATTAACCTGCTTATATGTATCATTTACAATTTTCATAACCGCTACCTCCGTTATTTTAAAGTACTGATTTAATTATAACCCATCCGCACCGAATTGTCAAGGTTTTTACAATACATATTCACGGTTTTTTAATTAGTAAACAGATTGTTAACAAACATATAAATTATAGTTTATCGGCGGAACGCCTCTAAACTATAATAGTGAAATATTTTGCTTTCAGCAAAATGTGAAATTCACACTTCGTGTGAGTGAAATCCACGCAAAGCATGGGTGAAATCTGGCGCTATGCGACAGGTTTCAGTAGAAATTGCAAGCAATTTCTGAATTTAAATTTCAGAAAATCGTTTGTCGATTTTCTTTCCATAACTTGCGGCAAATTTGCCGCAAATTTCACTCGCATTTATGCGAATTTCACCCAACCAAATGGTTGGATTTCACTTTTTGCCTGTGGCAAAAAATTTCACTGTAAATTATAGTTTATCGCAGATAAACTATAATTTATCAGTTGACAAATACCAAATTTTATGCTATGATATTAAAAAAACACCGTGGAGGGTTTATCATGGATAAAATGCAATGGTTTAAAGACGCAAAATTCGGTATTTTCATGCATTGGGGAATTTATGCGGTTAATGGTGTGACAGAGTCCTGGTCTTTTTACACAGGCGAAGTTGATTATGACGAGTATATGGCACAAAAGAACGGTTTTACTGCAGAAAATTATGATCCGGAAAAATGGGCGGAGCTGTTTTCAAAAATCGGTGCTAAATATACTGTCCTCACTACAAAGCATCATGACGGCGTAGCATTATGGGACACTAAGGAAAGCGATTTAAACGTTGTTAAACAAACGCCGGCAAAGAGTGATTTAATCGCACCCTACTGCAACGCCATGAGGAAAAAGGATATTAAAGTGGGATTATATTTTTCGCATCTTGACTGGAATCATCCCGATTATGCCTCAATACATCCCAAAAGTGATGAATGGTGGGCAACGAACAAATTCACGGCACCGTCGGCATCAGAGCCTGACAACTTGGCAAAATGGGAAAACTTCCTTAAATTCCATAAAGCACAGCTTACAGAGCTTCTTACAAATTTCGGAACAATAGACCTCTTATGGTTTGACGGGGTATGGGAACGTACTGAAGAGCAATGGCGTTTTAAAGAAATGAATGATTATATCCGCTCATTAAACCCTGAAATAGTAATAAACAGCCGTATAGGCGGTTATGGAGATTATCAGACTCCCGAACAGGCAATACCGACGATAAAGCCTGAAAGAGCATGGGAATTTTGCGTAACACTTAACGACTCATGGGGATATAAAGAGACTGATACAAACTACAAATCACCAAAGCAAATTATAAGGATATTCACCGAATGTATAGGCATGGGCGGAAACCTTTTACTTGACATAGGCCCGAAGCCAGACGGAACAATAGACGAAAAAGACGAAGAGATTTTGCTTGAGGTCGGTGAATGGATAACGAGGAACGGTGAGGCTGTATACGAAACCGAGAGCGGACTGCCCGGCGGATTTTTCTTCGGGAACAGCACTCTTTCAAAAGACAGAAAGAAATTATATCTTTTCTATCACGATTTACCATCCGGTGAGCTTTGCGTTAAAGGAATACGAAACGATATAAAGAGCATTACGGTTCTTGGCTCAGACACAGAGCTTAAACACTACAAGCAAGGCGGTTTTTTGGATATGCCCGGAATTTTATGGTTTGAATTACCGAAAGAAATGTGTGATAAGTATTGCACAGTAATAAAATTGGAGTTTAACGAGCCGTTAGACCTTTACATAGGTGAAGGCGGCGGAATAAAGTGAGGACTCAATAACAAAAAAGGGGTAAATATAATAAATGTAATATCTTGTTCAGATTAATTATAGCCGTATTTTTACTCTGGAATTGCATCCTAAGTACATTTTTTTATAAAAAATCGACTAAATCTGTCCTAAATGATTGACTATTTGATAATAATATGTTATAATAATACCGTAAAATTCTGTAATGTCGACTAAAAATGGAGTGAATGATATGGAAATCAAACGAGATTTATATTTGAACAAATTAATTAAAAGAGAATGTAATGGATTAGTTAAGGTTATTACCGGCATAAGAAGATGCGGTAAATCTTATTTGCTTTTTCATTTATATCACGATTATTTGCTTGATAAAGGTGTTAGACAAGATCACCTCATTGAGATAGCTCTTGATGACATCATGAACAAAGAACTGAGAGAACCAAAAATACTATATAATCATATAAAAGAACAAATTAAGGATGAGGAGCAATACTACTTGTTTCTTGATGAAATACAGTATGTTGGAGATTTCTCTGACTTGGTAAACGGGCTATCGCATATAAGAAACTTGGATGTATATGTGACCGGTAGCAACTCCAAATTCTTATCGAGTGATATCCTTACGGAATTCAGAGGCAGGGGAGACGAAATACACGTTCATCCGCTTTCTTTTGCAGAGTACTGTTCGGTATATGACGGTACCACTTCTCATGCCTGGAAAGATTATTATACTTATGGTGGTCTTCCGCTGATTTTAACTCGCGAAGATGATGAAATGAAAGCAGAATATCTTTCTTCCCTTTTGAAGAAAGTTTATATTAGTGACATTGTTGACAGAAACAAAATTCGTAATGAAAGTGAATTAGAAGAGTTGGTAAATATTCTTGCATCTTCAGTGGGGTCGCTTACTAATCCTGCAAAACTTACCCGAACATTTAGAAGTGTGAAAAACAGTAAGATTACTGAGAAAACCGTTAAAAAGTATCTCGGTTTTCTGACTGATGCCTTTTTAACGGATAAAGCATTGAGATATGATGTTAAGGGAAAGAAATATATTGAAACACCGTCAAAATATTATTTTAGCGATATAGGAATCAGAAATGCGCAGTTGAATTTCAGGCAACAAGAAGAAAATCATATTATGGAAAATATCATTTTCAACGAGCTAAAAATCAGAGGGTATCGCGTAGATGTTGGTGTTGTTGAAATAGTCGAAACGAACAATGAAGGAAAGAGAACACAAAAAGGACTTGAAATCGACTTCATTGCTACTAAAGGAAACAATAAATACTATATTCAATCTGCGTTTGATATGCCGAACGAAGCAAAAGAACAGCAAGAAAAACGTTCGTTGCTGAAAACAAAGGATTCTTTTAAGAAGATTATCGTTGTAAAAGATGATATTAAACTAAAGCGGGATGATAACGGTATTACTACAATGGGTATATTTGACTTCCTGCTTAACGAAAATAGTTTGGATATGTAATTAACTAACGAAAAACAGCAAAATCGAGGTGGCAATATGAACCCTGTTGAAAATAAAAAAATCGAATACTGGAAAAGCCAGCTTTTAGATACAGGCAAAAGGAATAAAATGATCAATTACAGAGAAACAGCCAGGGCAACATTAAAAATTGTTGAACCCGGGCTTGATGAGCTGTATGTAAATTATGTTCAGAACGAAAAAGAACTGACTTTTCAATATCCTGTGGATAAAGATTCTGACATACGCACATACTCTGTATTAAGATTGCTTGATACACTTTCTTGTCCTATTCCTGTATTCCTTGGTGATATTAAAGTTGCCACATCATTTCAGGAAAGTAAAAAAACATTAAAGAATTTACGTAACAAATCTAAACTTGCATTAGAAGAACAAGGTACAAATATACTTTATTTGTCTTTGGGTTTTATAGAATGGCAGGAAAATCATGGTTCACATCACTCTTGGGTTAAATCTCCTTTGATATTGGTACCGGTTTCGCTGACGGTTGAAACTCTTAATGCACCATTCAAATTAGTAAGATATGACGATGATGTTGTGGTTAATCCTACTCTTCAGCATTTGCTATCGGCAGATTATGGTATAGAACTGCCGCCTTTTGATCCGGATAAAGATACTGTTGAAGATTATTTAAAAACACTTGAAGATATAGCTGACGAAAAAGGTTGGCGAATAATCAGAGAAGCAAGCATAGGTCTGCTATCTTTCTTAAAAATTAATATGTATAAAGATCTTGAAAACAACATTGAAAACATTTCTAACAATGCTGTTTTAAAAGCTATGCTCGGAGATGCTTCTAAAATTATCAATATTCCCGAAGAGTTAAAGTCATATAACCATGATACACTGATACCTAAAGAATGCTTTCAGGTTCTAAGTGCGGATTCAAGCCAACAAGATGCCATCGAATTGTCTAAGAGAGGCGTTAGCTTTGTTATGCAAGGACCTCCCGGAACAGGTAAAAGCCAAACTATAACAAATATTATCTCCGAGGCGCTTGCGGCGGATAAAAAAGTATTGTTTGTTTCGGAAAAAATGGCAGCTTTGCAAGTGGTATATAGGCGCTTGTCTGAAATTGGTCTTGCAGAGTTCTGCTTAGCTTTGCATAGCCATAAGGCAAATAAAAAACAAGTCCTTGATGACATACAGAATACACTTTCTTTGAAGAAAACACGAGTAAAACAAGAAGCTATTGAAGAATTAGACAGACTTAATTTTGAAAGAACTGAACTCAATCAATACGTTGCCGAGTTACATGAAGAGATTGCACCGTTAAATATCAGTTGCTATGATGTATATGGCATTTTGGATAATTTAAAAAATGCAACGGATGTTTTGTTCTCTATTAAAGATGTAGATAAAATAACAAGAGAAGTATTGAACGAGATGATATACAATCTCGAAAACCTTGCAAATTACATAAACAACTCCAATTTTAAGCTTGAAAATAATCCGTGGTTTGGTGTTGCCATAAATTCTTTGACGCTTGAAGACAAGCAAGTGATGGACAAAAATATCAACCTGATTGTTGAATATTTAAGTGCATTAATATCAAACATTAGTGATTTAGTAGCTAAATATGGCTTAAATAATCTTGACACATTGAACTCACTTGAAGGATTTATAGGTTTTATAAAAACTCTGTTACAGATAAGTGCAATACCTGAAATTATATTTGATAATGATAATATCAGATGTTTAGAAGAATTTACGCAAAAATCAGCAGATAGAATAGGTGCATTGATAAGAGAACGAGAAAATATTGATTCTTGGTTCTATTCTGATGTGCATAATGTTGATTTGGAAAAGGCAAAATCAGATATTGCTTCGAAAAAAGAACAATTAGCGAAATTCCTTGAATCATCAATCATATATAATGTTGATGAGAATATTGATAACTACTACGATGATATATCCGATATATTTAATAGTATTACTAATGTCGCAAGTCTTGCAAATAGCAATATGGCTTTGTTGTGCCTCGATATGCCTGTAACCTTAGCAAATCTGAGCGTATTACACGACCTCATTGTTGAACTTAAAACACAACCATCCTGCCAAAAGCAGTGGTTTGATACTCGTATTTTAAGCAGTGCTATTTCCAATATATCAAAATACAAAGAATTGTCTGCAAAAATTAACTCCCTTAACAGCGAAATATTAAGTTCTTGGGAGAAAGAAATTTTTGAAACAGAGTATACTGAAATATTAAACAGATTTAAAACAGATTATAAGGGCATCTTTAAGGTGTTTAATTCAAATTACCGTGCAGATAGGAAAACAATTATCAAGCATAGTAAAGATCCGCTCACTAAAATATCTGATCAACAGATAGTCGAAGTTCTTTTGAAAATCAAGGAACTGAATGAATTCACAGCGGAGCTTACAAATAATAAATCATCTATTGACGAGATGTATGGAAGTGCTTTTTCAGGAACAAACACGGATTGGGAATCGGTATCCTTGGACCTTTCTGCACTCCAAAAAATATTGAGTTTGTATCCGGCAGCAAGCACACAAAATGAATTCAAAAATATTCTCATTAATAACGAATATTACAAATTGTCAAGAGTATATGCAACTTTTGAAGAATTGTCAGCTGAAAGAATTCAGGTGATTTGTTCTAATTATAACCGCTTATTCCTTAACAAGATGGATTATAATGAGGATATGCAAAGCATTATATCCAAGGTAAAGGAAACGTTGGATGTGGTGGGAGAATTAAAAGCACAGATAAAGAATTTAAATGGAATTTATAAGGACAAAGATTCTCATATCGGTATGTTCGTAAAACTTGAAAAGGCTATTGAATTAAGAAAAGCCGAGAGTGCTTTACAGGATGAGGAGCGCTTATTCAAAACATATTATGGTGATTTGTATAAGCATACTTCAACTGATTGGGATGAAATAAAACAGTACATCGAAAATAAGAAAAATTTTGATAATTTAATTATTGGCAGAAATCTCCCCGAAGAATTTTGCAAAGCTGTTGCAACAAACTTAGCAGATAGAGAAACATTAGTCTCAAAGATTGATGCTATCAGTGGAATAGTTTCAGAAGTTAAAGAATTGGAACCGTTCTTTGTAAAAATTTTCGGTGGCGAGATTGTAAATTCAAGCTTTGATGCTCTTGCGGAGCGATATAGAAAATGCTCCGGAAAAGTAGAGCTTCTCGAAAAATATCTTGATTACAAAACTTTCAGGGACAAGTGTATCGCTTGCGGTTTGAAAGAATTAGTTCTTGCAATAGAGAAAGATGGAATTAAAGACATCGTTGATTGCTTTAAAAAGCGTTTTTATATGCTCTGGCTCAGCAAAGTATTGGAAATTAAGCCTTCAATTGCGAACTTTAAGAGTGTGATGCATGATAAGACAGTTAATGATTTCTGTACCCTTGACGAACATCAGCTCTTTATTGCTCGAATGAGAATTCGTGAAAAACTGATAAATAATCTGCCGAACAAAGACGGATTATTTTCTGCACACGATGAAATGAGTATTTTGAAAAAAGAATTAGGTAAAAAAAGCCGTATTATGCCAATAAGAAAGCTGTTTAGAACAATTCCTAATCTTCTCTTGAAACTTAAGCCTTGCTTTATGATGTCGCCTTTGTCGGTGTCGTATTTCTTGGAGGCACAAACATATAATTTTGATATGGTTATTTTTGACGAGGCATCACAGATATTCCCTGAAGATGCTATCGGTGCAATTCTCAGAAGTAAGCAGGTTATTATTGCAGGTGATACCAAACAGTTACCTCCGACTAATTTCTTCGCTTCAAGTGCAAACAATTTAGACGGACAGTTTGATGTGGCTGACGACGAAGGCGAAGATGAGATTTTCGATTCAATCCTTGAAGAGACCATAAATATTCTTCCTAACAGAACTCTACTTTGGCATTACAGGAGTAGGCATGAGGATTTAATTGCATTTTCAAACAGCTATATCTATAAGAATGAACTTATTACCTTCCCGGGGAGTGCAATATCAAAAGCGGATACCGGTGTTGAATATTATAAGGTAGCCGATGGTGTTTATGAAGACAGATGCAATATTCCCGAAGCGAAGAAATGTGTTGAATTGATTATCGACCATATTAATAATCATCCTGATTTATCGCTTGGTATTATTGCCTTCAGCGAAAAACAGCAATCTACCATCGAACAAGTTCTTTATGAATACAGAGAGCAGCATCCGAAATATGAATGGTTCTTTGATGAAAATAAGGATGAGCCCTTCTTCATCAAAAACCTTGAAAATGTTCAGGGCGACGAAAGAGATACTATCATCTTCAGCGTTTGCTACGCTAAAAACAGTCGTGGAACAATGCTTATGAACTTTGGTCCGCTTGGTAAACAAGGTGGCGAAAGAAGACTTAATGTTGCCGTTACAAGAGCAAAGACAAATATTAAGCTCGTAGGTTCAATAGAGCCAACAGATATCGACCTTGACAGAGCAAAGAGTGATGGTGCAAGACTTCTTCGTTCGTATATTGAATTTGCAATGAAAGGTTCTTCCACTCTCCCTGCAAGCCAAGAACAAAATATTGAAAACAAAGATGATTTCTGTGATTGCATTTATGATTTCTTGGTTTCAAAAGGGTTTAAAGTATCAAGAAATATAGGATGTTCTGATTATAAGATAGATTTAGCAGTAGAACACCCGAAGGAAAATGGTACTTTCATTGTCGGAATTGAATGTGATGGTGAAAACTATTCTTCTGCAAGAACCGCCCGTGAAAGAGATCATCTCCGCCCGCAGATTTTAAAGAATATGGGTTGGAATATGTATCGTATATGGTCAACTGCATGGATTAAAAACACAAAAGAAGAGCAAGAAAGACTTTTGAACTTCATTAATGATTGTCTGAGACAAAATCCTCAACAGATGACACTTGAATTAAATGATACCTATGATGTTCCCGTTGAAGCAGTTGCGGAAGAAAGAAGCAACTCATTTGTTCATAACAATACTACAAATCCATATGGTTTTGGATATTATGTTGAAGCAAGCTGGTGGGATGCTCCTCAGAATTATAGTTCAAGCGACGAGCAACGTGCAGCCGATGTAATCAATTATATATTAGGCATTGAACAACCTATTCACATAGACTTGCTTTATCAGCGTGTGGCAGGACTATTTGGAAGAGAAAAAGCAACATCTTTTGTGCGCGAGCAGGTTGATTATGTTCTAAACAGAACTATGCGGTCTTCCGTAAGAATAAAAGATGGTTTCGTTTCAAGAACTGATATGCCGGAAATTAAGGTTAGAGTAAGCAAAGTCATTACAGATGAAGCGCGAAAAGTTGAGCATATCTCAATTCCTGAAATTGAAAAAGCAATGATAACAATAGCTGATTACGCATTAGGAATCAATGGAACTGATTTAAAGGTCGAAACTGCAAGAATATTTGGTTTCGAGCGTATGGGGCCGAAGGTTGCTAAATCAATGGATGCTGCATTTGACAGTCTTTTAAAATCAGGAAAGATAAAACTTATTGATGAAAAAGTACATATTGTGGAGGAAGTATAATGAGTAACGAAACAATGATAAACCCTATTAACAACTCAAACAGTACTGTGATAAATTCTGAATTGCAGCCTAATAATGCAACTGTAATTAATACAGAAATCAGCAATCTAAGCAACATCGCAGAAGGCACAACCCTTTGCGATAAATACACAGTAGTGAGCAAACTCGACATAAACACCGGTGAAGCCGATTTGTATGTTTGTGATTATAACAGTGAAAAGTTTATTGCAAAGATTTACAGAAGAAAATTTGCAGTAAAACCCGAAGTAACAAGCATCCTTAAACAAATTGATTCTCCTTATATCGCAAAGCTTTACGAAACAGGAACAATCAACGGAATGCCTTTTGAGATATTGCCGTATTACAAAAACGGTAGTATTCAGGGAAGAAAATTTTCTTTTGAGGAATTAAAGAATAATATTATTCCTTGTATCAATGCCGGTCTTAAAGCATTGCATGATAAAGAAATAATTCACAAGGACTTAAAGCCCTCTAACATCATGCTTTGTGATAACGGAAAAGATGTTGCAATTATTGACTTTGGTATCAGTTCAGTGCGTGAATCAGGTAATACAGTTGTAATGACACGCACAGGAATGACGCCTGAATATTCTGCTCCGGAAACATTCAGAAGTTTGTTTTTAGCAGAATCAGATTATTATTCACTTGGCGTAACTGTGTTTGAACTGTTCTGTGGTTATACTCCTTATGCACATATGTCACCTGATGAAATTGAAAAATACACTTCTGTACAAAGAATACCCGTACCAAAGGATATGCCGACAGAACTTGCAGATTTTATCAATGCACTTACATACTACGATATAACAAATCGTAAGAACAAGGACAACCCCAATAGAAGATGGACTTATGAAGAGGTTAGAAATTGGTGTGCAGGTAAAAAACAGACTATCCCTGGCGAAGGTGTTGGCAACAGTCGTGTTGATATGAAACCGTATAACTTCAACGGAAAAGATTTTACAGATGTTCACAGTTTAATTATTGAACTAGCAACACATTGGAACGATGGCAAAAAAGAATTATTTAGAGGTTATCTTGCTCCTCACTTTGCAAATAGCTCAAATCAAAAATGTGCAAGAGTATGTGATGATGCTGAAGAAGAAGCAAGAAAAGGTACAAAGAGCGATGATTTGATTTTCTGGACAACCATATATAAACTCGCTCCTGAACTCAAAACATTCTACTGGAAAGGTAAAAGTTTTGAAAACCTTCCGGCATTAGGTCGTTCTATGCTTGAAAAGTTATGGAAAAATGATAAATCTGATTATGCTTTCTATGAAAGCATTCTGTCTGAAAAACTCTTAACTCAATATGTAGAATTAAGAGTTGCAAACAATCAGGAACTTAAAAATGCTGCTAAGAATATTGAGGCAATGCAGACTGTTGACGGAAAAAGCAATGCGGAAAAAACTTATTATATGATGGCATATATGCTCTCCGGTCAGAAGATTTTTAACTTTGACGGAAAACAGTTCAGAACCGTTGGTGAACTTGCAGAACATATGAAGGGCTTGCTTAACGAATCATATGATGTATTCCAGGAATTTTGCCATAAACTGATAGATTTTCGCGATAATCTTGATGTTCAATTTGAATGTTGGTTAATGGCATTGGGTAAAAGCGATGAACTGAAAAAATGGAAAGAGAGTTTGAGAGGGTAAAATAAAATGGCTGGATTCATTGCATTAATTGTATTGATAGTTTTAATATTTTGCAATGTGAATTTTATAAATACACAACTAGGTAATATGGAAAATCGCAAATTAAAATCTCTAATTTGCACAACAACTAATTTTGTTATTGTTATTCTGTTTTTTCTGGCTTTACCTATGGTTGGCGGATATTCATATAGCGGAATGGATGATGTGATTGAAGTATTTTTTTCTGATGCCGAATCAGCTTGGTTGCCAATTTCTGCAATTATCGGTTTTACAATTTTTATAATTTACTTTTCAGCAGGGGCGATTGAGTGTCAGAAAGAAATTAAATACAAACATTTGAAAATGCGAATAATTGATGTTATAAAGCGTCATAAATCTTCTGTTGATAAAACATTATCAATAATTAATCAACATTGGGAAAAAGAGATGCAAATCAGAAAATTAATTTCTTTATTAACAGAAACAGATATTAGCGAGAATTCTCGTAAACTAATGGTGTATTTTGATAGTATGCAAAATGTTGTATATCAAAAAGAAAAAGGAAATATTTTTACACATTTAAACCATAGCCAAGATACTCCACAAAATTATTCTGATTTGCTCGATTATGTAAAAATACTAAGTGATGACAAAAAGCAAATTAGTGAATTATTAAAAAACATAGAAAAAGATATAGTTTCTATTGCAGAAATGAAGGTTTTAATAAAAGACTATAAAATCTAAAATCAGGAGGTAAAATATGAGTGGTCCAAAAACTTCCGAATATACACTTACTCCGGAACAAAGAGCAAACTTGAACGCTCAAAATAGATGCGATAGCAGTATTTTGTCTTGTATTGAGAGAATCAAAGTACTTCAAAATCAAGTTTCTGTTTCTTTGGGGAGCATACAAATATATGATAATTGTGGTAACAATGAAAGCATTGCACTTACAAATAGCTTAAAAGAAAAGATGTCGGAGATTGAATGCTTGAAAAAAGCGTTATCCGACAGATTTGATGCTATGTCCGATTATCAGCGCCCTGGTGTCATTACGATATCTGACGAGGAATTAAGCAGAAAAAAGGCAATTCTTGAAAACTTGAAAGCAGTTAAAAATGAAACAACTAAGTTATTAAAAGATGTTGAGAATTGCGGAAAGCAATCAGCTGAATTGAAAACTCAGATATCCTCTGATATTCAAGAAAACCTTGGTACAGCTTTTGACCTATCTTGGGAAGTGCCACAAGAACCAGTGGTTTCATCCGCAAAAGATGATATTACATCTGCATTAGGTGATTTGCTTTCTACTCCTACTCTTCCATTAGAACTCAGAGTAAAAGTGCAAAACACCATAGAAAGAGCAAACAGCATAAATAATGATGATTTCATAAAAAATTTCAATGCGGTAACAGTAAAACCTCTTATAGAAGAATGTCAATCTTACATAAAGGATATTGAAATTTACGGTGCAGAGTTTGAAGAACTTGAGGCAGAATATAAAATTCTTTGCGCTGATGCACATATCACTCCCAAGATGTTCAAGATATCTGAAAGTGGCATTGCTGATTTGAAAGCAGAAATCTCAAAACTTGAAGCTGAAGCTCTTGAAAACAGCGAACAGGAATATATTGCAGAGACAATCGATGAAGTTATGGAAGAAATGGGATATGATTTAATTGGTAGCCGTGAAGTTACCAAGAAAAGCGGCAAGCGTTTCCGCGATGAGTTATATACTTTCAGTGAAGGCACTGCTGTAAACATCCGCTATGACAATCAAGGTAAAATTGCAATGGAACTTGGTGGCATAGATAATACAGACAGACTTCCTTCTTCATCAGAAGCATCAAGACTGGAAGATGAAATGGTTGCATTCTGTGATAAGTTTACGGAATTTGAAAAAAGACTTGCAACAAAAGGAATTGTGTGCAAGAACAGAGTTAGCCATCTCCCGCCCAAAGCGGAGTATGCACAGATTATAAACACCTCAGATTATGATATGAAAACAGAAGTTGAAACATTTAAGACTGAGCGCAGAAGCGTAAAGAACGAAAGCAAAAAACAACATAGAAATGAGTGATGAAAATGGAAAAATATAAAGTATGCCCCAGTTGTGGCGAACATAACAATCCTATATTTATAGAATGTTCTAATTGCGGAACAGATTTGATGTCTGTTAAGGTTGTGGATGAAGCGACTGAAAATATTACATACGATGTTGAATCGGAAGCCCCTATGGTTAAGATATGTGAATGTGGTGCAGAAAATCTGCCTGCTGCAAGAAAATGCTGCTCTTGTGATGAAGATATTTCAGACATTCTTCCTACACCTAAGACTCAAAATTGTTGCAAACAATATGTTCTTGCTGAAGTTTCAGGAGAATATACATACGATGTTCCAAATAACAGTGAAATCATCATTGGTAGAGAAAATGTGCTAAAAGAATTTATATCTAATAAATCTTATGTGAGCAGAAGTCATGCAAAATTGGTGTCAGAGGGTGAAGCGTTATACATAATTAATTTAAGCGGCACAAACTTTACCTATGTAAACAACGAGAAAATATCAAATGATACTCCTACTCTACTTAAAGCAGATGACGAAATAGGACTTGGCGGTTGTGTTAATAACGGAAGTCGCCAAGAGCTGGCAGTGTATCTTGTTGTGAGGGAAAAGTGATGTATATAGCAAGGATATTGTATCCTGTTGAAGTTTTAGGCCCAGGAAAGCGAATCGGAATCTGGTTTTGTGGATGTTGTCACGGTTGCAAAGGATGTAGCAATCCTGAATTGTGGCAAAAGCAGGAGAAATATAAAATAAACATTGATTCGGTATTAAAATTAATACATCAAATTTCAGATACAAATCCGGTTGATGGCTTTACAATTACCGGTGGCGATCCAATAGAGCAATCAGAAGAAGTGCAACATCTTTTGAAGATGTTAAAGCCCATCAGTGATGATATTTTAGTTTATACAGGGTTTGAAATTGAAGAACTGACAGAAAAACAACTTGAAAATATATCTGTTCTAATTGATGGTAAGTATGTAGAAGAATTAAATGACAATTCTTTGCTTCGAGGTTCTTCAAATCAACGCATTCATATTTTAGATAAGAAACATCAAAGCAAATACGAAACATATTTAAACAGCGAAACAAATAAGATACAAAATTTTACCACTAATGGTGGAATTGTATCGGTAGGAATACATAAACCTGATTTTATGAAGGAGGGCTGATGGTGGATAATACAGAGCTTTTACAAAGAATAGAGAAACTTGAAAAACAAGTTGAATTATTACAAGCAGAAATTACTGCAATAAAGAATATTGAAGTATCCGAAAAAGCACGTGAACAAATTGATAAAATGGAGCGTGCAAATAAACTCGTGAGTTTAATGGAAAGTCTTTCAGGAGAAAAGATGCCTGACGCTCAAAAAAATGAAGAACTTGAAGTTCTTCATAATATATCTCAACAAGCAGAGAAAGAAGTACAATCATCTATGGGCGCAATTGAAAAATTTATTGATAATTCAGCAGACGAATCTGATTTTGAGTGGCAACCATATCAGGATGGTGTTGAAATAACGAAGTATGTTGGATTTAGCAAAGAAACAGTTATTGTCCCAGAATTAATAAACAATCTCCCTACAAGAAAAATTGGAGATGAAGTATTCTTAAACTGTAAAGAAATGCATTATATTATTCTACCAGAAACATTAATTGAGTTGGGTGAACGTGTCTTTAAAGGAAGTGGACTGAAAGACATAACACTACCACAGCAGATTTTAAAAATTCCTCGAGGAGCTTTTATGTTTTCAGATATAATTGATGTAAAGTGTCCTCAAGGTTTGGAAGAAATAGATGATGACGCATTCCATTATTGCAAAAATTTGAAAACAATTAATTTACCTAATAAGTTAAAAAGATTGGGGATTTCTTGTTTCTCGGATACTAACATTTATAATATTATAATTCCTGCTAATGATGTTGACATAGGAGCAGAGCTATTTTCTAAATATGAACATCATATTACAAATGTCGCTTTTCTAGGAATGAATGATAGATTTTTTTATGATCTTTTAAGAGGGAGTTTTAGAGCAGATTTAAATAAAAAATTTGTTTTTTACTGTTTGCCAGGAAGTTCTGCTCAACAATATGCTCGAAAGAACAATATTCCTATAAAGCATTTAAACGAGTTTGAAAAGGATATACAGGAGGGGAAATAAATGAGTGATTTTATTCCAAAATGGCACAAAGAATTAGAAATATTCAGCAAGATCAAGCCTTTGATTATTGTTGAAGGTAATGTTCTTGATGTTTACAGCTATCCGGAAGAAGGTAGCATCGCAAAAGGCAGTATATTAAGACTCACTGCATATATGCACTATTTCTTCAAGGATTTAGGTTATCAGAACATTGCATTCTATGATAGCATGCAAGGGTTTTATAACAATGCAGAAGAAGGCTATATTGAAAGATTTGGGCAGCTTATTAACCAAAATCCTTCAAACGGTCGCATCAATGCCAACTTCAAAAGCAACAATACCGTAGAATGGGTGAAAACTGCTCTTTCGCAAAGTAAAGAAGCAACTGCAATTGTGATGAATCTTGCGTCAAGATATATTCCTTCTCCTGATAGTATGGAGCAAAATGAGGTTGATAGTTTTACTTCTCTTTTGCTTACATCTCTTGAAAGCAAAGATGTTAAAACCGATAATGGCATGCTCAAAAACATCTTGATTATGATTGTTAATAAGGTAAATGATATTCCGGTATGGTTCTATCATGATAATCCTAATGTTAAGACAATCACACTTCCTACTCCTTCAAAAGAAGAAAGAGAAAATTTTGTTAAAGGTCCTAATTTTGCAACATTCTTTGCAAGCGATATTTATGTTGAAGACAACGCATATTTTATAGACAAACCTGATGAACTTGAAAAGATACAAGATAAGTTTATAGCATTAACCGAAGGATTCAGCTTTACTGAACTGAACGGTCTTCGTAAGCTGTGTAAAAACGAAGGTATACACATGAACAAGATGTGTGATGTTATTGATTTATATAAATACGGCATCAAAGAAAATCCATGGAACAAGCTCGAAACAGAAGAATTCAAAAATGCAGAAGAAGATTTCAGAAAAAGAGTAAAAGGTCAGGATGGTGCAATTACAAAGACACTTGATGTTATCAAACGTGCAATCACAGGTATGTCAGGCTTACAGCATTCATCACAGAGTAAGCCAAAGGGCGTTCTTTTCTTTGCCGGCCCGACAGGTACTGGTAAAACAGAGACCGCAAAAACATTGGCAGAGAAACTGTTCGGTGATGAAAGTTGCTGTATCAGATTTGATATGAGTGAATATGGTCAAAGTCATTCCGACCAAAAACTTCTTGGAGCGCCTCCGGGATATGTTGGTTATGAAGCAGGTGGGCAGCTTACCAATGCAGTTAAAGATAACCCATTTTCTATATTGTTGTTTGATGAAATAGAAAAAGCTCATCCTTCAATATTAGATAAGTTCCTTCAAATACTTGAAGACGGCAGAATGACTGATGGTCAGGGCAATACAGTTTATTTTTCAGAATGTATCATTATCTTCACCAGTAATCTTGGTATTTATACAAGAGATGCAAGTGGTGTTCGTACAGAGAATGTTAACAGTACAATGGACTATGCGACAATACAAAAAAATGTGCGTTCTGCGATAGAAGATTACTTCAAGTTGGAATTAGGCAGACCTGAAATTTTAAACCGTATTGGTGAAAATATTGTTGTATTTGATTACATAAGACCTGATGTTGCAAAGCTTATTCTTGAATCTCAGGTTAAAAAGATTATAAGAAACCTTGCATCAGAGAAAAAGATTACTTTAGAACTTTCAGATATTGCAATGAACACGCTTTTGGAAGAATCATTACAGAACCTTTCAAACGGTGCTCGTGGTATAGGAAACATTGTTGAAAGTATGCTGATAAATCCGCTTTCAAGATATCTGTTTGACAATAATATAGCTGAAAATACAAAACTTAACATCAAGAGTATTTACGTAGCAAGTACGCCTACTGAAATGGAATGTGAGGTTGGGGTATGACTAAGATATATGCGATGACTGAAAAAGGTGACCATAGTGAAAATGAAGACAGAATTCTTATCAATGACACCATCGTTTCTGCCGGGACTTTTGAGGCAGAATGTGATGGCAAACTGAAAATATGCGTTGCCGATGGTGTGGGTGGAAATAATGCCGGAGCTGTTGCCTCATCATTCGTTTGTGAAAATCTTAAAAATATTGTTCTGTCAGGTAAGAATGACTTGGTTGATATAAACTCTCAATTGTTGGCGAAGTCAGCTGGAAATGCAAATTACAGTGGTATGGCAACAACCTTGTCAGGTATTTGTATAAATGATGGAAAAGCAAGTAATTTTCATGTTGGTAATACCCGTATATATGTGTTTCAGGGGAGTTATATAAAACAAATAACCGAAGACCATACAAGCGTAAATTGGCTCTTGAAAACAGGCAAAATCTCGAAAAAAGATGCTGAAACATATGATAGACGTAATGAGATAACAGCATGCTTCGGTGGTGGAAATCCAGCACTTATAAATTCTTTGGTATTTGAAGAGAACAATGAAGCACTCTTAAAAGCCAAAAGAATTGTTTTAACAAGTGATGGTGTACATGAATATATTTCTATTGATGAGTTAGAAGATGTTTTAAATGATGAAAGTATATCTCCGGTGCAGGCTTGCGAGGAAATAATAAATGTAGCAAAAGCAAATGGTTCAAATGATGATAAGAGTATAGTAATTATTGATAGATGAGGTGATATTGAGTGGGATTGAGATTTAGAAAAAGTATATCCATTCTTCCCGGGGTAAAACTTAATTTTGGTAAAACAGGAATGTCAGTAAGTACGGGTGTTCCGGGTTTTAGAAAAACCTTTCATTCAAGCGGAAGAGTAACAACAAGTGTGGGGATTCCGGGAACAGGAATATCATATGTTACAACTGAGAATAAAAATAAAACTCCTCGTAGTCAGAGACAAACGCGGAATGAAACTCCAACATATTATGAACCTGATACTACGCCCGGTTATAATGAAACCGAAGCTCAATATAACACATCATATGACGAACCGATATCTAAAACTGTAACAAGGAGTGTTACGGCAGATATTCATAAAATAACAGATGATGTGATTGACTGGACTGAAATTATGGTTAGTCCTTGTCCGCCCGACAGTTCATATGATGCAGATTTGTGGAAATATTTTCACGATGTATCTGCAAAAGTATTATCGGGTGATATTGATACGTATTTGAAAGTGATAAATGATATAAATCCGTTAAACGACTTACTTGACTATGGAACAGGGTTTGAATTTGGAACTGACTCTCCTTTAAAAATGGAAGTTGAATTTCAAATTAACTCAGATAACATTGATATGCCGAAAAACTCTACCGAGTATCAGGATTATGTATGTAGTGTGGCAATTCGTATAGCAAGAGACATATTTGCTTTGTTACCGGTACAGAGTGTAGTTGTTCATGCCACAAACGATGGACACGATATACTGTCTGTGTGCTTTGATAAAAAGACATTTTCTGATTTGAAATTTAATTTTATTGATCCATCAGAAACTATTAATAAGTTTGAATGTAACATGGCATTTAATACATCAAACGGATTTGGTTGCGTTCAGAGGTTAGATGTTTAATTACGATGGTGCGAGAGGGCGATTAATTTTCGCCCTCTTGATTTAAAAAGTCCTTAGCAATCCCGACGGTTTTCGCTAAGGACTTTTGTTATCTGTAGTATCCTTTATATTTTTTTGAGCCGGCGTGGAAATCTATTTTCGGATTAACACGCAGTACGTTTTGTATTATCTTATACACAGATTTTGAATCGAATCCCTCGACCGACATAAAATAAGTATTACTTTCCGTAAGAATGCACAGGATATCGGCTTTATTTATTTTTTTGAGGTCGCTGTCTTTAAAGCCTTTGCCGAATTGCTCATTAAACTGAGGTCTGTCCATATTTCTTGTTATAAAACTTTTTGTGCCTATGTAGAGATTTGAAATGTCATTTATATCTATGCGCATTTTTTGGTTTTTTTCCGGTATAAACTCACGTATAAACGGTATATTGCAGTTTGTTTTATACGGAAGAAGCTTGTTTTTCCATGTAGTCAGGTACAGATAGTTTCTGTCCGCTGAAACATTTGTCGAAAAAGCAATATTCATTCTTATAAGAACATAAAGTACCGCAAGTGCCATGCCTAAGGCGTAACCGATAACAAACCCGAACCGTAGTTTTATGAGATTATATATCATAAGTCCCAGTGCTGTAAGCGCAAAAATCATAAGCAGAGCACAGATTATAATGGTTTTTACTCTGTATTCCTTATCAGTACACGCCTGTACAACATATTTTGAATTTCCCATTTTTAAAATCCCCCCGTGGCAAAAATGAATTTTCATTTTTGCAGTGAAATATTTTGCCTTTGGCAAAATGTGAAATCTGTCTTACGACAGGTGAAATCCGCACTGAGGCGGGTGAAATTTACGGCTTTCAGCCGCAAGTTATATTATTCGGATATTCTTTTTGCTCCGGCGTATTCCCGGATATAATAATCCGAATTGATTGACGCAACTCTTACAACATCACCTGTGTGAGGTGCGTGGACCATTTTTCCGTCACCAATATAAATTCCTACATGGTGTATAACTCCGTTATCCTGGAAGAAAATCAGATCTCCGGGAATAAGCTCGCTTTTTAATACATATCTTCCGTCATAAGCAAACTGTTCGGCGCTCGTTCTGTGAACGTTTATGCCGAGGCTGTCAGATACATACTTGACAAGTCCTGAACAGTCAAAGCCGGAGGTGGACATTCCGCCCCATACATATGGTATGCCCTGATATTTAAGTGCGGTATTGGCAATCATATCGCCCATATATGTCGAATGAACGCTTGAAACTGCACCGGTTGTATATGAGCCTGAGGTATACATACATCTCAGTTTTCTGTACTGCTTTGTTGCCGGTACTTTTTTCTGAATAATCTTCTTTCTCGGAGACTGTACGGTTTTTGTAACCTCTTTTTGCACTTCCCTGTTGATTGTTATAACGTTTCCGTTTTCGTCTTTTATAACGTTTCCGTTATCGTCAAGCATAGGCTCTGAAACGATTTCCGTAACGAGTTCCGTTACTTCTTCGTCTATATAGATTATTTCTTCGTCATAAAAATATAAATACTGTGAATCCGGTGATTCATATATGAAATTGAACTTTTCATCCGGGTTTAACACAAACTCCGATATAACAGGAGTTATTTTCTTTATAGTGAATGAAGTTGTTGCACTTTCACCACACGGGATTTCGGTGTCACGCTTAAGAGCTGTTGCCTGAAGCGTGTATTTTCCGGACGGTATACTCTCCATTATCGCAGAAAGAGAATCCCTCAGTATTGTAGTTTGTATTGTTTCGCCTGAGGAGTTTATAATATCCAGTTTAAAATCATGATAAACGGATGAATCAAGCGAAACTTCTATTTCCGAGTCGTATGTGAGACCGTCATTAAACGGCGATAATATCGAAACGGCACAATCTGCTGTTCCGTAAGTAAAGTTTATCTGTTCACAGTAAAAATGATTTTCTCCGTCTATCGAACACATATCAAGCAGATACTCGGCGCCCGGAGTAAATATTTCTTTAGGAAGCAAAAATGCTTTTTCCTCAGATGTTATAAATTGGCATACAACTTCCGTTTTCTTTTCCGTATCATAAATTTTAAGATGATATTTATCCGAAACGCTGTCCTTGAGCTCGACTAAAACATCCATGCTTGCGTCTAAAACATCACCCGGGTTTATTGAAATTATCTCCGGTGTTTTGATATCGTCTTTTTTGGGTACGTTAAAGCTTTGTAAAGCGGTATCCGCTTCGCTTACCACTGCCGGTAAAATACCGTGGTTTGCGGTGTTTGTTGTTATTGTAACAAAAAACTCTTGTGCCTCGCTCACCGATACGTCAATGCTTATGTCGGCACTTGTTGTTATTGTTTCATTTATAACGTCCGGATTTTCGGGTTTTTGAAGCAATATCTTATGGAAAATCTCCCATACGTCATATCCTGATGAATCTGTTAATACATTTACCTTATTCACAGATTCAGTCATGTTAAGGGTAAACATGCCGTTATATGTTCTGTGGGCATTTATGATATCCGTTAGCTCAGACTTAAGCGCTGTTATAATTTCTTCATCGTACTCAACGCTTTTTTCATAAGGATTGAATAACACACTTTCCGTATTTCCGTTTTCATCCGGATAAAACTTAAGCCCCGGTACAGATTCCGAAATCGCCGTATTTTCCCATGAAGAACCTTTTGTAATTCCGTTAAAATCGAAGTTTTCAGCGTTTGAATAAAAGGCGCATATGCGGTCGTTGTCCACTCCTGCCATGAAATAATCGGCATATGAAGTATTATAAACATACCATGAGAATCCATACGGAGTCTTGTCTATTCGCTGCGGATTGCCTGCTGTTTCAATTAGTCTGTCGATATGCTCATTCATCTTTATCTCGGTATCGCCGGCTTTAAAAATAAGCGACTCCGCAAAATAATTACGCATTTTCTGACACACAAAATCCGCTTCCGTGTTAGTTAAAGCCCGGCTCGGATTGGTCTTTACGGTATTATCAAAAATCCCGTGCTTTAAACAAAACGCATACGCTACCCTGTTTTCGGGGTAAAGCTCGCCGTTATCATAGCATGAATTCAAAATAAAATCTGCTTCAGCTTCTGTTATTTCAAAATCGGGATTATATTTTGTTATTACCTTATATATAAGCATTGCTGCATTTTGCTTTGTTATTGCAGCGTCAAAATCAGGTATTCTTTCATATTCTGCAAAACCGGCACTAACTGCTTTTAATGCACCGTCAGGTATATCGGCGGGGACGGTTTCGTCTCTTGTAAACTCAACATATTCGCCCAGGAAGTCTTCATAAACCGAAACCATGCGGCATATAAACGTTACACCGTTTATATCAGGACTCATTTCCTCGTAAGCCGAAAGCGGAATAACGGGCTCGGCACAAACCGGCGGCGGAAGAATGTTGGCAAGAATACACACTGCTATTAATAAACATTTTTTTGAAACTTTCTTCTTCAAAATCAAATTTATTTCCTTCTTTCAAAGTCATAAAATTCCGTATAATCTTTCATTGTAACATTATAACATCACAAAAAGGTTTTGTCTATACATTAATGTAATTGTTTAAAAAGATTTCATATTATTGTCACTCTTTTTTAACTTTGAACATAAAAATCAACAAAATATAACCGGATTTTCCATATTTTTAAGCACCATTGCTTAAAAATTGAGTTTCAGAAAATACACATATATTATATGTAAAGTTTATATATGAAAAATTATTTGTTTTTAGTAAAGTAGCTTCGCATATACATGGTTAAAAATATACCGAGAATCGGAAATGCCGCAGCTGACAGCATTCCGGCTTTCATGCCGAGCTGCTCTGCTGTTATATTTAAGGCTGCGGTCAGGGACTGCGACCAATTGCTTGCACTTACAAAATCCACAACAGCTCCGACAATCTGAGGCGCCAACGAACCGCCAAAATCACCGCCGGCTGCCATAAGTGCATATGCCGCTACGCCGATTCCGGGGAGCTTCTCTTCCATCAGGATAAGGGTGCCGGGCCATAGCATAGACGTACATATTCCCACTAAAACGCAAGCCACAGCAGAAACAGCGGCATTTGATGAAAACGCAATAACAACATAACAAACAGCCGAACCAATCATGCCGTAAATTAAAGTGCGCATTATGTCTTTGCCGTACTTTGCATAAAAAGTTCTTGTAAGTGCAAGTAAAATCGCAAACACCATAAAGCCAAATATATCACCCGTTAATTTCGGAAGGTTCAGCGCATTTTCCATAAATGTTGAAATCCAGTTTGTCATGGTATTTTCTGCGGCGCTGCCTAAAAAGATGCAAAATGTGCAAAGTGTGAGAATTTTTGCTTTATTCTTGAAATTTTTATTTGTCTTTTGGGACGTCATGTCCATTTCAGGCAACGGCATGATACAAAAAAATACAAAAGTAATAATCGGTAAAACGGCATAAAACATAACTAAGTACATCCAGTTTGCCACAGTAAACAGCTTAATAAAAATACTGCTTATAATTACGACAGATACAACGCCGTATCCGTACAGCGAATGCAGAATGCTCATATCTTTATCCGGAGTATCGGAAGGAATGGCCGCAATGGTAGGGCTGAGTAATACCTCGCCCAGTCCGGAAGCTGCCGAAAACACTATTGTTCCTGCCAGAAGTCCTGAGTATGCGTGCTGTGGTAAAAGCATCGGGATGAGTGCATATATTAAAAAACCCAGAGATGTTAAAAGCGGCATTATTCTTATAGTAGCTTTAATATTAAAATGTTTTGAAAAAAACGTAAAAATCAGATCAAGTATTAATTGTGTAAAAAAATTAACAAGAACCAATGTGCCGAGCAGCGTATAAGAAACGTGGTATATTTCATTAAATGCCGCAAACAGCATAGGCGGCAAAACAAATGCTGCAGATGACGCAACATATGAAAAATAACAAGCGTATTTAGTTCCTTTGTAACTTATCATAGACATATTTTTCTCTTCCTTTATTAATAAATATATTTTTTTCTGTGATTTTTGAAGCAAAACAGGTGTGCATGCATCAATTATAACATAAAAAATAAAAAAACACAAGAGAAATTTAACATTTTTTTGAAGTATATATGATATAAATTTACTTGTTTTTATGCGGTTTGAGTAATTTCAAAAAAAATTTTTAAAATTAATGCAACCTTTTGCCCTTTTAAAAAGTATTATATACGAAACGGCAAAAAAACGTTGAAAAGTCGAAAGTTTTTAAAACATTACATAAAATAAAGAAAAGGAAGGTAGAAAACATGAAAAGACTTTTATCACTTATTTTAGCATTATCAGTGCTTGGAGCGTCAGCAGCGATTGCCGACGAAAGCGTTGAGGAAATTCAGGAGTCTGTATTGATTTCTGAAGAAGAGGCAGAATTAATTTCTGAGGAAGTATCAGAAATAATTTCAGAAGAGGCGGAATTCATTTCCGATAAGAGGTTAGTGGAAGGTACGGTTAAGTCTGTATCAGAAGATCAGATTGAAATAGAAGACCTTGCACTCAATATTGATGAAAACACATTGATTGCAGATACAGACCTCGTTCCGACAGAGGTTAAGGAAGGCGACCTTATCACAGTAGTTGCAAGTACTATGACAACAAGAAGTCTTCCGCCGCAGTCATATGCGTACTACATAATAGTTCGCAATAATCCGGAGGTTGGTGCTCCGATATATATGACGGTTGACAGTGTACAAGACGGATTTATATACAGTCAGGATGGCTCATATGAGGTGTCATTTGAAGCAGCAGAAGTTGCAATGTACAGAACAAAGAATATAGTAAAAGCAGAAGAATTGACAAAGGGTTCTGAAATTTTTGTGTATGCGGATATTATGACAATGAGTATCCCGGCACTTGTAAACCCGTCAAAGATAGTAATAATGTCTGTTGCAGAAGCAGCAGTTGAAGAAGAAACTGAAGAAAACGAAGAAACAGAGGTTTCAAAGGCTGAGGCTTTAAATGAACAGGGCATACTTTTAGGTACTGAAGAAGGACTTGAGCTTGAAAGAGAGGTTTCAAGAGCAGAAGCTGTTGCATTAATTCAAAGAACAACAGCTGCACCGAAAATGGTTTATGCATCAGCATTTGATGATGTTCCTGAAACTCATTGGGCATACGGAAATATCAGCTGGGCAACAGAAACCGGAGTGGTTAACGGTGTAGGCGACAATAAATTTGAGCCTGACAGAACTGTTACCGGTCAAGAGCTTGCAATGATGCTTTTAAATGCTCAGGGCGAAACGGTTGAGTTTGACATGGCGTTTGAAACAGCTGTTGAAAAGGGCTTTGTAACAGAAGAAGACGGTATCGAAGAAACTGATGTTCTCACAAGAGAAGCAACAGCGAACATGATTTATAATTATCTTAACAGATAATCTTTGAAATTTTTTCCTGTTATATATTCTGTGCATTCGGTTAAAATATATTTGCTGAAACAAGTTCAGCAAAGCGTTTACGAAATCTTTCTTTTGTAAAATTAATGCCTATTTGTCCGCAGATATGCATTAATGCTTAAAAACTGCGGACAGAAAGGCTTTTTGGGTTTAGTATTATGAGTTGTAAAAATGTGAACGAATCTATAAAATGCACCGTATCACAATGTGCTTATCATTGCAATGATGCTGATTACTGCAGTTTAAAGTCAATTCAGGTAGGTACTCACGAAATGAATCCTACAATGGTTGAGTGCACAGATTGTAATTCATTTAAACTTAAGAACTGAATTTTTTAAACAATCAGAAAAATGCCCGGCTCTGTGTTTTGAGCCGGGTGTTTTTGTCGGTGTAATAAGAAACAGCGGATAGCGGCTGATTGTTAATTTATATCTTTTGGCAGTAAAAATCACCTATTTGCTGCGGAATTTGTGTATTTATTTTATGATTTAGTAACAAAAATGAAAAAAAAGTGGTTTTTGGGAGAAAAAATATTGAAAAACTCTTGACAATTCGGGTTTTTTCGGTTATAATCAGTAATGGTACTCTGTCGGAGTATGCGATTTTTGTTTTGGGAGCGTGAATTTATTATGATTTCTGAGTCTGAAAAGAGTCGGCTTCAGGTTGGTTTTAAGCAGGTTCTGAAGTTACTGAAAGAAAATCGTGCGGAAAAAGTTTTTCTTGCCGGTGATTGTGAAGATAAAATTTGCGAACCTGTAAAGTCGCTCTGCACCGGAAACGGCGTGCCTCTTGAAATGGTAGAAACCATGAAAGAATTAGGACAATTATGCGGTATACAGGTAAAAGCGTCTTGTGCCGCGGTTGTTAAATAAATTTTGGTTATTCCACAATTTTTTGTGTAATAATATATATGCTGATTATTCAGCGAAAAAATTTCTAAATTATAAGGAGGTGTAACACGGTATGCCAACATTTAACCAGTTAGTAAGAAAAGGCAGACAAACCACAAAGAAAAAGTCTACAGCCCCTGCTCTTCAGAAGAGCCTTAACTCTTTGAAGAAGAAGGTTAATGACAAGAGCTCCCCTCAAAAGAGAGGTGTTTGTACAGCAGTAAGAACTGCTACGCCAAAGAAGCCTAACTCAGCTCTCCGTAAGATTGCCAGAGTAAGACTTACAAACGGTATAGAAGTAACTGCTTACATTCCGGGTATCGGTCATAACCTGCAAGAACATAGCGTAGTTCTTATCAGAGGCGGAAGAGTTCGTGACCTTCCTGGTACAAGATACCACATTATCCGCGGTACCTTGGATTCTCAGGGCGTTGCAAACCGCTTACAGAGCCGTTCTAAGTACGGCGCTAAGAAGGCAAAAGCTGCCAAGAAGTAATTTAGCCGGATGACAGGAGTTCGGTAAATGTGCATATCGGGTTATATCATAATAAATATAAATTCGTTAGCACAAACGGGATATTGAAATAGTATATCCGGAGTACCTGTGATATTCATATGGGGAATGCTCCCCAATAATTTGTGAAGGAGGGAAGTACTGTGCCAAGAAAAGGTTACATTGCTAAAAGAGAGGTTCTGGCTGACCCTATCTATAACAGCGTTATAGTAACAAAGCTTATCAACAACATTATGCTTGACGGTAAGAGAGGTGTAGCTCAGAAGATAGTTTACGATGCTTTTGAAATTGTAAAGGAAAAGACCGGTAAGGACGCTCTTGAGGTGTTCAATGAGGCTATGGATAACATCATGCCGGTTCTCGAAGTAAAGGCAAGACGTGTCGGCGGTGCAACATATCAGGTTCCGATGGAGGTTCGTCCTGAAAGAAGACAAACCTTAGGACTCAGATGGCTTACACGTTATTCAAGAGAACGTAACGAAAAGACAATGAGAGAAAGACTCGCAAACGAAATTTGCGATGCAGTAAACGGTATGGGCGGTTCTGTTAAGAAACGTGAAGATACTCACAAGATGGCAGAAGCGAATAAGGCATTCGCTCACTATCGTTGGTAATTTTTTAATGCGTAATGCGGCGCATATTGGGCTCTTTTGTCCCATCCGCATACATTGAGTATGGCGGAAAGGACAAAAAATCCAATCTGCATCCACCTTCCGCATTAAAAAATGCGTTTATCCAATGCCTTCTATGTTTTCGGGCTTGTGTTTCGCACTTTAGTGTGCTCAACACTCGCTTTGAATTTCGGGCTCAAATCTCGCCTTTTGGCTTGATTTTCGCATTTCGATGCGCTCAACGCTCGCTGTGATTCAAGGCATATGGAGTTTATGTTTTGATTTTAACAATTGCGAAATAAAGGTAAATAGCAAAAGACGGACTATGAAGTCGCTTTGCTTGCCTCCCTTGCCCTAAAGGGAGGGGGACCGCGTAAGCGGTGGAGGGATTGCCTCAACCTATGTTTCGCATAAACCTTGATTATGATTTTTCTGAAAGGAGGAAAAAACATGGGTAGAGAATATAGTTTGGAAAATACCAGAAATATTGGTATCATGGCGCATATAGACGCCGGAAAAACTACTACTACAGAAAGAATTCTGTTCTATACAGGTAAGAACCACAAGATGGGTGAAACTCATGATGGTGGTGCTACAATGGACTGGATGGCTCAAGAGCAGGAGCGTGGTATAACAATCACATCTGCTGCTACAACTTGTTTCTGGGCACCGCAGGATGGTCCTTACAAAAATATAAAACACAGAATTAACATTATAGATACTCCGGGACACGTTGACTTTACAGTTGAGGTTCAGCGTTCACTGAGAGTTCTTGACGGCTCTGTTACGGTTATGTGTGCAAAGGGTGGCGTTGAGCCACAGTCAGAAACCGTTTGGAGACAGGCAAATGATTATAGTGTTCCGCGTATGGTATACGTAAATAAGATGGACATTATGGGTGCTGACTTCTTCAGAGTTGTTGGCATGATTCATGAGAGACTTCATGCAAACGGAGTTCCTATTCAGCTTCCTATCGGTGCAGAAGATACCTTCAGAGGTATCATCGACCTTATGGAGATGAAAGCCGAGATTTATTACGATGAACTCGGTACACAATACGGAGTTGAAGAAATTCCGGAAGATATGCGTGACATGGCAGAAGAATACAGACAGTCTATGATTGAGGCTATTGCTGAAACAGACGAAGCTATCATGGAGAAGTTCTTCGCAGAAGAAGAAATTTCAGTTGAAGAGTTAAAAGCTGCTCTTCGCCGTGCTACAATAAATAATGAAATCGTTCCGGTTCTTTGCGGAACAAGTTACAGAAACAAGGGTGTTCAGATGCTTCTCGATGCCGTTATAGAATATATGCCGGCTCCGACAGACGTTCCGAACATCAAGGGTGTTGATCCTGAAACAGGTGAAGAGGATGAAAGACCGTCATCAGACGACGCTCCGTTCGCTGCTCTTGCGTTCAAGATTGCTACTGACCCGTTCGTTGGTAAGATTTGCTTCTTCCGTGTTTATTCCGGTACGGTTAATTCAGGTTCTTACGTGCTTAACGCTTGTAAGGGCAACAAAGAGCGTATGGGAAGAATACTCCAGATGCATGCTAACCACAGAGAGGATATAGACGTTGTTTACTCAGGTGATATTGCTGCCGTTGTTGGTCTTAAGAACACAACAACAGGTGATACACTCTGTGATGAAAAGAATCCTATTATCCTTGAATCAATGGATTTCCCTGAGCCGGTTATTCGTGTTGCTATTGAACCGAAGACTAAGGCTGGTCAGGAAAAGATGGGTATCGCTCTTCAGAAGCTTGCTGAAGAAGACCCGACATTCAAGACTTATACTGATGAAGAAACAGGTCAGACAATTATTGCCGGCATGGGTGAACTTCATCTTGAAATTATCGTTGACAGACTTCTCCGTGAGTTTAAGGTTGAGGCTGACGTTGGTGAGCCACAGGTTTCTTACAGAGAGGCTATCAGAAAGCCAGTTGACATTGAGCATAAGTACGCTCGTCAGTCAGGTGGTAAGGGTCAATACGGTCACGTATTGATGAAGCTTGAGCCGATGGAAGAGGGCAAGGGCTACGAGTTCGTTAACGCAGTTGTCGGCGGTGCTATTCCGAAGGAATATATCCCTGCTGTTGATGCCGGTGTTCAGGGCGCTATGCAAAGTGGTGTTCTTGCCGGATACAACGTTGTTGACGTTAAGGTTACACTTTATGATGGTTCTTATCATGAAGTCGACTCTTCTGAAATGGCATTTAAGATTGCTGCATCTATGGCGTTTAAGGAAGGTATGAAGAAGGCAGACCCTGTTATTAAGGAGCCTATCATGCTTGTAAACGTTATCATGCCGGATGAATACATGGGTGACGTTATGGGTGACCTTAACAGCCGCCGTGGTCTTATCCAGAAGATGGAAGCAAGAACAGGTGCTCAGCAGATTACTGCTATGGTTCCGCTCTCAGAGATGTTCGGTTATGCTACACAGCTCCGTTCAATAACTCAGGGACGTGGACAATATTCTATGGAACCGTCACATTATTCAGAGGTTCCGAAGTCAATTCAGGATAAAATTATCTCTGAAAGAGCAAAAAATTAAATAAATTTTAAATTTATTATAAAAATTTTCAAAAAGTACTTGATTTTTTTACAAAAAGATAGTAAAATAGAAAGTACAAGAATGTTTTAATCTAAGGAGGATTTAAAAATGGCAAAAGCTAAATTTGAAAGAAATAAGCCACACGTAAACATTGGTACAATTGGTCACGTTGACCATGGTAAGACAACTCTTACAGCTGCTATTACAAAGGTATTAGCTCTTAAGGGCCAGGCTGAGTTCTCAGCTTACGATAACATCGATAAGGCTCCGGAAGAAAGAGAAAGAGGTATCACAATTTCTACAGCTCACGTTGAGTACGAGACAGACACACGTCACTATGCTCACGTTGACTGCCCTGGACACGCTGACTACGTTAAGAACATGATCACAGGTGCTGCTCAGATGGACGGCGCTATCCTCGTTGTTTCTGCAGCAGATGGTCCGATGCCTCAGACAAGAGAGCATATCCTTCTTTCTCGTCAGGTTGGCGTTCCTTACATCGTTGTATTCATGAACAAGGCTGACCAGGTTGACGATGAAGAGCTTTTAGAGCTTGTTGAAATGGAAATCAGAGACCTTCTTAACGAGTATGAGTTCCCTGGCGACGATACACCGATCGTTTCAGGTTCAGGTCTCCAGGTTCTTGAGTCTGATTCAACAGATCCGAGCGCTCCTGAATATAAGTGTATCCTTGACCTTATGGATGCTGTTGACAGCTACATTCCTACACCGGACAGAAAAGCTGATCTTCCGTTCCTTATGCCTATCGAGGATATCTTCTCAATCACAGGCCGTGGTACAGTTGCTACAGGTAGAGTTGAAAGAGGTCAGTTAAAGGTTAACGAAGAAGTTGAAATCGTTGGTCTTACAGACGAGAGCCGTAAGGTTGTTGTTACAGGTATCGAAATGTTCAGAAAGCTTCTTGACTATGCTGAGGCTGGTGACAACATCGGTGCACTTTTAAGAGGTGTTCAGAGAACAGAAATCGAAAGAGGACAGGTTCTTGCAGCTCCTGGTACAATTAACCCACACACAAAGTTCACAGGTGAGGTTTACGTATTAACTAAGGAAGAAGGCGGCCGTCATACACCGTTCTTCAACAACTACAGACCGCAGTTCTATTTCAGAACAACAGACGTTACAGGTGTTATCCAGCTTCCTGCTGGCACAGAGATGTGTATGCCTGGCGATAACGTAAAGATGGAAGTTGAGCTTATCACTCCTATCGCTATCGAAAAGGGACTCCGTTTCGCTATCCGTGAGGGTGGTAGAACAGTTGGTTCAGGCGTTGTTTCTGAGGTTGCTGAATAATCAAAACAGTTAATTAATGAAATACAAAACACTCCGCAGAAATTTTCTGCGGAGTGTTTTTTTTTGGCCATAACCGGTATTGAATAGAAAAAAGGTTGACAAGTTTTAAGAATTAGTTGACAAATGTAGAAATTTAGTTGACAAACTACTTGACAAGAATAATAAAGTATGATAATAGGTTCATTGAAGATAATAAAAATTTCCATAAATAACTATTGACATTTTTATTAAAATAGTATATACTATGTATAGACGAAATAAATGGAGGTGTTTTTATGACAACAACTACAATTCAAAAATGGGGAAATAGTCAAGGGATAAGAATTCCAAAATTTCTATTGGATGAAGTGAAATGGAGTGAAGATGAGCATCTTATATTAAGTGCAGATAAGGATAGAATTATCATACAAAAAGCAAAGCCTGAAAGAAAGACTATATCGGAATTGTTTGCTGACTTTGAAGGCGAATATGTTCCTGAGGAAATAGATTGGGGCGAGCCGGAAGGAGCAGAGGTATGGTAAATCATGGAGATATAATAAAGATAAATTTTAATCCTCAAAAGGGACATGAACAAGCGGGGTATCGGCCTGCTGTTGTGATAAGCAATAATTTCTTTAATAAAAAGACTAATCTTGCGATTTTATGCCCGATAACAAATACGGATAATAAATTTCCTTTGCATATTCCGTTAGATGACAGAACGAAAACTACGGGTGTGGTTTTGTGCGAACATGTCAAAACTGTTGATTTAAACGCAAGACCATATGTTGTAGTGGAAAAAATACCGGATGACATTTTGTCAAACGTGATTGATGTGGTTTTTTCCGAAATAGAATAGAGAATAGATGGTAGAACAGTTGGTTCAGGCGTTGTTTCTGAGGTTGCTGAATAATTAAAACAGTTAATTAATGAAATACAAAAACACTCCGCAGAGATTTTTCTGCGGGGTGTTTTTTGAAAATAGTTTGGGGGTAGGGCAGTATTTGTTAAATTTATCGGTCATTTTGTAAATAACATCTTGACAATTTGAGAATTTGTGGTATAATATAAATATAAAATTTGAGAATTTGTATATTTAACAGCAAATAAAAACTGAGAATTTGGGGTGTGAAGCTATGTTTAAAAGAAAAATATATGATAAATTACTTGAATGGAAAAGAGAATCTGACGGGCATACGGCACTTCTTGTAGAAGGTGCACGCCGTGTAGGTAAATCTACGGTTGTCGAAGAGTTTGGAAAAAATGAATATGAAAGCTATATTTTAATTGATTTTGCATTTGCACCACAATCTGTAAAAGACTTATTTTCAGATATGTCAGACTTAAATTATTTTTTTCTGCAACTGCAACTGCAATATCATGTAGATCTTGTGGAGAGAAAATCATTGATTATATTTGATGAAGTGCAATTCTGTCCGCTTGCACGCCAGGCTATTAAGGTACTTGTGAAGGACCATCGCTATGACTATATTGAAACAGGTTCTCTTATTAGTATAAAGAAGAATGTTCAAAATATTCTTATTCCCAGCGAGGAACGAAAAATAAATATGTTTCCGATGGACTATGAAGAATTTAAATGGGCATTGGGAGATAATACGACAATTCAGCTGCTAAGAAAGGCATATGAATCTAAAATTTCGCTTGGTGATGCAACAAGCAGAAAGATGATGCGTGATTTTAGATTGTATATGTTGGTTGGCGGTATGCCACAGGCAGTAAACGAATATATTACCACAAATAATTTCAGGAAGGTTGATTTGGTAAAAAGGGATATTCTGAAGCTTTATGATGACGACTTTAAAAAGATTGATCCCACGGGGAGAATTTCTACATTGTTTGATGCAATACCATCACAATTAAATAATAATGCATCCCGATATCAGGTGTCAAGCGTGTTAGAAAATGAAAGAGCGGAGAAGATTTTGGAGCTTTTGTCGGAAATGGGAAGTTCAAAAACTGTGCTTATATCTTATAAGGCAAACGATCCGAATGCAGGTCTCTCTGCAAATAAAGATTTAAAATTATTTAAGCTCTTCCTTTGTGATACCGGGCTATTTACTACGCTGATGTTTAAAGACAAGGATTTCACAGAAAATGAAATATATGAGAAATTGTTAAATGATAAGCTTTCTGCTAATTTAGGATATCTTTATGAAAATGCAGTTGCGCAAGCTCTTGTAGCAAACGGCAGAGAACTTTTTTATCATAGTTGGCGTAATGATAACTCAAAACATAATTATGAGGTTGATTTTCTTATTGCTGTGAAGAATAAAATTTGTCCGATAGAGGTAAAGTCTTCCGGATACAAGGCACATACTTCTCTTGATGAATTTTGTAGAAAGTTTTCAAGTCGTATTTCTGATAAATATATTGCTTATACAAAAGATTTGGCAAAGAAAAAAGATATTTTATATTTACCGATGTATATGACTTTTTTATTGTAATGGGATTGAATAAATATAGAAAATAGTTGATAAGTTTTACGATTTAGTTGAATTCAGTAAATTAATGAAATGCAAAAACACTCCGAGAAAAACTCTGCGGAGTGTTTTGTATTTAAAATAACTATTATTCGTTATTTTCGCCACCCAAAATATCGCCGTTTATATGCAATTCTTCCAGTTGACATTGAAATTCTTTTAAATCTTCAATAACATCCGTCAGTTTATTAAATAGTTTATAATACATTTCCTTATAATCTTGCATAGCTATATACTCCTTTCATCATTCTCACATTAAAAAATGCGTGGCAGCAGAAATCTGTACCACGCACTAAAAACGAGGCTCAGATTTTATGCTACCACACACGACAATCTTTTTTTAATATTATAAGACAGTATAATATTAGAGCCTGCGTTTTTAACAAAACTCAAAACTATCTTATAATAATTAAAATGGTAACGCAAAAAAAGATATCTATTAAAAAATATCGGTAGTAATTATTAAATTGTCGCATGTGGTATTGTTATTATACCATATATATCCAAAAATGTCAATACATAAACATAAAAAATATTATTTTTTTCGGTTAATACAATAATTCTGTGGAAATACACAAAATTACCGAAAGTGACAGTGTTCTGATAAAATTATAAATCCCCTTAATATAGGATAACTCCTGTATCAAGGGGATTTTTGTATTTAAATTATTATTGGCGTTTTCTTAGTATGTGGTTTGTCCTTAATCAAAAGCGCCAAAAGGGGACAGCGTTTACGATGTGCCGCTACGCAAGATTTCCGGACAGGAAGCCTAATTCCTCATTAGTTTATCGCATATAAACTATAATTTATGCTTTTCATCATAAAAAATGTGTCGTTCATCGTTTTTTTCACAAAAGTTAGAAATTTTATGTTAGAATGAACTTGTAATTGAGGTTGACCTCATAAAACAAAAAACAAAAACAAAAAAACAAAAATAAAATTAATTAAAAAAAGGAGAAATTAAAAATGGCAAAATTTACAGTAA
>JAZTZP010000069.1:0-54084 GCA_045637525.1 Clostridia bacterium | reverse complement strand
GAAGGCGAAGCAAAGCGTAAGTACCAGATGGAGTTTAAAAAAGACGTTGAAAAGATGAGACGTTTCCACACAACTATGACAACTTATATTTCTACTCTTGGTGATATTTCAAAGAACTATTCAACAACAGAAGCAAGAAACGTAAGCATTATTCACTAATAAGTTAATTTTAAGGAGGATTTAGAAATGAATGGATTTATGGTCGTTGATACCAACAAATTAAATGCAGCAGCAAATGAACTTATGGCTAAGGCAGCACAGCTTGCAAGCTTGGCAGAAGATTTAGCAAACAAGGCAAACCAACTTGCACAATGGGAAGGCGATGCAAGTAACGCATATGTAAGAAAGCTTTATGCAGAGCGTCAGGACGTAGTAGATTGCATGAACATGGTAAGAAAAAGATCACGTGAGCTTATGGAATTAGCTCGTAACTACAACAAGGCAGAGCGTGAAAATACAGGAGATGCTAACGCACTCAGAACAGATGTTGTTCGACCGTAATGATGGTTGTGAGGGCAAAACCGACAAAATATCGTCGGTTTTGCTTTTGCGTTATATAAACACACGAAAAAAAGTTGTTTTTGGTAAAAATTTGGAACGCAAGACAGAAGAAATTATAGGAGAAATGGAAAATGAAATTAAAATTTAATGTTGGATTAGTTTGTGATGTTGGAGTAAGACGCTCAAACAATGAAGATAATTTTTATCTTCCCGGTGTGGGAATAAAGTCCAAGGAGCAAAATATTTTTAACTTAGCAGAAACACATGGCGGCAGCATCACTTTTGAAAAAGAGTCTCAGTTTTTTGCTGTTTGTGACGGTATGGGCGGTATGGCAGGCGGAGAAGAGGCTGCATATCTTGCCGTTGCGGGAATAAGCAATGCGTCGGCAACATTGACATCTCCTAAAAATCATAAAACTGCAGTAAGTGTTTACGATGAGGTAATGTGCAGTATAAGCGAGGGCATTTTTGATATGTCTCTCGGAAATCCGGATCTTAAGAATATGGGCTGTACAGTATGCGGCGTGTATTTTTATAACGGAAAGGCTATGATTGCGAATGTGGGCGACAGCCGTGTTTATATGATTAAGAATAAGAAAAAGCTTGTTCAGTTATCGGTTGACCATTCAGACCCCACAGTTCACAAGGGCGCGCTTACAAGATATATGGGAATGAATCCTGAATTTGGTGCGCTTAAGACAGAATTCAGCTTGGATGACATAGCTATTACTAAAAAAGAAAGATTTTTGCTTTGCAGTGACGGTCTTACCGATATGGTTGCAGACCGTGACATTGAAAATATACTGCTGAGCGTTGAGGATCCGCAGGCGGCAGCTGACGAGCTTGTCAGAATGGCTAAAAATGCCGGCGGTATAGATAATATAACTTGTATGATAATTGATGCAACCCCGGCAGGTAATATATTTGCTGTTCTTGCAAGACGCAAGTCTACATATATAGCTCTTGCATGTGCGCTGATTATTGCAGCAGGCGGTGTTGCGATAGGTGTGAAGTCGTATAAGGATTCACAGATGAGGGCAAACGAATTATCAGAAGGTGTTTCTGTTGCGGAATTAAAAGACTTAGCGTCAAAGAACTGGGAAGAGGCTAAGACCGGATATGTGGAAATCCATGATAAGTTCGAGAAAAATAAAAACACCTGTAACGGAATAATTGGTGGCATTGACGGTGGCGCATACAGCAATGTACCGGGAGTTGAGGCTGAGGTTAACGATGTAAGAAATCTTGCGGTAACGTTTGTTGATTTATATGAACATGAGTACGCTTCAAAATATGACGAGCTGATGAGTGCTGCACAAGAAGACAGCTCACTCAGAAAAACTATCGATGAGCTGGATAATACGCTTTCCGAGACATATAACAGCATGTGTGCAAAGAAAGAAGCGTTAGATGCAAAGCGCGATGCAGCAATAAGGGCGGCTGAAAAGGCGGCAGCGGATGCAGAGGCTGCAAGAAAAGCGGCTGAGGCAGCTAAAGCTAACCAAGGTGCTTCAAAATCAGGTAGCTCGGGTTCAAAGAGCTCAGGTTCAAAGAGCTCAGGTTCAAGCAACTCAAGTTCAAGCAGCTCAAGTTCAAGTAGCTCAAGTTCAAGCAGCTCAGGTTCAAGCAGCTCAGGTTCAAGTAACTCAAGTTCAAGTAGCTCAAGTTCAAGTAATTCAGGTTCAAGTAGCTCAAATTCAAGCAGCTCAGGTTTAAGCGGCGGTGCATCGTTTGGTGTGAAAGTAGAGTAAGATATGGTAAATTACAATATATATGGATTATCCACACAGGGTAAGTCCTCCATGCATAATTGTGACAATATTTATATAAACGGAGTTTATATGGATTCCTTTATCTTCAACCATTATCAGAAGAATATATCCGGATCTGATAATATAGCGTTACTCATAATATGCGGCGGTATAACTGATAATAGCATTTCAAAGGAGCTGCTTTCGGCGGTAAGAGATTTAAGCAAAGAAAAAATATACACTGAGCCGTTAACAGTTGTTGAAGAAATATCAGAGATTGTAGTTCATCTTGATTCAAAATACGGTGCGGACCGGAAACGAAAGCTTGATGTCGGAATATTTGCCACAGGCGGCGGAAATGCCTGTGCGATAAGCTATGGAAATGTGGGAATGCTTATCGGAAATGACGGAAAATACACCTCATTTTGTAAAGGAAGCAGAAGTAATTCCGTAGGTACGGGAAGCATTGCACATGCAAAGCTTAAGCCGACATTTAAAAAGATTTCGGAAAAAAACAGAGTTCTTCTTTATACCGGGCCTGTATCAGCGGCTATGAAAGCTTCGGAGATAACAGGTTGCCTGCATTATAATTCAGTGAAGGAATGTGTTGATAATATAGAGGCATTAGCCGGAAATAAATATATGCAGAATCCGTTTTCGCTGATATGTATGGATGTTGAAACCGAAAAAACAACGGCATACAAATCAAAAGATGATGACGACAACAACCCGGGCAGGAGTAAAAGAGCGCTTACTGCGGTTATATTACTGTTGTTATCAGCAGTAATAGCGATTGCAGGCATAGCAATCGGTATGAGGAACAACAGCTCTGAGGAGGAGCTGAGCGGTGGCGTTTCTGTATTGGAATTGAAAAATTTAGCATCGCAGAACTGGAAAGAGGCCAAAGCCGGATATGCACAGCTTCACGAGGAAATTGAAACAAATAAAAAGACGTGTGAAGAGATTCTTAAAAGCTTAGAAGCCGGAGAATATGATATTGTGACGGAATCCGGGCAGGATACAGAGGCTTTGGAAGATGACATTAAACAGTTTATTGACGTTTATGAAGATGAGTACATACAAAACTACAATAAGCTGATAGAAGCGGTCGATGAGGACACAGTTCTCAGAAGAGCTGTTGATAATGCAGTGAAAAAGCTGAAAGAGAAGTATACCGGTATAAATGAAAAGAAGACAGCACTTGATACTAAACGTACAGAGGCTGAGGAAGCTGCAAAAAAAGCTGAAGAGGATAAAGCGGCAAAAGAGGCAGCAAAAAAAGCTGCCGAGGCAAAAAAGGCAAGAGAAGCGGCTAAAAGTAAAGCGGCACCGGAGTCTGAAGCTCCATCAAAATCAGTTACTCGCAGCCATAGTGGCGGCAACTCGGGCGGGACAAACGGATCAACCGGCAGTCCGGGAATTTCGTCTAACCCATCGAATGGCGGCAGTGTATCGTCGTCAAAGCATAGCAGTAGTACTGCAAACAGCGGGCTCTCGGGCAGAGCACAATTTGGCTATGAATAAAAGTAAAAAAGAGGTTATAGGAGTAAGAAATGGCAGATTATAAAATATACGGATTATCAAAGCAGGGAATGTCTTCTATGCATAACTGCGATAACATATATATGAACGGGATCTATATGGATTCGTTTGTATTCAGTCTTTATGAAAAGGATTTATCCGAGAGCGGCAATACCGCATTGATTATAATATGCGGGGGCTTAACAGATAATGATATTTCAAAAGAGCTTCTTTCGGAGGTAAAGGAGCTTTGCGAGGGATATGAAGATGAAGAGGCGGAGGCTGTAATTAAAAAGGTATCCGGAGTTGTAGAAAAGCTTGATATGAAATACGGTGGTGATAAAAAGCCTAAGCTTGATGTTGGAATACTTGCAGTAAAAGGCAGCAGTGCATTCGCATTAAGCTACGGAAACATAGGTATGCTTATGAATAAAGGAAATTCCTACACACCGGTTTTTCAAGGTTCAGGTAAATACTCCGTAGGTGTGGGAAATATCGCCGGCTCAAGGCTTAAGCCGGTGGAAAAGAAGCTGTCAAAGTCAACCAGATTTCTGCTTTATACCGATACAGTAGCAAAGGCGGTTGATACAAATACGTTGATTGGGTGCTTAAAATATGACACACCCGGGGAATGTATACAGAGACTGAAATTTCTTTCTCAGATACAAAATCTCGATAATCCCGGTTCGGTAGTTTGTATGGATTTTGATACAGGAATAGAAAGCGGCGGCAAGGTGGCAAATATTGTGCTTGGACTTATTATAGCAGCAATAATTGCAGCAGTTGTAACAATGGGTATTACATTGTTCGGCACACCGGACAGTAACAGCGCAAAGAGCAGGGAAACAATAGAGAAGCTTGAAAAAGAAGGCAAGCTCAAGGAAGAAGTTAATAAACTGAGAGACGAAGCAAATGCAATTTTTGAAATATGGGCGCAGTATGATGCGGAGGTAACGGCGTTTTATGATAATGTTAATCAGATGATTGCATCGGGAAGCATCAGTGCTGAGGAGGTTGCTGAAGTTGTGGATATTTTTACAAAGTTTGATAGTAAATATTCAGAATCAAAACAAAAACAGGAAGACGTCAACAACGAAACCGATATTGCAGAAAAATTCACAAAGTATACCGAGCTTTTATCCGAAGAAGGCTTTGCCGGTGAGTTTACGGAGCTTTATAACAAAGCAAAACAAAAATATGATGAGTTATTAGCATATGCAGAGCAAAAAGCTGCTCAGGCAAATGCGTCACAAACGCCGAATCCGACAACGGGAACAGCGCAAAAACAGAATACAAATACTAATACCAACACGAATACAAAGCAAAACGCATCGTCGGCCGGTAATAAGAGCAGTGCAAATGTATCGTCAAACAGTGGCGGCAGTAATGCAGGCGGCAGTTCGGGAAATAGCGTAAGCAGACCGTCAACCGGTAGTTCCGGCAACACGGGCAGCAGCTCTGCAAACAGTTCAGGCAGTAGTACGAGTAGTAGTTCGGGTAGCAGTGCAAGCAGACCGTCAACCGGTAGTTCCGGTAGTTCGGGAAGCTCAGGTGGCGGTAGCGCAAGCAGTAGTTCCGGTAGTTCAAATAAATCATCGGGCGGTTCAAGCAGTTCGGGCAGTTCTTCAAACAAGTCGTCAGGCAGCAGCTCGGGCACAGGCGGAGGACATAATACATCAAGTAAAAATCTTACAGCAATAGAGTAAGTGTATACTATTTATCAGAAAAAGGAGGATAGAAAATGTCTGAAAAGAAGAAATTAGCGTGGGTTATTTCAATCGTATCGGTATGCGTTATTGTAACAGGATTTACAATATACGATATGCTTGATAAAAGCAAACCGCCGGCGCATGGCGATATAAAAACCGATGAAATGATTACCGAGCTTAAGGATGAGGAAAAGCAAAAGGTCATAGACGAAATGCTTGATGAAATTCAAAAAAAGAAAAATACCTTTGAGGAAAGCCGTGCTACGGTTGATGAGTATGTTAAAAAAACTACCGAAATGGCAACGGAAGTAGACTCTATTATGGAGTCAGGCAATATAAAAAGCTATGACAGATGCATAACATCAAGTGAGGCAGAGGAAATATTTGAAACGGCAGAGGATTTTTTGCTCAATGTTGATACATTAGATGAAGAGGTAGAAGATGTTTTAGAGGAAGCAGAGGATCTTGACAAGAAGATAGACGCTCTTGAGGACTTCCTCGGAAAAGACGGATACATAACTGAAACTCAGGATTTGCTTGATAAGATAACAAAGGATTATAACGAGTTTGAGTTTGGCCATGCAGGTCGTGTTGATGAAGCAAACGAAAAAAAGAAGAAGGCACTTGCCGGAGAAAGTATTTATTAAAAATTAAAAATAAAGAATAGCGGAGGACTACAAAAGAGGGGAGGAGAGGTATTGTGAACAACGAAGAGTTTAACACAGAATCTGACAGCATGCATAAATATGCCACTACAAACACTATATTTAAAAGCGGAACCGTAGACGGAGATGTTCGTGGAACTATGCTTTTTGATGCTTATGGTATTTCTACCATGGCAAACAGCACAACCCATAATTGTGATAATGTATTTATGAACGGAATGTATATGAAGTCATTTTCATTTTCACACTATGAGAAATATGTAAATACTGATTCGGATTCAGGACTGTTTATCATGTGTACGGGCGATGAAAAAAGCTCCGGTTTTCCAAAGGATTTTCTGTCAAAAGTAGCTGATAAGATGCCGGAGATAAAATCTCATCCTGAAAAAAGGGCTTTGGGAATTATTGCAGGAATTGCCGCTGAAATGAATACAAAGTATCAGGGCAAGCCTGAGCAAACATCGAATATTGCAATCATTTTCATAAGAGGCTTAAAGGCATATATTTCAGTTTTTGGAAATATTCGCATAATAGGTATTAAAAAAGGCGTCCCCTTTATTATAGAGAACGGGAATAATAATAAAATAGGAACGCCGGCATTTAATGCATTCAGTATTTGCAATGTAAAGCCGAGAAATATAAATCAGGAAACCAAGTACATCATAAAAAATCAGGGTGTTGCAAAATATATCAGTGATGAACAGATGTGTATGGCGGTGGAAACGAGTGGCATGAGGGATGGAATTGCATCAATGATTGAGCGTGCTACAAGCTTTAATTTTGATGATACATTAACAATAATAGGCGTAAGAGTACAGCCTACAAGAATTGCACTTGCAAGGCAGAAAAGAAAGATGATGCTTATAGGTGCTGCAATAGCAGGAGTAGTAGCATTTATCGCAATTATGAGTGCATTGCTGTAAAACGTTAAAACAGAAAAAAATATTATTTATAAAAACGGAGGAAATAAGAAAATGAAAAAGGTAAGTATTATTATGGCTGTAATAGCAGCTGTTGCTACATTAACAACAAGTGCGTTGGCAGAAGGTGACGCTATACAGCTTGACGGTTTCACATTTAACAGAAATACAGAAACGTGGTATTGCGTAAATGGTAAGTATATAGATTTCAATTCAAATGGAATATATACTGATACTTTAGTAACCAATATTGAGGGTGGAAGTGCAAACCTTATGCCTATTCGTGCTTTTGCAGAAAGTATAGGAGCAACGCTGAGCCCTGGAAATGGCCAAGGTGTATGGGATGTAATAGCAGATGAATATGCAATAAATCTTTGTGCGGGCTATGATTTTATAAATGTATATAAAATGAACAATGGTCAAGGCGAATTTTTAGCAACTTGGAAGCTTAATTGTCCTGTTGTTGAGCATGAGGGAGTGACATATATTCCATTCAGAAGTGCAATATGTGCGTTATTTGGAGTTGATGAAAGCGAAACAGCAACAACAGACAAAATAGCAGTTAATATGTTTGACACCGGTTATGCAATATTTGCCAATGTTAATGGGAATGCAGAAGCTGATAAGAAGGAAAAGAGCGAATTAACTCGTGAAGTGAAAATTTTTGATGAGACAATTGATATAGAAAAAGAAGTTGATGAAGCTAACTTCAAAAAATATTTAGATAGCAAGTTAAAAGATGTTGAAAAGTGCTATTACGTTGTAAACGGGGAGATTTCACTTAATGAAGTTGAAAATTTAAATGATTTAGATGCAGTAGTAACAGATGAAGATATAAAAACTGTTCAGGTGGGTACCTTTGACTACATAAAAACTACTTACGTTTCAAAAACTGTACTCAAGACAGCTGAAATTGACAGTGAAAAATATTATTTTGGTAAAGAAATCGCAGACGGACCTTTAGCCGGAAATATAGATTACAGCTATACAAAGGACGATGAGTATACTCATATAATTGATAAAAATGCTAAATTCGGAACAATAGTATGCGATGGAAAGGAACATAAGTTCGTAGTAAAGAGAATATCAGCAGCAACGCAGACTAATCCGGATGCAACAGCTGAAGTGTGCCCGGCTAAATTAAACGGCGCAAGTGTTTCGCTTAAAGACGGAACTAAACTTGACAAAGAAGGAAAACAGGTTGTAGAAGAAGTAAAGGAAGAGGTAACAGAAGAAGTGGCAGAAGAAGTGGCAGAAGAAGCTACCGAAGAAGTTACCGAAGAAGTTACCGGGGAATAAAACCAATAATATACACAATAGAAACAGGAGGGCAAAATGAAAAAGATAAAAATTCTTGCAGTTACGGCAGCGGCGTTTGCGATGCTGTCTACCGCAGCTATGGCAGATGACGCTATACAGCTTGACGGTTTCACATTTAACAGAAATACCGAAACATGGTATTGTGTAAATGACAAGTTTATAGATTTTAATTCAAACGGAATATATACCGATACATTAGTAACAGAGGTAGCCGGCGGAAGTGTAAATCTCATGCCGATTCGTGCGTTTGCGGAGAGTATCGGAGCGGAGCTTATGGCTCAGGCAGACGGTGGCTGGTATATTAAAACAACTGACGGAGCAATATGCGTATATGCCGGACGGGATTCCATGGAGGTATATAAAATAAATAAAGGCGTTATGTCCGAGGCGCAGAACTGGAGACTTAATTGCCCGATTGTTGAGTATAACGGAGTAACATATATTCCTTTCAGAAGTGCAATATGTGCATTATTCGGAATTGCTGAAAACAAGGCAAGCACCACCGATAAAATAAAGGTGCGTGAAGAAGGGACGGGTTACAGGATTTTTGCTGACAGAGAATATGCTCCTATTCTCAAAGAAAAGAAAGATGTGGCACATGATGTAAGAATAATAGCTCCGGACGGCTCAGAGCATACGATAGCTGTGGCAAAAAAGGAGCATATGGTTAATCCGGCATATTTTGAAAAGTATCTGAAAGAATTTTACTGGATTGATGTGCTTGAGGGTAATATTTATGCAAAGACCGGAAATGATTTTGTTCTTTCAGACTTTGACGCTGCAAATGCAGATAATGTAACAGCTGTTACTTATAAGGGGCTTACGGTTTATGTAGAGGACTTTAACGGTGAAGCCGGAAATGTATTAAAGTCCGATCTTGGCACGGAGTTTTACTACGGCAAAGAAATACCGGCTGAGAACTATACTTTAGCCGGAAATGTAGCATATGTTAAGGGTGTGCCTGACGGTGATTACACTCACGTAAGAACAGATCCTTCAACTATTGTAACACTTACCATCGACGGAGCTGTTTATACCTTTGACGGATTTTTAGAAAAGGCGTATGAGGGTCCACGTTATGAGCTTAGCCTATGGAACAAGGCAACGCTTATCGTAGGAAACGGCAACACGGTTTACAGATATATCATCAATGATAACGGTACTGAGTACACAGCACTCAGCGACGAAATAGGAAAATACTTTGCCTTTGAGGCTGATTATTCATTGACTGCACCGTTTGGCATCAGTGATATTCCAGACAGGAAGATTTTCGTAAGAAATGTATCTGCATCCGGTGCAAACATAAAAATTGTAGGCGGCGAGAGTATTGAAAGTGCAAGATATATTACCATTGACGGCAAAGATTACCTTACGGGAGAGTTTACAATTTCAAATGGTGTTATAACTGCCGGTGGAAATACATATATAATACAATAAGGAGAATGATTATGATCAAAAAAATATTAGCAAGTATTTTAACCATATGCATGAGTTTGCCGATGATGGCAATTAATGCTGCTGAAAATTCCGAATTAAACGGAGAGGTTGTTGAAAATATCACTATTGACGGCAGAAACTACACGTATAATACCAATACGTGGTATCTGGTGGATAATAAGTTCATTGACTTTAACTCAAACGGTATTCAGATGGCATCTTTAAAAACAACGGTTCCGGATGGTGATGTCAATCTTATGCCGATACGCGGAATATCGGAAGCGCTCGGCGGAACTATTTACGCTACCGATGTTGCCGATGTATATCGAATTGTTGTCGGCAAGAAATATGCAATAGACATTAAAGTCGGAGATGTGAAAATAGACGTATTAAAACCTATAATTTCATATAATATCGACAGTTATGAGTACTCTAAAACGATAACAGCGTCGGTTCCGCCTGTGGAATACAACGATACTATATACCTGCCTTTCAGAGACGTAATAAGAGCATTGTTTGTTCCCGACGGCACTTATAAGGACACCGACAGATATATTAACGTTACCGAAATCGTGAAAGACAGCGGTTTTTACAGGATTTACGTATCTACCGAGGGAAAGTTTAATATCAAGCATAAGAGCGAATTTGCTCATGATATTACAATAATTACCAAGGATGGAAAGTATACTGTATCTGTTGCAAAGGATGCACATAACGTTAATTTTGAAAAATATCTGTATCGTGTGTTTGTAGGCAGTGATGATGTCAAGAACAGATATCTTGAGTATAAGGATGCCTGCTGTTATGCGCTGGACAGACCCGGTACGCCGGCTTTTAAAAATTTCAGCTCGGGTTCTTCGGTAAGACCTGATCAGATACTTTATATCGCTGATAAGGAATTAGTTAAAAACGGAAAATTAAAGGAAGGAGTAGAATTCAAGTAATGGATAAGCTACAAAAAGGAGAAGTTGTATTAAACAGGTGGGAAATTGAAGATTATGTGGGTAGAGGCCGGTATGGTATGGTGTATAAGGCTCATGACAACACCGGTAATGAGGCTGCTGTAAAGATTATATCGCTTCCGACTGAGGAACAGATTAAGGATTATGAAACTTTAATCGGTGGCGGAGATGAGGCTATGGAGGCTTTCTTTGATCAGATGGCAAACAGATTTGTCGCTGAGGTTGAGTCTTTAAGACGTCTCAACAGCCCTAACGCTATTCGTTACATAGACCATTCTGCTTCAAAAAGAGGTGTGAACTGGGATATTATAATTGTAATGGAGTATGCATATACTCTTAATGATTATCTGGAAAGCACAACGTTTACATATCAGGATGTTATACAGCTTGGTATAGGAATTGCAAACGTTCTTGAGAAGTGTGAGGAGCTTAAAATACTTCACCGTGACATAAAAGAAGATAACATATTTGTCGGAAAAGACGGTTTGTTTAAGATTGGTGACTTTGGTGCGGCAAACATGGCATCGAACGGCACTCACGGCATGATGACAAACGGTATAGGAACTCCGTATTATATGGCACCGGAGGTTGAGACTTCAGGAAAGTATACAAGCTCTGTGGATATATATTCTCTCGGTATAGTTTTATACAGACTTTTAAACTATAAGAGATTTCCGTTTATGCCACGTTCAAATGAGCCTATAAGTCAGGACGATAATGGTCGTGCTTTCGGTGAAAGAAGATCAGGAAAGCCATGTCCACCGCCGGAATTTTGTCCGGAACCGCTCGTTCCTGTAATTCTTAAGGCGTGCGAGTATCATCCGCAGAACAGATTTGCTAATGCAAGTGAATTTAAAGCGGCGTTCATTGCCGGGGTTCAGGCACTTGACAGCATGGATATTTCTCAGCCGGTACCAATGCCGGCGGGAAGAAAGAAACCGCCGATAGTATTTACACCACCGCAGCCGCCTGTTACGCCACAGCCACCGGTTCATACACCACCACAGCCACCGGTACAGCCACAACCACCGATAAGTGGCGGAGGAATGGATGCCGGTAACAGAACAACACCGTTAAATATTAATAATATTCCAAATCAGCAGGGTGGAGGAGGTTATCAGCCACCGCGTCCGCCACAGCCGCAGAATTCGGAAGACGGCATGAAAACTGTTGACGTAATGAACGACCTTGTAAGAAAGTTCGGTAAAGATTCGGGATTTACCAAGAAAATTAATGAAATGATTGCTGAGCGTGATAAGGAACGCAGCAATAACAAGATGCTTGAGAGAGATCTGAAGAAAAAGAAGAGAAACACATTTGTAGTAATCGGTATCGCCGGATTACTTCTCGTAGCACTTGTTTTATCAATGCTCTTTGGTATTGATTACCGTAACAACAAGAAGGACGGAGATCAGCTTTATATGTATTTCCTCGGTATACCTGTAAAGAATATATGTCCGGATGAAGATATTACTGCATGTTATGTTGTAAGAGATAATAAGTGGATCTACTTCAGCTGGCATAACAAGCCATGGGATGACCCGGAAGATCTTCAGATGTATAAGATAGATAAGAAGGGCGGAAACCTGACACGTATTTCAATCAACAGATGTGAGTATCTTGTTGAGTATGAGGATTATATCTATTATATAAATACAACAGATATTGAAAAGCCTACTCTTTGCCGCGTTTCTAAGAACGCTGAAGACTCAAAGGGCGAAGTGCTTTACAACGAATACCCGGTAGACTGTGATTACGGTCTGCGCTTAAGCGATAATCTGATAGAGTTTAAGGTATGGGCAGAAGATGATAAGGCTGAATACAAGTACCTTGACGTAAAGGGACAGACCTTATATAACAAAAAGAGCAAATAAAGCACAATAAAAACCCCTCTCAGAACGGATTTCGTTCTGAGGGGGGTTATGTTTTTTAAAGAATAATTGTAACAATAAGTCCTGCGGCGCTGAGTGCAACAGCTATTGAAAGAAGTATTGTCATGACTATTAATGATGTCTTTTGCTTTTTAGCAAGATCTTCCATTTCTGTTTTCATGGATGATATTGCAGCTTTAAATTCAAAAACACTGTCATATAACTTATCTATGCTGTTTGTTGTAGTGTGAATTTCGTTTACTCTGTCCTTTACGCCTTTTACTGTATCGGAAAGCTCATTAATTCTGCCTACGTTTTCTTCAGTTGTTTTTGTTACGTTTTGTATGCCTTTTGTTATTTCATCATACGTGCCGTCTAAGGCTGAAAAACCTTCTTTTATATCGCCTGTGCTTAAAGCAAGTTGCTCCATACGCTCGTCAAGAAGAATATTTATCTCCTCTAAGCGTTCATTAACGTCATCCATATATTTTGAAAAGTTTTGTTCCAAACGGGCATTTTTATTACCTGACTCTGTATTTTTTACAGCATCAGATACTGTTTTTTTCAGGGTTTCTATTTTTTTGGTTATGCCTCTGAAATAATCGAATGCCGCTTCTGCCTGATGATCAATCTCATCAGCTTCGTGCTCTTCGTCATAAAATGGTTCCTGTACCGGTATATCCTCCGCCTGCTTTGAAATTTTGTTTTTTATAATATTCACAAAGCTCTTTATATAATCCTTGCCGGATTCCTTGTCTTTTTCGTTCATATCTATTTTTATTTCAACATCCTCCGGTTCAGTTTCATCAAAAGTGTAAACTGCATCCGGTCCGTCGTATGGGCGTATATCGTCTTTCACTCTTGCACGTACAAAAGGTATTCGTCTGTTATTCCTGTCCATTGTCAGCACCTCCGTATATCTGCGAGCCACACACGTTGCAAAATTTGCTTCCCTTTGCGTTATAGCTGCCGCAGGAATTGCATATAACGGTGTTTTTTATATTTATAATCTCATCATTTAAAGCTTCAAGCTCAGCAAAAAGGTCCTTTAAGTGGTCGCATTTTTCTCTGATGGGCCCGTCTATTTCCTCATCTGAAAATTCATCATAAATAAATCTTCCAAGATCAAGAAGTGCCTCATCAATTTTGTTCTTAACGCCTTTTGCGGTGTACTGAAGTTTTATCTGAGACACGATAGACTCTGTTTTTTCAGTAACGTTTTTAGCCAGTTTTCCGGCTTCGCTTTTTGCCTTTGACGCGCCGCTTTTTACGCTGTCTACAAAATCGTCAACATTAAAATCTGCCATTGGTTTATTCCTCCTCTTTTATTCTATTTCTTTTACCTTGGTTATAATGCCTTCTGTTTTTACATATCGTGAAATAATCGTAAAATTTCCGCCTGCCGCAACGGTATATTCATCGTCAGCCAGATAATAAATATTATCTCTCTGGTTTGCGGTTGAGCGTATAGTAACAAGGCAGTTGTATTTATCCGGAAGCTTGCTTTTTTTGAGCTCGCCCGAGGTTGTCTGTGACTCAAACTCAGAATCCTTGTACTCTACATCTACAATCTCACCCATTACGGTGTCTACCCCGTTTGAGATTGTGCCCATCTTTTTCAGTGCGTCTACTCCAAACATACGCACTCCCGTAACTTCAACAACATATTCAAGCTCCTTTTTCTGAAGTTTTGGAATTGTTATTTTTGCAAAGCGTATTCCTATTCCGGCTACAAACACGAGTATCAGTATAAGAACGCATATATCTACAACTGTTATTTTTTTCTTTTTTTCCATTATTCCATTCCTCCGTCATCGACACTTATTATAAACCCTTCCGCTGAATAGCCTGTACCGCGTATATATGCATTCATTCCTACCTTAATGGCAGTTTCACCTGTTCGCATTCCTATGTCATCGACTAAGGATTCTGTTTCAAGCTCTATTATTATGTCCTCTTTATCTTCGTTATCTACAACTAAGTACTCGCCTGTGTTGCTGTTATAGGTAGTAACCCTTGCAACGTCTCTTGTAACGCCTGTAACAACAGCCTTATCCTCGTCCTGTTCTTCTGCTATACATACAATGTCGCCGGGCTTGATTTCATCAAGCTGACCTTTTTTCTGCGCATTTACCATAACGGTGTACGCCACAGTCTTGCGTTCTCCTTTTCTTGCTCCGCTTGATATGAATTTCATACCCACAAAGCCTGTTGCGCCTATCAGAATAAGCACTATTAAAATATCGATTAAACTGAATTTTTTAAACATTTTACCTTACCTTTCCTTATCGCTGTTATAGTTTTAAATAAATGTCATATAGCGTATTTACCATCTTTTCCACCGTGAATTTATTGTTAAATACCGTTACGGCATTTTCACTCTGTTTCATATAAAGTGTATCGTCACCGAGAAGCTTTAAAAGCCCGTCGGCTAAAGCATCGGAATTCTTTTTCGGAACGACAAAGCCGTTTACTCCGTTTTCAATAACTCCGGGGTTTCCTCCGAAATCCGATACAACTGCCGGTATGCCTATGCTCATTCCCTCTAAAAGTGCAAGGCTTGTGGCTTCTGTGCCGTAAGATGCATTAACCTGTATATCGGTTATTTTCATAAGACATTCAACATCTTTTAAAAAGCCTGTGAATACAAGTGCATCTCCTAAATTCAGCTCTTTTGCTTTTTCTTTTAGAGCTTCTTCATAAGAGCCCGTTCCGGCAATAAAGAATTTTACTTTTAAACCTTTATCTGTTATCTTTTTTGCGGCTTCAATAAAATATATATGCCCTTTTATATCCTCAAGCCGTGCAACGATAGACACAACTGTCTCATCGTCCGAAACACCGAACCGCTTTTTCAGTGCCGACTTTTCATCTGCATTTGCCGGAGTAAGACCGTTTACTCCGTTTAATACAACCTGAATCTTATCAGGATTTACACCCGTTGCGACAATGTTATCCTTTGCTGCTTCGGCAACGGCTACTATCGCATCGGCGTAGTAGTTATTAACAGCTCCGTTTATGAGCTTTCCTATTCCTTTTGAGATGCGCTCAGGCGGCTCGAAAACCGAGTGCCTTGTATAAACAACCTTACAGCCGGCCTGCCTTGCGGCTATTCTTGCCGACATACACGCATGCGAGTTTACGACATCAGCCTTTTCTGATTTGAAAATACGCCTCATAACGGATATTGCACCGAAATCAAGTGATTTTTCAGCGATTCCGTCTACTTCATGAACGGGTATTCCCATTTTATCTATTTCCGGCTTTAACAGGCTTTTTGGAGGCAGGATAACCTGCATCCTTAAATCCTTACGTCCTAAAGACGCACCAAGAACAGCAAGAAGATACTTCCCGGCACCGCCTATGTTAGTGTCACTTATTACTTGAAATACTGTTTTTGCCATTTATTCTCTCCCTTTGATGTGCTTAATTTGAATTTTCTTTTCTTGTCATATAAAGCGCAATTCCCATTCCTACAAACATGAAGAACAGAGCCATTACTCTGTAATTGTAGAACGTATAATCAAACAAGCTCTGGAGGAGAAATGCCGCCGTTCCGGCGATTAAGCCGAGTGCCGCCGTATTTTCCGTGGAGCCTCGTTTTGTAAGGCTGTATACTTCGCCCAGACGACGGATAAACATAAACATAACCGAAATAAATACTATAAGCGTTGGCAATCCGCCCTCAACAGCAAGCTGTAAATATACATTATGCGAATGCGGAGCAACTATTGCACTGTATGAATATTTCGGATAAACGATATGAAAAGCACCTTCTCCCATACCGATACCGCCTATCCAGAACGTTTTTAACATATCCATAACTCCGAACCATATAAACACGCGGTATGAGGTGGAGCTGTCGGACATATTTCCTATACTTGCCAATCGTGACATAATGCTTTCGGGAACAATCCAGGGCAGAACGCATAAGGCAAGCAGAGCAAGCCCCCAGAGCTTGCCGTTCCAGAAGCTTATGAATAAAACTGCACCTAAAATAAATCCGAGCCAACAGCCTCTCGACTGAGTGAGTATAAGGCACACCGCTAAAACTCCGAAAGTGCATAAGAAAAACCATTTAAAGATATTATTACGCTTTATATCAATCATAAGCACAACACAAAGAGGAAGTGCTAAAAGAAGGTATTCACCTAAAACATTAGGATTTCCGAGTGTTGAATAAACACGCATCGTTTCTCCGGCAAACATTGTTTCATCTATCCAAGCATTTTCTGTTGTCCATCCGAACAGATACTGTAAAATACCGTATGCGGCAACACCGAGAGAGGATACTGAAAAGCATACGAACAGAGTGTATAATTGTTCTTTAGTTCTTGTACAGTTTATAACCGTAAAGAAGAACATCATAAATACGAAATACATCGCCCATACCATAAGGCTGGAGTTTCGGCTGCATGAGAATAATGATGCCGCAAACAGGAAAATAAGCATAAGTATAATCCCGGCGCCCACTCTTCCGAACCGCCATTTATATCCGGGTACAGATACCGCTTTTATTAAAAAAGCTAATGTAACAAATAAGCATAGTCCGGCAAGTGCCATAGTAGGCACAAGCGGTGCAAGAGCGACTGCTGCCGCAACTCCGATAAATGGTGAGTATATCACCAGAAACATTCCGATAATGCCTGCGAAAGCTATCGGGACGAGTAACGGACTGTAAATGCCTGCTAAACCGCATATTATACCCATAATAATGCCGCCCCATACCGTGTAACCGGTGTTTATCAGCTTATTGCTGTAAATGTTTTTGAGCTTAACCGCCTTTTTGAAGCTTTTTATAAATCCGAAGGTAAAACTTTCCTCAAGATAATCGAGAATATTAACCGATACTGCCGAAATGATAAGTGCGATAATTGCGGTAACTACACACACCATACCGCCCTTTGTAAATCCGCCGGCACTTAAAAACGAGTTTATGCTCATTCCAAGCGCTGTAATTCCCACAGTAATCCCTAAAAATCTTGTGTTGAGCGCAAGCGTGGAATGCATGACAGCGGCACATATTTTTATAAAAACACTTTTTTCAATAGTCTTTTTAAAAAATTCTGCCGACTTTTTGTTTATAAACTCCACCAGATAAACAGGAAGCCGTAAGATATGATAAATAAGCGGATTTGTTTTGTTGGGGCTTTTTTTGAGAGCTCCTATTATAACGCTTTTTTTCCACATCCCGGAGATTGCGGCATATGCTTTCATAAAAATATCATATGCACGGCTTTTTTCGATAAATCCGTATATAAATGCACATAGTCTGTATATACTTTCTATAATCAAACTATTCATGTTTTTTTCTCCTTAAAAATTCTATTTTCAGAATAACTGCCGCCGCCAAATATACAATCAGCCCTATGATGCCGCATGCTGCACAAAGCAGTATATTCATTATAAACGTATTGCCAATAAAGCCTTTTACGGCATTATAGGATATTAATGTAACAACACTCATTATAACCGCTGAAACAACGGTTTTTGCTATGTCTTTTAAATCGTTTCCCGAAAGCAGATCGGGAATTACCTTTTTTAAGGCTATTGCGTTTAAGAATGCGTTAAACACACTTCCGCCTGCAGCCGCAAGAGCAAGTCCCGGAGTTTTCAGAACAGGGAACAGTATATATGCAAGCACAATATTAAAAATCATGCTTATAACCGAATTTATCATCGGAGTTTTTGAGTTTTGTCTTGAAAAGAAAATTTTACTCAAAATCTCATTAACTGCAAGTCCTATCATTCCCGTACAGTAGCAGGCAAGCGCTGCTGATACTGCCGCAGTGTTTTCGGCAACGAAGTTTCCTCTTTCATATAAAACTGCTGTTATGGGACGTGCAAGTATTATGAATAATGTCATAACAGGGAGTATAACAAAGCAAATCGCCTTTATTGACATTACCATAAGTCCTCTTGATTCTGTTTCGTCGCCCTTAGCCATTGCTTGTGCAAGCTTCGGGAAAATAAGGTTTGTTACCACAAACGAAAATGTGCCGGCAACCATTATATATAATCTGTTGGCGTATTCAAGAGTTGAAACTGCGCCGTTTATTCCTGATGCAATTCTCGAATTAATAATCGAATAAAGAGGCTGTACCCATGTACTTATGAGCATCGGGCCGGCAAGAAGCAAAGCACTTTTTATGTTTGCATCGAAAAAACGCAAATCCGGTTTAGGACAAAATCTGAATTTCACAAGTGACGGTACTTGTACCAATACCTGTAATCCCCATGCGGCAACCATGGTTATTGAGAGCCCGTAAACGCCGAACTTTTTGCCGAAAAGTAAAAAATAAAGTATAATGGCAAGGTTTGATACGAGGCTTATAAGCGAGGGGATTTTATATTCTCCGTGAGACTGCAAAACGCCTACAAAGGAAAACGCAAGTCCTGTGAAAATTATCATCGGGAACATTATCTGTGTAAGACGGACTGTAAGAGCGACTTTTTCCGGATCATACCCTGATGCCATAAAGCCTACAAGCGGACGTGCAGATATTATTCCCAAACCTGCCGTAATACATGATATAACAAGTATTAAGGTTATAAATTTATCTGCAAAGATTTTTGCATCCCTGCCACCTTGTTTTTCACGTACTGAGTTGAATATGGGTATAAATGACGCTGATATTACGCCGCCAATCACTACATCAAACAGCATTGTCGGGACTCTCGAAGCAGTCATAAACGCATCGGATTCTATGCCTATTGCAAAAAAAGCGGCAATAAAGGAATCCCGTACGAGTCCGCAGAACTTGGCAAGAAGTGTTACCATTACCATAAATCCCGCTGTTTTAAGTATTTTATTATCCTTCACGGTATTTATCCTTCCTTTGGTAAATTATTTTTCTATAAGTTCCTTAAGATACTTCGCATTATGCGCTGTCAGCTCACGCATTTTTGAATGTGCTTCGAAAATATCCTTCTTTATCTTGTCGTAATTATCCATAATTTCATCGGTAAGAGATACAAGCTCTTGTTTTGTTACGGAATCTACATCAATATAGAATTTCTGACCGGTGTATTGCATAAAACCGCTTACCTTAGGGTCGTAAACAAGACCTATTACCGGAACGCACATAGCCGCCGCATATATAAGCATGTGAAGTCTCATGCCTATGCAAAGCTCCATGCACGAAACGAGCGAAAATGCTTCGTAGATACTGAGTTTTTCTTCTATTATAATGCTTTTTGATGAAAGCTTGCCTGCGAGATTTTTACATATCTCCATATCCTTGCTGTGTTGCATGGGGATGATTACGGGGAAGAGGCCGTATTTTTCGATAGCCGCATTAACTGCTGCCGCAGTTTCGTCTATAAAGGCTTCGGATGCACCCTTTCTTCCTCTTACAGATATTCCTATACAGCGTGTACCCTCAGGGATGCCAAGCTTTTTAAGCAGATTTTTTCCAAACTCCGGAGTTACGCCGTCTACACCGAAAACCGGATCGGCAGTAACGTGAATATTTGGGTTTTTTACGCCTATTTCGTCTAAAACTTCTTTTGAACGCATATCACGAAGAGTTATCATGTCTACCTTAGACAGGATTTTCTTTGTGCGTTTCTTGTTTTTATCACGAACTAACGGACCAATACCGTTTGCATACAGCATAGTTTTAAGTCCGAAAAGCTGTGCTAAAAATATTATGCCGAGATAATATATAAGAGATTTGGTGCTTGTGCCGTCTTGCATAAGCGTTCCGCCACCGGATATTAAAAGCTTTGAGTGCGTCATTGCGGCGGCGATGGATATTATGTTCATTCTGTCTATTGTCCGCACACCGTATACCCGTGCGGTTTCTTCGGGGTTAGCGGTTAAAACTGCAATGTTGCTTCTGTCTGTGAATTTACATATATCGTCTATAATACAAGAGAGAAGAGCGTCGTCTCCGCTGTTTCCGAATCCGTAATATCCTGAAATTAAAATATCTTTCATAATTACAGTTTATTTCCTTTCAATGAATCAATGAAAAAAATATTATCGGTTTAAAACCTTTTCGTATGCTGCTATATTATCATCAGCCATTTTTTTCACAGAGTAATTTTCCATTATGGTCTTTCTTGAAAATTGTGCCAGGCGCTGTTTTTCAGATGTATCAAGCGCAAAATATGCACATATGTCGTCACGAAGCTTTTCTGTTGTTGTGTTTTCACAGCCCCGACAGCAGAAGTTTGTGTCTATTCCGACATCAAGCTTGTCCTTATCAAAAAGTCCTATATAACCTTCGTTTCCGGCTATTATAACGGCCTTCTCCGACGCCATTGCCTCAAGCGCCGCACGGCTTACGCCAACAAACAAGTCACCCGCTGCGGCAAGCTTGTTTATATCGGTTCTCGCTCCGGCAAGCTGTATAACACGACGGCCTGTTTTCGTATTTGCCGCCTCGGTGAGGTCCTTAACATTTTCAAAATCGTTGCCGTTTCCGACTATTATTATTTTAAGATTTTCAATTTTTTCTGCCAGATACGGTGTCGCCTCAATAAGACATTTTGCCGCAAAGCTTCTGTCCTCGTCCATACGGCTTACATATACTATTGTATTATCCCCGTCCTGTATGCCAAACTCTTTCTTTATGTCGCTAAAGTCCGTATCGGCACTGAACTTATCAGTGTCTATTCCGTTTATCGTAACGTTTATATTTTCGGGCGGGAGATTATAGTTATCAATGAGATATTTTTTTATATCCTCACTGACGGCAACTGTATGCTGGCCCCAATCGGTTATATATTTCAGCCCGAATTTTGTGGTAAACACCCAATGCGCTGTTGTCACAAACGGAAATTTCATTTTTTTCTGAAGCTTTCCGAGAATAAACGACGGTATTCTTGCATGTGAATGAACTAAATCTATCTTTTCATCGTTTATGATATTTTTAAGTGCAGAAAATGCACGGATAACATTCATCGGATTTTTGTTTTGTAAAGGTACTTTATAGTGCTTTATCCCGTCAGCCTTAAGCTCACTTTCATAAACGCCTCCGTTTGAGGTTACAACTACATAGAAGCCCCTTTTTTTCAGCTCGCGTGCCAGCTCAACAACGTGCGTTTCTGCTCCGCCAATGTCAAGCTGCATCAATGATAAAAGCACCCTGCAATCAGGTTTCAAATATATCACGCCTTTCGTTTTTATTATATAATATTATTGATTATCTATTATTCCGTTATCACTACACCAGAACGCATAATACGGATTATCCCATTTTGTTCCGTCTTCATATTGTACACTTATTATACACGATTCAAGAATAGAGATTTTGTCTGCTGTTCCGGCATTTATCGCCCAGCCGTAGCTCTGACCGCCCGTTTTTCCGGGGGCTATGGAAGCGTTTTTGTTCTGACAGCGTACATAATCAGCCGGCTCGTCAGATGTCGCCTTTGATGCCATCTGAACACGCTTTCCGTCTTTATCATATGCGCAGAATGCGACAATATACATTTTCACCTTTTTGTCGCTCGCATTTTTTACGCCTGCAACAAGCAAATCGTCGCGTCCGTTGCCTTTTTTGGAAATATATGCATCCAGTGTATGTACTGCCTGGCTTTCTTTGGCTATCATTTTTTCATGCTCTTTTTTTAGCCCTTCAAATTGCTCTTTCTCGGAGGAATAGCTTGTTTCTCCGAAAATCTCCTGAGCGATTGCTATTTCTGAAAGCGCATTTTCAAAATCCTTGTTATCTTTAAGTACGGGAAGTGTTTCTGACAGGTATTTTTCATACTCATCCTTAAGTGTGCTGATTTTTTGCTTTACGGTTAAATACTGAGGGTCGTTTTCTGCAACCTCTGTATATGCAAGTATTGCATTGCCGAGCTGTCCGCTCTTTTCAAGGTCAATACCTTCCGTATATTTTTCATATGAAGCACGCAACTCTTCGACCATAGAATTGTAAATTGCAAAGCCTTCAAGATTAAATTCATCGGTAGTATTTTGCATATAAGTTTCAAGTTCCGAAAACTCCATGTTGCCGTTTTTATAGTCCGCAAACATTGAATCGGTGCTGTCTAAAATGTATTGGTTCATTCTGTCTCTTAAGTTTCCTTCGCTTGAGGCGTCATAATAAATAAAAGATGCTTTATCAAAGTCTTTAACATTTAAAGCCTTTTTAAATTCGCCTAAGGTTTTATTAGGGAAAATTATAAGCGGAAATGCCATAAATACACATATAATCACAAAAATCAAGCCGATAATAATCGGTTTTTTTGAGTTTTTTGTTTCTTCGGTTTTTTTGAGTTTCCTGTTTTTTTCTATGACATCGGATTTCATGGTATATCCCTCCCGATATAATTATACCACAAGGAATTTTATTAGTCAATACAAAAATCAAATTTTCGCCTTACTGTACATTAAATGTAACATTCGGGTAATAAGATATTTTCTTTCAGCTGAGCATTTTCTATATATTTATATAATAATATTTTTAAAAGCTTAACTTCAAAACCGGACAGCCAATTCCTCAACCGCAAGGGCAGTACCCTGATTATAAGTTTCATCAGGGATTTCAAAATGTTTTTATGTATTTTCGCAGTCCATGTACCCAACTCTCAATTATCAGTTTCTTTAATCGCAAACGCAAATTCGGCACTTACGCAAAGGTTTCCTTTTACATATCCGCTACCCTTTGCAAAGTAATACGGAGCACGTTCATTTGTTATTTCACATTTTGTTTCAAACACATCGCCCGGAAAAACCGGATTTTTAAATCTGACCTTATCAAGCCATGCTATAACAGGAATCTGATTCTCTTTAAGCTTTTCGCCAATATATACACACGCAGTCTGGGCAAGAATTTCGCATAATATCATCCCCGGTACAATGGGGTTGTTTGGAAAATGACCTTTTAAAAACCACTCATCTTCGTTGATTTTCTTCTTTGCGAAAACAATTGGATTTATAACTTCTGCACTATCTAAAAGAAGCATATTATCTCTGTGTATTAGCATGCTCTTAATATCTTCATAATTCATAATATTCTTCCTTTCTGACACGAATTCGTCTTGTGTATTAACCGCTCTGATTAAAGAGTACCATTTATAATTACTCCATTAAATAAGATTTGTGTTATTTATCTTTTTCAAAAATGTATTTTTTGGTATATGGAACTAATTTGCTGTTCCATAACATAAAACAATCATATTCATTACTGAAGAAATTGCTTGTGACGCCGGGATTTAATCCGATACTATGTAATATATTCAAATCAAGCAGTTGATTATCCTGATACTTCACAAAATATCCATCAGCAGTAATCGTTTCGCCGGTGTTATTGTGTATATGAATTCTGTTTACACCATCCTTCATTCCCTGCGAAACAACTACATCCGGCACATATTCATGCAGTCTCTCAAGTATGCTTTTTATATTTAACAAACCATGACCGTAATAAATGTCATACCCGGTATCACCTAAATCTGCCGATGTGCTTTCTAAGATTTCCTTTATCTCATTTAAGCTGCAGTCGGGTTTTAATTCTTTTATTAAAGCAACTGCTGCCGTAACATGTGGGGTTGCCAGCGATGTTCCTGTGCTTGTCCCGGTCCTGCCGTTCTTTGACAGAGTCAATATATTAACACCCGGAGCTGCAACAAACACACTTTCGTTATACTGTGACTTGTATGAAACAACTTTATTTTTATCTACCGATCCAACACCTATAACATTATCAAATGCAGCCGGATAGTTCAGGCTTGTACCTCCGTTACCGACCGCGGCTATTACGATAATACCGGCATCATTTGCCTTGTCAATCCAACCTTTAAATTCATTGATGGCAGCTGCGTCCGTTAAGGCACCGCCCAAACTCAAATTAATTATATCACAATCAAGTTCTATGGCTTTTTTTATTCCTGTATATATATTCGACAACGGCAAGGTTTTTCCGTTTGTTATTTTCAAGGGTATAATATATGCTTCATTAGCGATACCTGCAATAGCTGTCTGGTTATCTGTTTGTGATGCAATAATTCCGCACACATTCGTTCCATGCCCATAGTTATCAGAGATATCGGTTACATCTCCGGCATTTGCAATGCAATTATAGCCTTGCATAATGTTAGCCTGTTTCAAATCAGCATGAGCCGTATTTAAGCCGCTGTCAAGAACCGCTATCTTTACTCCTTTTCCGAAAATGCCCTTTTCTCTCGCAGTATCAGCGTAAATCAAATCCAAATTCCATTGTTCGTTTATTTTTTCGTCACTTGTTACATTCGGATATTCTGCATCGAACAATTCGAGTTGATAGTCCGGGAATAAAGCTTCTATATCTTTGTGTGAAAACATTTCATAAACAGCTTCCATACTTTCCGCTCTGTAATATCCATCTCCAAGCTGAGTTATCTCATCATTCTCTGCCGAAAACAGAACAACTGCATTACTTGACAGTTTAACAATATATCCTTCCGACAGTTCTTCGGCATATGAAGGATATGTAAACATAAGCATAAGCACTAAAATCAAAAGAAAGTTCATTTTAATACACTTCATTGTCTTCTCCTTATGCCAATCGGGGGCAAGGATTTTTTTCCTTGCCCCCGATCAGTGTGTCCAATTAGATTTTACTTCTTGTGTTATCACTTATTGAGGATGTCTTCTTTTTATTTGCATCTCTCAAGCTGCCACCGGTAACTTCTTCAAGTTCATCAAGGTTAATTTCCTTTGCTTCTTTTTCCTCTGTCTGAACATTTTTCTTTTCTTCTGACATTTTTGTTTTCTCCTTTCTACCAATATATTTTTATTCTGTTACTTGTGTTTCAGCATCTGCTTCAGCGTCTGTCTGAGCATTTGCTTCAGCCTCTGCAATAGCTTCGAGTTTTTCAATAAATCTCTTAAGCATAGTAGCTGCTTCGGCTCTTGTTGCGTTGTTTTGAGGTTTTACTGTATTGTCCTCATATCCTTTGATAATTTCCTGACCTACTATCCAGTTCATAGCAGAAATTGCATATTCAGAAATTTCATTGGCATCCTCAAAGTGCAGATTTTCTTCCATTGTAACGGCATCAATGCCTTTATAAACTGCATAACGATATAAAATTGTGGCAATCTGTTCTCTTGTAATCTGAACATCAGGCGCAAATTCTGTATCAGAGATACCCATTACAATACTGTTTTCGTTTGCCCATGCTACGGCATTCGCATAATATGCGTCCTCTGCAACATCTGTAAAGTCAGATGCAACTTCAAACTCCGTTTCTTCTTCTGCACGATAGAGAATAGTCACAAGCATTGCTCTTGTTAAATCGTCATCCGGTGAGAATGAGTTTTCAGTAGTGCCGTTCATCAAACCGTTTTGATGAGCATATTTTACAGTGTCATAGAACCAGTCTTTAGTGTCAACATCTTCAAACGGATTTACCCAAGCTGTTTCATCAGTTGTTTCATCAGTTGTTTCATCTGCTGATTTTTCTGTCCACTTTGCATAAAGTGTAGTATTTGATGTTATCTTTGCCGCAGGATCCGCTTTAATTGTGAGTGCTTCATCTGTGTACCAGCCATCAAACTCATATCCTTCTTTCGTCGGTATTTTAATGGAGTCAATGGTGCTGTTTCGATTAACCATTACACTTTCAGACATACCATCACCGGTGTCAAGTTTAACGGTATAGGTGGTTGTTCCACCGCCACCGCCTCCGCCACCGCCTGAGCCGGAACTCTTTCCTACATTCACGGTGAAGGTGTATGGTTTAATCGCTTCATTCGGCAATGTCGGATAATCACTTTGATAATTCACACCGTCGTATGTGCTGTCTGCCGGCATCAGAAGTGCAGTAATTGTAGCACTGCCATTTGATATTCCTTCAACATAACCGCTTTCATATACTTTTGCTACGCCTTCGTTGCTGCTCATATATTTAACGGTTACACCCTGAGCCGCTATTTCATCTTCGTTATTATCCTCATATCTTCCGTTGTAATTATCTGCAGTTATTGTTGCTGATAAATCACAATACTTGCCTATGCCAAGAGCTATATTTCCGGTTGTTGCAAATGAAACATCAGTTACGGCATTCATTCTTGCCATCTGCTCTGCACTTGCAAAGAGGGAAACAGTCTCGGTCAGATTTTCGTTTCCTGCCGTTGCTGTGAGAACAGCCTCTGCACTTACACTACCATCTTCATTCTGAGTGCTTTCGAAAAGCTCATCATAAATAAATGCTATTTCACCACTGAGTTCCTTTGTTTCGTCCGGTTTCAGTGAATCTACATCGACAGTGCAAAGCTCTGTTTCTCCGGCAGATACCTTAAAGGTTTTTGCTCCGCTTGCCACAGTTCTGTTATTCTTTACAATAGCATTGTATTCGATAATTCCACGTTCTGTTATTTCTGCATTAAAGCTTACAACATCAAGGATTCTTGCCTCGCTGTCAGAATGTGTTATTGTATCAAGCTCATTGCCGTCTTTATCCTTAACAACAGCTGTAAAGCCTGCTTCATTTGCATCCTCAGCTACAGGAATGACAAACGCAATTTCTTTACGTTCTCCGCCGATAAGCGTTATTGCTTCGGGAACATTCTGTGAAATGTCGATTGCATTACCGTTTGCATCACTGATTTCAACTTCAAGACCGTCTATCGTATCAAGTCCGCCGTTATAAATTTCAAAGCTTGCAGAAGCAATTCCGCCTGCTACAATACTTTCAACGGTCGGATTTTCAGCTGTTACATTTGCATACGGAGTAAATGTAATAGAATACAAGCCCGTATCGTTTGAGCCTTCTGTTGAGAAGAGATTGCCTTCAAATTCTTCTACTGCCGACATACTCTTTGTAGCCATCGCAACAAATCCGCCGTCGTTATCTGTTACAGCAAAGGCAACATTTGCATAGTTTGCACCTTCTTCTTCTGTTACAGCAACAGGATTTGTCATAACGCCGTTTTCAATGTCATATCTTGTCATATAAACCTGAGTTTCTACAAGATTATTTTCCTTAAGTGCCGCTTCTTCGCTTCCCGGTTCTATACCTTCTTTAAGCTTTGTAGTACGTTCTGTAAACATAATGTAGAAATATTTCTCTCCTGTACGGATATCAAAATCTACGATTTCCTGTTCACCGCTGTAATCTCCGCCGCCTGTTGCCTGTATAGCAACCATTTCAGGAATATATCCGCTGTCCTGACTCTTGTCAAGATAGTAATACGAAATACCATCGTTTGTAATATCTTCTTTTGTAACACTTTCCTGTGATATGTTTGATGATACGTCAAACATCTTTACACATCCGTCAGAAACATATGAAAGGAATGTGATTCCGCCGCCGATGCGTTCAAAATGCAGTGATTTTTCCTCAACATCATTTGATGTAATCATAATTGGGTGTGAAACGCTGTTTTCGCTGAAGTTATAGATCTGCATAAATACGTCTCTGTCGTTTGTTGTTGACTTATCAGCATCATAGTCAAGTGTATATGCAAACAATGAAAGACCATTATAAGAGATTGCATCACTTTCTATAACAATCGGGTCAACTTCACCTGCATACTCTGTGATTTCAGGTTGTTCTACCCAATAACCGTTTTCATCAAGTGTTTCGTTTACCATAACTGTAGGAGCAAGGTCGAGGAGTACCTGACCGTACCAGTCTCCTTCCGGTGAATCTCCCATATCGACAAATTCACCTGTCTTCATATCATACATTCTGTATGTGATTACGTCATACGGATATACTGCATCGCCATAAACACCTGCATCGCCATCGGATGCATAATATTCGCTCTTGGTGTAGTAAATCATCAACATTTCAGATTCTTTATCATATGCAACCTGTACGTCATTATCAGCATATACGTCATCATCGGTTTCTTTTGTAATGTCTATTACCTCACTCATTTCACCTGTTGCTTTGTCTACAAATACACCCTGAATATCTCTTGCATTCAAAACATCAAGCATTTCGGATTCAGCATCGAATTCTTCGTTTGCAGAAGACCATGCAATAAAGAGCTTTCCATTTTCAAGGTCGTGGATTACAGGTGAATCATCCATCGTTCCGTCATCATCTATAATTTCCGGCTCGCTCCAGCTGCTTCCGTCATAAACAGAATAATGCACCACCATACTGTTTTCAGCGTTCCTTGAAGGTACGTCATCTACAAATACAGCAATGTATTTGCCGCCCTCTAATGCCGCAAGCTGAGTATCGGTGTTTGGATTTATGCCATGGAGCAACTCATTTTCCTGCATATCTGATACTGCGAAGAGACTGATTTCTCCGTCTTCGCCGTTCCAACTGCCTCGGTTTGCAAGATACTCTCTGTCGGAAACCTTAAAGGTGTCAAGGCTTTCATATAAGGTTGCACCCTCCGAGAACAACGATACACTCGCACTACCGAGATTGAAATCTGCATTGAAGAAAAGTATCGCTATCGAGAGCCAGCAAGAAAAATCTACCTTTCCGCTACCGTCATCGGTTTTTGTGTTATAGTTGAAAGTGAACGTAGCATCACCGTTAAGCGTGATATTAATCTCATCTATGCCCACTCCGGCAGAGAGGGTTATATACGGTGCCACTGTGAAATCACCATAAACATACATATAGTCAGATAAGCTTTGACCGCTGTTTATTAAATTAACACTGCCAAGACTGTTGCTTGTCAGGTCAGCCATATAATATTCCGGACTACCAAGCCGTCTTTCAACAACAACAATTGCCTGTCCGTTAACTCCTATACTTGCACCTAATATAATAGGTATACCAATTGGTGTTACAAAGGATTTTGACACCGATATACCTGCGCCGGCATTAATAACGATCATAAATTCCTCAAAGTACCATTCACCCTTGTGCTCTTCGTTTTCGCTTGCAGCAAGTGTGAGAGTGACACCAAAGCTGAATTCCACGCTATAACCTACAGCCACTTCGCTCTTTGCCGTATTTTTGCCATCTTCAGTAGACTGTGCAGCTTCTTTTTTAGCCTGTTGTCCCTCTGAAGTTGAACCGTCTGCTTCGGCTGCTTTCTTAACATCTTCTTTAGTTTTGCCTTTCTTATCATCACCTTTTGATGGTTCATCTGACTCGTCATCGCCATCCTCGTCATCACTTTCTGTCGCAAATTCCAGACCGAGGGTCATAACCTTTTTATTATCAGCTGTTGTTATGCTGTAATTTCCAAAATCGCCTATTTCTCCGCTGTTGTCCGTATCAAGATTTCCGTCCCAGCCGAAATTAAAAGCAGATGATATTGTACCAATAACCTGAAGTACAGGTGCCGCCTTACCTGAGAAGCTTGTAATCAAGCTGACTGCGCCAAGTGACTGCATCAGGTAAATGCCCGTATTATGTTCAAAATATGTTGTACCTTCGTTATCTGTAAATGTTACTGTTATTTTTCCGCCTGCAGGGAGTCCGAGAGTTTTCGGATTGAATGTACAATCAAAAATTCCTGTTAGTTCTCCGGTAGAGGAATATTCTTTTTCAGTGACATATGAACCGTCTCTTCGGTAGAATTTAAGTACTGCTTTTGTAGCAACCAATGCTGAATTTGCAGACTTTGTCACAAATGAAAGCGTATAATTTGCATCATCATTATACATTAAATCATCAACATCAAGCTGTTCACCGTTTTTAGCCCTTGCAGCACTACTTACAGAAATTGTATCATATGCATCAAGAATATATTGCTGTGTTACATTTACATTCTGACTTGCTGCTGCAGAGAGTGCACCATAAACGATATTTACTCTGTGCGATTCGCCGGAAACAAAGCTCCTGTCGGAAACCGAGAAATATCCGTCGCCACCCGTTCCGTTAATACCGCCATAGTTTTCATCGTATCCTGTTGCCACGCTGATACCGTCCACTGTAACTGCCGCACCGTTTATCGGTGTATATGTTACATCCTCGCTTCCGAATATCGGATACTCTTTAAGAAGTACAGTTCCGTCTATATATCCCGGAGCTCTTGCCAGTGTACGCGTGGTGAAATAATAGTACAACAGCGAATTTGTAACTCTCGGATTATAGGTGAATACATCACCGGTTGCCGAATTTCTGTCAAGCTTGTATTGGAAGAGAAGATTTTGTTCATCCTGAGTAAGACGACCGTCTCTGTTTATATCACCTGTGAAATCCTGCCATACAGTCTTATAATTCGATATGCCACCCTCGCTACTGTCGCTGTATGATGTATTGATGTTATAAAGTGTGCCGAAATTTACGGGCATAATCGTCATAGGAGTCTGCCAGTCACCCGTGATACTGTTTTCAGGAGTTTCCGCATCATAGTAGAACACAGCGCCGTTCTCTTTGTTCTCTGTCGGAGCAGAATCCGCCGGGTTATACATAACCTCAATTTTAGGCTGTGTATATGCCATATCCAGATATATTGCTTCACAATCCGGCAAGAGAATCACTTTGCCCGAATCTGCACTGTTTGAAATTTTATTAACCTTGTAGGTACCCTCGGTATTTTTGTCCAGATAATTCTTGATCTGTTCTTTATCATAATTTCTGATTTCATCAGAATTATTCGCCCTCTTTGTACCGCTTGTACCGTGAAGGTTTGTGTCATAAAAAGCATTTATAACAAAGCTTTCAACCGCATAGCCGCTGTTGTTGATTCCAACACCCGTTATGATAAGCGTATCAAGCATCGTTGCCTTTATTTCCTGTCCGTTGCTGATGTTATTTGTATATGCAAGGTACCCGGGATGGCTGTTATTAAATCTTACCAAAGATGCATACGGATATATAACCGGTCTTATCTGGAAGTTCGTATTGTGTCCGTATTTTTTATACAGTGTTTCAAGACTCATTGAATCCGGTCTGATGATTTCATCATCATACATATTTCTGGATCTGTTATAAACCTGCCAGCCTGCAAGGTAAACATTTTTTCCTTCTACAGGTTTAATATCCTGTGTTGTTTTTTCATTGTCAGAAGGTGCATTTATAGAAAACGTTACAACATCAGAATATTTCTGAGCTGTATATGATGTGTTTCCTTTTACCTTACCTTCACCGAGCATAATTGTGTTACCAACATTGTAGGTTAAACCATTTGCCGTTTTTGTTCCTCCGGCTTCATATACTTTTTCTGTATATGTATTATATCCGTCATAGCGGCTATTGTCCACTGTAATGACAATATCCTCATAATGCACGGTAATTTTTTTGATAGTATAGTCAACCGTACCGTTGTGACCTTCTTCTGTTCGTCTTACTTTAACAGAAACGGCCTGATTATTATACCTGTCATTTTTGTCTAAATGGATTGTAACGCTTGTTTTATCTGAAGGCAATTTAACCTTATGGCTTGCAACCCAAAGCTCAGCCTCTTTTCCGGTTCGTGTTCCGGTTTTGTTCACTGTTTTTTTGTCACAGCCACTGCCTTCTGTTACCTGATATGTGTAATCATATGATCCGCTTGCTGCATATTCTACATCAATTTGTGTAGCATTTCTCAGGTCTAATTTTGAAACCTCCACTGCTGAGCCAAAGTTTGTGCCTGAACTTGGACTGTTAATCTTTTTATTTACGTTTGTTGCATCTGTTGAAGCAAACAGTTCCAGAGTTTCGTCAGTTTCTTCTTCTGCACTCATAAGTGAAATTTCAGTTTTTTCTGAAGCCTTCGGTTCTCCGTCACCCTTAATTGTAACAGCTACCGAAGATGTCGCAGAATCTGCAAATGCACTTTCTGTATCAATTGCCACAGCAAAAGTCACATCTTCCGTACGGTTCATATCATATACGGGAACCTTTATGGTTCTCGATGTCACACCTTGAGGGAAAATAACCTCGATTGAGCCTGCCTCATAATCCTTGCCCGGTTCAGCGGTAATCGCACCTGTTCCGATTATTACTGATGCAAACTTTTCAATTCCCGATATACGCTCAACATTAATATATGCATATCCTTCCTCGGGGAGTACCGTTATAGCACCATCAGGTAAGCTGAATACAACCTGCTCATTTTCATCGTTATCTGAAATATTAAGATAAGCAGTATTCGGCTTTGCAAGCTCTGCTCCGGATTCATCCATAAGAACAAGAATAACCTGTTCGTCTGTTTCTGAAATATCATCATCCGTAAGCTTTACTTTTATTCTCTTTAAGTATTCGCAGTCATCAAACTGAAGCGTATATTCTGTTCCCGGCAAGCCTTGTGCGAATTCAGCAATGTAACCGTTGTTTTCAGACATTTCATTCGCTAAGGCTGCAGCTTCGGCATTATCACCACCGGCAACCTCCTGCCAGCTCTTTCGGTTTGAATGCTTGCCTGTAGAATCAGACCATGCTGCTCTTAAACCTTTTGTTTCCTCTTGCTCCGTTTCAACAACCGGCTCTTCGTCGGTGTCTTCTGAAACAACGTCATCGGCATCATCTGCAATAATCTCATTTACATCAACAATGCCGTCTTCCGACGAGACGCCGAGTTCAATTACGTTTTCCGGCGTTTCCGGTGCTGCCTGTTCTTCGCCGATTACAGCGTTCTCTGTCGTTTCTGCAATTAAATCGACAATAGGCTGTGCATCGTAATCCTGCTCCAGCTCACGGGTTATAAAGAAACCTTCGTCAACCGACAAGGTATAATCTTTACCGTAAACAGCTGAAACATCAATCGCCTTAAATGTCACAGAAGCTTCGCCTTCCATACCGCCCATTCTGACAATATCAATGTACAATGAGCCGTCTCCTTCTGAAGCTTCAAGTTGTGAATTGTAGAAAGCAAAGGCACCATCAGGGTATTCATTCGAATATCCTTCAAGCTCTGCAATAAGAGCTTCTTCGTCGTATCCATTGTATGCAAATATTGTCTGTGGGAACACAGATATCAGCATGGATAACGACAATACTGACGCCAAAAACCTTCTAAAAAAGTGTTTTCTCATAAGCTTTTCCTCCTTTTCTGCGGTAGCTTATTCCCGCATTTTTTATTATATTCAGCGGTTAAATAACCGAATATAATTCCTTTTGCTAAAACAGCAACAGCTAAAAGCTGTACAACAGTCAGACCTGAAATTTTGACTGTCCCGGTTGAATCATACATAAATTCTGCTATGAATAAAGCTATTGAATAACCAATACAAAATGCAGAAAATGCGTTTTTTCTTTTTATGTATAAAATAATAACAATCGCAAGTGTTATCAATGAAATTATAAGCTCTGTATGCACTGCAGGATATACTCTGCATCCCAAGTTCACATTATATACGGATAAAGCGCCGTAATATGTTTTGCCAACACAGCAGCCGTTAGAAATACAACCAATTCTTCCTGCTACAATTTGAATCAACATAAATACCGACAGTACATCCAAAAATCTGCCACGGCCTTCTTTTGCAAAGGTAGCGGTCTGCTTTCGCATGATTATCTGCCACAACAGGAACCCGGCACATATGGTATATATCGCTCTTCCCAGATAATGCGTACCCTCATATTGTGAAAAATCACTCACAAAGGTATCCCACTGACCATATGTCAGCTTGCGCACCAATTCACCGAATATTCCGCCGGGCAGTGTTGCCAGTGCTGACATAGCTCCGATTAAAAGCATTCTGATCGTAAACTTATGCTCTGACATAATCAACAGTACCATTACAGTAACCGCCGCTATTGTACCGATTGTGATCATAACTTCTCTCGAAGGCAATACATTACTCATACACACCACCACTTTCCATTTTTTTTATCAGTTCATCAATTTCAGATATAAAATAGTGATTATCAGTCTTAAATACCGATATAACACATTTATTCTTGAAATATTCATCCCACAATACGGATTTTTTCCGAAATCCTCTTGTAAAAGAATCTCCTTCTGCGAAAGCTATGTATGCCTGTGCCGGAATAAGAGGCTTACTTTTTGACATATATGAGAAATATCTGTCAGTATCACGCAAGAATTTTTCCGGGCTAAATCCTTTGGGTAATTGAACCATTCGTGAAAGCATAACTTTTGTGATTACTTTACCTGCTTTTCTCCAGGGATTCCTGCCTCCCGGGATAACCGACGGCAAGCTGCCCATAATATATATACCGTCAATCTTCACACCGGAGGCTTCAAGCTTTACAGCCGTTTCAAGGGCTGCTGCGCTTCCGGCACAGCTTGCGGCAATTCTGATTTCTCTATAATCCTTCAGTTCTTCACAAACCCGACCGGCAATTTCATCAATATCAGACTTATCATCGAAAAAATCATAATTAACAGCGAGCGTCTCATTCTCATATCCCTTTGCAATTTTCGCAAAGGCTTGCGGCTCGCCGCCTGCGTACGGAAAACAACATAATGCTTTATCTGATTTTCTGCCGCCGAGTCTTACAAGAGGGCGCGGCTCATTTTCTCTTGCGGCAAGCATCCTCACCGTTGGATTAGCGTATATATCCTGAACTGTCAGGGAAAATCCTCGTTCCTCAAGCCGGATCATAAACGAAAGAGCAGCCAGGGAATCAAGTCCTGCATCGAACAAATTGTCCTCAACACCTATGCTGACTTTGATTTCACCTTGATTGAGCTCAGCTTCTGCTGTCTCAAGAATTATCCTTTCGGTTTCATTGGACGGCGGAATCGGATTCGTTTCGGGCTTTAGCTTAATCAAAGCAGTACGGTTTATTTTTCCGGATGCGGAAAAGGGCATATCCGCAACATATATAAATGCTGCCGGTAGCCGCTCCGTGAGTTTTGCCATGCGTGCCATAATATTGTCAATCGGTTCATCTGCACTGTAATAAGCAAAAACACGACCTCCGTCATATAAGCTTGCCGCGGCAGTTACACCGTCTATACTCAAAATGAATCGCTCCGTTTCAGCAAGATCCATACGTTTGCCACTCATCTTCACCTGCGAATCTTTTCTTCCGCAATAATATATATTTCCGTCAAAGCCAAGGTAACCCATATCGCCGGTATAATATGCATATTTTCCTTTGAAATCTCCGTATCCGCCTGTGCCTTGCGTGTATCCCATGCCCACAAGATCGCCCGTAACCACTATTTCACCCTTTACACCGCGCGGTGCAATTTCCTTACAAGGTAATACTATATATATTCCGGTATTATATACGGGCTTTCCTATTGGAATTATATTTTCTTTACCACTGCAACAATAGCTTGTGACATCTATTGTACACTCAGTCGGTCCGTAAAGGTTATAAAGCACAGCACCCGGAAGTTTTTCATAAAAAAGTTTTACCGAAGCGGCATCAAGCGCTTCTCCGCTTGAAATAACCTTTTTAAGCGAACTATGGCTGTCTTTTTCTATGTATTTGAGGAACAGTCTGAGCATTGACGGCACAAAATGTATCATTTCAATCTCAAAACTATCTATATATCTGCATATTGCCGCAAGATCACGTTCCTCACCGTCTTTTACCATTACACAGCATCCGCCAAAAGCTCCGCACAGGAGCTCCCAGCCCGAAACATCAAAGCCTGCATTTGTCTTTTGAAGTATTCTCCTTTTGAGTGAATATTCATCATGCATCCACTTTAATCTGAGATAAAGGGAAGCATTTGAGATTTTTACAGTTTTCGGTACTCCCGAAGAGCCTGAAGTTCTCATCATATAGGCTACCGAATCTTGTTTTGAATAATCCCTGTATTCGGGAGACGAATAGTTTAGTTTATCAACCAATACCGTTTGGCAGTTGTCGGATGTCTCAGGTTCCGAAAGAGTCAGGATTACATCGCATTCCGGCGGAGGAGTTACATTTGGTGTAAGCGGCATATATGCACCGCCCGCCTTGAGTGCCCCCAGCATAGCCGGAACAAAATATTTTGAACGTCCCATACTAATTCCGATGACCTTGTATCCGCTGACTGCCTCGGCTATTACGTTTGCCATATTCTCAACATCACCAAAACTCAGAGTTTCGCCGTCAAAGACAACGGCTGTTTCCGAGCTGTGTTTCCCTGCGTATTCAGAAAACATACGGGATACCGTTGATTCTGGTTTCAGATACTCCACATCATTAAGATTTTCATATACCTTTTTGTCATCTTCTGTCAGGCATTGGGGCTCTACACCGTTTATACCTGTATCTATAATGCAAAGAAGTGATTTTATAAAAGCTTCCGCCGATGTCTCTGAATAAAGTTCTTCAGCATATTCCAGATGAAACTCTATCGTCTGTTTTTTGTGCATAATATGCAAACGCATAGGAAGCTCAATATTTCCATTAAATATTTTTTGAGGTTCTGCCATCTTAAACTTAGGCATCAGCCCTGCGCTTATAAATGAAACAGCTATGTTAAAACACCGTTCTTTGAGACCGTTATCGGCAAGAATACGGTTTAGGGGATAAGAAGAATGCATCAGGCTCTCCAAAAGCTCTGCTGATACACTTTTACATACCGAAGTGAAATCATCCTCCGGTCGTATAAAAACCGGTATGGTATTTGCATAAAGCCCAAATACACTAATGTTTCTTCGTTCACGATTCATCAGGACTCTGCCGAATACAGCGTCTTTTTCACCTGTTGTTTTTTTCTGATAAAAAGCCAGCCCGGCATAAAACACACTCTCCGGTTTAATTGAGTTGGACTTACAGAAGGTCAGAATTTGTTCCGACTCCTTATCAGTCAGCTTATATCTGAAAACTCCCGCCGCGGTCGAATGAAGTTTGTAACCTGTAAGCTCACCGTCAAATTGTTCGATGCGTTTTTTGTAGTAAGCCTCGGAAGCACCAAAATCCTGTATGTATTCCGAAATATCGTTTTCTATATAACGTGTATCCGGTTCCTGTTCGATGTATGTACCGTTTTCCAATTGAAAATATATTTTTTCAAGCTCTCTGAAAAATACAAGCAAGGCTGCATGATCGCCGAGGATATGATGGATTTTCATAAAACCAAACTCACCGGTTGAAGTCGTAATATACTTAAACTGATATAACGGTGAATTTATCAGATTGAGCGGTTCGTGCATAAGCTTTTGTGCAAAGAGGGTATTGTCACTCACATGGGGCAGATGCAATTCTTCCAGAACTGCCGGCTCGTCGCTTACATACAATCTTTCTTCTGCATCAAGTCTTAGCCTGATAGCCGGTGTAAGTCGTACAATTTCCTTCACTGCCTTAATTACCAGATCTTTGTTTACCGTATTATCAAACGGCATAATTCCGCCAATACAACATACCGAAGTACAATGGTAAATATGCTCAATGTTAAGCAATGCATTCTGATATTCATTTGGTTTATAAAAACACATTGGCTTACGCCCCCAATCCACCATCTATACTGTATATCGCTCCGGTTATGTAGCCTGTTTGCTCGCCTGCAAGAAAACATACCGCAGCCGCTATTTCCTCAGGCTCTGCAAATCTGCCTGCCGGAATACTGCTTATATTTTTTTCATAATATTCATCTGCCATCGGGCTATATACAAATCCCGGTGCTACGGAATTTACTGTAATTCCGAACTTTGCAATCTCCTTTGCAAGCGCTTTTGTAAGAGCGTTTACTCCGGCTTTAGAAGCAGCGTAGGCGGCTTGCCCGGGGAAGGGCATTGTTGCCGAAGCAGAGCTGATGTTGATAATTCTTCCGTATTTATTCGGCAACATCTTTTTTACTGCGTATTTGCAACAGTTGTATGTTCCTGTCAGGTTAACCGAAATAACCTCGTTCCATTTTTCCGGCGGTGTCATGGCAAGAAGTCCCGAATACTCTATTCCTGCACAATGTACACTCACACCAATTTTTCCCAGCAGAGAATTTGCTTCATTATATAGCTTTTCTGTACTGTCAGCATCGGAAATGTCTGCACAAAGGGTGTAAAAAGGCTTGTCTTTATACTTCTTAGCCATTTCTTCAGCCTTTTGTTTACCGGTATTGTAAACTGCACATACAGCAAAATCTTTTTGTATAAGAGCATCTGTTATTGCTCTTCCGATTTCGCCTGTCGCACCTGTTACTATAGCCGTCTTTATCATTGTTTCAACTCCTCAATCATACGAACAGCATCGCTTACACTCTTAAGTTCAACAATTCGTTTGTCGGGGATACTGACATCATATTCACTTTCGAGAACTACAACCAGTTGCATAGCAGTGAACGAATCCATACCGTGGTCGGCAAACAAATCATCATACCCGAGCTCTTCTGATTCAATTTCGAGCATTTCTGCAATTCTGTTTCTGATTTCTTCTTTTAAGTTCATTTTTTGCCACTCCTGTCACTTTTATCTTCCTTCAAGTACAAAACTTGTAATATAACCATCAAATCCTACACTGTTAATCAAAGCATATTTTCCTCTTTTCAAGGTTGTACCGTCCGGCAACATTTTATGACGCATAATTGCAATTGCGGAAACTGCCGCAAAAACTCCGAATGCACCATAAATTTCACCGGTTACTTTTTTTACATCAACATACGGAGAACCGAATTTCAAAACAGCATTGGCTTCATTTTCTGATGTTTTTCCCGTACTGCAACTTGTAATAACAAAGTCAATATCTTCTTTTTCCAATCCTGAATCAGTCACAGCACGATTCATCACCTCATATATATGCTCTGTTTCGGGTGTTTCGTAATATGCGCCGGCACTTCCTCGCCATGTCGCATATATTTGGGCACCACGCTTTATAGCATCCTTTTCCGGCTCTGTCGTCAAAAGACATATTCCGCCTGAAGGAATAGCATCATAGCTTCTAAGGTAACTTTCGTATAGCGGTGAAACGTCTTCAATTGATCCAACCACTGCCCTTGTTATCCGTTTGTCCTCAAGCATGTTTGCACTGTATGCCAAAGCACTCACCGAAGCAGAGGAGCCATCCGAAAAAGTCAGATTCATACCTTTTATTCCTGACAGAATTGCCAATTGTCCTGCAGGAGCATTCATTACTGTATTTATAAAACTTGCCGGAAGCACTGATTTATAACCTTCCACAATAGCTTTTGCTTCAAAATTAACTATACTGTCTAATGAACCTTGTGCATTACCAAGGAATATACCTGTGTAATCTTTTGCTGTATCATCATCTGAAAGACCACTATCTGACATGGCTTTTTCATACACACCATAAAGCTTTTTGGTTATGCTGTCAGTAAATGCAAATCCTCTTTTTTTATCCAGAGCAGGCATCGGGACCTCTCCGGCCATAATTTCTGATTCTTTCAGAACACTATATAATTCCTCCGGAGAATTGGCAAAATGAGATGCCATTCCTATGCCTGTTATCACCATTTTATCCATCGCACACCTCCGAAAACAATACGCAACTGTTATTTCCGCCAAAAGCATATGCGTTATTAGCGGCAATTCTTACTTTAACCTTGCGTGATGCGTTTGGCACACAATCTATATCACATTCTTCATCTGCCTCTGAGAAGTTAATCGTAGGCAGTACAATGCCGTTTTTTATTGTCATACAACAGGCCGCTGCTTCTATCGCAGATGCCGCACCCATAGCGTGTCCAATCATTGATTTCAAAGAGCTTACAGGGAGCCTTCTTGCAAATATTTCATTGATAGCAAGAGACTCAGCTTTATCATTAGCGACCGTACCTGTACCATGAGCACATATGTAATCAACATTTTCAGCGGATATATCCGCATTTGCCAATGCGTTTCGCACTGCAGCTGTTATTCCGTGCGCATCGGGACTCGGAACTGCCATGTGATATGCATCACAGCTTGCACCCCAGCCAATGACCTCGGCATAAATATCAGCATTTCTCTTCTTTGCTGACTTAAAGCTTTCAAGTAACAGAACTCCGGCTCCTTCTCCAAGTATCATTCCCTCACGCTTTTTGTCAAACGGACTGCATTTTTCAGAAGCCATCGAACGTAGTTTTGAAAAACCTTTAAATGCCACCTCCGAAAACAACTCTGCGCCTCCGGCAAAAGCATATTGCGTCATACCTTTACGAATTCTCTCGTATGCAGCGGTTATCGCAAAATTACCTGCCGCACACGCATTTGATATAAGCAGAGGATGCCTGTGAATACCAAACTCCCTGCATACCGCTAAAGAAATATTATGTGCTGGAAATTTTGATAGCTCTTGCGGAGTAACAGTGTTTTCGGACAATCGTTTACGTATAATTCGTCCCATTTCCTGTCCTTCGCCCATTGTTGTTCCCATAAACACTTCTGTATTTGCTTTGAAACCTTCGTCATCCGTTATTCCGGCATCTTCATATGCCATCCTTGCTGCGCTTGCGGCGTAAAGTGAACATTTTCCTGCCGATTGTATATCAATGGTTTTTACACATGGTTTAAATTCTTTGATTTCTCCGCCATAATTAGTAGGATAGCTTGATGTATCAAAACTTTCTATTGGATTTATTCCGTTTATTCCCAAAACAGCATTTTTCCAGAAAGTTTCTTTATCTGTTCCTATTGCTGAAATAATTCCTATTCCCGTAACAACTACTCGTTCCAAAAAATCATTCTCCTTGCTTTAATTTTGTTCTCAAAAAATGAAGTGCTTTCTTATGTATTATCTTTACGTTGATATATGACATTCCAAATTCTGCTGCAATGTTTTTCAGTGTTTTTCCATCGTAATAATGCAGAATAATCAAATCTCTTTGTCTTTGCTCAAGCATTGCAAGAGCATCGGCAAGCTCCGAAAGGATTTCTTCGCATTCAATACTTTCACAGGCATCATAATCATCCGTCACATCAATAGCAAGAGGACAAAATTCTTTGCGTGTACGGAAATAATCAATCACGGTATTTCTTGTAATTGAGTATATCCATGTTGAAATTGAAGCCTTGAGGTTATCAAAGGATTCTATATTATGATATACCTTCAGGAAAACCGCTGATACCAAATCCTCCGCATCGTGTGAGTTTTCTACTTTTCCTGAAATATATCTTTCAACCTTCTCTTTATATTCTGTATAGATTTTTTCCGCTTCAAGCTTAGTCATCATACTTACCCTCCGCCGTGAAGCGCGAATGAAACCGTGAATTGACATCGCCTGCTGCATTTACATTTATTAAATCATCCTCATATACTTCTTTATCATACCGGGAATGAGTTTCGTCAATTAATGCTTCGAGCTTTTTGTTGTTATGAAACTTTTGTAAATCAAACAAATTTGTAAGTTTATGTTTCATAGCTCATTTTCCTTTCACTTCTTTATACGACTGAAAACGGAAAAGGTATAAAACAAATTATATTTTTTCCGAAATTTTTTGTCTTTCCACAAGCTCTGCAAAAATACCGCCACGTTCCACAAGCTCTTCGTAAGTTCCATCCTCTGCAATTTTTCCTTTATCCAGAACAATGATTCTGTTGCACTGTCTTATTGTTGAAAGACGGTGAGCTATAACAATTCTTGTGCACTTGAGCTTATCCAAAGACTCTGACACAATTTTTTGTGTTATGTTGTCAAGCGCACTTGTTGCCTCGTCAAACATTAAAATTTTAGGTTTTGCCGCAATGGCCCTTGCGATTAATATACGTTGTCTCTGACCGCCGGAAATACCGCCGCTGCCTTCGCTGATGATGGTGTTCATACCCATAGGCATATTTTCTATATCCTCTGCAACACCTGCCATTTCGGCAGCTTCCCATGCTTCATCAAGTGTGAGATTTGGAGCAGTAATAGCAATGTTTGAAAATATATCTCCCTGAAACAATTTGCCATCCTGCATAACTACACCGATTTTCTGTCTAAGTGATTTGAGATCAAGCTTTGCCAAATCTTTTCCGTCATAATATACTGCACCGCGCCCGGGCTTCTCAAAGCCAAGCATAAGTCTTAAAAGCGTAGATTTTCCGCAGCCGGTAGTTCCAACAATGGCAACATATTGACCGGGACGGATTTTAAGAGTTAAATTATCTATTACATTCGGCATGTTTTCGTCATACTTGAACGAAACGCCGTTAAGCTCAATGCCTCCGGTTATTCTTGAGATAACCTGCTTTTCATTCGATACCTCCGGAATCGTTTCAAAAAACGGACTTACATGTTCAATTAGCGGTTTTATGCATGCAATTGTGAGAGATGCAACCGCAAAACTTGAAAACGCACCCGATACTATTCCGTAGGCACTGTTGAATGTATAAAAATCTGCAACGGATACCTGTGTTTTTACTGCGACATAATAAATAATAATTCCACTTATCAGCGTTATTAATGAGCTTATTACCTCGCGGATTTTCAGTATGAAAGGAGGGTTATAAGCAATATCGGCGTTTTCAGAAAAAACCTTGCCCCATCTTGCAAAGGCTCTTTTTTCGGCTCCCACCAGCTTTATTTTCTGAATACCTGTTATAAGAGCATAAATAAGCCCTTGTTCTTCTGCATTTTTTCTAACCTGTTTTCTTTTTATCTTCATCTGCAAACGGGCAACCAATACCGAAAACAAAACTGATACAAGAACCGAAATCAATGCCCAAATCGAAAGCGATGGGGTGTATATAAATATCTGTGCCATAAATATCAGTGAAAACAGAGCCGTAAGTCCGGTTGACAAAACAGCATCCACAATCATTTCGCACAGCTCGCTGACAGACATTACGCTGTCTGCAAGACTTCCTGCACTGTGCTTTTTGAAGAAGTCCGCAGGGAGCGAAAGAATACGCATCATAACCGCAGCTTCGACTTCAAGCTTCATCTTGTTTCGTATTTTTCCCGTAAACAATTTTTTCATTGCCGACATAACTGTTGTGCTGATTGAAACACACACCAAAAATACGCTAATTGCAATAAGCGGCTTAATACTGCTTTGATTTATTATTGTTCCGAACATAATATTATATAGTGTCGGAATAAACGTACTTATCAGAAGAACCGCAAATGTAATAACTGCAAAGACGGCAATATCTTTTTTAGGGATTGTGTTGAAAACATATTTTGTGAGTTCCTTTTCGGAAATTATTCTTTGCGGAAACGGTTTATAAAAGCAAAGAGCTTCATTTTCAAAAAGCTTTACAGTATCTGATGTAACTTTCATCCGTTTGCCCGAAGACGTATCCGTAAACCAATATGCCGAACCTCTGCCCGGGATGAGGGCAACTACACTGCTATCGGATTTTTTCGTAGCAAGCATAGGTCCTGCCGCGTTTTTATACCAGTTCTCTTTTAATAAAACAATTCTTCGCATAATGCCATGAGGTCGCAGCAGATATTCAAGCTGGTCATCAATTTCTTTTACCGAGTCAGGCAATTCACGGCTTTTGACATGGTAGAATCTTAATATCTTATCTATTTCATTTTTTACTGCTTTTCTGTTGTCTTGGGGGACATAGAATATCTTATTTCCGCAAGCAGCTCCTATAATGTCATATAGGGATTCTGAAAGAACAGCATCGTCGCTGTTTTTTCGTTGTCTTATTTGTTCATCAAACCATCCCATAATAACATCATCTCCTATTCATTTGAAATTAACCTTGTATAATAACCTTCCTGAGCATACAGTTCATCGTGAGTACCTCGCTCAATTATTTTACCTTTATCCATAACTATTATTTCGTCACAATCGCGTATGGTAGATAGTCGATGTGCTATCACGATACAGGTAATACCGCGTGCTGTTATGGAGTTTACCACTTCATATTCGGTTTTGGCATCTAATGCGCTTGTCGCTTCATCCATAATAATTATTGTGGGATCCTGTGCCAAAACACGGGCAATTTCTATACGTTGCTTCTGTCCGCCGGAAAAATCCTTACCGCCTTCATAAATGCGGTAATTATATCCGCCGTTACGTTCTATAATGTCATCGTGAATTTTTGCGTCACGGGCAGCCATTATCATTTCAAAATCCTCAATAGAGCTATCCCACATTTTTATATTGTTTGCAATAGTATCCTCAAACAATATTACATCCTGATCTACTACTGCAACAGAGCCTGTAAATACAGACTTGTCTATTTCGTTAATTTTCTTCCCGTCAAAAAGGATTTCACCGTTCCAAGGTTCATATAATCCCGAAATTAACTTTGCGATTGTTGATTTGCCGCAGCCTGAAGAACCTACTACGGCAATTTTCTGCCCCGGTTTCACAGTTAAATTAAAATCTGTTACAAGAGGCTCTGCAAGTTTTGAATATCCGAAAGTAATATTTTTCAGCTCAATATTTCCCAAAAGCTTATCGTATTCTTCTGACTCTGTTTCTGCTGTCAGTATATTATCGTCGGCATATTTTATAACATCTTCGACACGCTCTATATCACTCCTGAGCTCCTGCAAGGTCTGTCCCGCTGACATCAGTTTGTTTGCAGGAAGTGTAAATGCAGTTAAAAATCCCTGGAACGCAAGGAGCATACCCGGTGTAAATTCACCTTTTATGGTAAGGGCAACACCTGTTGTCAAAACGAGAATTTCTGCAAGGGAGGTTATAAGCTCCGGCAAAATGCCTATTCTGTAATCTGTTTTGAGGTATTCAACCTCGCCGGAATTTACACTTGCCTGATAACCGGACCATTTTTCAAAGAAGCCGTTTTCCGCACCTGTTGATTTTATTGTTTCAATCATTTCTATTCCGGAAACAGTAGATGATGCAAGCTTACCCTCATCACGGAGCATAACACGAAGTATATTCGTTCTTTTGTGAGATACATAAGCACATACAGCGATGTTTGCAATAACGCTTGCCACACCTATCAGTGTAAGAATAACACTGTATTTGAGCATTACCGCAAGATATACAATCATCATTACTGCATCAAGCACAAGAGGTGCCAGGGTTACAACAATAATTTTTGCAATCTGCGTGTTGGACGTCATACGAAGTTGCAGATCTGCCGCCATTCGCTGTGAAAAGAACTCCATGGGAAGATGAAGTATTTTCCACATAAAGCTCACACTGCCGGAAGCCGCCAGGGAGCCGTTAATTCTGTAACTGCTGATTTCCTTTACCGCAAGCACAATTATCTGTAAAAAGCCTATTCCTGCAAGAATAAATATAAATGGCACAAGCCAGTCATGGTTGAAATCAGCAAGAAGGATATCAACAAAGGTTCTTGACATCGCAATATTTACAATTCCAATTACCGATACAAGGAGTGTTGCAAATGCGATAAGCATAGCCGGCGCTTTGGCATCAGATATTCTTTTAAGCGAATAAGAAATAATACTTTTTTTACTTCCTTCTTTTACAAAGTCATCACCCGGCTCAAAACAAAGACAAATTCCGGTAAATGAGCTGTCAAGTTCTTCGGGGGATGCCGCAAACGTTCCTCTTGCCGGATCGTTTATAATTGCATTGTCTCCTTTAAATCCGCACAGCACTACAAAATGATTGAAATTCCAATGTATAATACAAGGATATTTTGCGGTTGTTTTCAGGTCTTGCGGTTCATATCTGTACGCCTTGGAGATAAGACCATAGCTCTTTGCGGCTTTTATTATATTTTTTGCATTTGAACCGTCTCTTGATACGCCGCAGTCAGAACGAACCTGTTCGAGAGGAAGCCATTTTCCGTGATATGCCAAAACCATTGCAAGACTTGCTGCACCGCACTCCAGGGCTTCCATCTGCATTATCACAGGTACTTTTTTACATTTTATGTCACGCACAGCATATCACCTCAATTCATAAGCAGCGAAACGGGTGATATACTCTCTATTACTATTTCCGCTTTATATATTCCATCGGTTAAATTGCCGTCAACAGAAGCAGAATATACCCACTCGTTATCATTGAAGCTTGCAAGATGCAGGCCATAGGGAGAGAGTGTATTTTCTGCCGGAACCGGAAGCTCCGACACATTTGATATTGTATAGCTTTCTCCATTAATACGTACACGGGCTGCATCTGATATTTTTTCAATATCGGACTCTGAAATATAGCAGGTTACAGAGCCGTCCTCGCAAACAGCTACTCCACCTACGGATATATCAAGCGTTCCGAAAATTCCCCATATGGTAATACCGATAAGCAGAAGTGCCGCAACTGCAAATATTACCCATATACTCGGATTGGATGTTTTTATGTAATCATTCACCTGTTCAGGCGAAGAAATCTTATCGAGACTGTTTTTTCTAAAAAGACCTTCACTCATGAGGGCACCTCCTTTTTTAAATCTTCTTTTTAAAGCTGAGAATATTCAAACCATTTTTATGTTCATAGTTCATTTCATCCATGCTTTTTTTGACCATATATATTCCAAGCCCTCCGATTCTACGCTCTTCCGCCGAAAGAGTAGTGTCCGGATCGCTCTTTGCAAGCGGATTATACGGAGTCCCGCTGTCGATAAAGGTTATCGTGACAGCTTTTGGATTTTCCGTTATATCAACCTTAACAGTTGCATCTCCGGTATCGGGAGCATAGGCATACTGTGCGATGTTTGAGAAAATCTCATCTATGGCAATACATATTTGTGTTTTTGCTTTTATATCGAAATCGTGTTCATCGAGTATCGATTCAACAAAATCAGTTACCACAGGAACATTTTCAATACTTGCTCTTACTGACATTTCCTTCACGCATCACACCTCCGTATCCATCCGTTTCTTATATTCAAGACAAAGCATCGTAATATCATCAAACTGATCTGCTTCACCCACAAACTCATCAATATTCTTTTTTACCTCTTGCAGTATCTCGCAAGGTGTTTTTTCGCTGTTGTCGCTCAATACCTTATGCAGTCTTTGCTCGCCATAAAGCTCATTTGAAATATCGGTTGCTTCAGTTACACCATCCGTATACTGGAAAATTTTATCCCCCTCTTCAAGAACAATACTGCCGCTTTTGTATCTCATATCTTCCATACCGGCAAGAACAAATCCCGGTCTGACCTTATACGGTTCAAACTTCTCGTTTGCTTTGCATATAAACGGTGTTTCGTGTCCGGCATTAACAAAGTTAAATTCACCTGTAACCAAATCAAGCACACCCTCAAAAGCAGTTACAAATAAGCCTTCACTGTTAGACTCGCAAAGCAGATTATTTACTTTTGTAAAAATTTCTCCTAAATCCCTGTCGGGCGTGGTGTGATCCTTGATAAGTGTTTTTGCAATAACCATAAACAATGCTGCCGGAACACCTTTTCCTGAAACATCCGCCATAACAATAGCAAGATGTCTGTCATCAACCATAAAGAAGTCATAAAAGTCACCGCCGACTTCTTTTGCCGGTGTCATTGATGCGTGAATGTCAAACTCCTGTCTTTCAGGAAAGGCAGGGAACACGGACGGAAGCATAGAGGACTGAATGTGTGTAGCAACATCAAGCTCTGCACCTATTCGCTCTTTTTCCGAGGTGACAACCGTAAGTTCAGTAATATATGTATTTAAATCCTTTTCCATTTTCTTTATGGACTCGGAAAGATTTTCGATTTCGTCACCGGTTTTTATATTTAATTTTGAAATTTCAGAATCGCCTTCATTTTCTTTTTTCCCCGACACGAATGTGCTTGTTGCCAGGTTTAATTTATTTATGGGATTCAACATTGCCTTATTCATAAGGAATATAATAAGCAATACCATAATAAGAGCCATAAGTGCTGTAATTGCTGCTAAAGTATAGAGAAAACTCTGTCTGTCCTGCATAATATTGTTCATCGAAATATCAACAAGTGCAACACCTATAACACTGCCATCTTCATCAACAATAGGCGCTGATGCCGAACACAGCCAGCCATATTCCTCATAATTTGTGATAAATGCAGGGAATTCGTAATTTCCGGCTTTAATCTGTTCAATATGCTCCTCCTGTATATCGTCACAATCGCCGGGTAAGCACGGTTCCTCAGCACTTGCATCAACAAGATACAGGTCTTTCATCGTATCAAGATCGGTATATCCAAGATAAAGCGACACTACGTCGTTATCCTTACGAAGTTGATCCAATATGCTCAGGAGTTCCTTATATTCCGGCATTTCCATAATATATTCAAACTCTGCATAGTAGTTTTCCCAATCCGAATCAGAAAAAGCTTCATAATCAGGAACAGAACCATTTTCATCACATATTTCATGATATGCTTTCAAAATCTCATTAGAGACCGCTTTTACATTTTCTCTGTCAACTACAGATGCCGTAGATTTTGAGACAGAGGTAGCAAGGGCTTCATAATGTTCAGTGAATGCATTTGTATATGTATTATAGCTTATAAGTACTATGCTGACTGACAGTATGATTGCAAAAATCAGCACAACCGCCACGGCCTTTAATCTTAATGAAATCTTCATTTATAATTTCCTCCATATCCTGAGAATTTTATATTCTTACCACAAGTGAATTGAAACCATTGTATCTTCGATGCATAAATTGTTTTGTTTTCTTTTTAATCATCATCATGCTTATTTCGTCTATATCAAAATCTTTTTCATTTTCAAGTCTTTTTGTTCTAAATGAAAACGGATTGAAGACAACCGCATTATCAAGAATATTCAGTACAAAATCGCCATCCTCCATAGCAAGAAGTGTAATACGGATTTTTCCGTCCGAAACATCTTTCATTGCATTTCTTATGATGGACATACAAATTTCTTCGATAACAAGAGTTGCAGAGTATTTCTGACTTTCTTTTGCGTTCCATTTTTCGCAAAAATCCACGCTTTTGTTTAACAACATTCCTATATCTTCAGATTCGTTTTCTACAGTCAATCGAAGAATGCGTTCGGTGTCAAAACTTGCCTCGTTTTTTAAACTGTGTTTTTTAAACACATAAAACAACAAAAGCGTTACAAGCTCAGGCACAGGAAACATGAACCATATCAACTCTTCTCCGAATGAAGCAAAAATCAGTACGCAAGGCATCAAAATCACAAAGCCACGCATCAAAGCAATGAAAAAAGCAAGTCTTGCATTTTCCTTGGACTGATAATAACCCTGATTCAATATATTAAGGCCTGTAAAAGCAAAGCCTGTACAATATATTCGAATTGCATGTGCAGCTAATGGCATGAGTTCATCCGTTATTCCGAAAAGAACGGATACATCTTGTGCAAAAATAAACATCAATATCGTTAAAACCGCCCCGCAACCAAGCCCGTACTTTTTTGAAAGCCTAAGGACACATTTGCAGTCATCCTCACTGTTTTCGCCACTGAAAGTGCTAATCAATGGCTGTGAAGCCTCCGTCACGCCGTTGTATATATAAACGATAAAAAATGATACATTATATACTACATCAAAAACAGCAACTCCACCTTCGCCGGATATATTCATCAGCAAACGATTCACTGTCAATAAAAACACCAGCTGGAACAAATTTTGAACCGAAGTAGAAAATCCCGTCCGGAAGCAATGAAATGTTTCCCTCATGTCAGGAGTTGTATATTTGATTTTTAATACTCCCGCTTTCTTTCCTATAATGCCCGGCATATAAAGAGAGAGAGCAACAACAGAGCCAATAACAGTAGACAATGCGGCACCTTTTGTACCCCAGCCAACAAACACAACCAAAACAATATTAAGGATGATATCAACTGCGTTACCTATAAGGAAACCCTTTGTTGCAAGAGGTGCATTATTATCATTTCTGAGGAAATTTGAGAATACAATATTAAGCATCAAAAGTGGTGAACCCATTGCTATGATTCTCATATAGTCCCTGCAAGCTTCAAAAAGCACTCCATCTTCCGGAACGGTTCCTAAAAGTGCAAGAAATCCATTCGGAAACAGATTAACTACCAGTCCGATTATCAAGCCTATAACCAAAGTGTTTATCCATGTGCGGTTAAAACATTCAACCGCTTTTTCGCTATCGCCTTCTCCGAGCTTCTGCGAGAAATGAACACTTCCTCCAATCCCCAGACCATCCATAAAAATGTTTATGAGCATAAAAAGCGGAAGGCACAGACTTATTGCCGCAAGCCCTGTCGCTCCAATCTTCTGTCCGAGAACAAGAGCATCTGCTATATCTGCAAATGCAAAACCAAGGGATGAAAATACGGAAGGTATAAGTAATTTATAAAACATTCGCGGTATGAAATAATCTTTCTTTAACATTTTAAAACAGCCTCCCATATCATTGTTTTAGAAATAGGACAAAGACTGGTTTTCATCTGACGTATACCATCTATTCCCAAATCTTCTTCATGATTGCAATATTTATATTCGCTTGCACACAACTTTAAATATTCTTTTAATCCATAGTATACGGTTCCCTTCGGTGCATCGGGAACACATTTTCCAATCAATACATCAACAGTATCATCTGAAAGAGGAAATCCAGCAAATACAGAAACAGGTTTACCATCAGCATAGAGCACAATCCCGCTTATATCAAGAAATTTTCTTTCTGATAATGCTGTTTCAGCAACATTTTCATCTGTCAGATTTTGCTCACTGATATTATGAAACACCTCATTCCAACGTGAAACAACAAACATAGCGTCCGCTATGTTTGTATCCGTAATTATTTCGGCTGTTAATTTGTATTCCTTGTCAAGTTTTCTTATCTTTCTTCGTATTTCAGAAAACTTGCTTCCTTCCATCAGAATATATTCGGAAATATCGCATATGTACTCATCACATTCTTCCAAATGGTTAAACTGCCATTTATCCGGAAACTTTTTTTCAAGCCATTTTACATCACTTTCACGTAAATAACCTAATGAAAATGACTTTTTATCAATATGATTGCAAATAAAATTGTACATCGCATCTTCATTGCCGCATGGGAAAAACCAGGAATTATCGCCGTTTATACCACATCTCACACTAAAAAAATTCTCTTTAAGTTCAAGCGACAAACCCATGCTTTTTTGCCACAGATAAATTGATGCAAAAGCATGTGAGGACAGTGTATGCTTACAGTCCTTACGGATTTTTTCGATGCTGTTTTTGTGTTCTGTTTGAACTCTTTGAGCTTTTAAATGTTCCTCCGTCACCATATTTAAATTCCTTTCATATACGGTTTCGATAACTCATTCTATTGTAAGTATGTCAGAAAAACCGGTTACTTCAAAAATATCCATAATTGTGCTGTTAACATTTTTGATGACCATCTCTCCCTGTTTGTTCATGACCTTCTGAGCCGAAAGAAGAACTCTGAGTCCTGCGGAGGACAAATATTCAAGCTGTGCAAAGTCAAATACAAGTCTTTCCATTCCGCCTATTTCTCTTTTAAGCTCTACTTCAAGTTGTGGTGCCGTTGTTGTATCCATTCTGCCACCGAGTTCGATATAAAGCTCAGTTCCGTTTATCTTTTTTTCTATCGTCATAATTTCGCAACCTTTCATTTTTTAGTAATATAATTATGTCTGAATTATATTTGTATTATTTTTTTAGGGATTCAACTTCAATTTGTCGTTATTGCAAATCCCTATAATGTCCCGCTCATCCTGTTTTAACATATAACTGCAAGAGCCGCACATTTTATCTGCTCCGTCTGCGTAGGGGCAATTTTCTGTAATTGCATCTACCCATTTTCTACCGTTGGGTGTGTATCTCGGTATTTCTGAAAATTCCGGATAGTTTCCGAGATATTTGCCCGAACGCTCATCGTATTGGAAAGGTACCTCTAAAAAATCCTCATCAAGATGGTATATTTTGATTTTGTTTTGGTCCATAAGCATACACCTCTTTTCCATGCATTTCCTTGACTATAATAGTATAACAGATAAAACTTCAGATTATAATATCCTTTTCGGGGGTAAAAAAGTATATTTTTTCTGCTGTTTTTTACAAATTTTCGCTTATTACAAAGGCAAAAGTGAAAAAAAGCTCGAAATTAAGCCATTTTGAACACCAAAAAATTCCGTTCGCATTGCGAACGGAATAGGGGGTGAAAATTTTATTTTTCAAAGCAGTCCTGAAGCTCTTTTTTATGGGTAATACACAGCTTGTCATATATATATCGTATATACTTCTTTACGGTGGTTTGCGAAAGTTTAAGATGAGTTGCGATTTCCTTTGCACTCCAATCACGATTATATAAGACGACGATTGTTATTTCTATTGGTTCGAGAGTATGGAAATAATTGTATTCCTCCAGCTTATGAAGCCTGTACCAACCTTTGTTAAACTCTTTGACAATACGTATAATTTTTTTATAGTCTTCAGGATAGTCGTGTTTTAAGCATTGTTCGGTCAAGCCCTGCAAAATGTTATGATGAATTCCCAAAAGCGTTATCATGCCGTCGTCTTTTGCACTTTCCCAGGCTTTCATAAAACACTCTTTGGCAAGGTCAATCTTTTTAAGCCCCATATAACTTGCGGCGGCAACTATAAGAACATAAACAGAAGCCACAGGGTAAAAGTTATTACAAAAAGCAAGTGCCGTTTCGCATATTCCGATTGCTCTTTCATAGTTCTTTTCGGCGTAGGCTTTATATCCCAATATATAAGCGCCGTAAAGTCGTATGCCATTTGGAAGATAATGCAGATATTCTTCCAAAGACGATGTTTCGGATACGGGGATATTCAAAAGAATTTCGCCAATATGTGCGGTGAGTATGCCGATGGCGTGAAGCTCTTTTGATGTTTTGTCGTTTTTAAGTTCTTCTTCAATGTCTTTTAACACAAGTTCGGAAAAGAAAGTTGTAAGATGGATATGTCCTCTGAATATGTTTGCGAATGTATATATTACATTTGCAGAGTAGCGGAGGGATTCATCCTCGCTGTTGATGTACCTTTCTGCAAGCTGTGCAGCTTTTTCCGCATTGCCTGTGTAATAATAATACTCGATAAGGGCAATATTTCTGTCGTCCTCATCGGGTATGCTGTCGATAAATTCCTGCACTTTGCCGACTTCATAGGTACAACGCAAAAGCGGAAGATAATAATGCTTTATTGTGGGTATCTGTTTTGCAATACTCGTTTTAAGCGGCTCTGTGATGTTTTTTGGTACAAACCATACTTTGCCTGTCATATATGAACCGGGAAGTCTGCCTTCCTTTGCCCATTTTTGAACGGCACGAACAGTAACGCCCATACGCTCTGCTGCTTGTCTTGCGCTTTCAAATTCCATATTCACACCTCGCTTTCACACTTGCATTAAAGGATTGTTTGTATTAGTTACATAAAGTAACTAATACAAAGGGGTACCCCTTTGTCAAAAATCGAATTTTAAATCAAAAACTTTATTATGTTATTATACCACTTTTTTGTAAAAAATTCAATAAATGGTGTTTATTTTCAGCAATATGACAATAATTTTTTTGAATGCCGGTCATCACGGCTATATATAATAGTCAAATAGCAGGTTAAATAGGCTTTTATCCGCCGATGGAATATCTCTGTATTTTTTATTTTACAGATGAGGCAGACAGGGAAGATGAGGAAGCGATGTTTGAGCACGCGGAGCGGGATATGCTCTATGCAGGAAGGGGCGAGGTTTCATTCTTTGAGTTTCTTAACACGGTGTTATGTGATGTCGATATTTTCTTTATCTTTAAAATGATAAAAAGTACATCAAAATGTACACGGTTTTTGAATGAGTTAAGAAATTGTTAATAAATATATAAATTATAGTTTATCTTACGATAAAGTAGTAGGATTTCGATTCCGCTTTGCAAGCCTCCCTTGCCTAAAGGGAGGGGGACCGCTTGCGGTGGTGGGATATCAAATTATCTATGTTTTTACTATATATTGTCAATGTATAATAAATGATATCCCTCCGTCACAGCTTACGCTGTGC
>JAZTZP010000068.1:0-3715 GCA_045637525.1 Clostridia bacterium | reverse complement strand
CTGAGGGATTGTTTTCTAAGAAAATTAACATATTTAAGGAACAATCCCTCCACCGCAAGCGGTCCCCCTCCCTTTAGGCAAGGGAGGCTTGCAAAGCGTCACCCAAATCCTATTGCTTTATCGTAAGATAAACTATAATTTAATTGATCTGTTTAAAAAAATAAATACACATTTTTCCTTTCCCTCGGAGACTGAATTTATTAATGTCTTCGAGGGAATATTATTTAATATGAAAAAAAATAAAAAAATAAGAAAATTATCTTGAAAAATATGTAAATACATGGTATAATAGATAAAAGGGCGGATTTTTTTCGCTTTGTTTGAATGAAAAAAAATCATTTTAACAAAAAATTCGGAAAGGAATGCATGAATTTGCTCAGATATTTTACAGCAGGAGAAACCCACGGAAAGTGTCTTACAGCGATTGTTGAAGGTATGCCGGCAGGTGTGAGGATAGACCTTGAAAAGATAAATGAGGCACTCGGCCGTCGTCAGAAAGGATACGGCAGAGGCGGAAGAATGCTTATTGAGAAGGATCAGGCGGAAATCCTTTCGGGCGTTAGAGGCGGATGCAGTATAGGCAGTCCCATTACAATAAAAATAGAAAATAAGGATTGGGGAAACTGGGAAAATATAATGGGTACGGAAAAATCAAACGGCGAACGTGCTGTTGATTGTCCGAGACCGGGGCATGCGGATTTAACAGGCGGACTTAAATATAATCATAAGGATTTAAGAAACGTGCTTGAACGTGCAAGTGCAAGAGAAACGGCGGCAAGAGTTGCTGTCGGAGCGTTGGCAAGTTGTCTTACGGACTGTTTCGGAATTGAGTATAACTCAAGAGTTGTAAGCATAGGAAGTGTATATGACGAGCCGGATAATATGGATAAGGAGTTTTTCAGGCGTGTGGAAAATTCACCGGTAGGCTTTGGAAATGCTGAGCGTGAAGCTGATGCTATGAAATATATAGATGATGTGAAGGATAAGGGCGAGAGCTGCGGCGGAGTTGTTGAAACTGTGGTAACAGGTGTTCCGGCAGGGCTTGGCAGCTATGTACATTACGACAGAAAGCTTGATGCCACAATTGCTTTTGCTGTTATGAGCGTTCAGGCGATTAAGGGTGTTGAGTTTGGGCTTGGCTTTCTTAGCGCCCAAAGAAAAGGATCTGATGTTCATGACTCTATATATTATGAACAGGGCTTTTACAGGCAGACCAATAATGCCGGCGGAATAGAGGGCGGAATGTCTAACGGTGAGCCTATTATAGTACGGGGGGCGATGAAGCCTATACCTACGCTTTATACACCGCTTGATACAGTAAAGCTTGACGATAAAACACCTGTTAAGGCATCGGTTGAACGTTCGGATACGTGTGCTGTTCCGGCTTGTTCGGTGGTTGTGGAGAGTGTGGTTGCATTTGAGATTGCAAGAGCGTTTCTTGATAAATTTTCGGGCGATTGCTTAGAGGATATAAAAGCGTCGTATGAGCAATATATAAACAGACTTAAAAATTCATAAGAGTTACAGGTTATCCGGAAATTTTTCGTTTTTCGATGTTGATTTGAAATTAAAAGAGCAATACTGTTAACGTTAAGTTTACAGCATTGATTAAAAGGGGGAGGTGAGCGGATTGTCCGAGACGGAGCTTATACAAAGATTAAAAAAAGGTGACCGTGATGCATTTAATGAGATAGTTACAATACATCAGAATAAGGTTGTGAATATAGCATACGGAATGCTTTCTTCCAGAGAGGATGCTTTAGATGCCGCTCAGGAGACCTTTTTAAAAGTTTATAACGGTATAGATGCTTTTAAGGGTGGAAGCAGTATTTCTACATGGATATACCGTATTTGTACAAATGTATGTACCGATATGTTGAGAAAAAGACAGCGAAGCGCAACTATAATCAGTATTGACAGGGAGGATGACGAAAATTCTCCGATACATGAAATAGCGGACGACTCGCCCACTCCCGATAATTCTGTTATTATGAACGAACAACAGAAGGCGGTGAGACATGCAATTTCACAGCTTAGCGATGAATACAGGACGGTTTTAACGCTTTGCGACATAGAGGGACTAAGCTATGAGGAAATTTCTGCAGTGCTGAAATGCCCCGTAGGTACGATAAAATCAAGGCTTAGCAGAGCACGAAATAATTTAAAGAAAATTTTATTGGAAAATCGGGAACTTTTTCTTTAAAAATTCGTCTAATATAATAGAAATGTAATTTAACTGAAATATTGCCTTAAAAGTTTCAGCATATAAATAAAATGGAAAGGAGGCGTAAAAAATGGATTGCAACAGATTTGAGGAACTCATCGATTCATATATTGAAGGCAGTTTATCTGATGAAGAGAAGTGTGATTTTGAATTGCATATGAATGGATGTGCGTCCTGTAAAGACAGTTTTGAATTTTCTTCTGAAATATATAATACAATGCATAATTTACAGCCTATTTCCGTACCGGATAATTTCTTATCCGAATTAAATAATAAGTTGGATCTTGACATTGCAAGGAAAAAGCCAATGAAGGCGTTCTTTAAGCTTCCGGTGAAGTATTACGGTGCTGCCGCTTGTGTGCTGCTCGCCGTTGCACTCAGCTTTAACAATGCAGAGCTTTTGAAGAGCCTTACGGCTCCTGAGCCGGAGACGACGCTTATACAATCCGGTGATGATACAACCGAAACTCAAGAACCGCTGACAACGACTATTACACCGGAGGTGAATCAGCCGGAAACAGCGCAGCCGGAGATTACAGTGACTTCGGATACCGAGCGTGAAGCTGAGCTGTCGACCACGGATGAAAACGCCGAGCCGGTAGCGAAGGCAGTTGAAGTTGAGCGTAAAGCTTCGCCAAAAACAACAAGTAAAGCAAAAGCAAAGCCGGTTACTGCATCGGCTGAGGCTTCTGAAACGGTAAAAGCTACAGCGAAGCCGGTAACTAAGAAAGAAATAGAAGAAGTAAAGAAAAAGATAGACAGTCAGACAAACACCGGCAGAGTGGTTATTGCATCGGCTGTTGAAAATGCAGTTGTTATATCAGAAGAGAGCGTAGAAAACACTGCAAGAGAAGTTGACTATATAAAGAGCTATACACTCGTAAAAGAAGCTGCTGAGACAAGAGCAAATCCGGCGGTTGTGGGATTGGCACAGCTTGAAAATGTTGAGGTAGTGAGCGACAGTGTAATTAAATACACTGATCATGACGGTACAGGAAATGTCGGTGCTGTCGGAAACTCAGTTATTGTGTATAAGCGTGATGCTGATAAGATTTCCGATATACTCGGAAAGTTCTATACACGTGAATGCGGTGAGTTCTATGTTATAAGTGATTCCGAATACAAACAGTTTTTAGATGAGCTTGAGGCAAATGGAATTGATTATAAAAAGAGTGACTTGGGAAAATCCGAGTCGGAAGATGTTATGTTTAAGCTTGTAATAGCATAACGCAAAAGAGATATCTGAAGTGAGGCTGTTTTATAAAACAGCCTCACTTATTTTGATGTGCCAAAAGGGGGATAAATTATAGTTTATCTTACGATAAACTATAATAGCGATATGTCAGCCTGCGACTGACGCGATATTTGCCTGCCGGCAAGCGATATGTTGACTGACGTCAACGCGATATGTTCGCCAAAGGCGAACGTTAAGGTACAAAAGCTCTGCTTTTGTTTGATTAAATATTGAAAAAATGCATAGCATTTTTTCTT
>JAZTZP010000067.1:0-2704 GCA_045637525.1 Clostridia bacterium | reverse complement strand
TGAAAATCCTATTCCTTATTATGGAGCAATGTTAAAATATGCTCAGAACAAACCTGGGAATTTGCAGCGTATGGTATTTACATTAGATACCCCTATCGCTATAGGAGAGAATGCTTCAGAAAATTCATATGCGGAATTTGCCTATGATATTAAACTTGAAAAAGGGACAACCGGTGTATTATTTGATTTTGGTGGTAGTTATAGTCTGAACTTAAATGCAGCAGGACAGCTTATCAGTAATAATACGATAACACATGCAACAATAACATCCGGAACAAACAAGGTATTTAATAATATCAGAGTTCGTGTAGACCTGGATGCAAAAACAGTTGTTGGAATTTATGCAAATGATGAGCTTGTGGCGGATTTATCCCAAGCGCCTATTGAGTGTGCAGAAGCTACAGCAGTATCATTCAATCAATTCAGAATTTATATAGGCAAAGGCTCAGTTACCGATACATTATATATTGATAATGTAAACGTTGTAACTTACACATCAGAGGACGGAACTTCGCCTATAGGAGATAAGACGGTTCTTCGTGAAAAGGTAGCTGAAATATATTCTGTGGCTCAAAGCGAAATTGCAAAGAAAGCCGTGCAGAATGCTGCATTATGTGTAAAAACACCTGCTATAAGTCAGGCAGATATAGACAGTGCTTTGGCTAATCTGATTGATGTCAGTAAAATATGGCTGAAAGAGGATATTTTTATAGACGGCATTTATGATTTGAATGAATCAAGAAAACTTGAATCAGCGAATGAGTTAAAAGCATCAGCTGACATTAATGCGAAGGTTTATTATTCAAATCCGTCAGATGAGGATAAAACAATATTATGTGTTATCGGATATTATGATTCTTGTGGCGCTCTTATTGATGTGAGTGTTTCTGAAACGATAATGATAACAGAGTGGGCAAGAGGAAACAAAGATTTTAAATTTACAACTCCTGAAGATGTGGCAGATATCAGCGGAGTAAAGGTTTTTGTGTTAGACGGCTTATTGACTTTGACTCCTTTAAGTGACAGATATTTTATTTTTGATGAGCGATGGACGGCAAGCCGGAGTTTAAATGATGACGCCGCTTATAATCTTGTGACAACATTTTATGGTGATGAGGGCACAACAAGAGGCTTTGCTTGGTCAGCAGTAACAGAGCATACAGATATGGCAATTCGTTATGCAAAAGTTGATGATGAATGGTATGGTGGAAGTATAATTGATGAAGCATTATTCGTTGAGTATGACGGACAGCTTTATTATAAGGTCGATATAGATAATCTTGAGCCCGGTGAAAGTTATGTATATAAAATAGGTGATATGCAGGATGATGTGTGGAGCGATTTTTATACATTTACAACAGAACCGGAGAATTTAGCAGAATTTTCATTTGTTGGGGTTACAGATCCACAAAGTAGTAATTGGACAGGCGGCTTTGAGTATTATAAAGCAGCACTTGATGAAGCATTTGAGTATGATGCTAATGCGTCATTTATGGTTAATTTAGGTGATATGGTAAGTGATGGATATAAGCAGAGTCAGTGGAATGATTATTTTAAAGCCACCAAGGGATATACGGAAAGTATTCCGCATATGGCTGTTATGGGCAATCATGAAACCAGAGGAGATGCAGAAACTGCCGGAAAAAATTTTTCGCTTCAGTTTAATAATCCTCAAAACGGAGCAGATGCATTCGGCAACCTGACATATTCTGATGTTTCTAAAGATTATAACAAGGGTGTGTTGAAAAATAAAGAAGGAACGGTGTATTCTTTTGATTATGGAAATGCTCATTTTGCAGTATTAAATTCGGGTTCAGATGCATCGGAAAAGGATACAATTAAGCTGTTAACAGAACAGGCAAAATGGCTTAGGGATGACCTTAATTCAACGGATAAGAAGTGGAAGATTGTTATGGTACATATCGGACTTTATCCGGCAAAAACAGAAAGATATGATTCGCGTGAAGCGTTACTTTCGGTGATTGATGAATGCAGCGTTGATTTGGTTTTGCAGGGACACGACCACATGGTTGCAAGGACATACCCTATGCGTGGAGATGAAATTACTGAAATTTCAGACCCTGCATCTGTAACAAAGGGCGCAGGAACGATTTACAACATTTTAGGCTCTGCCGGTCCAAAGCGTTATGATGAACTGACAGAAATTCCAAGTTATATGGCATTTCTTGAAGATACAGATACAACTCAACCGACATATTCGGTATTCAATATAAATAATGAGAAAATATCGGTTATTACGAAACAATTGAACGGTGTAGTTGTCGATAGTTTTGAGATTGTAGATGATTTTAAATAACAATACAAGTAGGTGAGATTGAATAATGAAAAATATATTAAAGAAATATATAGTAATATTGATAAGTTTATCAATGCTCCTTAGTATCTTTAGTGGTGTAAATGTATTTGCCGAAAATTCTGATATGACGGTTTATGCATCGGCTGATTTTGATGATGTAACTACTGTGGAGGGGACTCATAACGGAATGGAGTTGCAACATATGCCGGGAACAGGAGGAGCAAAGGTTGGTACTCCGGTAATTGATGAAAATCCTATTCCTTATTATGGAGCAATGTTAAAATATGCTCAGAACAAACCTGGGAATTTGCAGCGTATGGTATTTACATTAGATACCCCTATCGCTATAGGAGAGAATGCTTCAGAAAATTCATATGCGGAATTTGC
>JAZTZP010000066.1:0-7699 GCA_045637525.1 Clostridia bacterium | reverse complement strand
ATAAAAAGCAATTAGCAATCGGTTTACATAAGCCTCCCTTGCCTAAAGGGAGGGGGACCGCTTGCGGTGGAGGGATTGTTCCTTAAATATGTTGATTTTCTTAGAAAACAATCCCTCAGTCGCTTTCAGCGACAGCTCCCTTTACACAAGGGAGCCTATTTGCAAAGCGTACCGAACGCAGACTGAAACACGCAGATAAACTATAATTCATCTTCTTGTTAACAATTCATTTATTCATTCAAAAACCGCAGAAAAAAACAATCCAATCTATTGACTTTAAAAAAATTTTCTGCTATAATTATCATGTTGAATTTTTATTACCGAAAGGATTTTTTGTCATGAAACTGTCTTTAAATACCGGAACACTTATAAACCACGGTTTCAGCTGTGAAGAAGCTGTAAATCTTTTGCAAAAAGCCGGCTTTGATGCTATTGACTTCTCCTTCTTTAAGGAATGCTTCTATAACGAAGCCACCGACCTCCCTGAATTTAAGGAGTATTTTCTGAACCTTAAAGCCTTAGCCGAACAAAAAGGAATGTGCTTTAATCAGGCTCATGCGCCTTTTCATTCAAGCTTTACCGATGAGAATAAAACAAAAGAAATGTTCAATAATATAATTCGCTCTATGCGAAACGCATCATACCTCGGAATAGATACAATTATCGTGCATCCGAAACAGCATCTGGATTTTTCAGAGACCGGTGTGCCGGAAAAGCTTTTTGAGATGAACATGGATTTTTACAACAGCTTAAAACCATACTGCGAAGAGTATAATATAAAGGTTGCACTTGAAAACATGTGGCAAAAACCGAAGGGCCGCAAAATAATTCATTCAACCTGTTCTAAGCCCGATGAATTTATAAAATATCTTGATACGCTTGACAGCGAATGGTTTGTCGGCTGCCTCGACATTGGTCATGCATGCCTCGTCTGCGAAGATTTATATGAATTTATAACAAAGCTGGGTTCAAAAAGACTCAAAGCTCTCCACGTTCATGACGTCGACGGCATAGACGACTCCCACACTCTTCCCTACTACGGAATAATCGACTGGGATAAAGTAGCAAAGGCATTAAAAGATATAAACTACGACGGCGACTTCACATATGAAGCAGGATGCTTCATAGAGAATCTCCCGAATGAGCTGTTCCCGTCCGCACTGCATCACATGGCGCAGACCGGACGATATATCATGAATAAAATAAAGGAATAAGAAATGTTTATTAAGGATAAAAGTTTTTATAAAAGTTTTTTCTCGCTGCTCGGAATGCTTATACTGCAAAACGTTATAATACTGAGCGTAAATCTTGCCGACAATATAATGATAGGCGGTTACAGCGAAACCTCACTTTCGGGAGTGGCGGCAGTCAATCAGATACAGTTTGTGTTTCAGCAGCTAACAATGGCGTGCGGTGATTCTTTAGTCGTTATCGCCGGTCAGTATTGGGGACAAAAAAGAACAGCGCCCATAAAAAACATCTCACGCGGCGCAGTAGTGCTTGGATTTACATTAGGACTGTTGCTTTTCATTGCAACAAGCCTTTTTCCGGAGCAGATTGTCGGAGCTTTCTCCCCCTCTCCGGAAATTATTGCCGAGGGCGTGAAATACCTCCGTATCATCCGCTTCACGTATATAATATTTGCCGTAACCTCAGTTTTACTTGCAATGCTGAGAAGTGTTGAAACGGTAAAAATTGCGTTTTACATATCAATATGCACTCTGATTATAAACTGCTGTATAAACTATGTTTTAATAGGCGGTAACTTCGGAGCACCAAGACTCGGTGTCACCGGTGCCGCTATCGGTACGCTTACCGCAAGAATAGTTGAACTGTGTATACTGATAACCTATCTGGCATTTTTTGATAAACGTCTTAAAATAAAGGTAAAAGACTTCTTCACAGGAGAATTTTCGTTTATAAAGGACTATTTAAAGCTAAGCGTTTCATTTATGGTAACAGGCGTTATATTCGGAGTATCAACCGCACTCCAGACCGTTATATTAGGGCATATGACCGACAGTGCAATTGCGGCAAACTCCGTTGCGACAACGCTCTATCAGGTGCTTAAGGTTGCAACAATAGGCTCAGCAAGTGCAGCGTCCGTTCATATAGGAATGTCAATCGGTAAAGGCAATTTTGAAGAAACAAAAACCATGGCAAAAACGCTTCAGCTGATGTTCATATTAAACGGTATTTTAACAAGTATAATACTCTATATACTCCGTATTCCGATACTCGGACTATATAACCTCACGCCCGAAACAAGAGACCTTGCAAACAGCTTTATACTTGTCCTTTGCATAACCTGTATCGGAACAGCATATCAGATGCCGGTATCGTGCGGAGTAGTACGTGGCGGCGGAGACGCAAAATTCGTGCTGATAAACGACCTTATAAGCCTGTGGGGAATCGTGCTCCCATTCTCATTCACAGCGGCATTCATATGGCACTGGCACCCCATAGCAGTAGTTGCGTGTCTTAACTCCGACCAGGTATTCAAATGCCTCGCCGCATCAATTAAAGTAAACAGATACAAATGGATTAAAGTCCTTACAAGATAAAAAAATCCTTCTGAATTTTATTGTATAAAATAATTGGGTATGATAAAATATCCTAACCCCTGCGAATATTTTACCATACCCAACTATACTAATCAATCGTTCCCGGCCTATATAATATTTCAGCCATTATTTTATTCAATAAACCTATATCTTTTATCAGGTTTCACCCAAGTCCAGTAATTATTAAAATTCGACATGATGTGCCTTTCAAAAAATTCATAGAAATTACAATCCAACGAGTAATACTCATCAGGACAATAAGCATCTCCTGCATACATATACTTACCTGACGAAATTTCATTACAATTTATTACAATGTACTCTTCCAGACAATATCCAATGGGTATTATTCCGTCTAAATAATCTATACATTCCTTTAATTCTATTATTTCTTGTATTCCGTATAAACTTAATTCACCGGCTACATAAAAGTTTATTCCGTCACACTCGGATAAAAATGTTTTATAGTCATCCGGCAATTTAATGTTTAATTCTGTTTCAAATTCAGTAATTTCTTCAATAGAATTTTTTGAATTTATTTCAGCTCTAAAATCTTCAAACTCGCCATCTCCGATATATACTTTTTGATTTTGCTCCATTATTGTTTCAATACATGAAATATACATTTTCTTTACTCACCTTTCAATATTTAATATCCTGCCCACCAAGCTGTAAATTCTCGGTGTACATCTTTTGGCATTACAATTAAATTGGAATAATCATTTGTGCGGTTTTGTGGGCGGGTTTTGTGGGGACGGACGGGTTTTGTGGGGACGCAGGTTTTGTGGGGACGTGCCTGTTTCATCACGCATTTGATATACTTTTAAGCTTACCATCCGGATAAAATTCATACTCTACATTTACGCTGTCGGAAGCGTGATAAAACAGGCATGTCCCCAAACGTCTTTAATTATAATTATCCTTCGACTGCCTTTTGAATTTTTTTGTACTAAATTTATGATTATCTGCCTTCAATCTCTTCAAAACGTAACCCTTTAAAATTTTGTTCCTTATAAAATTTTTTAAAATTTTCGGTACAAAACAAGCAACGTCCGGTTTCTTTTGCCCTGAAAAAATCACTACCATTCCATGATTTTAATGAAATACAGTCTGGGGCAAAACAATCATCCGGCTCATATCCTACGCCACGCCCACAATGCTTACATACACCATTTCCTGTATCTACCCATTTATAATTTAAATCTTCATGCATTTGAGCACCGATTTCTGCACTAAGCGAATAATATGTAGGCGTAACCTCTGTTAATCTGCTAACATTGCGCCCTCTGTCTCTTAAATCTTTAATTTTCTCTGCTGTAAGTTCGCTTTTTGCCACCCCCGTCATCTTGGAATACAGCGGGGTATTTATGCCAAATTTTTCCATAATGCATTTTGCGTTTTCGCTTACTAAAATAAATGCTTCACATGATATAAAATCAACGAAATTATCCCGTATAAAAGATATTGGATAAGGTAAGTTTTCATCATACATTTTTCTGAAAGAATGCCAAGTTCTGTTACAAACTTCACATTCTCTTTTTTCTGTAGGATAACCAAACACCGGAATTGCTTCTGTGAATTTTTTTCTTCGTCCCTCATCATAACGTACTTTATAAAATATCATTTTAATCCTCCTTTAAAAATTTACATCAAAGCCAAATGTTTCTGCTAAAGTTTTTGCGTAATTTACAATCTGACTAGCGTCAGCATCATTATGTTTATCAATATAATCATCCCAGTAAACGTTGTATTCATGACTCCATTTTCTGTGTGAGTCTGCATCTACCCATGTACCAAATCGCGGATCATTTATATTCAAGCCTCTTTTAACAAACCAATCTTCGAACTTCTGCGGAAGTACATGATGTGCCTCTGCTTTATTCATCCAACCGGGAGCATCCCCAACCAATTTAGTCAAATTTTTTCGGAAATTTCCTTTTTTCAGAGGTTTTAAATCGGATACTCCATTTAATACTTTTATTCCATCATATGTGTAAGATCCTGGAATTGCCGGCAATATGGTAGCAACTACATCCCATGCAAGAAATCCAAAATTAATCCAACTTGGCTCGTTTATTAAATCATAAACACTCAGCCCTATACTTGCTAAATCTACAATTGTTTCTATTGCATTTCCCGTTCTGTCAATACAAATTACCGGATTCTGATTGCCATACACATACCAGTTATATCCGTCCTCTGCCGGGTCTTGTTGGGTGAATCTGCCGGTTGTTGGATCGTAGTATCTGGCTCTTAAGTAGTAAAGACCTGTTGCTTCATCATACGTTTGTCCGAAGTATGTGAACGGGTTTTCTGTTGTTTCTTCCTTTTTGAGGAAGTTTCCCCATACGTCGTAGTCGTAGGTGTTCTTTATGTTTCCGCTTGTGTCTGTTATCTGTACTACATCGCCGTGTCCGTTGTAGAGATAGTAGTAACTGTTGTCTGAAAGTACATCTATCTGAGCAAGTACTCTGTCGGGACCCCATATGTATTGCTTTGTCGGATATAATGAAATCAGCGTATTTCCATCCGCTGTGCCGAGCAGCATTATTTTTGCTTCCGTTACTAATCTTCCGGCTGTGTCGTAGATATAGAATACAGGTGCGTTGTTGTTTTCTTGTTTAACATATCTGTATCCGTTTGATGAATAGTCGATAATTGTTGTATCGTCTCCGACATTTGCAAGAAGAAGCTTATCATTTTCATCATACCGAAACTCTGCATTTTCTTCCGTTAAGAAGTCTTTTTCTTCAAAGCTTACTTTTCTGTTTCCACGATAGTCGTATTCATAATATGAATCTGCGCCTTTCGTTCCCGAAACAGTTGCTATTCTGTTAAGCTTGTCATACGTATATGAAACGGTGTTCTGTTCGTTTTCAACTGTTTCAGTTGTCGTTAAGATATTTCCGTTTTTATCATATGTATAACTGTAGCTTGAAAGAATGGTTGTTCCTTTTTTGTTTGTTAAGGTTTTTAAGCGAGAGAGTCCGTCATAGGTATATTCCGCCTTTAAAACACTTCCGTCTGAAAGCGGCGGATATGATATGCTTTTCAGCTTACCATCCGGATAAAATTCATACGTCGCATTTACGCTGTCAGAAGTATTTCTTATACTGCTTCCGTCAGTCTGAACTTTAAAAATACGATTGTTTTCATATTCATAATGCGTTGTATTTATGAATCCTATATCATTTCCGTCATTTCCGTCGTTTCCGTCATATATACTTCCATGAACCGCTGACGTTATATTTCCTAAAGAATCATATTTATATCTTGAATATACTCCGCTTTGCTGATTATATAAATAATATTTCGATCTTTCAAGCCTTGTTTTCCCGGTTGGAGTGTATGTTGCTGAACGTTGCTCCTGCATATATGCCGCATAACCGCCGTCTGTTTCGTCATATTCACCCCAAATGGTAAATATTTCTGACGCTCCAACAGGTGTATCATACGAATACATATAGTCCGAGAGAGAAGACTCCGGCTTTATGCTGTACTGTCTGTCGCATATTAACATTTCATTGTATTCAAAGTTCTTTTGTTTGCCGTCTTTGTCTGTGTTCTGATCAGGCAGACTTAAGCTGTTATATGAATACAAAGAAGAGTTTTCGGCATTATCAGTATCGGAAATTATTTTTCCTTCGCCGTCATATACTCTTTCATAAAGCGTACTTTCATTACCGGATGCATCTTTTATAGTCTGCTTCTTTATATTTCCGGCATTATCATACGTTTGTGAAATTACTTCGTTATTTGCATTTTTTGATGAAATAACACGTCCGGTTCTGTCATAAGTAAAAGTTGAAATATTTCCGTTCGGGTCGGTTATTTTCGTTACATTTCCGGCATAGTCATATGAATATTTTGTTTCCGAAAAGTTTTCCGGATATGTTTCATATGCAATTGAAGATGTAACACGTCCCTGTCGGTTATATGTAACTTCCGTTATGTTTTCCTTTTTGCTTCGGTCGTCATAAGGTACAAAGTAAGACTGTGCTTTAAATCCTACTCCGTCACTACCTATATTATACTCCGTTATATGGTAATTGTCAAGAGTATCTGTAATTTTTATTTCACGGCCCATTCCGTCGTACTGTGTAACAGTTGTATTTCCCTGTGCATCTGTTACGGTTTTTGTATTTGCATCTGTATTGTAATGATATGTTGTCGGAATATATGAATAAGCATCTCCTGCTATATCCAGCACCTTATTCTGAATAAGCCTTCCCGTTCCCGTATAGTAGTTTATGTCCTCATACAGATATGTAATTTGCGGATTTTCTTCATCTGTTACATCATAATACTCTATATTATGAGTTATTTTCTGTGCTACAAAGGCTTCATCTTCTTCAGTAACGCCGCCATATTCTATTCCTGACGGTTCATATGTAAAAGTTTCAACCGGAAGTATGGTTTTATCTTTTTCATAAAAACCGGTATAAGTGTCGTACTCCGGATAAATTATACATGTTGGTCTGCCGATATTATCATATTCATATGTCGTTACATTTCCGGCGTTATCGGTCTTTGTTTTAACAGTGCCGAGAAGCATATCATATGTGTATGATGTAGTTTGTGTTGTTAATTTTCCATTTTCGGTAACAGTTTTAACAACGGTTGACGGATATGCATATGCTGTTGCGGAGGTGTAGTTTTCTTCAATAACGGTTGTTCCACTGTCGTTCTCTGTCGTTGTTGTCTTTTTTGTTACTTTACCGGAAGAATTGTATTCATAGTCATACGTTTCTTCTGCTCCGTTTGCGTTTTCAAATTCCGACAGTCTGTCATTTCCGTCATATGTGTACGTTTCTGTACACAGTATATTTTCCGATTTATTCCATGATTTTTCTGTCACAAACCCTGTTATTTCATCATATACATATGAAATACCGTGCTTTTCGCGGTCTGCATGATATGCAGTATCAAAATCAAGCTCTTCGGTTATGAGCGTTGGTTTTCCGAATGCCTTGTTATTATATGTATTTATTTCTGTATATACATATGAGTCATAGTTATATCCGTCACCGTTTGAATAATTGATTTTCACCATATCCGGCTGTTTATATGAATAACTCTGAACAGTCTCGGTAACAGTTAAATCATTACCGACAGGATTTTCATATATGCTTATT
>JAZTZP010000065.1:0-8796 GCA_045637525.1 Clostridia bacterium | reverse complement strand
GAGGGATTGTTTTCTAAGAAAATTAACATATTTAAGGAACAATCCCTCCACCGCAAGCGGTCCCCCTCCCTTTAGGCAAGGGAGGCTTGCAAAGCGTACCGAAATCCTACTGCAAACACGCAGATAAACTATAATTTAATTGTATTTCATAATTACCTGTGTGTATCAGGAAATGAAAGGATAGTGTTGGTATGGTAGAACAGGATACAATAAAACTTCTTCGTGAATGTGATGCCGGAGTTAAGATGGGGGTTTCGTCTATTGATGATGTTTTAGAATATGTTAAAAGCGATAAGCTGAGAACGTATCTTGGTGAATGCAAGGCGGAGCATGAGAAGCTGGAGAGGGAAATTCAGGAGATGCTGGATAAATACAAGGATGAGGGGAAGGATCCGGCGGCTGTTGCAAAGGGAATGTCGTGGATGAAGACAAATGTTAAGCTGGCAATTGACGAATCTGATAATACAATAGCAGATCTGATGACGGACGGATGCAACATGGGGGTTAAGTCGCTTAACAGATACCTGAATCAATATGAGGCGGCGGATGAGGTGTCGAAGGACATTGCAAAACGTCTGATTAATCTTGAAGAAGAGCTTGCGATTGATATACGTCAGTTTCTTTGATAAAACAAAAAAATGAGGGTGAGATTTTGGGGGAAATTCTCACTCTCATTTTTTTGTTTTAGCTGATTGCTATCATATATACCGAATTGGCTGTTAATTTTAATTCGATTTTATCTTCGGCGTTATATTCCTTAACAGGTTTCATATTGCCTTCTTCACGAAGCTCTTTTATATCGGCATCCGACAGCTCTTTAATACCTTTTTTCTGATATAATCTGTATGGATTGGTTGTGTTTTTATCTATGCAGTAAACTGTTACCTTTTTGCCGGTTATATCAGTATCAAATTTTAATTCTTCGTTTATTTCGGGTAGATTTTCATCGAAATAATCTGAACTGTATGTCAGCAGTACGGCATATTCGTCATTGTTATTCTTTGTAGGTATAACAAAGACGTTTTCATTATCGGTTTTTGCTTCCAGTAAATTATTATAAAGCTTTGCACCTAAAATATATGCATTGTATATAGGCTTTGCAAAGAAGTTAAGCGTAAAGAAATTTCTGAAGCCTGAAAAATCCGTTACCATTTCGTGCTGTCCGGAGAGACAGATGAGTAATTTTGATATTTTCCAGCCGTTTTTTATTATTTCATGAATAAGTTTAACGTAATATGAAGACATAACTTCTGTTTCTCTTGCCATAAAGGCCGGGCATTCTTCTACGTTGTAATATCCGTGTGATGCCATACCCCATTCGTCAACAACAAGCTCCGTATCCTCAAAGCCACAGTTTTTTATTGCAGTCATGTGAATGTTGTGAGTTTTAAGCCAGCTGTTGACTGAGAAATAATCACCGTTGTTATTAATCTTAGACGGACTGGTTGTAGCATAATTGTGTATGGAGATGTAGTCAAGCTTTACACCACTTTCTTTAACAAGGTTTAAGAAAGCTTCAAGGAAATCAGGCTTCCATGCGGCAACACAAGGACCGCCGACTTTTATTTTTTCGGATACTCTTGTTATACCTTTTACAAAAGCTTTGTAAAGCTTAAAATATTCCGTAACTCTTGTTTCGACATCTTCGGGATCTACATCAGCCATAAAGAACCCCGTAACGTCAGGCTCATTAAAGCATTGCATACGCCATTTTGAAACAACGTCAATTCCGTATCTTTCGACGATATGCTTTGTGTATCGGAAGCATATTTCTTCCCAAAGCTTATAATCAGACGGGGGAGATACATTTATGAGCTTTCCCTTGTAGCGTGTGCTGTTTTTACTTTCGCATGAGGTTAAATTTTTGTTTTGTGCGATGCATTCGGGCATCATTCCGTATGCTAAAATGACGTCATATCCTTTTTCGATAAGATAATCAAGTCTTAAGTCGTTTATTCTGAAATCATATGTCAGATTACCGTTTTCATCCTCAAGGACGATATCTTCAAACATTGTATATATTCTTATCGTTTGTATGGCTTTATCGGCAGACATTCTGTCGAGTATTCTTTTTCCCCATGAATCTTCAACTGCATCTGTCGGATGAAACAGACAGTTGTTCCAGAAATTTTCCTGTTCTTTTTTTATTTGGTTGTTGATTTTAATCATTTTGAAACAATCCTTTTAACTAAGTAATTTTGTAATTAATTATACTCCGCCAAGTGTTAAAAATCCACCGTCAACGGGCACGGTAATGCCTGTTACAAAGCCTGATGCATTTTCATCAAGTAACCATTTTACAGTGCCTGTTAAATCACATGCCTGTCCGAAACGTCCCATAGGTGTATGTGATATAACGGCTTTTCCTCTTGCTGTAAGACCGTCTTCGACTGTACCGAGATAGTTTTTACTGCGTTCATTTACCATAAATCCCGGAGCTATTGCATTGATACGAATGTTAGCCGGTGCATAATACTGTGCAAAGGATTGGGTAAGATTTGATACTGCCGCCTTACCCATTGCGTATGCAAAACAACGTGTGAGCGGACAATATGTATTCATTGATGCAAAGTTTATAATGCTTCCGCCACCGTTTTTTATCATTTGCTTTGCAAATTCCATTGTAGGAATAACGGTTCCCATTGTATTTAGCTTTAAAACTCCTTCAAAAGCATCTAAATCAATATCATAAAGACCTTTCTGACCTTCGGGAAGGCTGGCGGTTAATTCTCTTTCATCGAATTGTGTGATTGTAGGCATTGCTTTTATGCTGTTTCCGCCTGCACCGTTTATGAGGTAATCACATAATCCGAATTTATTTTCAACAGCTTTTGCAAGCTCTGCCATTGAGTCTTTGTCCATTACATCACAGGCAAATGCAAGAGCTTCACCGCCGTCTGCTGTTATTTGTTTTTGTAATGCATTAATTTTTTCTTCGTCTCTGTCGGCAAGTACTACTTTTGCGCCTTCCTTTGCAAGCTGTATTGCAATTTCAGAGCAAAGCGTACCGCCTGCACCTGTTACCACTGCTACTTTGTTTTTAAAAATCATTTTTTTATACCTCCGTTATATTTTTTGCATTTTTATAGCATATATTACTAATAAGACTTTCTAAGTCTTCATAGCTGCAACATAATTCGTTATTTTCAAACTTGTTTGCAAGCCAGTCGCTTACAATGCGTCTGAAATAGTCATGTCTTACAAAAGACAGAAAACTTCTTGAATCGGTAGTCATACCGATGAAGTTGGACAGCAAGCTGAATGCTGTCGTGTTTTCAAGAACTTCGCATATACCGTATTTATGATCACACCACCACCATGCAGGACCCTGGGTTATAAGCCCCGGTACGGTGTCCTTGCTATACGATCCCGAAAGTACGGAGAACATCGCATTATCTGCCGGATTAAGTGTGAAAAGTATAATTTTCGGTAAGCCGTATTCAGATTGCTCTACTGTATCAAACAGCTTTGTGAATGATAATATATCGGCGCTGTTACCAATTCCTGCAAATCCGCCTGCCGGGCCGGCAATGGTTCTTAAACGTGTGCTTGTATAACGTTGTGCTCCGACATGAAGCTGAACAGTCATATTTCTTTTTGCATATTCACCTGAGAGGAATACAAGCAGATGCGAAAAGAGTTTTTGCAAATCCAAAGTATCGGAAAGCTCACCCTTTAGCAGCTTGATAAAGCGTTTGTCATTTTCTTCGTCATCGGTATAAAATTTAAATCCGTTATCAAGTGCATGATCTGAAAACTTACATCCGACTGCTTTTATTTCATCAAGTCTCGATGAGAGAGCTTTTTTATAATCAGTCAGATTATTTATTTTGCCTGTGAGGTTTTCAAGTTTCTTTATAAATTCAGTATCCGGTGCTGTCATATCATCGCCCCGAAGAGACGGTGTGAGATTGGTTTTTGATTTAAATACTGAAAAATCATCAGCTATGGACACGCATGGACACGCAAGTTCAACATTGAATTTGCTGAGTAATGTCTGTGGTGTTATTTCGTTGCTTTCAAGATATGAATTTGCTTTTTTATAAATTACTTCTGCATTCTCTTCATCCGGAAGAACCGTGATGCCGAACACTGTTTCAAGCTCCATCTGTGACCATATATACAGCGGATTGCCGATAAGCTTTGGATATACACTGCACCATGCTTTGAACTTTTCAAAGTCCGGAGCATCTCCTGTTATATATTTTTCGGGGACGCCGCACATACGCATTGCACGGTGTTTGTACGGATCAGGTTTTATCCATAAATCATATATATCATAAAATCTTTTGTTTTCTGATATATCAGCCACCGATAAATGGTTATGATAATCGATAACCGGCAGTTCTTTTGCAAAGTTATACAAATTTTCTGCGGTTTTTGAAGTTAACAGAAAGTTGTTTTTCATTATTTACCTCCTCTTTTATAAAAATCCGGTGTCTGTCCTAACAGTCTTACAGTATCATAAAGTTTCTGTTTTACATTCATTTTTAAATCGCCTCTGTACCAGTTCTCAAAAATTCCATATTCCGCACATTTACGATAATTAAGGTATTCTTCGAGGTTTCTGCAAGCTGAATTTAATGAAGCCTTCATTTTTTCACTTTCATAAAAATCGCAATACTGCTTTGCCTCATAAAGATTTACATACCATTTATAAATATACAGCAATGTTTTGCTGAATAACAGCCATTTAACCTCTATGTGTTTTTTTAACGGTGGTGACAGACTTTCAGCAAGCTTTTCAAAGCCACAGCATAATTCAGTGTAGTGAGGGATTGCACGCTTTAGCGCTTTATAATATGCCTCATATATATCCGGACTGAGGTTTTTGTGAAAATATTCTGTAATGAAACTTCCGTATCTTAAAATATCGCCTTCTTTTAAAACAAAATTTTTAACATTATCCAAATCATCGCCTAAATAGAAGTTATAATATTTACTGGTACAGTGTTTTAAAAGATATTTTGTTTCAATCCGGGGTAAATTGTTGTAATACTGCGTTATAAGGTTTTCGGCTTCATCGGCAGATGAACCGAATTTGCGACAGTAATTCTCAATATACTTCTGTTTTGAAAACTTTTCTATATTCCACACCATTTCGGAATATGCATTAAATTCAAACACGAATTCCCTTATATTTGATACATTCATAATAAAATACGAATTGTCACCGTTTTTATACGCAAGCTCTGTATTGTAATACAGCTTATCGAGGCCTGTCTGTGGTGCAATATGCGGACCGCCTCCGAAGAACTGAAGATGATAATAAATTCCGTATTTGGCATTTTTATCTCTTTTGATAGTATAAAATTCGTTTCCGTACATCTGATTCAGGCCGGCATCCGCAAATACTATTATTGTATTTTCAGGGAATTCCAGATATCCTTTTTCCATAAGCAAGGAACCTTCCATCCACAAGGTGGAGGTGAAATATTTTGCCTTATTGTCTGTTGCTTTCATAATGATTTCTTTTTGCTTAGAGTATGCTTTACTTATAAACTGACCGTATTTTTTGAGTTCCTCATCCGTAGGATTATCCTCCTGCCATATGGGTCTGTCGCCTTCGCCTCTAAGCCCTGTTTGCCACACGACATTATCGTACTGTGCCCATTTCTTTGCATAAAACTCCCAGGCTTCCTCAATAGCTTCAGGGGATTTTATATATGAAAATTCACCCGATTTATTGTATTTTCTGCAATAATTTCTGAATGTAAAAGACGATAATCCGAGCGGCTCTATATGATGCTGCGAAAGATAAATTCCGCGTTTTGCAACGCAGTCTGCAAGAAGCTTTTCCGGCGGATTATCAATATCAAGAAATGACGCGGGAATTACAAGATTTAGCCTTAAACGAAGCACTGTTTCAACTACCATGTTTATGACGCTTTCTTCAACAGTAAGTCCGTACCACGGGAAATCAAGATAACGGATTCCGCCGCCGTCCTTCCAGCCGGTAAGTAAATCCTCATCATTGATGAATACGCCTCTGAAGCCGAAGCTTTCAGGCTTTTCGGATATGTCTATATCAGGAATTTCCAGACACTCTCTTTTTTCAATAGCTAAATCATTAAAAAGATAGCATGGATCAATGCCAAGAAATTTTTCGCAAAATGCATATATCCCCCACATTGTACCGAGATAGCTGTTTGATGAAATTCTGATTTTATTGCTTTCACTTTTTATTGTATAGCCCTCGTCCTTTAGCGGATCACAACTATTTGTTGTGTTTTCTTCAATTACTATACAATAATCATTTTCTTCCGTAATGATTTCAGGTAATACACACGATTCGCTTATGCGTTTGAAATCGTTTCTCATATCCTCCACAGCCAGGAGGACATATTTGTTTGTATTTTTCAGGCAAATGCAAATGCATTCGTTTTTATTAAATAAATTCATGGTTAATCACCTTAATAAAGTATTCAGTTGATTAGAAAATTAAAAAAAATTTTGTTTTTTAGTATAAAGCATTGACTTTACTTTGGTTTTAGTATATAATAAAAAACAGAAAATTACAATACACTATTTGATAAAAAGTATATGGTATTTGATTATTAAGGAGATAAAAATGGAAGATATTCGTTTTAACGGTAAACTGGAATTTATAATAGATAACATTGAATTTGTAAATGTTTTAAGGTCAGCAAATCACACGGTGCCTTATAAAAACGGAAAGAGTAAATATTGTGTTATACTTGTTGAGAACGGTGAAATGAATTATTTTTTTACCAAAGATCAAAAAACAGTAAATCTTGTGAAGGAGACCGCTTTGTTTATTCCTAAAAACCAGCCTTACATTGCGACATATACACAGGATGATACTATTGCTAAGGTATTTACATTTGACATAAAGTCTAATGCTTTGCCGCAGGTGTTTCACGCTCCGGTTTATAAAAAAGCATCAATGTTTTCCGATATTTCCAAATCAATTTCGGGAGAGAATGTAAACAGCACGGTATTTCTTGCATCAAAAATATATGAGCTGCTTTATGTAATACAAAAGGAAAATGTTACAATTCCCGATAGATATAAGAAAATAATACCTGCATTAAATGAAATAAAAGAATTTTATTTTCAGAATAAAAAGCTTTCTTACTACTCGGATTTGTGTTATATGAGTGAATCGAATTTCAGAAAGCTTTTTAAAGAATATACCGGGAAATCCCTTGTGGAATACAGAAACCGTATAAGAGTTTCAGAGGCTTATAAGATGATAAACAGCGGTGAATATACCGTTTGTGAAGCTGCTTACCTTACCGGCTTTAATAATATGTCGTTTTTTTATGAGGTTTACAATAGATTTATAGTATAAGATTTTTATGGAGTATCAGTTATAATTCCGTGAAGACGGTATAAAAATGCACCTGTTGCTATTGCTATACCGATAATGGTTTTTTCTACTGAAACATGGTCGTCGTTTACCGGTATTCCTTTGCCTAAATATTTCTGGAATATATTCATGACTCCGAGGGCGGCGTATTGTCTTGTTTTGGGGTTCAGTTTCATAAGCTCCTCTGAAACTGATTCAACGTATGCGGAAAGCTTACCCTGCTCACACTGCGGATAAAATTTGCCGTTATTATCTATAAGGGATTCGAGATAATGAAGACCGCCTTTTGATTTTAAATAATAAATATTGGTTTTTGGCATAAGGCGTTCGCCTAATACGTTTACATAGTCGTTATCAGCTGAAAAGCTTCTGATTTTGTGACGACGGTTTTCGTATTCTTTGCCGTATTGTTCTTTCAGGGAGGAGAGTGATTCGGGTGAAAAGCCCTGACCGTCGAAGGTGTAGCACTCGTTTACTAAATCAGAATGAATTGCGATGAACTGTGCTTTGTTTCCGCCTTTGGAATGACCTGAAACCGTTATGTCGGTGAGGTTGTTCCAATTGTTTTTTGAGGCGATATTATAAAACCAGTTAAGAGCTTCGACCTGCTGGTCGGTTGCGTAGTCGTGAGGAATGGTTTTACGCTGTATTGTTGCTCCGTTGTTTTTGTAGGTTATATATGTGTTTTCTTCGGGAATGCCGGACAGGCCTTCGCCGTTATCAATCCATTCGCCGTTTCCTGTGCCTCGGAAGGTAACTGATATACTGCCGTCGGGTTTTTTGAATGAACAGGCTGTTAAGCCACGTCCGGAATGTATCGGATTGTTTATTTCGGAGGTGGCAATGAATGGGTTTTTGTTGATATAGTTTCTTAGAATTTTGAGCTTGCGGATGTCTTTGGATGTCCAGTTGTAGTGGTTTTTTGTTTTATAGTCTGCTTCTAATGCGCCTACAACGGAATTGAAGGTTTCATGCTCTTTTGGCGGAGATTTGTGTATTAAATACATATACAGGTTGAATATGGCTTCATCGTTGGCTTTTTGAAATATTGTATCCGCAATTGGGTTCATGGGGGTGCTCCTTTCTTTTAGTTATATATTTAATTATATATTTACATATATGCTGTTTGTTTTAAGTTGTTAATAAATAAATTATAGTTTATCGACTTGAATAGTCGCTAAACGCGATATAAATCCCTAACGGGATTTTCGATATGTGCTAACGCACGCGATATGCCTGTCGGCGCGATATGTTTGCTTCGCAAACGTTATGGAAGAAAAAATGCAAAGCATTTTTTCAATATTTAATCAAACAAAAGCAGAGCTTTTGTACATTAACGTTCGCGGGAGGCGAACATATCGCGTTGACTTTAGTCAACATATCACTTGCCGGCAGGCAAATATCGCGTCAGCCACAGGCTGACATATCGCTATTATAGTTTATCGCAGATAAACTATAATTTA
>JAZTZP010000064.1:0-2690 GCA_045637525.1 Clostridia bacterium | reverse complement strand
CATAACTTGCGGCGAATTCGCCGCAAATTTCACTCGCATTTATGCGAATTTCACCCAACCATATGGTTGGATTTCACTTTTTGCCTGTGGCAAAAAATTTCACTATAAATTATAGTTTATCGCAGATAAACTATAATTTATCTACTATTTCCTTCAATTCCTCCGCAGCTTTTCGTGGATTTTCCGCTTTCATTATCGCAGATACAACGCATATTCCAGCTATATCAAAGCCTTTTAAAATATCAATATTATCTTTACCGAGTCCACCTATGGCGTTAACCGGAATAGGAACACTTCTACATATCTTATCAAGCATTTCAACCGATGTAATAACAGTTTTAACCTTTGTTGTGGTAGGATAAATTGCCCCTACTCCAAGATAATCCGCCCCGTTTTCATACGCTTCCTTTGCCTGTTCAACTGTTTTTGCGGTTGCTCCTATTATTTTACCTTCGCCCAAAATCCTTCTGGCTATATCTATTTGCATATCGCTCTGCCCCAGATGCACGCCCTCTGCATCTGTTGCAAGTGCCACATCAACTCTGTCGTCAATGATAAGCGGAATATTATATTTCGCCGTAATTTCATGCACCTTTCGGGCAATTTCAATATACTCTCTTGTAGTTTTATCCTTTTCACGAAGCTGCAAAAGTGTAACTCCACCGCATATCGCCTCCTCAACCTTTCTTAAAAATTCATTCTCACGCATAGAAGTGCTGTCTGTAATAAAGTAAAGTGAAGTATCAATCTTTTTCAATTATTATCTCCTCCATCCTTAATAATTTTTCAATATCCATATCCGACAGCGTCGAAAGACTGTCCATGAGATTTACAAAAAACGTTCCGTTTCCTTTATCCGTTACCGACAGTTCTCCGCAAATCCCCAACACCGCACAAGCGGCAGCCGCCGCCCATATATCACATGATACCGCTGAATAACAAGCGGCAACAGCTCCGAGCATACAGCCGGTCCCTGTTATCCTTGCCATCTGAATACTGCCGTTTTTTATAAACAAAATCCGCTTTGCATCTGTAATAATATCAGTCTTGCCGCTTACAAGAATAATACTTCCGTATTTTCTCGAAAGCTTAACCGCAATTTCACTTATATACCCAACATTAAGCGACAAATCCGCATCCACACCGCTGCTTTTGTATTCACAGTTATAAAGAGCATTTATTTCGGAATAGTTTCCCTTTATTACCGTTGGCGTATGCTCTTTTATAAGCCGTAGTGCAAATTCATGTCTTAAATCCGAGCAGGCTATTCCGACTAAATCTAAAATTACCGGAACTCCGTTCTTCCTTGCCTCATCAGCCGAAATCATCATCGACTGCATTCTTGCATCCGTAATGTTCCCGAGGTTTAACAAAACCGCCTTTGCAGTTTTTGTTATTTCTCTGACCTCTTTCGGATGCTCTGCCATAATCGGACGGCCACCAATGCCAAGAACCGCATTCGCACATTGATTTATTGATATCGGGTTTGTTACAGAATGAATAAGCGGCTCCGTCTTTCTTACCTGTTCTCTTATTTTATTTATTTTCTCAATCACTCTTTATCACCTTTTTTAAATCTTTTAATTAAAATATACACAATCGCCGCCGCAATAAAAATTCCCAAAGCCGAATACGATATATACGACCATACAGGCGACTGTATTTTAAAAATATCTGTAAGAATTTCGATTACAAGAAAGCATATCACCCCAAAAGCCGCAATTGATACTGCATTACTTATAATACTATCCTTATCGGCATAGCTTTTTGATTTAAGTCTCTTTTGAAAATCACTCAGCACGCCCGACCTTGAAAGCTTCTTTAAAAACACAAACGCAAAGCTTGTGCCAATTAAAGTACCGCATATAAAAGACGGAACATAGAAAAGCCAGCTTAGCCCTTCTTTCCCCCATAAAACAGTCATAACCGGATAAGACGCCAAAGCCCCGATTATACCTGTTCCTATCACCTCGCCGAGCATCGCAAAAATAAGGTTACCCTTCGACGCCCGATAAAGTACACCCGACAAAAACGCACCAAAAACCGCTCCCGTAAGAGCAATAGGCGGTATTCCCATTGTCGCCATTCTGATTATTCCTATAAGCGTTGCACACAAAAGCGAATACCACGGCCCAAGCAAAACCGAGCATATGATATTGATAAAATGCGCCATAGGGCACATCCCCTCAAACCGAAGTATCGGTGAAATAACCACACCTGAAGCAATAAGCATTGCAAGCACTGCCATCTTTAAAAGTCCTTTTGAATTGTTCATTTGTTTTTTCCTCATTTCGTAATAAATTACGAAACTGATCTATTCAGCTTCGCCGGTCGGAACTCAATTGCCCCCTCTCACCCCGAAACACGGGTTCCCTCGCTAAATATACAAGCGTCAAGCGCTCCCTTGCCGCCGTAAATTATAGTTTATAGGCTGTTCGCCTCTAAACTATAATAGTGAAATATTTTGCTTTCAGCAAAATGTGAAATTCACACTTCGTGTGAGTGAAATCCATGCAAAGCATGGGTGAAATCTGTCGCTATGCGACAGATTTCGGTAGAAATTGCAAGCAATTTCTGAATTTAAAATCAGAAAATCGCTTGTCGATTTTCTTTCCATAACTTGCGGCTTTTTGCCCGCAAATTTCACTCGCATTTATGCGAATTTCACCCAACCATAATGGTTGGATTTC
>JAZTZP010000063.1:0-9164 GCA_045637525.1 Clostridia bacterium | reverse complement strand
CTATGAATTTGAGAGGATTGCCGTTTTGGAAATGGCAAGAAAAGCCGGGGTGTCGGCTAATGAGTTTGTTTCGGGGCAGCATGAGTATTTTAAAAGCTTTGGGGTTGACCTTGGCTTTTCTGAGACGGTGGAGGAGATAACGACTCGGTATATATCGGAGCTTTATGCTGATGATGATGCTGTATTACGGTTTATTGATATTTAACAGTTCTGACATAGGAGTAAGGTATGCCGGAGGATTGTAAAAAATGAGAAAGCATTAATTGGTAACACTCTTTAAAGCCCTGCATATTATATATTAAATAAAAGCCTGAGATGTTGGGTTTAATTAAGAGGTGAGGGAGTTTTGAAGGCAAAGCTGTGTTTTAGGTGCGGTGACGTGCTTACCTGCAAGTCGCTGGGGGTGGCGGTTCTTTCGTTTTGTGTCGGAACGGCTGTGGGAATGTTTTTTCCGCTGGCGTTTGTAGCGGCTCTTGAAACTGTACTTTTACTGTTGGTGGCATATCTGTGTATTTTTGAATGGTAGAAAGGACGTGTGTTTTATGAAAATCGTTGTTGTAAAAGTTCCTAAGGTGTTAAGAGGTGTGGTTAAGGCCATATTCAGAATGTAATTTTTAAAAAAGCTCAGTCCGGATTTTGACGTGGCTGAGCTTTTTTGATGAATAAGTATTTTAAAAGGTGCACGACTTAACAGAAAAAACACCAAAAAAGCGTTATATAACACCTCTTTTTTAGTCAAAATTGTCGTTGACAAAACCGTTTTAGTTTGTTATAATAATGTTTGGCATAAATGATTTAAATTATTATAATCTGAAAGAGGAAAGTGAAAAAAGTATGAGTACATTATTATCTGTTTCAATTGCATTGCTCGCCGGACTGCTTATGACAAGAGCTTTTAAGCCGCTGAGGTTGCCTTCGGTAACGGCATATCTGATTGCCGGTATTTTGATCGGGCCTTATTGCGTGGGGCGTCTTGGGGTTTCGGGACTTGGTTTTAATTCGGGAGAAGCTGTTGCGGCATTGTCGCTTGTATCCGAGGTGGCGTTGGGCTTTATCGCATTTTCAATCGGAAATGAATTCAGGCTTGAGGATTTAAAAAAGACAGGAAAACAAGCCTTGGCTATCGGTATTTTTCAGGCACTCGTTGCAACATTGCTTGTTGATTTGGCGTTATATTTCGTTCATCTTGCAATGCCGGATAAGCTTACCTTGTCTCAGGTTTTAACTCTCGGAGCGATTGCGACCGCAACAGCACCTGCCGCAACACTTATGGTAGTTCGTCAGTATAAGGCTAAAGGTCCTCTTACAGACTTGCTCCTGCCGATTGTTGCTCTTGATGATGCTGTTGGTCTTATAGTATTTGCAGTATTCTTCGGTATTTCAAAAACGCTTATTGTAGGTAGCGTTGATATGGTATCAATTATAGTAAATCCGCTTGTTGAAATAGTATGTTCACTTGCTTTGGGCGCGATTATGGGTTGGATTTTAACACAGCTTGAAAAGATGTTTAACTCAAACACAAACCGTCTTAATATGACTATTACTTTCGTGTTTTTAACGGTTGCACTTTCTATGCTTGACTTCCATATAGGCCCTGTACACATCAGCTTTTCATCGCTTCTTGTTTGTATGATGCTTGGAACTGTATTCTGCAATATATGTGAGCTGTCTCATGACCTTATGGGGCAGGCTGATAAATGGACTTCACCACTTTTTGCACTGTTCTTTGTAATAAGCGGTGCGGAGCTGGAGTTGAAGGTATTTGCAGACTGGGCAATTGTTGTTATCGGTATAGTATATATTCTTTTCCGTTCTTTAGGAAAATACACCGGTACGTATATAAGTGCGAAGGCTACAAAGTGTGCGCCGCAGATTTGCAAATATCTTGGTATTACACTTCTGCCTCAGGCAGGTGTTGCACTTGGTATGTGTGCAACTGCTATGGCTTTGGGCGAACAGGGAAATCTTATAAGAAATATAACACTGTTTGCAGTTCTTATTTATGAGCTTATAGGTCCTGTATTGACAAGGCAGGCACTTAAGGCTGCAGGTGATATCAAGCCTATGCCTGAACATGTAAAGAGTCGTAGACAAACAAAGCTTGAAATGGCAAAGACTTCACGTGAAAAATAAAAACAAAACCGGGAGATGCCCCGGTTTTTGTTTTTGTCGATTGATTTTTTCGGATATAAAAAAGATTTAAAAATCTTCAACCCCCTAACCCCGGGTCTTGGGGGCAAAAAGTCACTATCGTAACTGTTGTTCGCACAGCTCACTTCCATAAGTAGACTTTTTGTAATTTGGAAAATTGCAAAAGCACGCAATTTCCTAAAAGATAAAAACGGGGCTGTTCACTATTGAACAGCCCCGGATAATATTCAAATGTGAGCAAGTCTGTAAGCCGGGTTCTGTATCGGGCGATCATCTATCTTTAACGTATGTTGCCATACGCCTTAAGCCACCATGGCGGACAAAAGCCGAGCAGGCTTAACCATTCCTGACAGGTGTTGCTCCGGGTGGGGTTTACACGGGAATTCAGTTGCCATCATCCCTGTGCGCTCTTACCGCACATTTCCACAATCGCCCCGGAAAACCGAGGCATTTATTTTCTGTTGCACTATCCTTGGAGTCGCCTCCACCGGCCGTTAGCCGGCACCCTTGCTCTGTGGAGCCCGGACTTTCCTCACTTACCGCCTTTCGGTCATGTAAGCGCGATCGCCTGACTTACTCAATGGATATATTTTAGCATGAAACTATTTGTTTGTCAAGAGCCTTCGAGTGAGTTTTTCAGATAAATTTACCCTCGTATGTTAAAACCTATTAAAATTATACAATAACAATATATATATATTTGTATAATATTTTTTTGTCAAACTACTTGATTATTTTTGTGAATTAATGTATAATAGAAATTGAAAGTTTATTTAAAATAAAAAAAAAGTTTTATATTTCTAAAATTAAGGGGATTATTATGGATATAGGCAGGAAGCTTAAACGGCTTCGGTTAAAGAATCAGCTTACACTTGAAGATTTGTCAAACAGATGCGAGCTGTCAAAGGGATTTTTGTCACAGGTGGAAAACAATAACTGTTCTCCGTCGATATCAACTTTAGAGGATTTATTAGAGGTTTTAGGCTCGTCGCTTAACGACTTTTTTTCTGATAACGAGGAGGGCAAGCTTGTATTTACGACAAAAGATTACTTTATAAATGAACAGGACGGCTATACAATAAGCTATCTTGTTCCAAATGCTCAGAAAAATCAAAGTGAACCTATAAGAATTACGATAAATCCGGGAGCGGAGTCGCAGGTTATACCGCCTCATGACGGAGAGGATTTCGGATATGTTGTAAAGGGTAAGATTACACTGGTATATGGTTTGGAGCGACATAAGGTTTTAAAAGGCGAATCCTTTTATGTCAGATGCAACGAGCCGTATTATCTGGAAAATACAGATGAGCGTCCGGCAGAGGTTATATGGGTGTCGACGCCACCGTTCTTTTGATAAAAACTGTTCTTGGAAAGGAAGTAATAAATGGATAATATTATCGAACTTAAGCGTATCACAAAAACCTTTGACGATCAGCAGATTTTAAAAGGTCTTGATCTTAATATTCATGAGAATGAGTTTTTAACGCTTTTGGGTCCGTCCGGTTGCGGTAAGACTACAATACTCAGAATCATAGCCGGATTTGAGGAGCCGGACGAGGGTGAGATTTTGTTTAACGGCATAGAAATATCATCGTTGCCACCGTATAAACGTGAGGTTAATACTGTGTTTCAGAAATATGCACTGTTTCCACATCTGAATGTGTTTGATAATATCGCATTCGGACTTACGATAAAGAAAACGGATAAAAGCGTTGTGGAACAAAAGGTTGCAAAAATGCTTGAGCTGGTAGGGCTTCAGGGGTTTGAGAAACGTGATGTAACATCTCTTTCGGGCGGTCAGCAACAGCGTGTTGCGATAGCTCGTGCTCTCGTTAATGAGCCGAAGGTGCTTTTGCTTGACGAGCCTTTGGGTGCTTTGGATGCAAAGCTTCGTAAGGAGATGCAGACGGAGCTTAAGAAGATTCAGAAAGAGGTAGGAATAACGTTTATATTCGTTACTCACGACCAGGAGGAAGCGCTTTCTATGTCTGATACGGTTGTTGTTTTAAACGACGGCGAAATTCAGCAGATAGGCTCGCCTATTGACATATACAATGAGCCTGAAAACAGATTTGTTGCCTCTTTTATCGGTGATTCAAACATTATACCCGGAAATATGGTGCATGACTGTCTTGTGCGTTTTGATAATATAGAGTTTGTGTGTGTGGATAAAGGATTTAAGCCGGAAGAGGATGTTGAGGTAGTTCTTCGTCCGGAGGATATAGATATAATATCTGCGGATAAGTCTCCGCTTAAGGGTACGGTTATTTCTGTGGTGTTTCGCGGTGTTCACTATGAGATAACGGTAGAAACGCCGGAAAGAAATTATATAATTCATACAACAGACTATCATGAACCCGGAATAGAGGTAGGACTTGCATTTAACCCCGAAGATATTCACGTTATGTATACTATGGGGTGGACATCATGAGGCACTTTAAGAAGCTTGTAGGACCTTATCTTGTATGGTCGTTTTTAATAATTGTAATACCGCTGTTTATGATATTTATTTATGCGTTTACCTCAAGCGGAAATTCCGTTTTAACAATATCATTTACATTTGACAATTTTATGCGGTTTGCGGAAAGTGTATATCTTGAGGTGTTTGCAAGGAGTATACGGCTCGGTCTTATAACCGTCGCCATCTGCCTTGTGCTGGGATATACTCTTGCGTATATAATTTCTCTTTTTAAGGAGAAAACGCAAAATATACTTATAATGCTTGTAACGATACCGACCTGGATAAATATGCTGCTTCGCACATATGCATGGATAAGCATATTATCCGATAACGGATTATTAAACTCCTTGCTTAAGTTTTTAGGGTTTGAGCCTGTGTCGCTTATGTATACAGACTTTTCCGTTATACTCGGACTTGTGTGTAACTTTCTGCCGTTTATGATAATTCCTATACATAATTCGCTGTCTAAGATGGATAAGTCTTATGTTGAAGCGTCATATGACCTTGGGGCAAATAAAATACAGACATTTTTCAGAGTTACCTTTAAGCTTTCATTGCCGGGCGTTATAAACGGAATAATAATGGTATTTTTACCCGCTATTTCAACGTTCGTTATACCAAAGCTTTTGGGTGGCGGACAGTATACACTTGTCGGTAACCTGATAGAAAATCAGTTTATTTCGGTAGGTGACTGGAACTTCGGAAGCGCATTGTCGCTTGTTCTGGCGGTTATAATTCTTTTTGCGGTAAGACTGATGAAAAAAGTGGAAGTTAAGGGGGACTGAGCATATGAAAAGATTATCTAAGATGCCGGCGTATTTATACGTGTTCTTATGCTTCACCTTCTTTTATCTGCCGATTCTGGTGACGATGTTTTTCTCGTTTAATTCTTCAAAATCGCTCACTCACTTCACCGGTTTTTCGATGCGGTGGTACAGCGCTCTTATAGAAAACAGGGAAATTATGTCGGCTGTTTATGTATCGGTATCGATTGCGCTTATTGCAACCGTTGTGTCTACAATTCTCGGCACGTTTACGGCGATAGGTCTTGCGGGAAATAAGAAAATAATGCGCGAATGGCTTTTGAATGTAAACAATATGCCTATTATGAATCCTGAAATAGTAACTGCCATAGGAATTATGATTATGTTTGCGGCACTTAAAATCCAAAAGGGCTATGCTACAATGCTGATTGCTCATATAATGTTTTGTACGCCGTATGTTATAACGAGCGTTTATCCGAGAGTGAAGGCGCTTGATGCAAGCGTTGCAAACGCTGCGATGGACCTCGGGGCGACGCCCTGGCAGGCGCTTACGAAGGTTATTATACCTATGATTAAGCCGGGTATTTTTGCCGGTACGCTGCTTGCGTTTACTATGTCGATAGACGATTTCGTAATATCATATTTCATAACCGGAAACGGTGTGATGAATATATCAATTATTGTTTACAACATGACAAAAAGAACAAATCCAACTATAAATGCATTGTCAACGGTGCTTATTGTTGTGATTATAACGGCACTTGTTATGGTGAATTTTGTAGTGCCGAGAATAAAGCGTAAAAAAATATAAGGTTTTTGGAAGGGAGAATGGTAAATGAAAAAAATAATTACGGTTTTAACAGTATGTATGGGGGTAGCGGTGTTTAGCTCGTGTGGTGAGAGTAAGCCTGTGCTTAAGGTGTATAATGCCGGTGAGTATATAGATGAAAGTCTTATTACAAAATTTGAAGATGAGTTTGACTGTAAGCTTATATATGAAACTTTTGACTCGAATGAGTCTATGTATACCAAAATAAGCAGTGGTGAGATGTATGATGTTATTATACCGTCAGATTATATGATAGAGAGACTTATAAAGGAAAATCTGCTTCAGAAAATTGACTGGTCAAAGATACCAAATAAGTCGAATTTGATGGATGAGGTTATGGACAAGGAATATGACCCCGGCAATGAGTATTCGGTGCCGTATTTCTGGGGCAGTGTCGGAATTTTATATGATACGACTGTTGTGGATGAGGCTGACTTAACCGGCTGGGAATTGCTTTTAAACGAAAAATATAAGGGCGATATTTATATGTATGACTCTGAACGTGATTCGTTTATGATTGCACTTAAAGACCTTGGATATTCTTTAAATACCGAGGATACAGCAGAGCTTGACAAGGCGTATGAATGGCTTGTAAATCAGAATGATACAATGGAGCCTATATATGTTGGCGATGATGTAATAGATAATATGATTTCGGGTAACAAGTCTATGGCTGTTGTTTATTCGGGCGATGGTGCATATATAATATCTGAAAATCCTGATCTTGACTATTTCGTACCTGAAGAAGGTACAAACATATGGTATGATGCAATGGTTATGACAAAGAAATGTGAAAATACAGATCTTGCACACAGCTTTATGAACTTCATGCTTGATGAGGAAAATGCTCTTGTTAATACAGAGTGTGTGGGCTATACGTCATCTGTAAAAAGTGCCTTTGAGACTGTGCGTGATACAACATATAAGGGAATTGATGCATATGTGCCGGATGTATCGGGTGAAAAATGTGAAATATTCAGATATCAGACCCCGGAAACAAAGAAATACTGTGCTGAACTCTGGACTAAGATTAAATCACAATAATACAAACCGCCGTAAAATTTACGGCGGTTTGTATTTTTTTAAAAATTTTTTCATATACTGTATATAGACAATTTTTTCCTTCAAAACACAATATGTTGTGAAATTTTTGTCGTTGGCTGTAACATTTTGTTGACAAATAGAAATATATGTGAAATAAAAATGTAATAAAGGTATTGACAAATCTGCAGTTTTGTAGTATAATTGATAAAGTAACATAGGGAAAACATTGGTTTTTTGCTATTACAATGCTTTAATAATGATTAAATATTTGTTACAAAAATTAATATTTGCGTGGTTTGCATTATAAAGATATGCAAATGATTTAAGCAAAGAAAGGTTGTATAACAGTTATGAAAATTAAAAGAGCAGTCACATGCCTTGGTATGTGCATAGTGATGTGTATGGTAAGCATGGGAGCGGCTTTTGATACCGCGGGGAAGAATGTCAGCGTTACACGTGTTGACAACTTCAGCGGAACAAAAACCACAGAGAATTTTAAAACAAGACAGAAAACAATAAAAGATTTTTTAGATGAAGAAGGAATTGCGATAGGCGTTTATGATAAGAAAAGTCATGACGGAGGCGATCAGGTAACGGATGGCGCAGATATTACAATAACAAAAGGAATTCCTGTTACTATTTTCTATAACGATCGTATGGCAACGGCTATCACCACAAAGGCAACTGTAAGTGAAACACTTCTTGAGGCAGGTCTTATGCCGGGCGAAAACGATATGATAACACCTTCGCCTGATTCAAAGGTGTTTGAGCATATGGTTATAAGAGTTACTCTTGTATCGCAGGAAGAGAGAGCAGAGAGAGAGTATATTGATTTTGAAACAAAATATGTTGAGGATGCTGCCCTGGAAAAGGGAAAAACAAAGGTAGTAACAAAGGGCGAAAAAGGTGTATGCGAGGTAAAATATACTATTGTTTACCATGATTCCGAAATAGCTTCAAAGACAGAGGTGAGCAGAAGCGTGGTGAAGGAGCCTGTGGCAGAGATTATAGCAAAAGGCACAAAGGAAAGTAAGGATACCAAAAAAGCAAAAGCAACGGCTGTGCCTGAAAAGACTGTAAAAACCTCGGCAAAGGCAATAAAGAATGAAGCTTCAGCGGAAACAAAGACAATAAACGGATTGAAATATACAAAGCATATGGAGATGACAGCAACAGCATATTCTGCATTTAATTCTTCAGGTGGCTATGCAAGAACGGCATCGGGAGCTTTAGCGAGAAAGGGTATTGTTGCTGTTGATAAGCGTGTTATTCCGCTCGGTACGAGATTGTATATTGAAGGCTATGGCGAGGCTGTTGCCGGGGATGTCGGCGGTGCGATAAAGGGAAATAAGATAGATCTGTGCTTTGAGGATACAAATGCAAATCTGAAAAAGTTTGGAAGACAAAAAGTTCAAGTATATATTCTTGAATAATAGTAAAGTGGTATAATAAAGTTACATCAAAATCCGCATCTGAACATGTCGAAAGACGTGGATTTAAACTTTTAAAAAAATTTTTTAAAAAATTTTAAAAAAGGTATTGACAAATCAAAAAAGATGTGATATAATAAATAAGCTGTCGATGAGATGGCGTAAAAATTGGTAAAACAATTAAGATTGTACATTGAAAAATGGACAAAGTCTTTTAAAAAAATAAAATAAGACGACTTTGTCGGTTTCAATATCCAATCTAAAGATTGTACATTGAAAAATAAACAGTGCGAACTTGTCAAACAAAATTTGAGTTTTTTATGACGGTTTATTCGGAAAACATATACGAAGAACAAAAGTCAGAGTTAGTAACGAGCTAACAAACATTCGAAATTAATAGTTCCTTGAGAGGGACTTTGAAAGAATAAAATTCAATGTGTTTTGACAGAATTGCGAAGAGAGATTTTGGATTATCAAGGCGACAA
>JAZTZP010000062.1:0-2170 GCA_045637525.1 Clostridia bacterium | reverse complement strand
GTATTGGGTTCAATATATTCATTTTTGATTTTTCTTGCATATCCCTTTATCATTGTTATGAGAATTAAGAGTGAAGAAGAGTTTCTTGAAAAGGAACTGGATGGCTATCGTGAGTATAAGCAAAAAGTCAAATATCGTTTGATACCTTTTGTTTGGTAATATTAAAACAAAATCCAATTTGTTCAACTGAAAGCAACAACGAGTTGCTTGTTTACTTTGTATTCTCACAGTATAATAATAGTGAGGTGATAATTTTATGGAAACAAAAGATATTATAGTGGAGCTAAGAACTAAAAAGGGACTTTCGCAGGAGGCTCTTGCCGAAAAGGTATTCGTAACGAGACAGGCAGTTTCACGATGGGAAAACGGAGAAACGGTGCCAAACACCGAAACACTTAAATTGCTCTCGAAACTATTTGATGTATCTATCAATACACTTCTCGGCTCACCAAGACAGCTTATTTGTCAATGTTGCGGTATGCCTTTAGAAGATTCTAATATCAGCAAGGAAACAGATGGTTTCTTCAATGAAGAATACTGCAAATGGTGCTATGCAGACGGAGAATATATGTATCACGATATGGATGATTTGATTGACGTTTGCGTAAAGCATATGGCAAGTGATGAACATTCAGAGGAAGAAGTTCGTTTGTATTTGAAAGAAACTTTGCCAAAACTTGATTATTGGAAGAGATACAAAGAACTTGGCGGGGATGGAGCTTTTGAAGAATTCAAAAAGCTTTTGATTGCGGAAATCAATGAATTAAACATTGAAGGGATGCCAAAGCTTGAAAAGCTTAATGCACTTGTTGGTGGATATGTCAATCTTGAATATAGACTTCCAAACGGAAAGCATGTCAAATTTTTAGATGATAATGCGACTTACTTGGGAAATCAACTGGAATGTGAATTTGGCGGAAACAGGTGCTTTGGCATTGTCTGCAATATGGATTTTATTCTTATCTGTACTTATGAGGAAAATGGCGAAAATCCTGAATTGGTTATGTATAAAAAGAGATAGCTCAATTCCGATTTGTCTCATTTACGGATAATATGTACGGATAGTGGATTGTTCATTTCATATTACTGCTTTATACTTAAATCGTGGAGGTAAAGAAAAATGAATTTAAGTAAAAACGGAAGACTCCTTAGCGATTTAAGAAAAGCCAAGGGGCTGACACAAAAACAAGTTGCCGACAAGTTGGGTATTGTGCCAAAGACAGTTTCAAAATGGGAGACGGGACACGGATTTCCTGATGTGTCAACGGTATCAGCTTTGGCGTATATTCTTGGCGTGAGTGAGAAAACCATTTTGTCAGGCGAACTGGCGCAAAATTTGGAGAGTGCTAATAATATGAAAAGGACAAAATTCTATGTCTGTCCCCATTGCGGAAGCTTTTTGCAAGGAACAGGCAACGGTCAGGTTGTGTGTTGCGGAAAACAGCTTGAAGTTTTAAAGGCAGTTTCGGCAGACGATGAGCACACAATCAACATTTCTGAAATTGAGGACGATTATTATATTGAATTTAATCACGAAATGACAAAGGAGCATTATATAAGCTTTGTGTCGTATGTAAGGTTTGATAGAGTGCTTACGATAAAACTATATCCCGAACAGGACTCGGCTGTGCGTTTTCCCAAAATGTACGGCGGTAAAATTTATTTTTATTGTAGCAAACATGGTTTATTTGAATATCAGATAAAGAAAAATTAAACAATATAACATCAGCCGATTCATTTGCATCGGCTTTTTTCATATCCAAAAAACTTTCTTTTGCTGCACTTTTATTACAAAGCAGGGGTTATATTACAAATCCGCTGCACTTTCGCTGCAATTTGGCTGCAATGTTAAAAAGTGCGTTGACGCGGATTTTTCACCGCGCTATAATAAGTCTCCCAAGGCGCTGTGGGAGATATTTTTTTTGAAAGATTGGAGGAATCTAAATGTTTAATTTAACAACAAAACCTGTGTCACCAGGAGAACTTATGAAGAAGGAAAAGAAACCGATTAACTTTGTGGTGGAGAAGCTTATCTCACAAGGTGTTCATTTTCTTGCGGGACATCCTAAGTCGGGTAAGTCGTGGCTCTCGCTTTGGCTTGCGCTTTGTGTTTCAAACGGCAATAACCTGTGGGGATTTAAGACCAACAAAAGTAAAGTTCTTTATTTCT
>JAZTZP010000061.1:0-17415 GCA_045637525.1 Clostridia bacterium | reverse complement strand
AATTATAGTTTAGCGACTTAAATAAGTCGCTAAACTTCGATATAAATCCCTGCGGGATTTTCGATATGTGCTTCGCACTCGATATGCCTTACGGCGCGATATGTTTGCTACGCAAACGTTATGGAAGAAAAAATGCCATGCATTTTTTCAATATTTAATCAAACAAAAGCAAAGCTTTTGTACCTTAACGTTCGCGGGAGGCGAACATATCGAGTTGGCTTCAGCCAACATATCGATTGCCGTCAGGCAAATATCGAGTCAGCCGCAGGCTGACATATCGTTATTATAATTTATCGTCGTTTGGCGAAAACAAGAAAGGAACGCAACATGAAAAAAATATTAATAGTAGTAGATATGCAAAAAGACTTTGTTGACGGTGCTTTAGGCACAAAAGAAGCAGTTTCTGTTATAGACAATGCAGTAAAAAAAATCGAAAACTTCGACGGCGACATATTTGTTACATATGATACGCATTATGAAAACTATTCAGATACATATGAGGGCAAAAATCTTCCCGTCCCCCATTGTATAAAAGGCACAGACGGCTGGAAACTAAACGAACGCATTCAATATGCACTTCATAAAAAAACATATAAAGAAGTTGAGAAAACAACCTTCGGTTCTGTGGACTTGCCAAAGCTTTTAAGCAAAGCTTACGATGTATCTGATATACAGATTGAGTTAATAGGTCTTTGTACCGATATCTGCGTAATATCAAATGCGTTGATTTTAAAAGCACATTTCCCGGAAGTTCCGGTCTTTGTCGACGCAAGCTGCTGTGCCGGCGTTACACCAAAAGCTCACGATGCGGCACTTTTAACCATGCAAAGCTGTCAGATAAACGTTATTAATCAATAAATTTCGGAAAATAATATACTAAAACGGAGGCAAAAAGTTATGTTTGATGCTTTAAAAACAAAAAATGATTGCGTAAACTGGATAAAAGATTTTTTTGAAAAAAACGGTCCCGGCTGTACAGCAGTAGTCGGAATATCAGGCGGAAAAGACAGCTCAGTCGCCGCAGCACTTTGTGCAGAGGCGTTAGGAAAAGACCGTGTTATCGGTGTTTTAATGCCATGCGGTGAACAGCATGATATTGATATGGCATATATGCTTGTAAATCATTTAGGAATAAAACACTATGTCGTAAATATAAAAGACGCGGTAGACGGAGTAATACAAAGCTTCCCGCAGGACCTTGAAATCACAGCACAAACCAGAACAAACATTCCGCCGAGAATACGAATGACAACGCTTTATGCAATATCTCAAAGCTGTAACGGAAGAGTGGTAAACACCTGTAATCTGTCCGAGGATTGGGTAGGATATTCCACAAGATACGGCGATGCCGCAGGCGACTTTTCACCCATGTCCAACCTTACCGTTACCGAGGTCAAAGAAATAGGCAGAGTCTTGGGCTTGCCGGACGAACTCGTAGACAAAACACCAATAGACGGCCTATGCGGCAAAACCGACGAAGAAAACCTCGGTTTTACGTACGCCGAGCTTGATAAATATATCCGCGAGGGTATAATAGAAGACAAAACAAAAAAAGAGCTTATAGACACAAAACACAAAAACAACCTGTTTAAGCTTCAGCTTATGCCAAGCTTTGTGCCCGAAAATTAACAGCTTTAAACCGGACGGACGAACTCTTAACGAGTCTCATCCTTCCCGCACCCCCGTATATGCCATTCGGCATACGGGGGGCTCTATAATAAATGTTGGAGTGTCCGACAAATAGAGCTTTTAAAAAAATCAGCAAGAAACAAAATAATCTTTTTTAATAATACAGGATCAGTAATTCTTTGTTGTCCACGACGTTTTTCACGTTCAAGAATATCTCTTATCACCGCCCAAGCAATCACCAAAATCAAATGCCAATTCTTTGTTCCGGGTTGCAGCAAGTGCTGAACATGTAGGAAGATAAGTACATTTATCCTCTTCTCTGTTTAAAGGTACCCAACGATGTCTTTCATATTCCTCACGGACTCCGTGAGGACCATCCTACATTTTAAGCTCATCAATGCCCAACCTCTCAACTCCGTTAGAGAAAAACTTTGAATTTGCACGGCACATTGCTGCCTTTTCTTCAATTGTAAGCTGTGAAATTATTTCGTCTGTTTTTCTTTCAATGATTTCATTATCCATATGACATGCCCTCATATTACATGACAGTCTACACACTGTTCTACAAATTCAGCAAACAAGGAATTAGGCCATGTAAACCATTCTCTTGTAAACTCATGGGGATTATCAACATTAAATCCTTCATGTAAATATCCCGTATCTGCATCAGTATTTGCAATCATTTCAAGAATTTCTCTTTTCTCATTGTCATCAGTTGACGTCATCCCCTGCATAACAAGCGCCATATGCCATACATAATTTTCAGGAGTATGGCGTGAGCCTATGCCCTTCGCATACTTCCCTTCAAAATAGAACGGATTGTCCTTACTTAATAAGAATTTTCTTGTATTCTGATAAATTTCATCTTCCGCATCAGTATAACCAATATACGGAATTGACAGTAAACTCGGAATATTAGCATCGTCTATCATAGAAAAGCTTCCCATCCCATCGGTTTCACAGGCATAGATTTTTCCGTACTTCTCGTGTTCCACTATACAATACTTCTTTATACCATTGTCAATTTGACTTCTTAATTCTTCACATTCTTCTGACAATGTTTCATTTTTGCAAACACTTTTCAACATTTCACTCATATATCCCAAAACAACAACCGCAAACATTTCAGAAGCTGTGAGATAACCATACTGGCAACCGTCATCACTCGGTCTGAAACCCGACCATGTCATTCCTGTATATTCAACCGGATTTCCTTTACCATCGTTATGTATAGTATCCCACGGAACTGTAAAATCAGGTCTTATAAACAGATACGGTGACTTTTCAAAATGATACTGCTCTGTTTTCCATTGATTAATAATTATCTTTGCAGTTTCTTCCAATTTTTCTTTTATTATCTCTTCTCTTCCGGTTTGTTTCCAATAAAGATATAAAAGTCTTATAGGATAGCAAAGCGAATCTACTTCATATTTTCTTTCAAACACCCACGGTCCTTGTTTTGGTAAATCAGTAATATGTCCTTCTCCGTTTGCCTCTTTATTAAAGGCATTTGCATATGAGTCAATTCCTATATACATAAACTGACGTCTGATTACACCTTCAATAATTTTACCAATTTCTTCATCATTTGCAAGAGGAATATAATGCGTAACCTGTGCAGTTGAATCACGAAGCCACATTGCAGGAATATCTCCTGTTAACACAAAATATGTACCGTCCACACATTCTTCAAGTGCTGTCTCGATAGTGTTAGGACAGCAGTTTTTATAAAGCTCACAAAGCTTTGGATATTTTCCAAGCTTTTCGCTGTAATAATCAATTCTTTCTTTTAATACTTCAGGTATTTTCATCATTATCACCTTTTCATTTAAATTTTTTTATTCCGGTTTAGTTTCAAGCTTCAGAGGATAATCCCACAATTTATTAACCTTAAATCCGTTATTCTTATATTCCTCATACTGACATATCTTTGCATAATTCTTTTGCTGCATCAAGATATATGCTCAGTCATCCTGCTTTTTCATTTTTTGCATTAACCTCCCATGCATTGTCAATTAATTGCTCGCCTGTTGGCTGATCGCTTTTTGTTGCTTTAACAATTAATGCATCTTTTGACAGATATACATAAACTTCACCGCCCCATGCCCAGCGGTCACGCTTTATGCCATCAAAAATAACTTCACGGCAGTTAAGATGAAGAGTATATGCACATACATCCCAAAGCTTGTTTAGCTCCTCATCATTGCAACGAAAACTTCCTCTGTACTCAAGAGGCAAATATTCATAATACGCTTCAACCTCTGCACTTTCGCAGCCTGAAACAAATATGTATCTAAAAGCTCTTTGTTTAAGCTTATACTCTTCTTGTCCGGAAACTTCCCACTCAGCATAAATCCTACCCAATGAAGTAAATGCTGTTCCCTCTACCGACTTTCTGTCTTTTGTATATGTATTTATAACTATTTTATTTCCCTGCTGCTTAACGCCAAGATCCATAGCGGTAAATTCATATAAAACAAAGCAGAAATGACTCAACCTCTTTTCAAGGATTAGAGTCATTTCTTTTTTATTAGAGAGCTATCTTAGCACAACGGCCACTTAATATTATTCATCAATAAATACAAATATCCTGCTTATTGCAAAATGCAATCCGTGAATAACCAAAACTTTTGAACAGTTTATTCCTACCTGTTCATATGTTCTTATATCATTTACATTTCCGCTCTGAACTTTTACCGTGTTACCGTGTTTTTTGACAAGCACTACACTTGCTCCCGACGGATTAAATGTCTGAGAGTAGTAGTCTTCCTTATTCAAATCACCGCTGAAACCATCGTGCAGATTCTGGGTTGTCATTGTAAACATTCCCTCATAATAGGAATACATATATCCGTAAGCAAAAAAATTATGGCACCAGTCATGTCCGAAAACTTTTGCGCTGGTTGAAAATCCTTCATTCTGGTATGAAAACGGATTAGTATTTATATCATTTAGATTATGAAATCCAGTCGAACCCGGAAGCGACCCCAATACGTCCGTATAATTTTCATTACCTTCCGGAACTTTTGTTGTTTTTGTACTTGGATCTGCTCCGTACCATGCCGGATTTTTGCCATCTGCATCATACATGAGCTCCATATTGACTACTTTGCCGTCAATCTCATAAAATCTTACCAGATCTCCCGGTGAAACGGAATAGCCGTTTCCATCCGCATCGGTTGTTTTGTAGCAATTTAAAATTCCCGAAAAATCAACCAAACTTGTATCAGGCTTCAGTATTTTGGAATTCGAACCGTTACTTACCGTAATCTGTTTTACAGTTTCCATTTCTTCTTCGTCCCATACATCATTAACTGCCGTTACAGCCCATACCTCTGTTCCGTATTTAATATGATAACTTCCGGTAGATTTATATATTAGTGCTATCTTTACAATAGATGAGCGTTTATCAAAATTATATATCTTGCATGAATATGCTCCATTATCCACGCCGGAAACAGCTTTATATTCATCCACAGAATCTCTATCTTCAGGAATCATAAGCCACGCTGTACCTGAATCCACAAATCCCTCTCCTGAGAAATTTTTGACTCCGGAATGATAATTTATCTCTTCACCCAAAGCAGTTTCATACATTATTCTTAATCTCTTGTCCTCGCTTTCGATATCCTTATTAAGAGGTATTTCAATCTTTCTTATCTTACCCTCCTGACTCTTTTCAAAAGCAAAAGCTCCCTGGTATTCCGAAAGAATATCAACTAAATTTTCTTCATCAACTCTCGTTACAGTATTATATTCATTGGAATATGTTATATTCTCGTCACATTCTGCCGTCACTACTTTTTTTGAAGAAAATTCATAATATTTTATTATAGCCTTTTCAATATCCTCATCATAGTAAGTTTTTATTATATACCCGATATTCCCCGTGTCGAGTTTATCGGTAATCCATACTATGCTTCCCCATACATCAATATATGCTGTAATCTCCATACCTACCGATACAGTAATTTTGTTTTTCGATAAATTATATGTATCTGATATCTTATAATCTGTGTTGTCTATCGTAACATATTGTTTTCCGTCTTCCTCAAATGTTGCTGCTACAATTCCGGCAACCGATTTATCAGAATAATACATTTTTATATATCCATCGTTTACAAAATAGCTTACTGCGCCTGTCGATAAATTTTCAAACAAAATTTCTGTCCCTGATGCACCATAAATATCATAAAAAACTTTTCCGCTGTCGGGTTCAAAGTCTATAATTGAATTTCCTGTATTTCCGGCCAACTCATCAAGCAAATACATTTCATCAAGATCAACCAACGAAATATATCCTGCTTTATAGTCTTCAACAATAACAATATCAGACTCAAAGCTTCTGCTTCTTATTACCGTTATTGTTCCCTGTTCTATATCAAAAGTTTTATTATTGTATGTACCGAGATATTTTCCGTTGTATATAAGATTCATTTCTCTGTCAACGCTTAATCTTCTTAAAGACGATCCGCCTTCGTTATAATAATAAAATGTATTATTATCAAATTTATCAAAGTTCTTTGCGTCAATTACCGTAATTTCATCTCTTCCGGTTTCCTCCCAGCATAAGAGCTTATAAGTTCCGTCATCATCGTGAATAAACGCTCTTATTTCTCTTCCGATATAATCGCGGATTCCTCTCTTATCGTTATCGAATACAAATTCAATATCGCCTATCTGCGCCAATCCTTCAGGAGCAGATAATGCTGAATCAACTGATGTCAGATCGGTTTTTAACAAAGTCCCGGTTACAGCATAAATATTCATCTTATCATTCATAAAGATTTCCGGATTATCCTTTATCTCATAGCTGAATTTATCATCCGACATACCTGCTATTTTTCTTACCGGCAGTTCAAAACTATTGTAAAACAGTCTTGCAATATCCATACGTGACATTTTGCTGTCACCTGTACCTGAAATTCCGGCTGATAAACCGTTTTCTGTTGCTATTTTGGCGTATCCGTCGGGATATCCGCCCATATACTCCGCCTCGGTTTTATATCCGCTTAAATTTAAAATGCATTTTATAATTTCATTATAAGTCACTTCATCTTCAGGATTAAAATTACCGTCACCGTCGCCAATCATAATTCCCATGTCGTTTACATATGAAATTGACTTGTATGCCCAGTGATTAACTTCAACGTCATTCCAGATGCTTTTTCCGGACTGAGCATACATAAGTTCCACATCCTTTGAATCATCGCCAAGATATTCCTCTTCCCAGTTTATAGTCTCACTCTGAACGGTTGAGACTATTCCGAGAGCATTGCACAAAATTTGTGCAACTTCTCCCCTGGTTACGGCTTCTCTCGGCATAAAAGAGCCATCTTCATAACCCTGCATAATTCCGACACCGGTTATTATATTTAAAACCCTTTCTTCATTTGAGTTTTCCGGAATATCATTGAACATCACAGCCGCATTTACACTTGTTATCATACACGCCAATGCACACATAATTGCCACTATTTTTTTCTTCAACATTTATGTATATCTCCTTTAACCGTTTATTTTATCAAGAACATTACTACACATAACTACAGCCTCTGCTCTTGTGCAATTGTTGTTCGGATAAAAATTACCGTCTGCGCCGTGTAAAACATCAGCCGAAGTCAATAAATCTATCGCCCCGGATGCATATTCCGATACATCCGTACTATCTTCAAACACAATGCTTTCAGTTATTTTTTCAATGCTCATCCCCTGACTCTGTATTGCTCTTGCAATCAACACGGCCGCATCCTGACGGGTAATATTTTCATTCGCTCCGAAATACGTGTCGCTTATGCCTTTTACGATACCTTTATTATAAGCCGTATTAACGTATGGTGCATACCAATCAGAACTATTCGCATCTTCAAATATTATGTCTCCTGCATCTTCAACCGGAATATTCATAATTCCGAGAACAATTTTTAAAAACTCAGCTCTCGTAATATTATCATCCGGAGCAAATTGTGTATCACTTCTGCCGTTTATAATACCTTTTTTGTAAAGCTCTTCAATTGCATCTTTTGCCCATGAAAAACTTTCCGTTACATCTTCGAATACAAAGTCCTGCGTGTTATCTTCAGTATTTCCCTCTGTTTTCTCAACCGGAGCATACGAACCACCTGTATAAGTCTTTCCCGGATTTGCCACTCCTCCTGAAGAACTGCCGCCTCCGCCTGAAGAACCGCCGTTTCCTCCTAATGAGCCGCCTCCGTTATTCTGAGATATAACTTTTGTGTTAAGAATAGCCTGCATCTCCGGTTTTGTATCATAAGTACCGGAAATAAGTTTATTATTTATCGCATTTCCGCTTACACTTTTATAATTTGTAAGATCAAACCCGTTTACACCATTGTTTTTATCAAGTATTCCGGCTATATGTCCCGTTCCGCTGTTGATATTGTTTCTTACAGCTGCCTTAGTTACCTCAAATACAAACGTTTTTTCAAACTCTGCCGCTGTTTTAAAATCCTTGCTGCAAATGCCCGCAATAACATTTTTCTTTCCGGATTCGGTTATGCTTTCACAATATAACGAATATGCGTTTACATTAAGTCTTGCATCAAGAGTATCAACACCCAGCACCTCATCTTCTATAAAATCACATTCATCAAACACCTGTTCGCTCTTTCCCTCATTCAGTGCAGCTATTACTGAAAATTTAACAGCCGCCTTTTTAAGAGTTTCCGCATCGGTTACGGTTACTTCTCCGGATTTTATTGCATTGTACAATAATTTCCCGGCAGAAATCCTATCAGTAAGAGCAGAATATACAGTATCATTTAAATTCAACCTGTCTGCATTTTTCGAAAGCTTCTGAGCAAACTCATCAGCTGCCAGTCCCATCATCTCTTCATATAACAATCCAATTTCAGACTGGTAGGTGAATTTACTTTCTCTTGTTTTATCTCCGACAGTAATATACGCTGTATATTCGCCTTCTGCTGAATCGCTAAGCAAAAACTTAATCGAAAAAACTCCGTTTTCAATTTTAGTCTGCTCCTGTTTTTCAACATCATAGTTTGTCATAGTTTCAAGAGTTGCACCCGGTTTTAATACTAAAAGCGTAGCATACCCACCATTGTTCGCCTCTAAATTCATACCACTGACGGTAAGATTATTATCATTAAGATTCAGATCTGCATTTTTAATATATGCGGCACTTGCGGAAAAGCCCGAACAAAGAGCCATACACATCAGAGCAATCAGAGCCTTATTCTTTTTTGTCATTACTTATTTCCTCTCTTTCCTATTCCTTTGCGGCACGAATTGAAGCAACACATTCAGGCATTTCACCGCTTGGATTTGTAAATATAAATTTTACAGCTTCAGGATCCCAGTACGGCGGATCTGTATCCAAAAACGATGCTATAATATTTCCGTCTGCTTTTAAATATACATACGTGCCTACTCCAATCAGAAGAGCTCCCATTTCAAGGTCTACCCACTTATCATCCGAGATATAGAAATTAAGAATCTGCTGTTTTATTGCATTTCCGGAATATCCCGGAACATATTTTTGTATCTCAATGGCATTGCTTTTGATAATTATATTATATCCTTTACCGGCAGCCAGAAAACCGTTAATTACCGGCTGTAATCCCATAATACAATAATTGGAGCTTACATTTACTTTATAGCCGAATTTGATTGCCGTTGCTCTTCCCAGATCCTTATCATAACCCATAATAGAGTAGTGGTTCTTTCTGCCTTCTTCTCCCGATAAGGTCAGACTGCCGTCTTCATTCCATTTATAGTAGTTCTTATCGGCATTTGAATATTTCCAGTTCGCTTTGTCTTTTAAAAACTCTCCTACATTCACTACTTCATAATTGAAATTATCATAGATATCGGCAATGAGATTATTTATCTCCTCACTTGCCATATCTATCTCATTCTGCAGCGATGTAACCGAATTATTAATTGCCTTTGCTTTGTCAAGAACCTGTTTTACTTTTGATTTGAATCCTGCCTTATATGTTCCCGGCTCAGTCCCCTCTGCCATTTTATCGTAAAGAGTCTGACATACCATTATATCATTTTCAAGCTGAGTTCTGTCTGTAAGCTCATATTGATAACTTGCAAACATTCTCGGAGCACCGATCTGACTGAACCTGTTTTTCAGATTCTGTGAGAAGTTTATTCCCTCAACCGTCCAGTAAAAAATCTTCTCACCGGTCGGAATATTCCTGATATCAAGCCAGTTGTTTACAGACTCCTCTTCAATAACAACATTTTTCATCTCCGGATCTTCAGCAATTTTAACAACATATTTATCAGACCCGTCATGCTTATCCCACTTAAACAGATAACCTAAGTTTGAAATGTTTTTTTCACCGTTTCTCGGAGCAATTAATCTGAACCCTGCATTCAGAGATTTTTCGGTAGTTTCCTTTACTCTTTCTTCTTCAAGTCCCGCTTTTGACATATCAATGTCTTTAAGCCCCGGACTTGTTTTCAAAAGCTCTGAACCTTCAGCTATTTCAAAATTATCATTTTCGTAATCTTTAAATCCCGGATTTTCATTTGTCTCCGTATTATTCTCTACAGTTCCGTAAGTAATCATTTCATTTGCAACAACCTTGGATTTACAGTTATAAATCAGATTATTCTGAATTGAGTTGTTCCACGGAAGACCCAGCTTTCCGTTTTTAAAAATGTCTGCAAGCTCCGGATATCTGCTGCTCCAGACTGCATCATCATAAGGCACGGCAAAAATTGTATTATATGCCTGACCTCCCGGTACTGCATGATATGCAGCCCAGCCTACACCTCTTCCGTCCATAAACATTGAGTTTGCACAGTCTATAATAAGATTATTGTCAAAGAAATTATCCCGGCCTCCGCCTATCATAACTCCTAAATGACATCTTGCAATAACGTTGTGATGAACATTTGCACTTGAGAACATATCATCAAGATATACTGCCGCAACATATATTGAACCTGATTTGTCAGCCGATGTATCTATATCATGGATATAATTATATGCTATTTCATTTCCACGGCAAGTATAATTTCTTCCCGCATATATTGCACCGGCGTCCGACGCTTCTTTAACGAGATTATAAAACTCATTATAATTTATCTTATGGTCATTTCCTGAGAACCAGACACCCTGAGACGATGACTCGTGAAAAACATTATGCTGAATTGTTGTACCAACGCCGTTTAAATTTATACCCGGATTATTTGTAGGCCAGATTTTAGCATAGTTAAAGAAATGATTGTTTTCAATCAGATTTTCGGATGAAGTAAGTGTTATTCGGTCTCCTCCGGAAATCTCTATACCTTTTGCTCCTATATGGAAAAAGTCGTTATTTATAATTCTTGCCCTTGTGTTATTTTGTAAATTTATTGCATTCATTCCGACATTTTCCACTCGGCATCCGTCGAAAATAAAATCTTCAGAATTTGCTATATTAAGCCCATGTCCTCTTGAAGCTTTAAAATTTATTCCTTTTATTGTCAGATGGTTTATTCCCGAAGAATTTATAAATCCGTCCGTCATATAAGGAACTTCCATAAATGCATTTGTTATTGTGTATGGCGGATAAAAATATAATTTTTTATTTACTCTGTCGATGTAATATTCGCCCGGGCTGTCCAACTCCTCTATAAGATTTAATATATAATATCTGTCTCCCGGTTTTATTCCGTAGTAACCGTTAGTCTTAAGCGGGATAAAACCGTCGGGATTCACCTTGCTTATTGCTTCATATTCTCTTAAATACTGGACTCCGAAAAATCCGCTTACCAAAGGCTCTTCCGCACTTAGCCAACGCTTTGCATTCTCCGGTTCAACATAGATATTATATTTATTTGTAGTTCTTACAACGTGAGAATATCCGTCATTCGGCCAGCGTGCAAGAGTCTGCTCCCTGTCGTTTATTATAAGCGAATAATACGCAATAGCCGAGCCCATCGCAGGCGGATATGAAAACATATCAAGTCCGCCTTTGAATATGTCTGACAAATCATATTCACCTATATGCTGACGAGCCTTTTCCGGGATTCTCGACAGCATTTTTGTGTCGGTACACTTTTTAAAATCTTTAGGATTAATCTTTTTACTGCCTCTCAGATTTACCTCTTCGCCGTTATAACTCTGAATGATAAACGGTTTCTCGGCAGTTCCCGAAAGCACAGAATCAAGATTTATACCGCTTGTAAGAAAATAGTCTCCACCTCTTATATTAATAACTATTCCGACAGTTTTATCAGCCTTTTTAATTTTAAATGCCTCATCAACCGCTTTTTGCAAGGTCGCAAACGGATTTTCCATCGACCCGCTGTTTTCATCACTACCATCAGTTGCAACGAAAAATTCAACATTACTTTTATCTTCGGCATCGGTAGCTTCCCCGGCTGAAAAAGCATTTATGTTAAACGCACTTACGGCAAACACTGCCAAAAGCATTATTGATATAACTTTTTTAAACAATTTTGTCACCTCATAAAATCAGTTTTATCGGCTACCGGAATCATACTGCCATCCGCTCCCCATAAATACATACTCATATACCAGTCGCTTTCTGCATCCTCCGGAATATCCATTTCAAAATCAATTTCCTGTCCGTCATTAATATATACTTCATCAAATATGCGAACCGAAACCAAATCACCGTCCTGATTATATATCGCGGCATATATCTTAAACCGATTTCCCGAATTTACATCAAATTCATTATCGGAATACGACGGAACATATTCATCTGCCACAACTCCCATTTCGGCTGTTGAACCCGTAAAATAAGGTCCGTCAACAAAAATTTCATAATCAGGAGATATTGTAATACCAAGCTCTTCTTTGGAAAGAATTGTATTGGCGTTTGTATCGTCCGAATTAAATGCCGGAGCCATACCATCAACAGAACGTGCTGTTACGCTGCCCAAAGTCTGAGTTCTGCCTTTATATCGTCCAAGATATGTAGACATGCTTAAGCCGTTTTTATATCGGTCTGCAAATTCACCTGTGTAATAATTGTTGTTTACCTTTCGGTTGTATATACTTCCGAGTATTTTAAGCTGTGCCGCTTTTGATGAAGAATTTGCCGCAACAGCTGCATCGTATGCATCAACACGGGCAAGCATCTCTTCAAATCCATCATACTTTTCACACCATGCATCTTCATCAAAATTCTCATCCGCTCTCAGCGTTGCCAGAGTTTTATATACAGCCCCCTGATATGTGGCATCCGGATCTATATGCTGTTTTCTCCATCCGCCGGCTCCTTCATTATCGTATTCAATACCTCTTCGGCAGTCTATCGCAATATTGTTCGCAAGTATATTATCGCTTCCTCCGCCGAAAATAAACGCTCTTGACATATTATAAATAATATTGCCTGTAACACTTATTCCGCTCTGCAGGTCGTCACAATATATCGCATCAGCATCTGCGCCGGAATTATACTCAAGCCCTGAAGTCCATTTTGAATAATTCTGAACGTCATGCGTATTATAAATATAGTTGTTCCTTATAACAACTCCACGCCCTGTCCAGCTTCTTCCGCCGTAAATAGCACCGGCATCCCACGAGCCCTGCATAACATTATATACTCTGTTATTTTCGATTACATGGTCGTTTCCGGTATACGAGATTCCCTGATGCGGAGCATTATATATTTCGCAATGTGAAACTTTACAGCCTACACCGCCTATATAAATACCTGCACTTGGAGCTTTTTTCAGCTTTGCAAAATCATGAATACGGGTATTTCTTATAACATTTCCGGATTGCTCAAGCTTAGCCTGATTACCGCCCGAAAGATTCACCCCGTTTGCATTAAGGTCATAAAATTCCGAATCGCAAATAAGTACATTATTTGAATTCACATTCACAGCATCATTTCCCATAGCAGTTATTTTTGAACTGTAAACCGTTATATTATCAGAATTGCTGATGTCAAAACCGAATCCGTTTCCGCAGAATAAATCAATATTTTCAAATTTAATATTCTTTGCACCGTCTACGGAAATAATATTGCTGTGTTTCCCGGTTGCAAGATACAATTCATCAAAATGAGACTTCGGATAATAATACAAAATCTTGCCGACTGTATCTATATAATATTCCCCCGGACTGTCTACTTCCGAAAGCGCATTAAATACAGTTCCGGTCAAAGATGTTTTTGTGCTGACGCTCATTTTATCATCGGTTACATTTGAAACTTTTAAAATCGAATATAAATAAGTAGTATCCCAATAGCCGAAGCTCATATCAGTATTACCTGTCCATACTCCCTGTTTTTCAGCCGGAATATTAAGTCTTGATACAGAATTTCCGGATTCGTCTGTCTCTGTTCCCCCCGAAAGAGAAATTTTTCCCGAATTCGGATAATGTGAAAGGCTTAGCATCTCCCCATTTGCATATAAAATATCATTTGTACCGCCTGAAAGATTTTCAAAATCGGATAAATCAGCTTCAAAAACCAAACCGAGTGCACTTTCAGCTATTTTCTCGTTTTCAGAAACAGAAAACTTATCTGCGGTTATTTCTTTTGCCGTTGTAAATCTTACATTTTCGTTCTGATACGCGCGCCATATTACGGGACACGACTCTGAAGCTCCGCTGTCTTCTGCACTAAGCGTCCATGTCTTGTCTAAAATATACGTTCCGCCTTTAAAAATAACGTCTGTTTTCTTGCCTTTGGCAGCATAGCTTCGTGCAAGTTCTTTTGCACGTTCAATGCTTCTGACAGCTGAAGTAAGCTGTGTTCCGTCTTTTGAGTCATCACCCGAAAGCGAAACATATACCTTCGCGCAGTCGCTTTGCGCAAATCCGGATATTCCGATATTAACCGAAGCCAATGTAGCGCATAAAATACTGCATATTATTCGTTTCATAGTCTACTCCTTATCTTTTTGATTCAAAAAAATGCATTAATCTGAGTCTGCACTTCTTGTAAAACCTTGTCTTCGCCTGCTTTTTCAAGTCTCTGATTCTGAATATCAATGTATTCAGATTTATCTCTTGAGCCGTTGCTTGCTGCACTGTATTCGCCTGTTACTGCACTGATTGCCGAAAGCTCTGCTTTAACATTTTCATTTTCAAACGAAAATCCTACAACCTTTGAACTCTTTGATTCCTTATTAAGTTTTTCAGTCTGCTCCCATACGTCATCATCCTGATTATATGCAATCAATGCATTAAACTGATTACCTATAACCCAGTGCGCTATGCTATATCCCGAATCCTCAATCGGTTTATATTTTCCGGTTTCATCCAAAGTATAATGCTTATCCTTTATACCGAGTGCCATAAGATTGTAAAGTTCCGGATTTGTATTAACAAGTGAAATGAGTTTTATTGCTTTTTCTTTTTTATCGCTCATATAATTAATACCGTTCATGGTTGACAAAGCCGCACCGCTCTTTAAAACAGGTTTTCCTATTTTAACATACATATAATCAGGATACTGTGTCTCCTGTCCCGGCTTCCATGTAGAATTATATACTGCGTAGCGAAGTGCATTAAAGTCTGTATTGTCATCTCCGACAGACGCAACGTCTTTTCTTATATATCCTTTATTAAACCAGTCTCTTAAGGTATCAACCGCCTGAATATATTCCGGAGTCTCTCTTAAGAATACAACTTCATTTGATTCGGTAAACTCATTTATCGCTGTACCGCCGCTCAACTGTGTATAATCTGTAATCCACATATTCACACCGTAATTCGGTCTGTAAGGATATATATTCGGCTCATTTTCCTTTACTTTCTTAAGAAATTCTTCAAGCTCCTCCGGCTTTTCAATTTCCGTCTTTGTCCATCCGTATTTTTCGGCAAGCTTTTTCTGAATTCCGAAAGCATTCTGAGTTGCCATTATCTGTACATTCGGAATTGCATAAATTTCTTCTTCTCCTGTTTTTTCATCAGCATAGACAGCATCAGCCCACGCATAATCGGCAACAGCGTCCCGCAGCTCAGGAGCATGCTCGTCTATGAGTTCATTCAGCGGTGCTAAAACTCCGTTTTTGATTGCTTCGGAATATTTATTAAGATATCCCACAAACATAATGTCATATTCGTTATCGCCTGAAGCCATTCTCATTCTCATTTTCTCGGTATATGTACCATAATCATATTCCTGAATCTGAACCTTTGCTCCGATTGCCGGAACCGTTATTTTATTGATTTCTTCTGTAACAGCTTCCTTGTCTCTTAAATCATTCGCCGGAAGACACCATACAAGAGTTTCAACTTCAGCTTTTTTTTCTTTATCGCAGGCACAAAGTCCTGCCATGAGAGCTACTGCCAATGCAGCAGAAATAATTTTATTTAACTTTTTCATATCTTTTTTCCTCTTTCTGTTAAATTTATTAACCTTTCACACTTCCTAAAACCATACCTTTTGTAAAATACTTCTGGAAGAACGGGAATATGAAGAGTACCGGTCCGGCAACTACTACTGCCATTGCCATTCTTACTGTTTCTGCCGGTATTTCCATTTCCTCAGCATGAAGCATTGCTTCTTCATTGTTCTGCAGAAGAGTAAGGTTCTGAATAATCCTCTGAAGCATATACTGGAGACTGTAGAGTTTGCTGTCGTCAATGTAGAGCATTGACGTATTCCAGTCGTTCCATTTTCCCAAAAATCCCGTTACTGCCATAGTTGCAAGAATAGGCGTTGAGAGCGGATAAACTATCTGGAACAGTATTCTGTATTCACTCGCACCGTCCATGTATGCGGATTCTATTATTTCCTCCGGAAGTCCTAAGAAAAACGTTCGCATTACAAACGCACTCCATACGCTGAAAGCCCCCGGAATAATATATACCCAGATTGTATTATCAAGATTTAAATACTGTGTTATGAGTATATAATAAGGAACAAGTCCGCCGCCAAACATAGTTGTAAAATAAATAAACATAGACAGCTTGTTTCTCAGCTTAAATATGCTTCTCGACAATGGGTATGCAAACAACGACACCATTACGACGGAAAGAGCAGTTCCGGCAAACGAGAATATTGCAGTTATTTTATATGCCTGAAGAATTGTATCAGGATTCTTAAATACATATCTGTATGCCGTAAGATCAACGTTTTTTGGAATCAACTGATATCCGTAGTATGATATATCTATTTCGTTTGACAAAGAAACACTCACTAAAAGCCAGAATGGTATAAATATCAACAAACACAATACCAAAAGAAACACCGTTAATACAAATTGTCCGAGCGCATTGCTTTTTTTCATACCTAATTTCATATTAAAATGTCTCCTTTCCTCAGAACAAGCTGCGTTCCGGATCTATCTTCTTAACAATGGTATTTGTCGTAAGGGTTAATATAAGACCTATTATACCCATTAAAAGTCCCATTGCAGAAGATACTCCCATCTCGCCGTTTACACGCATCATTCTGAATATATATGTCTGTAATACGTCTGTTGTCGGATAAAGTGCTCCAACGTTTCTCGGAAGCTGATAGAACAGACCGAAATCTGCACTAAAAAGACCTCCGACAGCAAAAATCAACTTTATACACAAAATAGGAATCAATGCCGGTACCATAATATGCCTTACTCTGTGCCAGCGACCGCCGCCGTCTATTTCAAGAGCTTCAAACAAACCGGGATCTATTGCTACAAGAGCCGCATAATACAAAATACAACCCATTCCGAAATCCTTCCAGACGTGGCTCTATAATAAATGTTGGGGTGTCCGACAAATAGAGCTTTAAAAAAAATTAGAAAAAAACAAAAAAATTTTCAAAAAAGTAGAGCATATTTGTTCAAAATCCTGTATAATGGAATTGACGAGAAACCATGACAGGAGGA
>JAZTZP010000060.1:0-27099 GCA_045637525.1 Clostridia bacterium | reverse complement strand
AATATCCCTCCACCGCAAGCGGTCCCCCTCCCTGAAGGTGAATTGACTTTGTCAAGAGAAGCCACCCTGGGGTGTTAGGCAAGGGAGGCAAGCAAAGCGACACCGAAAACCTACTGCAAACACGCAGATAAACTATAATTTATTTTACCTTACAATTATGTACTTCGTGTGTATAAACTGTGTCAGTCATTAAAATATTTCTTATCTAAACTTCTGTACTGAATAGCCTCGGCTATGTGAGGCACTTTTATGTCTTCGCTTCCCTCTAAATCCGCAATTGTGCGTGCTACCTTTAAAATTCTTGAATGTGCCCGTGCAGACAAGCCTAATTTTTCAAAAGCGTTCTTTAAAAGTGTGTTTTCCTTTTCTCCTAACGCGCAAAATTCATCAAGCATTCCGGCCGTAAGCTGTGAATTAGAAGAAATATTATATTTTTTGTAGCGTTCCTGCTGTATTTTCCTTGTTCTGTTCACTCTCGCCTTAATATCGGCACTTCTTTCGCCCCTTGTCGCAGAGCTTAGCTTGTCATACTCCACCGATGCAACCTCTACCTGTATATCAATACGGTCAAGAAGCGGGCCGGAAATCTTTGAACGATACTTTGCAACAGCCCCGGGCGAACAAGTGCATTGACGCACAGCGTCACCAAAAAATCCACATTTGCAGGGATTCATCGAACATATGAGCATTATATTACACGGGTATGAAAGAGTTGCATTAACACGTGAAATAGTAACCGTTCCGTCCTCTAACGGCTGTCTTAAAACCTCAAGCACATCACGTCTGAACTCCGGCAGCTCATCTAAAAACAAAATTCCGTTGTGTGATAAAGACAGCTCACCGGGTCTGGGAATAGTTCCGCCCCCCGACAGCCCTACCGCCGACACCGTATGGTGCGGACTGCGAAACGGTCTGTTTATAATAAGCGGCTGATTTTTCTGAAGAGTTCCGGCAATTGAATGCACCTTTGTAACCTCAAGTGCCTCCTCAAACGACATATCGGGAAGTATCGACGGCATACGCTGTGCAAGCATCGTTTTTCCCGTTCCGGGGCTTCCGATAAGGAGTACATTATGATTTCCCGCCGCCGCAATCTCAAGCGCTCTTTTTACGTTTTCCTGACCTTTTACATCAGAAAAATCAAGAAGTGAATCCGTCTGTGCCCGAAGTGCCGCCTCAACATCGGTTTTGTGTGGCTCAATCCGTTTTTTGCCTTCAAAATGCTCGCAAAGCTCTTTTAAGTTTCCGACCGGAAAAACATTAATTCCGTCTATCACAGCCGCCTCTTCCGCATTCTCAGCCGGAACAAACGCATTTTTAAATCCGTGTTTGTAAGCGCTTATCACCATCGGAAGCACTCCCGAAATAGAATTAACAGCACCGTCAAGCGACAGCTCTCCCACAAAAACCGTCTCCTCGCTGCCCTCTACGGTAAGCAATCCGTTCGCCTCAAGAACCGACACCGCTATCGGCAAATCAAACGCCGTTCCCTCTTTTTTCATCGACGCGGGTGCAAGATTGGTTGTTATCCTCTTAGACGGAAATCTGAGTCCGCTGTTTTTTATAGCAGTTTTCACACGTTCCTTTGATTCCTTAATTGATGCATCAGGAAGACCTATAATATCAAATCCCGGAAATCCGTTTGAAATATCAGTCTGAACATCAACCGCAAATCCGTCTATGCCCATTAAGCCTATACAATTTATCTTGGAAAAACTCATATTTATATATCCATCCCTTTCACTCGCTGGTTTCATTTCTATAATTTTATCACATTTTTCAAAAGCGGTCAATGCTTTTCCTGTGAAAACTTTAAAAAATATCAATTTTCATATTTTGAAATGCTTTTTTTAGGGAAAAACGATAAATCACTTGACAAAATACAATCTAAACTATATAATAATATTATTAAAGATAAATAAAATGAAAAGAGGAAAACACAATGCTCGACTTTTTATATCATGCACCTACAAAGGTTTATTTCGGAAAAGATAAGCATAAGGACGTAGGTAAAATCATAAAAGAATACGGATACGATAATATCATGCTCCAATATGGCATGGGAAGCATAAAAAAGAGCGGACTTTACGATGAAGTAATGACATCGCTTAAAGCTAACGGAATAAATGTAGTTGAAATGGGTGGCGTTGAGCCAAACCCCAAACTCTCTTTTGTACGTGAAGCTGCAAAAATCGCAAGAGAAAATAAAGTTCAGATGATTTTAGCAGTCGGTGGCGGAAGCGTTATAGACGCTTCAAAATATACCGCTGTCGGTGCCGTAAACGACGGCGACCTGTGGGATTTCCCGACAAGAAAAAGAAGTCCCGAAAACGGCCTGCCTGTTGGCTGTATTCTGACAATTTCAGCAGCCGGAAGTGAAATGAGCTCTTCTGCCGTTATTTCAAACGTGGAGCTCAAGCAAAAACGTGGCTTTAACTCTGAATTTAACCGCTGTAAATTTGCAATATTAAATCCTGAGCTGACATACAGCGTAAGCAAATATCAGACAGCCTGCGGAATAGTTGATATTATGGCACACACCATGGAGCGTTATTTCACAGTATGCGAACCGACAGATTTAACGGACAGAATTTGCGAAAGCATCTTAAAAGCCGTATCAGACGCCGGAACAGTTCTCATGAACGAGCCCGAAAACTATGAAGCAAGAGCAACAGCAATGTGGGGATCAAGCCTTTCTCATAACGACCTTACAGGATGCGGAAGAGAACACGTCTTAGCCGTGCATCAGTTAGAGCACGCCTTAAGCGGAGAATACGACGAAATAGCCCACGGAGCAGGCCTCGCAGTCCTTTTCCCGGCATGGGCAAGGTATGTATATAAATACAACATACCAAGATTTGCGCAATTCGCAAGACGTGTATGGGAAGTAGACGAACCGGACGACGAAAAAGCAGCTGTAACGGGAATAGAAAAAATGGCAGATTACTTTGTTTCCCTCGGCATGCCGTCAAAATTACGTGACTTCAATATCCCGGAGAACTGCACAGACCGCTTAGCAGACCTCTGCACCTTCGGAAAACAAAGAGAAGTAAAAAGCTACGTAAGCCTCGACTTTAACAAAATAAAAGAAATTTTCGACAGCTGCTATTGATTGTAAAATGCACAAACAGATGGCTGAGATATTGGGAATGAAACAGCCGCAGTATTTCCGATACGAAAACGGCTACCGTGATATTCCTACGGATATTCTTATAAAATTGGCTGACTTCTATAACGTGACAACTGATTATATATTAGGCAGAACCGATTTTTTCAAATAACTCTCAAAAAAATTAAGATAACATTTTTTAATCTGAATCAAAAAAACGGCATTGGTGGCTCACTCATAAGGAAGTATTAAGATGCGGCGATACAATTTAGCTTTTACGGCTATTGTATCGCCGTATTACTTTTGATTAAAAATATTTTAGATAGCAAACTCCTGAAAGTGCTGTGGTATGTCAATTACTCCAACTGCGGTGTAGTAAATATCAATTTGCTGAATACGCTGACCATCAACCTTCACGGGAGCGTGGATTTTGATTTTGTCAATTAAATCATTTACTACTCGTGCATTAAGCTCCTGAATATCCGTGTACTGACGAACAATTTTCAGAAAATACTCGACATTGTTTATGGTTTCCTCGCTTTGTGCAAGTTCCGTTTCAAGAATTTCCGTTTCAGCTTTTAAGAATTTTTGTTCTTCCTCATAATCCTTAGAAAGTTTTTCGAAACGTTCGTCTGTAATTTTACCATGCAGGTTATCCTCATAAAGTTTTTTGAAGATGTCATCAAGCTCGGTGATTCGTTTGTTGTTAGTGTCAATCTTCTTTTTCTTTATAGATACTTCCTTCTTTTTATCTTTCGAGGATTTATCCATAAGTGTCTTCACGAAATCATCCTCGAAGGCATACAGATAATCAAGTATAAGTTGAATTTGAGATAGCACTACTTTTTGCAAAACCTCTTCACGGATGAAATGTGCCGAGCAACTTCCGGTGTTACCCTTGTAGTTTGAGCAAACAAAGTGGTCTTGTCTGTCCTCAAACTTCTTGCTTGTACAAAAGTAAAGCTTTGCACCACAATCTGCACATTCAAGTACACCTGAAAACATACTCGTTTTACCAGACTTTGTATTACGGCGTTTGTTTTTGCGAAGCTCCTGAACCTTGTCCCAAACAGACTTTTCAATAATAGCAGGATGTGTATTTTTGAATATCTTCCATTCCTCTTGCGGTAAGTCTATGGTCTTGTGGGATTTATAGCTTTTTGTTGTAGTTTTGAAATTAACCGTGTGTCCCAAGTAAACCATATTTTCAAGAATGTAGATAACCGATTGTCCGTCCCATTTGGTATTGATAGCCTTTTTAGTGTTGTATGGCATACCGTGTTCTTTGAAGTAGGCGGTAGGTGTTGGTGTATTGTCCTCAATAAGTTGTCTTGCAATCTTTGTCGGTCCCATACCACAGATACACAGTTCGTATATGTACCGCACAACCTTTGCCGCTTCTTCATCAATGGCAAGCTGTTTTGGATTATCAGGATTTTTCATATATCCGTATGGAATAGCAGTTCCGATTCTTTGTCCCGATTCTCCCTTTGCTCGAACTACTGCACGTATCTTCTTGCTTGTGTTTTTTGCATACCACTCGTTGAAGATATTAGTAAACGGTGCAAACTCATTACTTTCAGCATCTGCAGTATCAACATTATCATTTATAGCAATAAATCTTACATCCATTTCAGGGAAATACATTTCTGTATAATATCCTACCATTATGTGGTCTCTGCCAAGTCTTGATAAGTCTTTTACTATAAGAGTTTCAACATTACCATTTTCAATTTCTTCTTTGAGTTCGGTAAAACCAGGACGTTCAAAATTAGTTCCTGACCATCCGTCATCAATAAAAAATCTCAGGTTTTTCATTCCATGGTCTTTTGCATACTTTTCAAGAATTGCTTTTTGATTAGTTATACTGTTACTTTCGCCCTCACGTCCATCATCTTGTGATAATCGGCAGTATAGGGCAGTTATTTTATTATCATTTGACTGTCTTTTCATTAAACTTTTTCTCCTTTCCGACAGCCGAATATGATAAATATTGTAGTGTACATATTATATCACACCCGATTGTCAAATTCAACGCTTCAGAGTGATAAAGTGAATTTTTGTTCACTTTGTATATTAACTATCTAGTCATAAGACTTTTGACCTTCGTTACCATATCAGCTGACGCACCTTCTCTGAAATGCGCATTTACTACATAAACAGTTGTGCCAATCTTGGTTTGAAAGTTAATGTTATTAGGTTTTAAAAATTCTTCTTTTGGTTTTAATAAAACAGGTTTTAATTCTAGCGCCTTTAACATATTATCAGCCTCCTATCTTTCTTTGTCTTGTTCAATGTTTTTGCTCTTCCTGGAGATTCTTCTGTCCTTAAATTCTTTGATAATATCAGAGATAAAGCTCTTAACTCTTTCGGGCGCTAACTTCACCACATAGAGAAAATCTTTTACATACTCGTACAATTCGTTGTATGCTTTTTCCCATTCTGCAAGCTTGCCTTTAAGAAATCGTATTTCTTTTCTTTGTTCGTGAAGAGTATGCTCTGCGGCAATACCTGCTCTGGCAAGATTTTTAAGTTTTTCGTTTTCTTCTTTGGTGTATTCAACCTTTCCACCCAGCTTTCGTTTGCCCATTTCATCAATGTTGGTAATGTACTGTTGAACTTTTGTTGCATCATCAACTTGACTATTAAGAGAAATGAGCACTCTGTTTTTGTCAACAATATCTTTATCCATTTCCTCAATACGCTTTTGTGTTTGTTGAAGCTTAAATTCTTCAACTGATAAATGCTCTGCGGTACTTCCTTTAACACCTCTTTCAAAATCAACATATCCGAGATTCTTCATATACTCGAAAAATCTGTCTTGCAGTACACTGTACGGAACAACGAGTTTTGTTTTGCCACTACTTGTTTTTATTTCTTCACCGTTTTCATCTTTTGCTTTCTGAAATCCCCATTTCTTACTGTGACTTACTTGATGTATAATTTCTTTTGTTTTTCCGACTAAGCTTTTGTCTTTGCACCGCTTTGTCCATTTGACTTCTTTTTTCACAATGGGAACATAAACTACGTGCAGGTGATAATGGAAAACATCACGACCAAGCCTTTCTGATAATTCACGGTTACGCTCATCGGCGTGCATTACTGCCGAGATAATGTATCTTTCATCTCCAGCTTCTTTAACTGCCATATGATAGGCATCCTCGAAAAACTCTTTTGCATATTCATATCCGCCATGAGTTTCAAAATATTCTGTGTTGACATCGAATACGAACTCATCAATAATTGACGCATCTCCCTGTAAGCCTCTTGTAGAGATAATCTTATCTTCAACAAGCTTATCAAAATATTCGGTGTATGTACTCTCACATTTTTTGAAATACACATTGAGATGTGAGCGTTCCAATATTATATCTTCATTGGCATAACATTCGTTTTTTCTTTCGTTGTGTCTTTCTCGAATGGAGATTCCGCTACGGGAATATGCATTATTTCTTACAACACTTCTGTGTATCTTTTCCATTGAATCACCGCCTTTCTGATTACGATAGCCGTGCTACGGAGAATATCTTTTTCAAAGTATCTTAACCCACTATGACACTTTCATCCCAAGGGCTGCAAAGATGTCGTGGGCTCTCCGAGGGGCAGGTTGCACCTGCACGGCACCGCACAAGTAGAATACTATCCGTATTACAGCTTGTACGGGCAACTGTAAATTTACGCTTTACAGTTGCGACGAATATATTTACAAAATATCAAATATATTCGTCTATATTATACTTGACATTTTTGTCTTTGTCAAGTATAATAGATATAGAATTACATCTATATTCGTTACAATTCTATATCAAAAAAGGAGCGATTTCTATGGAGAACATTTTTGCCGTAGGTTATACATACAAAAATGAAAGGATATGCAAATATCATTTTGATATGCTTGACGAAATTATCGCTAAAGATGTAATTGGTAAAAGCCTTGTTGACTTTATATGGATTGATAGTAGTGTGATAACGGTACTGTTTGAAAAAATACGATTGCAGTTTTATAAAGATATTGAAAGCGGTATGATGCCGAATGACATTATGGATGATCTGCTCAACACCGCCGGAGATATTGCATTAAAAAATAGTTATCTGATGATATATTCTGCTCTGTTCATATCCTATCTTATCAAAACAATATCAAATAAGGATAATGCCATAAATGAGATAGAGAAAGTATTGAGCATTAAAATCAAACTCACTGATAACAGAATTAAAAATCACGAACTTGTGATGAAGAATTTAATTGACCACTACACAAGCACAAGACAAGATGCAGAAAAAGCAGTAAATGATTTATATATTAACAATCCTTTAGAAACATATACAGCTAAAAATAATCCATTATACAACTCTAAATTCTCAGTATTTTATGCAAAAGAAAATGACAGTCTCACAGAAATGTATGAGCTGCCAACGATAACGGATATATTAAGATTTGATATAATGCAAATGGTTAAAAATAATACAGAGCTTAAAGTCTGTCGTCATTGCAATTTGCCTTTTATTTCAAAAGGTAGAGCTGACAGTGCCTACTGCGACAGAATTGCAAATGGTGAAACTAAGCCTTGTAACGAAATCGGTGCATTGAATGTTTTTAAATCCAATCACGAAAACGACGAAATTTTCAAAGCATATCAAAAAGCATACCGCCGTATGGATTCAAGAAAACGCATGAAAACCATATCTCCCGAAGAATTTAAATCTTGGGGAAAACAAGCAAGAGGACTTAGAAAAGATTGCTATAATGGAAAACTGGCATTTAAAGATTATGTTGCTTGGTTAGAAAAATAAAAAAGCAAGTTGTAATTGGAAATATTTCTACCACAACTTGCTTTTTTTGTGAAACAAGTAAATTTTATTTGTTTTTATTTGATTTAGCAGAAGTTTTATCACTGCAACCAACTAATTTATTAATAGTTTGGGTCAAATAGTCTAAAACTTTTATAGGATCTAATACTGGTCCAGGCATATCTATTCCTCCTTTCTCAAAACACATATCCGACATCTATTAATTCTTTTAATATTTCAGCATCTTCTCTATCAGAGTTGCTTTCGCTTAATGTTTCAAAATCTATACATTTCATATGGTTCCAAAAGCCGGATTTAGAAAGAAAATGATATGGGGCTTTAATGCATTGATATGGTCTGAAATTATAGATATCACACAAGTTTTTGTCATTTAAAAATATACAACTACTATTAGATAATTTTAAACAATAAATGTCTACTTCCATGAAATTTAATATTAAAACATTTTTATTGCAATATTTTTCGAGAAAAGCTCTTTTGGAAACATTCAAATTATCACATATTTTTATTAAGTCAGATGGAAAAATAAATGGCCCCATCTTTCCTTTGCAACAACTACCACATTTTTTGCAAGGATAATTCATTTTTTGTATTTTCCTTTTCTAAATATTTTTGCGCATACTTTGATTTCAGTATTGCTAATAAAACTCTGTCTTTTGCATTAATCTTTAGAGGGATTAGATTGTAATCCTTGGATGTGCATGATGTGTCGCTTTTTGAAAATTCAGAGTACACTCCTACAAAATTTGGAGTATGTTGAAACTTTTCAAATCTGAGTAAATTTATAGTTCCTGTATCGTTAGAAAACTTATTATTTAACTCACTATATGCCAATGAAATTTTTTGTCCTTTTATATATCCGGTACAATTATATGTATAAAATCTTCCGTCATTTGTAAGCTGATACAGTTTTGAACGAAGTTCGTTACCTTTTTGCTTCATTTTGAGAAGTTCATAAGCTGTGTATTCCTTGCCATCTTTGTCTTTGGCAGAGTGGACAGTTCCCCAGTACCCCGAAACAGTATATTCAATCGTTCGCTCTTGTAATTTGTTTTTTATTAGAATTATTATGTGTTTTAAAATCTCGTACATTGCAGGGGCAATAAACCATGCAACTATAACATTATAAGTATTCTTCATTTTATATCACCATTTGTATTATACCATGTTTTAAATCAAAATCCAGCTATTTCCGATAAATTTCTCCAAAAACCACAACTTTATTTTGATAAAACGGACAAAATGGTTAAAAACCATTGTAAATAATGGAAAACTGTGCTATAATGTTTTACGCTAGACTATTATACTTACAATAGGGCAAGTATAATTATTTCTCGTAAGGTGTACGCTAATTTGGCAAAAGCGTACACTCTGACTTCATAACCTTGCGAGGAAATGTAAGTATAAGTGTCTAGCAGCCTTATCGTCAGGGTTGTATGTTTTTCGGTGCATAATCCTGAAATATGGGTTATGCACTTTTTTAATTCAAAGGAGGAATTTTTATGTTGAAATTTATGTATAGTATAGGAATGGGTGTCGTTACTGGTTTAATTGCCTCTATAGCATTTCAAACAATTAACTATTTATCGAAGCCAAAAATCAAAATATCTGAAGAGATTAGCAAAAAGGAAAATCCAGTCACAAAAGAGACAGAGTATAGGTTTAAAATTGTTAATAAATCAAAACATTATGTAAAAAATGTAAAAGTTTTCTTAGAAGTTGTTACAAGAGATAACGGTAGCGGTGGTGCTATTCTAAGCACAAAGCCTATTCATGTTTTAAGGAGAGATGTTTCTTTTATTGAGCCCTTTGATAAAAACGATAAGGAAGCACCGTATGCTATTAGATTTAGAATTGATGGAGACTTAGATAAAATATGGGTAGAAGATAACAAATCTTATTTGCGTTTGAGATTTTATTGCGAGAGCGAATTTAACGGAACAGGCAAACTATTTACTCAGGATTACTCTAAGAAAACCTCTATAAAAGAGGGCGAATTTAAATTTGGTGAATCATGTGAAATAGTGTAATTTTTGGAGGGAATCAAATGAAGAAACGACTTATTCTGATAACATTATTAGTAGCAATGATTTTAATTTCATTTTCAAGCATTTTAGCTTTCACTGATAATGAAACAGATAATTACAAATATATTCCTAAAGTAGTTACTGTTGACGGAAATGACAAAATGATTTTCGATGCTGAATTGGCACGAATATCACGCAAAATGTCTACTGACACTTATAAGTTGAGATATGACAGTAATGCAAAAGAAATTGCAAAAACATTTGTTGCTGAAGGTTTTACAGATATTCAACAAAGTCATTATTTCGACAACTATTTTATGGGCTCTTTCTCGAATAATTTTTTAGTCGGAGCCAAAAGTTTTAATATTAACGGGAAAAATAAGCACATTGTAGCGATAGCATTCAGGGGTACAACTATTGATGGATTTGATTATGGCGACCTGTTTACTGATGCAAGTGTAATAGACACAAATGGATTCCATACAGGATTTTATGCAGCGGCTCATCAAGCATTTAATACCCTCAATGATATGCAATTTCCTTCATTAAGGAATGATGATGGAACAAGTATGACTTTTGCAGATTTTTTGGCAAACAGTGGCGTTGTTGGAGGCGATTATTACATTCTTGTTACCGGGCACAGTTTGGGTGGAGCTGTTGCTAATATTTTTACAGGGGAAATCTTAGGTCAGATTAACAAAAGCAATATTATGTGCTATACATTTGCGGCTCCCAAGGTGTGTACATCTAATACTGCAACACAACATAATGCATACAATATTTTCAATGTAATTAATAATAATGATATTGTTCCTGATGTTGGCTATAATATTTTTGTTGGAACAAGAATGGGAAATGATTTTAGAGTAACTGTGTCAGATTCAGAAGAAAGTGCTCACGATTTAACTGTTACATATGATAAAGCTTTAGATAAGGTAATAGACAATATAGATTCTTTATATCCATATATACATAGAGTTTGTTATAATGAAGTTGAAAATGGCATAACAACCCAAAAAGATGAAATTCATATTCATTCTGACAGTGTTATAGAAAAAAGAAAAGCTTTAAATTTCATGCCTTACTCTGATATTGTAATGTATAAAAATCTGACTTTGGAACAAGCCGATTTAAGTGTAAATAATCTTAAATTATTAAATAATACAACATTAAATGGACAGAGCAACAGTATCAGTGTTAATGATTTAATATTAAATAGCAGCACAATAAACAGCACATTGAACGTTGCAGGTGATATCACGTCTTCTTCAGGCACAATCACTTCCTTAAACTTATGTGGCAATTCCGCACAAAACATTGAAGGTGCTTTAAATACAACAAATCTTACATACAGCAATGTTGGCAGTGTGAATCAAATAGGAACTATATATGTTTCAGGTGCATTAAAAAATACATCTTCAAAAGTAATTAACGGCAAGAATACAGTTTTGAAAAGCACCGGATATATTAACGGAGATTATTACAATAGCTCTTTAACTTTGGATGGAGCAACACTTTCGTCTTATAAAAAGTTTGGCGAGAGCCTATATACACAAGGTACAGTTAATCTTTCTGATATTGATATAACCGCTATATTCTGCCAAAACAGCGGAACACTTAATTTGAATGGTAATGTAACTGTTGGCGATGATGTTTCATTTAGCGGAACAGTTACACAGGCAAATGATAAAACATTTAATCTGAAAGGCGACTTGACCGCTTCATCTGCGAATTTAGGTAATATTAACGTTTGCGGAAAGCTTGGACAAACTATAAACAGTCCGATAACAGTAAATGATTTCTCAAACAATAACACTTCAAAAAATGGCTTAACTTTGGATGGAACAGTAACCGTCAATGGTCAGGCGAGCAGTGTTAAAGCTCCGGTAAACGGAAAAAATATTGTTTTAACAAACACGGCAAGTTTTAAAGGTAATACATATTATGGTGATATTACAGTAAATGGTTTAACAGGATCTCTGCCTGCAACTTTGAATGGAAAATTACGTTTAAACGGCAATGTTGAACAATCGGCAAATTCAACTGTTACAGGCGATATTGAAATATCATCAGGAACATTAAATATTAAAAATGCAAATCTTACTGCAAACAAAAAATTAACATTTTCAGGCGGAGCGATAAATCTTGAAAACTCTAACTTGACAGTAAAAAGCATTTTAAACACAGCTTCGGAAACCTCTTTAAACATTGATGAGAATAGCTTACTCTATTTAAAAACCGACTCTGTAAATAATGGTACTATATCAGGCACAGGAAATCTTGAAATTTACGGAGATTTTCAGAATAGTGGAACTGTAAACGTAAAAAATCTTAAAATCACTGCAAAATTACCTGTTACAATAAGCGGAAATAATATTACGGCAAATGTTTTTTCAACTTCTGGAACTTCGACAATTACACTGGATAACAAAATTAATGTATTGGATACTTACACAAATAGCGGTGCAAAAGTAAATTCAGGAAATATAGTGTTCTCAAGCGGTAATAATATAGGTTCTGATGTTCAGTACGGCGAGAATATGAATGTTACGGGTGATTTGGTAATAGACGGATTTACTGTAACAGTAGTTCAAAATGCAGAAGTAACAGGAAATATTGTTATAACAAATGGCGGCAAGTTAAATGTTGGTAAAAATCTGATACTTAAAAACGGAAATATTACTCTTTCTGACAATTCACTTATGACGGTAGGTGGAAAAACAGATATTACAGTATCTAACTCAAATGCACTACTGATTGATTCCACATCGGAAGTTGTTCTGAAAAAGCTTGCAATTATCTCGGGAATGGGAAATATTACAACTGATGGTAAGTTATCATTCGGAAGTGATACTTCTCTTTCATCTGTAAACTTGAATGGTAGCGGAACAGTATCGTTAAAAGGAGATTTGATATTATCATCTTCAACAGTTGATTATCCCGATACATTTATACTAAACGGCAAAGCTCCGCAAATACTTTCGGGAGGAACAATGAATTTTAATAATATTACAATTAATAACCCTTCCCGTAGTGGTGTAACTTTCAGTAATACCGCAAGATATAAAGGTGAGTATATAAATAATAACTCCACCGTTAGCGGAACTCTTAATAAACAATAGGAGGAAACGAATATGAAAATTTTAAATAAATTAATTTCGGGCATAGTTGCTGTTTCAATATTAATAAGTCTTTGTCCGTTTATTACATTTGCGGCAGAAGGAACGGAAGCAAATCCTTATTTAATCAGCACACCTGCCGACTTGCTGGATGTCAGAAATGATTTAACAGCGTACTATAAGCTTTCCTGTGATATTGATATGGCAGGGGTGGAATTTGTCCCTATTGGCAATGAAGATGACGGTGCTTTCAGCGGAACATTAGACGGTGCCGGATATAAAATAAAAAACCTTACCGCTGGTGATGAAAACACAAAATATGCCGGTTTAATAGGATATCTTGAAGGCATGGTAAAAAATATCACTTTGGATAACGTAAATGTGAATGGTTATAGATATGTTGGGGGAGTGGTAGGATATGCAGGAAAATATTCATATATAATAAATAACCATGTGATAGGACAAATTAATGGTAATATGACAATTATAGATTGTTATATTGGTGGAATATCGGGCATGGCAAACGGAAATGTAGCGAATTGTATAAGTAATGTTGATATAAAATCAAATGCTACAGGATATTACAACAAACTTTGCGTAGGTGGGATAGTCGGCATAAACAGTTCCTATTTAGAAAAATGCGAAAGTTATGGTTCGATTTTAGTAGAAGGGAATTATTACAATTCTAATGGATATGGGTCTTCTGGGTATATAGGGGGAATTGCTGGGATTAATAACACTTCGATTGAATATTGTAACAACTGGTGTAAAATAACCTCTAATAGTGATTTTAATTCACAATATTCTGCTTTCGGTGGTGTTGTTGGAGATAATAATAAATTAATTAAAAATTGTAACAACTATAATGATGTTTTTTCCTATACTCCTTCAGCTGGAATTTCAGGAATTAACCGTGACAGTATCTCTAGTTCTATTAACTATGGCAATGTTACAGGTTATTATAGTGAATCAGGTGGTATTGTTGTAAATAATACCGGGACTTTATATGAGTGCATTAATTATGGAAAAGTGTGTGCAAGTATTAGTTATGGAGGTATATCAGTAAATAATAGTGGTGTATTATCCAAATGCATAAATTATGGAAGTTTAAAGAATACATATTATTCAGGTTCTCAAATTTATGCTGGAGGTATTAGTTCGTCTTCTTCAGGAAGTATTACGAATTGTGTAAACCATGGTATAGTTGATGCAACACCTACCACAGGACGAGCCGCTGGTATTTCCTTTTCTTCCAGGGGAGATAAAGTAACTAATTGCATGAACATAGGTATAGTTTATGGATATTGGGATGCTTATGGTATTTCTCCTGAAATAGACCATCGTCAAATAGTAAATAGCTATCAAATAGCTGATCTGAATAAATATACCGATTCAAAATCAGATAATTTGTTGACATATCAACAAGCACAATCAAAAGATAGTTTTAAGGATTTTGATTTTGAAAAAACATGGTTTATTGACTCAAATACAAATAGCGGATTCCCTCAGCTCCGTAATATGCCAAGACATATTGAATTAAATAAGTGTTTGGATATAATGACAGTCGGTGATTCAGACAAACTTTATGCGTACATAGACGGAATAAGTGAAAATGCAACTTGGTCTTGTGATGATGAGTCCATTGCAACTGTTTCAGCTGATGGAATTGTTACAGCCAAAGGATTAGGCGCCTGCATCGTAACAGCAATCAATGCGGAAGGTATGAAAGCAAATTGCTTGGTTTATGTATATAATTCTATATCAGAGTTATCATTTGATGAGAGTGTAATTAGTTTGAGCAAAGGTAATACACATACTTTAAATCCTATTAAAACACCGACATATGCAACGGAGAATATACTGTGGACATCCAATAATGAAAGTGTTGCAACTGTAAATCAGGCTGGAACTGTTACTGGAGTTTCAAAAGGGCAGGCAACGATTACCGCTACAAGTGTGACGGGAAATATATCTGCATCATGTGTTGTAAATGTAGATTCACCTGTACAATCAATTTCATTGTCAAGCACATCTGCAACATTAAATGTTAACGAAACAAAAAGACTAACTGCAACTGTGTCACCTACCGAATATACAGGAACGATTACATGGTCATCTTCAAATGAAGAAATTGCGACCGTTGATAGTGAAGGCTTACTTACTGCAAAATCGCCCGGAACGGCAGTTATTTCGGTTTCTTCTGATAGCGGCAAATCGGCACAATGTACAGTAACGGTTAAACAGCCTTCAACCGGAATTAGTGTTGATAAAAATGAAATAACTATTAAAAAAGGATATACACATAAGTTATCTGCTACAATGCTTCCTGCAAATACAACAGATACAGTCACGTGGTCAAGCTCATCAACATCATATGCATCGGTATCTGCTGATGGTACAGTAACTGCTAACAGAGTGGGAACAGCTACAATAACAGCAACCACAACAAGCGGTCAAAAGGCATATTGTGTTGTAACAATAGTTAATCCTGATGTCCCTGTTGCATCGGTAACTCTTGATAAAACAGAGCATATTATGACGAAAGCTGAAACAGTACAATTAAAAGGAACGATATTGCCAACTGATGCAACCAACAAAGGCTTGACATGGTCAACCACTAATGAGGATGTTGCATCTGTGAACGAAAATGGCGTTGTTACTGCAAATTCAGTTGGTATAGCTACAATTACTGCAACTGCCAACAACGGAATGTATCACGAATGTGTAATAAAAGTTGTTTCTGCATCAGGTCCTTCAATAGTTTTAACTCCTGAAAGTGCAATGCCAAATGCAATTTCTAAACTTACAGCAAGCATAGTAAGAAATCCCGGTGTATCAGGATATAAGTTTACTATAAAGTATGACGAAGCACTTTTAACTCCCGTATCTGTAACTGCAAACGAAGAATTTGGCGGTACGCTTACCACAAACCTCGATGATGAAAACAGAACAGAATTTAATGTAGTATGGTATTCAAATGGTGATACTGATATTGATATCAACGGTGAATTGTTTACTATTGATTTTAAAGTTGCTGAAACTGCTGAACTTGGTGATTATTCAGATATTTCAATTGAATACGGAGCCAAGGATATCTGCAACACAGCAGGCGAAAACATTGCACTCTACACAGAATCAGCAAAAGTAACCGTTGAAGAACCATTAGCCGGTGATATCTATGAAGATAGTGATGTAAATGTATATGATTTAACTTTACTTGCAAGATATATTACTTCTCTTGAAACCTTTACAGAGCGTCAGGAAGAGGCTGCCGATGTAAATAATGATGGATTAGTTGATATCCTTGATGTAATTCGCTTAGCACAGTATCTTGTTGATTGGTCTGGTATAGAGCTTATGTCACTTGACTTATATGATGAGCCTGTTACTCCTGTTGTAAGTATTGGTAGTGCTTCTGTAAATGCAACAAATGAGGCTGAAATTCCTGTTTACATTAAAAACAATTCAGGTATCTTGGGTTACAGATTTGTTCTTGACTATAATGCTGAAGATATCGAAATTTTAAGCATTACTCCTTCTGAATTGATTGATAAAGATTCATTCAATACAAACTTGGGAGCAGAAAGTCAGGCAGAAGATGGTTTAGTGGTAAGTTGCTTTACTTCAGGCAATAATGTAACTGATAATGGTGTATTATTTACTGTTGAAGTTCGTTATAAGAATCCTGCAGATACTTCTGTATCACCAATTAGCATTATAGATAGCTTTAATAATATCGGTAATGAAGATGCGGCTTATGTAACTGCTACCTATGAAACAGGATATGCTTTAGGCGATGACTACATCGTGGCAAACAAGGTTGTAGGCGATACAAACTTCTCTTGTGAATTGTACTTCGATGATTCTTATGAAGAACAATCTGCAAAAGCAATCATTGCTTTCTATGATACCGATGGCAAAATGGTTCAGCTTATGCCGAAGGATATAACTGTTAAGCCGGGTAAGGTTGATTTGAGTATCGACTACGATAAGAAGGCTTATGCTACCTATAAACTCATGATTTGGGAAGGTATGGGTAGTTTGAAGCCTATCACGGAAGTGAAATAATTAAACACAATGACAGCGACTTCGTATTAATTTGCGAGGTCGCTTTTTCTTGTAGGAAAAACTTGTTTGTAAAATTTTCATAGAAATAAATTGTCGAATTTTATAAGTTTTTTCTCAAACAAGCAAAAACTATTGACAAATTCGCTTTTTTGTGTTAATATTGAATCAAAGAAATGAGGTGCCAAAAATGATTCAGCGAAAAGAATATTTAGATAATTTAATAGCACTAAAACATAAACAGGTTATCAAGGTGATTACAGGCGTTAGAAGATGTGGTAAATCCACCTTATTTGAGTTGTATATTGACTATTTGAAGCAAACTGGTGTAGATGATAGTCAAATTATATCGGTCAATCTTGAAGAACTTGAAAATGCCGATTTGCTTGATTATAAGGCGTTATACAACTATATAACTTCAAAACTTGTTCCCAATAAAAATAATTACATTTTTATTGATGAGGTTCAGAAATGTAGTGAATTTGAAAAAGCGGTTGATAGTCTTTTTATAAAGAAAAACTGTGATGTTTATATTACAGGTTCAAATGCTTATTTGCTGTCAGGAGAACTTGCAACATTGCTTTCAGGGAGATATATTCAAATTGATATGTTACCCTTTTCTTTCAAAGAATACTATGAAGCAACAAAGGAAAGCGGCAAAAGCAAACGGGAAATCTTTGATAGCTATTTAAGATACGGTTCATTCCCCTACGTTGCATATCTTGAAAATGATGAAAAAGTTATAAATCAGTATATTGAAGGTATCTATAATACCATTCTTTTAAAAGATGTTGCAACAAGAGAAAAAATAAATGATGTATCTGTACTAGAAAATATCTTGAAAACTGTTGCTTCGAGTATAGGTAGTCCTATCTCGACAAAGAAAATAAGCGACACACTTATATCAAGTGGCAGAAAAATCTCTCCTAACACTGTTGAAGCGTATTTAAGAGCATTGACAGACAGCTATATTCTTTATAATGCAACAAGATACGACATAAAGGGAAGACAGTTCTTAAAGACACTTGGTAAGTATTATTTTGTAGATAGCGGAATCAGGAATCATATCATAAGCCAATCCGCAAGAGATTTGGGACATCTTCTTGAAAATGTGGTTTATCTCGAGCTTCTAAGAAGAAAAAATCGCGTTAATATTGGTAAGTTAGCTGAGAAAGAAGTAGATTTCGTTGCTACCAATATGAACGAGGTTGAATATTATCAGGTTTCTGTAAGTGTGCTTGATGAAAAGACATTAGAGCGAGAATTGGCACCGTTACAGGAGATAAAGGATAACTATCCTAAAATGCTATTAACTCTTGATGATATTGGCAACGGAGCAAATTACGAGGGTATAAAGCAAATAAATGTAATTGATTGGTTGTTGAATTAGTATATTAAATTTTAAAAAGGAAGGTGAGTGCTAATGGCAAAGTATATTTTTGAACAAGGGGATTTCAATGCATATATGGTTGATTCTCTTTATCATGCAAAACAACCAATTATGGAACCGGTGTATGAAATGTTCTCACAGCAAAGAACAACGGTGTTTATATCACACAAACACGATGAATTAGAAGATTTAAAAGGCATTATAGGTTTTCTTGAAAAAACTTATAATGTAAAGGCATATATTGATAGTAAAGATAGTAGTATGCCTGCAGTCACATCAGGTGAAACTGCAACTCGAATTAAAGATAGGATAGACCAATGTGACAAATTTATTTTATTAGCAACAAATAAAGCGATTGAAGCTAAATGGTGCAATTGGGAATTAGGCTATGGAGATGCAAAAAAATTTAAAAAGAACATAGCATTGTTTCCAATGAAACCCAAGGGAGACAACGATACTTCTTACAAAGGTAATGAATATATGTCAATATACCCATATATAACATATTTCAATGGAACAGAGCGATATAGCGACACAAAGGAACTTATTCCAAAGGGTTACTATGTTCGATATAAGGAAAAAGACTCTTATTATATAACTGAATTGAGCAAATGGTTAAGAGATAAATAATTAAAGAAAAGGGGTTAGTATTTATGGAAAGCAATAAAATCAAGCACTTAGAATTTATACAAGCTAATATTGCAAGAATGAACCAATGTTCTTTTAACATGAAAGGGTGGGCAATTGCAATATTATCAGCATTACTAGCTGTTTATGCTACATCAATCGGCGATGACGGTAAAGGAAATGCACTTTTTATTCTCATCGCAGTGGTTCCTACAGTTCTCTTTTGGTTCTTGGACACATACTACCTGCAGCAAGAAAGAAAGTTTAGAGGAATATACAATGATGTTGCAGAGTTGACTCCGGAAGCAGAAAGAAAAACGACAAAAGATTTTGAAATGCCGCTAAATAAATATGTGGGATGTAAATATTGTTTTTTTAAGATTCTATTTTCTATAACAGAAGCGCCACTGTATTTAATTATGATAGCGGGCAGTATTGCTGGATATTTCTTTTTAAGATAGAATAAATTGAGGAGAAAAGTTTAATGAGCACTGATAAAGAAGCACCAGAAATTATATCGTTTGAACGATATTTAGTTTGTTTTGTAGACTTGCTTGGCTCAACAAAAGCAATTGAAAAAGACGAAATGAACTTCTTTTGTGCTGTTTATAATCTATTTAATTCAGCAAAAAGCATGTGCGAAACATATGGAGATAAGCTGAATTTTTCTGACATTAAAATGAAAGCATTTTCTGACAATATTATTTTTGTATATAAAATTCCGAATGAGCTAAGTTATGAAGAATGCTGTACAGCGGTACAAACAATGTCTTCATTTGTGTCAATGTTTCAATTTTTGGCACTAAATGACCGAATTCTAATACGAGGCGGTATGTCAGTGGGAACCTTGTGTTTTAACGATATGTTCGTTTGGGGAAAAGCTTTAATTGATGCTTATAAATTAGAAAACATTAATGCAATATATCCTCGAATTATCGTCGACGATAAGGTGTTTGAGCTTTTAGTTGATGCTGATGGTGAGATTAAGTTTGGTATTCCTGTATATCAAGACATTGATGGATTAGGTTACCTTAATTTTTTATACTGTATATCGGAAGGTTCGCGCCCGTGGTTATTGCATCATTGCTTTTTAATAATCGAAGAATTGAAAAGTAAAAATGAAAATAACAACAAAGTATTACAAAAGATATTTTGGTTAGAATCATACCTTCAGAAATTTCAAGTCGATAATAATATTACCGAGCAAATGATTGAAGAAGCTGTTGAAATGGATAAAAAGTTGCACGACGATATTATGTCAGGAAAGTACGAGTAGTCAAAAGCACAGAGTTTTCGCTCTGTGCTTTTGAATTTGATACTATCTTATAATTTAATTAAGGTTATAAATTAGATTATGTAGTACTATTTCTTCTGCTGTGTGTTTAATCTGTTCCATAGCAGAAACCCAAGCAATTTGGTCGTTTGCCTTGAGTTCTTCTGTAATACATTGCTTAACCACTAGGTCTTTGATAATTTGATCAAGCATTTCTCTTGCAGATGTGTCGATATCTTCAAGGTATTCAAGCCAAGTACCGTTAAGCATTTTTGCAGAATAGATGTAAGTTTTGTTTTGTTTGATAAATTTTGCATGCATTCTGCCGTATTTGCCAACATTATATTTCTTTGTATTTGGTACTGAAACATTGGGAATATAATATTTCCCAACCTTTGTATAAGTTCCATCGTTCTGTTCGAATATCGATTTCATTGTAATTCCTCCAAATTTTAATATTAGATTTTTACTACAATATTCAATCATTCCGACTGTACATAGCAAATGCCCGCTACTCACTTCCTTATGAGTAACGGGCATTACGCCGTTTTTTTAATTAAATATTAAATTATTCCTTACCGTTCCAGCAGTAGGTGCATAGCTTTGATTTATCTATGCCAACAGAATCGAGCATATCGTCTAAGCGCAGATATGCAAGGGAAGTGAAGTGGAGCTTTTCTCCTATTTTTTCTACCATCTTTTTGTATTTTTCACTGTTCGGGTCAGCATATTCATAAAGAACTTCTCTTTCAGGCTCTCCACCCTCAAGCTCATTTATTACACGCCTTGTAATAAGCTCCATCTCCGAAGTTGAACGAGAGAAGCTTAAATACTTACATCCAAACATAATCGGCGGACAACCGGTTCTTATATGAACTTCCTTTGCACCGCTGTCGTATAAAAACTCGGTAGTTTCTCTCAACTGAGTACCTCTTACTATCGAGTCGTCTATTAAGAGAAGCTTTTTACCTTCTATAAGGTCATGTATCGGTATAAGCTTCATTTTAGCTATAAGGTCACGTTTACTCTGATGCGTCGGCATAAACGAACGTGGCCAGGTGGGCGTATATTTAACAAAAGGTCTTGAATAGCGGATTCCGGACTCATTTGAATAGCCTATCGCATGAGCAATTCCCGAATCGGGTATTCCTGCAACCAGGTCAGGCTTTACAGTATCACGAAGTGCTAAACACTTACCGCAGTTATATCGCATCTTTTCAACGCTTATTCCCTCGTATGAAGATGACGGATAACCGTAGTAAACCCACAAAAACGTACATATCTTCATATCGGATTCGGGTGACACGATAGTCCGTACATCCGTTTCATCCATAACAACAATTTCTCCGGGTGCAAGCTCTTTATAATCGGTATAACCGAGATTAAGGTATGAAAAGCTTTCAAAAGCCGCACAAAATCCCGTGTCCTTCTTTCCTATAACAACCGGCGTTCTGCCATGCTTATCTCTTGCCACATAAATTCCCTTATTTGTAAGGATAAGCATACTTAAAGAACCTTCTATCATCTCCTGGGCATACTGTATACCCTCTATAAAGTTTTCTTTCTGATTTATAATTGCAGCAACAAGCTCGGTTTGGTTTATTGCACCGTTTTGCATTTCAAAAAAATGAGTATGTTTTTTTACTATCTCTTCAGCAATTTCTTCAGAATTATTAATCTTTCCGACTGTCGTAATACCAAACGTTCCATGATGAGAACGTATTAAAACAGGTTGAGCCTCAAAATCAGAAATACAACCTATTCCGTAATTTCCGTGCATTTCAACAGACTCACTTGTAAACTTTGTACGGAATGGTGCATTTTCAATATTATGAATTGCTTTGTCAAATCCCTTTTCCCTGCTGTAAACTGCCATACCGGCACGTCTTGTTCCTAAATGCGAATGATAATCGACTCCGTAAAACAAGTCAAAAACACAATCCTCTTTTGATGCTACACCAAAAAAACCGCCCATATGCTGTAACCTCTTTTCATTTAATATGAATGTGCAAAATCTTATAAATCTTGCATACATCTGATAATCTAATTATATCATAAATTCCACTGCAATTCAATTGACAATATTACCTAAAATCACACTATTTATACGTTATATTTGCACTTTAAAAGGTGAAAAGCACCGATCGGGGAATCAGTGCTTTTCTTGGTGGTGGTATATATGATAAAAGGGTATATGATAGCGCACGATTTCTCATACGCTATGGTTGTATTATAGCATATGTGTTTTTAAAAGTCAAGGGTTTTTTTGAAAAAAAACAAAAAAAATTCTGACTTTTTGTATTTTTTTAAAATATTATGATATCAAGAAAAATTATGCATAAACCGTTTTTCAAATAACCAATGGCATTTGTAACATTTTTATAAGCAAATTTAAAAACAGTACATATTTACGTACTAAATCCTGCACTCCAAAAAAAGAGAGATGCTCCAAAAAGCATCTCTCAAAAAGCATTTTATTTCCCTGTTTTATAAAATTATATTTGTTCTTTCCAGGTAATCTTCTTTATTACGAAAAGAACAGCAACCGTAACAACAGCGAACAACGGTAATACAATCCATGCACTCTGAACAAATCCTGCAACTATGTACGCAACAAATGAAATAGCTGCAATAGTTATTGCGTAAGGAATCTGTGTTGAAACGTGGTTTATATGATCGCACTGTGCACCGGCCGATGACATGATTGTCGTATCTGAGATAGGTGAGCAATGGTCACCGCAAACAGCACCTGCAAGACAAGCTGACATACCGATAATAAGAAGTGTTGAATCTCCCGGGAATATAGCCGTAACAATCGGAATGAGGATACCGAATGTTCCCCATGATGTACCTGTCGCAAAAGCAAGACCGCAGGCAACCAGGAAAATGATAGCCGGCAGGAAATTAGCAAGACCGGCAGCAGCCGACTGCATAAGCATATCAACATATTCAGCAGCACCTAAAAGTCCTGTCATATTCTTAAGAGCTGTGGCAAACGTAAGAATAAGAATAGCCGGAACCATCGCTATAAAGCCCTTAGGAATACATTCCATAGCGTCTTTAAACGAAATAACTCTTCTTGCAACGAAGTAAATAATTGCAAAGATAAGTGCAACTATACCGCCCCATGGCAAGCCTACCGTTGCATCTGTATTACCGAAAGCATCTACAAATGTTTCACCTGCAAAGAATCCGCCAACATATATAAGAGCTAAAACACATACTATTATAAGAACTACAATAGGAAGAACGAGGTCTAAAACTATTCCCTTAGGATTAGCGTCCTCTTCCTCACCTTTAACAGTACCGGTTGTAAAGAGGTCACCGTTTTTGATTGCATTAAGCTCATGTGTCTTCATAGGACCGAAATCAAACTTCATAAGGACAATTGCTATTATGAAAACAATTGTAAGCAGTGAATAGAAATTATAAGGAATAGCTTTAATGAAAAGCTCTATTCCACTGTAACCCGTACCCTCTGTATAGCTTGAAACAGCAGCAGCCCACGAAGATATAGGTGCTATCATACAGATAGGAGCAGCAGTTGCATCAATGATAAATGCAAGCTTAGCTCTTGAAACCTTATGAGCATCTGTAACCGGTCGCATAACGCTTCCTACCGTAAGACAATTGAAATAATCGTCTATGAATATAAGTACGCCGAGTATAAAAGTTGCAATCAACGCACCCACGCGTGACTTGATGTTCTTCTCTGCCCATCTTCCGAAAGCAGCAGAACCGCCGGCCTTGTTAACAAGTGCAACTAAAACGCCAAGTACAACCAGGAATATAAATATACCTGCCGTACCCGATACGGCTTCAATGAAACCGGCATTTAAAACATTATCCAATGCCGCAACCGGTGAAAAGTTAACCGATAACAAACCACCGAGAACTATTCCTACAAAAAGCGAGGAATATACTTCCTTTGTAATGAGCGCCAACCCGATAGCAACAATCGGAGGAACCAACGCCCAGAACGTCTGATAAAATTTGCTTGTAATTTCTGCGCCCTCACCCTCAGCCAGTCCGAGAACCGGGAAAAGGATTACCATAATCATAGCGAAGACCGAAATCTTAAGTAAATTCTTTGTGAAATTTTTCATATTTCTTCTCTCCTTTCAAATGTATAAGCCGCCACGAAATACAGTCGGATATAATATAAAACAGGGAAAATTTTAACCATATCCTGCTAAATCCGCACCCGCTTAAAAATTTGCTACATAAATTATACCACTAATTCCGACATTTTTCAATACTTTATTAAAAGAAAATTTATTTTTTTTAGATTACTGAAAAGTTTCATTGTAATTATATCATCTTATAAAAGCGAAAAAAAGCCACTATTGCAACCCATACTGCACCCCTATTTTAATTTACATATTTCCGTCCCTTGTATAGATGTAATCAACCACACCTCGCAAAACCATATCCAAGGGACGGTATTGTGTATATCATTATTTATTGCTATCATCAAATCCGATACCGTTCAGCAGTCACATACTTTATACAACAACGCCACTCAAAAACAGTCCAACGCATACTAAATGATTCCCCCGCCGCATATCAATACTGTCAACTTAAGAAATTCAATCCATCTCCTTGAGTTGACAGTATTGCCCCGCATATGCAACTTACATCTCAGAAACTCACTGCACAGGAATGAAAAAACAGAAAAAGCTCACGCCAAATTCAGAACGCAACAATCCCGAAAATAATTTAATTTTTTTTCAAAAACCTCTTGACAAAATAAACTTTATATGCTATAATAATACATGTCTTTAAGGCCCGTTGGTCAAGCGGTTAAGACTCCGCCCTCTCACGGCGGCGACAAGGGTTCGATTCCCTTACGGGTCACCATAAAAAAAGCACTTCGTAAGAAGTGCTTTTTTTAACGAAATAAACCCTCACGGATTTGTGAAATACACTTCGTGTGTGAAATATTGCTCCGCAATGTGAAATACGCCTTACGGCGTGTTGATTTATTTCATTTCACTGAAAGCGTCAGCTTTCAATTTCACAATTTACGAAGTAAATTATTTCACATCAACGCAGTTGATATTTCACGCAAGACTTTCGTCCTGCACTTCACTAAAAAACCTCATTTCCTGATTTTTCTCAAAAAGGTATTGACAAATCAGAAAACAAGGTGTATAAGATAATAGAAAAAGGCAAAACCTCAGACGGTTGTGCCCAAATCAGGATTTTTGTAACCGCTGCAATTTGGACGTTGAGGCGGTTACTTTGCTTTTATAGTAAAGATTATAAGTATAACAAAAACAAGAATATAAATTATAGTATAGTATATCATAGTTTGGAATTACCCAAAAAAATTCAAGCCCGCCCTTAAGGAGATTATATCCTTATCACACCTGTATTACAGTCAACAATAAACTTTAGAGACATCAAGAATTTTCTTATCATAAATGTGCAAAAATAGGCATGTCCCTATCTATATCGTTAGCCGACACCCCGGCTTTTCTTGCCATTTCCAAAACGGCAATCCTCTCAACCTCACGATAAGTCTTAGCCCCCAGCTTCTTTCTCCCTGTTATATCTCTATCCGCCGCATCCTCCTTAGTCAACCACCATGCTCGGTGCAAGAAAAAAGCACCACGCAAAATGCATAGTGCTTGATTTATTGAATTTTGTTATTGTTCTCCTGACATCATCCGGCAAGTCTAATCCGTATGTTTTTTTAGTCCATCATCTTGTTCGTCTTCATCAAATTCTAAATCTTGAAATGTCTGTTCAGGTTTCAACCCCAAAAACGCTTTTGCTTCAGCTATTCTTTCCTCAATAGTTCCACCATCAAGCTTTGTAAATCTTATCTGTTCCACTCTAATCCCTCCTTATATTTTTCCAAAAAACCGGTAATAGCTTTATGAATTTCCTGAACATTACCTTTTTTTATATTCTTTTTATATTGCCTCAAAAATTCCATTTTAGCTTTATATTTATTAAACATACCGGTTTTTGTTAGTGTTTCAACTGAACCATTATTTTTCACAATAGTAATTGTTTTTATTTCATCATTTCCTATAAGAAATATTATGTCCCTATCGGAAAAACTATTATTTCTTGGATGATTATGAATTACAAACAAGTCATTACCTTTACCGAATAAACCTTTACCAAAATCAATTTCATCATCACTACCAACAAAAATCGATTTATCTGTCAACCCCTCTTGGAAAACAAAGGCAACCTCTCCATTTTCATTATTAGCTCTTGCATATCTTAACAAATCTTTGTGTTGATTTTGAATAAATACATTTTGCTCGTCTGTAAAATTGTCAATGTTTACTTTCGGCACATTGCTTATAGCATTGTCAGTTATAGCCGTAACAGGTTTCTTCTCGTTCTCCTTCATTATACTATATTTTTTATCCTTTGTCAACTCCCTGTTCGAATCATTCAACACCCCGTTACGGGCATAAGAAAACAACCTCCGTATATGCTCCTTACCCTCAGTAATATCAATAACCCGTAATAAATCGTCATCATCAGCATAAAGCTCCGATATATACCGAGCAGTTATCTCCTCCACCGTCTCAGAAAAGCCAAGGTCAACCCCAAAGCTTTTAAAATACTCATGCTGCCCCGAAACAAACTCATTAGCCGACACCCCGGCTTTTCTTGCCATTTCCAAAACGGCAATCCTCTCAAATTCATAG
>JAZTZP010000059.1:0-21636 GCA_045637525.1 Clostridia bacterium | reverse complement strand
CATAACTTGCGGCAAATTTGCCGCAAATTTCACTCGCATTTATGCGAATTTCACCCAACCAAATGGTTGGATTTCACTTTTTGCCTGTGGCAAAAAATTTCACTGTAAATTATAGTTTATCGCAGATAAACTATAATTTACCACACCCTCTCCAAACTGTTTATCAGCCCGTATTTAACTTTTATTCTGTCAAGCTTCTCTATCATAGGCTCAGCTATAAACCACATGAAAAATGCGGTAGACACAGCGTGAACCGTGTCAAAAGAAACGCCCGACAGATATGCAGCTGCTATCATACTCCATGTCGGCTTATCCTGCCATATTATCACCGACGCCGGGTTCATAATACCGCCGTATACTAAAAATGTTACAACAGCGCCGAAAATACACAGTGCGGCTTTTGTTTTTGGCAAAAACCCTTTTTTAAAGAGTATTCCTGCCAGAAATCCGATTATACCGAAAGAGAACATCTGCCACGGCGTCCATGGCCCCTGCCCGAAGAAAAAGTTTGACACAAAGCCCGTAACAGCCCCTACTAAAAATCCCGTCTCACAGCCAAAGCAAACGCCTGCAATTATAATAATCGCCGCAACAGGCTTAAACTGCGGAAGCATAAAAAATGCCGACCTGCCCGCAACCGCAATGGCACACAATACACTTATCACAACAAGCTCACGAGCCCGGGGCTTGCGGCTTTCAAATATCATACAAAAAGGTATGAACGTTTCTAAAATAACTAAAATGCTTATAAAATAATACTTTTTATTTTCAAGATAATATGCACCGGCAAAAACAGTAAGAAGTATCAACGGTAAAACCGTAAGCATTGCCATAAGCGTGCGTTTTGCAAACCGCCTCTTATTCTCCGGGTTTGATACATTCGGTGTCCCGGATTCCCTTTCCTGTTCTTTTTTCTCGGGAGGTAAAATAATTTCATGCGGCTTTGTATGTTCCCTTTTTTCATTTTTGCCGCCGCAGGCAAGTATAATATCTTCTGCAAGCACGGCCTTTTTAAGTCTTGTCCTTGCCATACGGTTTGCCGAGGTTGTATAAAAGCTTTTCCCGGAAAAAAACTCTCTCGGAGTGCCTGCGGATGTTATATTACCGTCAAAAAACATAGCACATCTGTCTGCATACTCCGCACAGAATTCAATATCATGAGATACCATTACAACAGTTACGCCGCTTTGTTTTAATTCCTTTAAAATATCTGCAAATATTTGCTTAAAATGTGCATCCATACCCTTTGTAGGCTCGTCTAAAAGCAAAATCCGGGGACTTTTAAGAAGTATTTTAGCCAGTGCCGCGCGTTGCTGTTCGCCGCCCGATAAATCGTAAGGGTGACTGCCCATAAGCTCTGAAATTCTGCAGGTGGCGGCTATATTTCTTATTCTCTCTTCTTTTTCAGATTTTGATATTTCCTCTTCCGACAGTATTTCCATCAAGTCAAGGAACACCGTATTTTTAACAAACAAAGCCATGGGATTCTGCGGAAGAACTCCAAGTATTCCACCATACAGGTTCTTTATTTTTGACGGTTTTTCTCCGTTAATCAGAATTTTACCCCTATACGGAGTAAAAAGTCCGCAAATCAGCGACAAAGCGGTCGTCTTTCCGGTTCCGTTGCCGCCCAGAATCGCAAAAATTTCGCCTTTTTCCACTTTTAAATCCAATCCCTTTACAACGTCCGGAAGGTTTTTATCATAGCGAAACCATAAGTCTTTTGCCTCAATCACCGGGTTGTCTGTTCCGGCATACGGTTTATCTTCGGGAATTAATTCTTCACACAGTGTATTATTTTCAGAAAATTCTTCAAGCCACACTCTTCCCTCGCGCACCGTAACCGGCCACACCTCTTCGTCCTCCACCGCACCGAAAACACGTACAGGTGCAGGAAGTGCCGCATACATATCGTGATTTTTATCCTTTAATATTTTTCCGGTCTTTTCGGGTTTCGCATCTGCAATTATTTTCCCCTCATCCATCACAATAATTCTGTCCGATATGGGAAATGCCTCCTCCAAGCGATGCTCTGATAAAATAACAGTTGTACCAAGCTCCCGGTTTATCTTTTGGAGTGTTTTCAAAAATTCCTGTGCCGCAATCGGGTCAAGCTGACTCGTCGGCTCGTCTAAAATAAGCACAGCCGGCTGCATCACCATAACGGACGCAAGATTTAAAAGCTGTTTCTGACCGCCCGAGAGTTCTGTTACTTTTTTATGAAACCAGTTCTGTATACCGAAAAAAGATGCCATTTCCGCCACTCTTGTCCTTATCTCAGGCGTGGAATAACCTAAGCTTTCAAGCCCGAAAGCAAGCTCATGCCATACCTTATCGGTAACAATCTGATTATCGGGATTTTGCATTACAAATCCGATTTTCGCCGCCTGCTCTTTTGTATCGGTTTTTGAAAGGCTTTTCCCTTTAAATAATATACTTCCCGAAAAATCCCCAAACGGAGCAAGCGCAGTCTTTAAAAGTCTTAAAAGCGTGGTTTTACCGCATCCGGATTTTCCTGAGAGCGTTAAAAACTCACCCTCCGCAACCGATATATTAATATCTGATAAAGCCTTCGCCGTTCTGTTCGGATACGCAAAGCTCAGATTTTCGATTTTATAGATTTCCATTTCCTCACCTCCCAAAGTTCAATTATTACCGGCAGCATACAAAGCCCTGTGTATGCCGCAAAAACACTCATTCCGAAAAGAGTTACCCCGGCTCCTTTCATAGTCGGGAAATATCTGTAAGCTATTTCGCCCGACATACTCCCGGCCAAAACGTAAATTACTAAAAACACAATACATATAAGTGCCGACATATCTCTTTTATCAAATGTAAAAATTGAAAATGCAGTTCGACCGGGAATCCCGTAGCCTCGTGATTTCATGCTGTCTGCCGTTTCAACGGAGTTTTCAAGCGCCCATGTCAGCATTATCGATAAAACAGAAAGACCGTACTTTGCTCTTTTTACGAGGCTTCCGTCTGATACATCACGCCCCAAGCACTTTTGTGCATTTGCCACCACTTTAAGCTGTGCGGAAAATTTCGGCACAAAACGAAGCGTCATGGAAAGTATAAGCGACAGCGACGGAATAATTTTTCCGAACAGATATATAAACTTATCGCTCGTCATAACCTCGTTATAACATGAAAACCATGAGATTACACTTACAAGCATCACCGCCGCAGAAAATCCGTATATTATTGACTCAAGAGTGAGCGGATTTCCGCTCGGTAAATATTCAATTATCGTAACGCCCTCATGATTAAATGCAGGGTTTATAAGTGCCGCCGCAAGCATCAGCATGAGCATATACACCGCACTTGTTTTCAACGCTTTTTTTCCTTTTAAAATCCCCGAATATATAAATCCGCATACAAAGGACACCAAAAGGCAAACAGGATGCATCAGAAAACCGGAAAATCCTATTACTGCCACAAAATATATAAAATTCACTATCGGATGATACGTTTTAAATTCATTCATACAATCAGTTTCCTCCTCTCGCTGAGTAATAACCTCCCACGTCAATACCTAAATCGCAAGTATATACCCACTCCACTTTGTCTCCTTCTTTTAACCGGTAACGTGAACAACCGTAATTCGGAAACCAGTCATTTACCTTATACATCCATCCGGAAAGCTCGCCGCAGTCAAATTCATAAATATTTGCAATTCCTTCTATGTAAGCACTGTTATAAATCGGGGTATTTTCAAACTCCGTATGAATTTTATTTTTCTTCATTTCGCGGAGCAATAAATTAAATACACTTTCGCCATCATAAAATGTAACTGTTTTCTCCTCAAATATCACACCGTCTTCAGGTACAATTTCAACTTTTTCTTTGTCGAGCCACTCTATGTTTTTCAAAATGGTATCGCATCGTACCGATAATGTACAGGTAAGTTCTTTATCTGAAATAACTGCATCCTGAGGTTCAACCGGAACAGGCTTTCCCTCAGGAACAGGATCTGTCATATATTTATCCTTGCCCGTAGTCTCGTCTATAACCATTCCGTTTTCTTCAGAATATTCCTCACCCTCAGAAGCTGTATCAGTATTATTCTGTTTTGCCATACGCCCGGCTAACTCTTCTTTTTCAGACGGAGTCATAGGTACATTGTCTTTTTTTTGCGGCCGGTTTTCTTCCGCTCTCCCCCCGTCAACCTCTTTGACAGGATCTTCACCATTCTCTTCCTGTTCGTTTTTTTCTTCAGATATTGGTACTTCTGAGACAACAACCGCTTCAGGTTGACTTGTTTCATGCGGCAACCCGTTTTCGGACGGGAGTTCACCTTGTACCGCATCCCCACCGTTTTCAGACCTGGTCTCACTTTGTACTGTATCTGTGCTGTTTTCAGACAGAGTCCGGCCACGAAGCCCCGGCGCATCACCGCCGTACCAGAAAACAACCCCCAATACAATTGCAATAACAACACCGGCTATTATTTTATTTTTGTGTTTTTTCAACTTAATTCAACTCCTTACAGAAGTTTAGCAATAGTAAGCATATTATAGAGCATACCCGCTATCTCCGCTCTTGTAACCTCTTCTTTAGGCTTTATTTCTGTCACGTCTGTCGACAGTATTCCTTCGTTATAACAAAAGGCAAGTGAGCTTAGTGCCCAATCAGATGATTTTACATAGTCAGAAAATTCAGACAATATATTTCTTGCTTCAAAGATTTCTATGTCCGTATTCATTCCGCAAAGCTTTACTGCTCTTGCAATCATGACTGCGGCTTCCTCACGTGTAATAGTACCGTCGGGATTAAATTCATTTTCCGATACACCTTTTATGATACCGTAAGAATAAGCAGTATTTACGTAGTCATAAAACCAGTCACTTTGCATGACATCCGTAAAAACAGATTCACTCCTAACATTAAGTCCCAGTCCTCTTGCAATAATTGTTGAAAATTCAGCTCTTGTCATCGTGCTGTTTGGTTCAAAGCTGTTTTCTGTTTTTCCGCTTATAATCCCCCGCGACGCTAACGCTTCAATGGCATTCTTACCCATATGCCCCTTAATATCATCAAATGTTTTACCGTAATTTATCACATTAATTTTTTGAACATCCGGATTTTTATCTTTTAATCCAACAGTATTTTTTGTACTTTCGGAAAACGAAATTGCATCACTCATTGTATAAAGACTGTTTTCCCCTTCGTTCATTCTCTTTAACGCAACCATACCGTAAAAAGCCTGTTCTGTTGCCATAAGATTTGACCCGTTTCCGTCTTTGGTATGCTTAAAGCCGTTTCCGTTATTGTAATAATTCATCAGGTTATCAAGGATTGTATAACCGTTTTTTACAAAGCGCGTATCTTCAATGGAAATACCAAGCTCGCAGAGTGCTACAAGCATCTGCACGCAACTTTCCGAATTTGCCGTTCCCCAGCTTGAAAATCCGCCTTTGTCATCCTGCTTCTCGCTCATTGTACTAAGTGCAGTGTCTATTGCTTTCTTTACCCGTTCGTTATCCTGATATTTTGAAAGTGCCTGAAGCACCATGCCTGTTATATCAGGATCTGATACAGAGTCAACTTTCTCAGCCGCCGACGTTCCTCCAAACAAAGACCATCCGCCGTCGGCGAGTTGACATTCCAGAATTCTTTCAATATACATTTCTCTCGTTGCCTGAACTTTTGCATCGGGATTCTCCGGCATATCATAATTTCCGCTGTCAAGTGCAATGAGTGCCCAGACAGGTCCGTTCATACCCTGCCAAATTGTTTTTCCGTAATCTCCGAGAGGTGTTAAAAGGTTATATCCTGCCACATCTGCCGGATTTTTACCGATTGCTGTTAGTGCAACTATGAGTCTTGAATATTCTGTATATTTTTTATTATGAAGATTTCCTTCATGCTCTTTAACATATTCTTCTACAACCTTATAATAATTCTGATAATATTCATCCGGAATTTCTATTCCGCTACGAGCAAGACCTAAAACTGTCCATTCCCCGCCGATAGAACCGACATGCGGTTCTGCCACAGTTTTATATATGTATGATGCAGTATCAGCTACAACCTTGTCTATATCATGATTACTTGTAGCAGAAGTAGTTGCCGAAGTTCCTGAAATCATTATCAGTATTAAAAATATTGATATAAATCTCTTCATTTTTAAGCTCCTTTAAAAACAGCAATGGCGAGCAGTCAGTTTTTCTCTGACTGTTCGCTGTTTACCGCAGATTATTATTTTGCTATGTACTCACAAAAACGCATAAGAATTGCCGCAACCTGAGCACGGGTTGCTGTAGCTTTAGGTGAAAGTAAAGTTTTGCTTGTACCGTTTACAAGCTCTGTTTTGTTTGCCCAACAAATTGCGTCAAACGCCCAATCACTTACATCATTTTTATCTGTATAACTTGAAATGTCTGCCACACCACTTACATCATAACCCTGCATTTTCGCAAAGCGATAGATAATAAGTGCCATTTGCTCACGGGATATATCACTGTCAGGTGCAAACTCTGTACTGTTTATACCGCTTACAATTCCATTTGAAGCCGCCCACGCAACTGCATCGGTATACCACTCACCTTCGGGAACATCTAAAAAGCTATGGATACTTTGGGTATTTTCAGAGTTTACCATTCTGTAAAGAACTGTTACAAGCATGGCTCTTGACATTTTGCTTTCAGGTTCAAAACCGTTACCTGTACCTTGCATAAGATTGTTTTCGTACACATACTTTACAGAGTCATAATGCCAATCGTCTTTGTTTACATCAATAAATGTAGTTTCTGTAAAAGTTGGCTTTTCCGGAACTTCACTATCTTTATTTGTTTCATCCGTTTTGGTCTCTTCTTCAGATTTGTTTCCTGCATCATTCTTAACAGAAGACCCTGAACCACCATTTGACCCGCTTAAACTTTTCTTAATGGTAATTTTCACGCTGTCTGTATCAGTTGGCGTGTGTCCCATATATTCAGCAAATGAGCTTTCAATAGTTATAACCGTACCATCTGAGACAGGAATAGACTCCATCGCCTTATATATCCTGTCTCCTGAGTTGTAAGTAACCCTTGCCCAATAGTTTTCCTGCTCAGCTTCCATACATATTGAACTTGTGGAGGAAGAAACAGTATAAGTATATTCTGTTGTATCTTTGTTAAATGTTGGTGATAGTGTTCCGTAATTTTTCTTGAATTTTATTCCCGAAATCTCTGCACTTGGATTTGACCAATCACATCCGATATCTGCACCAAGACGGCAGGTATAAAGCCAATCTACAGTATCTCCATCGTGAACCGCAAATTCTGATGCTCCCATATTGATAAACCAATTATTATGCTTTACCATCCAACCCGATGCGGCACCTGCATCAAACTCACCGAATGATGAATAATACTTTCCATTCAGAGTAAAGCCTCCGATTGATGAAAGATAGAAATTATTAGTCGGTTTCCCTGTATAAGTCGCTTTGATGTCAAGAGCTTTTAAAAGCCTTAAAGTGACAGATGCTACTGTATCGTCATCTTTAAAAGGAACTTTCACGGCTTCAATTATTTCACCAAGTGATGTTTTGTATGTAACTCCGCTTTCACCTGATTTACGCTTGCCGTTGTCGGTAAAGCTTACAGTTACATACCCATCTGCTTCGTTATCTGAAATGTCAAACTCTAAGTCCGAGACATTGATATCCTCATTTTCAGGCTCGAAGGAACCTCCACCACCACCCGAATTTCCATCTGAACTGCCTGTGTTTCCGGTGTTTTCAGAATCATTTGACGGTTCTGCTACAGTAATCGTCAAATCAGGCAAAGCCAAATCTTCAAGCGGAAGATTTGATGCATTAAAGTTTGCAGGAACACCAGTATCAGTAAGCTGACGGTGTGCTGACCATACAGAGCCGAGACTGTTTCCTGTAAGTCTTCCGTGGCTCAGTATAATATTTTCCGTTGCATTGTCAGGAACTGTTATATCCATAGTTGTTTCAGGCAAAGCATATTGACTTTTGACACTTTCTATAACATTTTCTCCCTGATTATAAGCTAAATATAATCTACTTGGGTTATAAATACCTGAAAATTTAGGAATCCACTGAAATAATCCTTTAAATCCTATTGTAAGTTCATCACCGGGATAAACTGCTTCCGTACGCCCGGCATTAGTTTTGTTTGTGATAACAGGTTCAAGCTGTGATGCGCGGATTACTCTGTAATCACATATTCCGTCAGCCGTGATTTTTAAAATATTGTTTCCGTTTAAAATAGGGACTTCAAAAAAACCCTCCGTACCTGCTATATTTTTCCATGTTCTTAAAGTTCCCTGCCAGACATTTGCAACTTCAACACTGACGTTATCACCTTCAGGAGAGATTGCCATAACACCGCTGTCACCGGTAAAATAATGTGTATAATACTCGGTATCAATGCAGGTTCCTGAAACATCTCCGTAATTATCGCCTACTGTGACCACAAAAACTCCTGTACGTCTCGGATTTGTTGCACCGTAAAGCTCAGATTTATCACTCCATGCTACATCTATTGCATCGTAGCTTACTTCAACAACAGCAACACCTGTACTTTTAGCAGTTATTTCTGCCCGGTTTCCGCCTGCATTTCCACCGTCTGTCTGCTCAATATCTATTACATCATCACCTGAAAGAATGTTAAAATGAAAATCAGGTTCAATCATAATATTATCGGTATCGGTGTTGATAATCTGCCACGGAGCACGGTATGCACGAACCTTATAGCTTTCACCTATATCAAGTGACAGTTTATTACGCTCATTGATATTAAGTAAAACACCGCTTTCTTTTCTGCCTATCCATGTATCTACTTGCTCGTTGGTGTCACCGTCAGGGAAGTCAATCTTTAAAATTGCTTCGGCTTCACTGAGATCAGTAAGAATATATCCTGCCTGTGTGCGCTTGCCTTCCATAGATACGCGCCAGCTTTCTCCTGCAGAGGCAAACTCAAATCTGCAAGTTCCGTCCTCATTGTCCGTTATGTTTGAAGGCTCAATTTTAACTGTGTTAAAATTGAGGATCTGATCATACATAGAAACTTTCGCATCTGCCGGGGCAATAATAGTAAAAGGGATTTTAGGCGAAAGCGTTAGTTTAAAGCTCTGTATTTTATCACTCTTAAAAACGGCTATATTACTGTTTCGTTCTTCTTTTAAACTGTGTAATTCTGCATATTCTTCTGACGGAGTAGCCGTTACATAATATAAAAGTGCATTTCCGTTTGTGTAAATCAAAGCAGGATAACAAGAGTATCCGTTTTCATCTACAAATACATCTCCCATTGTAACTGTTCCAAGTTTATTTAATAGCGTTACAGAAAAATCTTCAGCAGATGCTTTTTTATCATCATACTTATTTGTAATATAAGTTTTTGAAAGACGAAGATAGACCGTCACTTCATAACCATCGCGTTCATCACCTTCAACAATCGCTTCGGCAGGAACTTTTATAACTCCGCCGCCCAGACTTTTGCCGTCACTATCGGTTGCACGAAATGAATAAGTTCCCTCGGTAACAGACATTGTGTAAATATCATATTTTGCATCCGTATCTAAATCCTCTTCATAAGAGATTATATCCTCTTCATTAAAAATATCCCGATTATCCTCATCAAAACCTGTAGTAGGGTAAAATCTGATACTACCTACTGTATTTTGGGGAACATAAATATTCAAATTATATTGTGTATTACTTACTGTCTTATCAACCGCAAAAGCTCCAACAGGCAAAATCGACATAAGCATAATAACAGCAATAAATATTGATATTATATTTTTGATTGTCTTTTTAATTTTCATTTTCATGTCATTCCTTTAGTCTATATCGCCTGTGACAGCATTGCACAAAGGCGTTATATTTTGCAATCCATTCCAAATCATTATCTTATAATTATCCGGTGCTTCGCTTGTAGCAATGCTTCCAAAAACATCATTATCGCCATTAGTTATATCTTTTATATCCATCCCGACAAACCTTTCACCTGAATACAAAGCTATAATTGCTTTTCCTGATGTGTTTTCAGGATAACCTGCATAATAATAGTATTCATATGTATTTTCTGTTTCTGATTCCAAAACATATATATCGCTTATTTGCATATCACTTGGATAAGTTTTTTCAAAACGAACTGCTACATCATCATAGGCAAAGTATGCAGGTTGTGAAAATCCGTATCCGTTATCGTTTGAACCTGCCATATTAAATTCAACCTTTGTTACTGCACCAAGACCTGAAAGGTCCCATGGTGTCCAGTCGATAACAAAAATGCCCTCCGCAAAATTTACAAGATAGAACTCGGCAGTTTTCGTTTTCTCATTTCCGTTATAGCCAGTTGCTATAATTTTTACCCAGTCATTTTCACCAAGTGGATCAGTAAATCCATTTCCCTCCAAAAAGCAATAGAGAGGATATGTTGTGATATTTACATACATATGGTCAATAACACGGGCTTTGCCGTCTGCAAATGATAATGACGGAAGATTCGCAGTTCCGTTATATCCAGAATCATCGGCATACCCGAAATGCACCGCAAAGTTGTCAGAACCGTTATTTCCGCCACCTTCTCTGAGCATAACACCTTCTTCATATTCTTCATCCCGAAAAACCGTAAGCTGGTACATATATCCACCATATGTTTCAAAGTCTGTTGATGCATAATCAGATATTGCATGACCGCCACCCCAATAATTATAAGTTCCGTAGTTAAAAGGCAAGATGTGTGAAAGTTCTGTATTCCCCTCATCATACCACTTGTATGCTTCGCTCTCCTTTGCCGTACCTACGTACAGCATCGGATCGCTGTACTGATCTTCAGCAATTAAGTCTGACCAGTAGTTTTCGTTCCCCTCGTCTTCAAAGGTAAGAACCCGAAGTTCGTATTCTTCCTGAATATCTTCTGTCGCAAATGCAGTCACAGGTAAAAGCAATATACACATTGTCAAAACCAATAATACCGATACAGCTTCCTTAAATATTTTTCTAAAACTCATTTAAATTCAATCCTTTCATTTTTAATTACACATGACTTTAATTCCGATAACCTGATAATTTAACCAAACAGGTGCATTTATTCTTTCCTCCTTTTTAAGCCGCATATAATTAAAAAGCCGCGGCAATTTTTCTTTCAAAAAATTACCACAGCTGAGTTTTCCTGTGATTACATCACAAATTGCCGCACCAAAACAAAACCGGAACCGCCCTGTTACAATCCATGCGACAAAAACATTACTCCTATGCAAAAGCACTTACGGAATAATATCAGAGCAGGTCTTCCGGCTCGTGTTATATAAAGCAAAAGCTTTTCATTTTTATACCCTGCCTTCTCAGTTTCCCAATGACCGGCTTTCACCGACGGATATAAAAACATTCAACACATACGGCGACAGTTCCTCGCAGGGGAGTCTCACCCCATTCCCTTTTCACCGGCTATGCCCTTTACCGGCATACCCGACACTCTGTGTGAAAATATTAAATTTTACGCTTATAGTATATCATATAAAATCCGTAAAATCAATATACAAATTAAACAAAACTATTTAAAATCATCAATAAAAAAGCGTCATGCATAATTTATAAATACAAGAATAAACGAATCAAAACGCCTTATCTTATTATTGCTTCAATTCATTATATTTTTCAATATTAATTCTGCCGTTTGCAATCATTTTCTCCGTCCAGAGCTGCAGCGATTCCACCGTTATTGATATGCGTTCCAGATCTTTCTGAATTTTTATAAAATCTTTTAATTCCTCATCATCAATTACTCCGTCTTCCGTAATTTCAATCAAACGCTCCTGGCTTTTTTTCATTGTATTTAACGAAGCAACCATAGATAAAATGATTTTTTCCAGATCTGTTGTCTTAATTTCAGGTACATATTTCCTGCCAATCGGGCACTCATTAGAACAGTAGCGGTTGCAAAGTGTCGGCTCTTTGTATATGTCTGCCAATAACAGAACTTCCTCCGGATGAATAGGAAATTTGTTGTTCTCTATTCTTTCAAGACGTTCCGGTGTAAGCATTCCGTGCTCATTGCCAACGCTTTTATCGCATACAACCTCTCTCGATAAATTCAGCTTGTTTCTTAATACCTTATATATGTTTTCCGAACTCCCATTACTCATTTCATCATACTCCCTTTATTCGCAAATTATTAATAATTATAACATATTTTCATTTATAAATCAATTAACATTGCAAACGAATTTATTATAAATGTTTTATTTAATATATACAAGCCATTGTGCACACCTGATAGCTTTTGCACTTTTTGTAAAAAATAACTTCCTCATTTTGCACTCTTTGTTATAGATAATACTCTGATAATATGATATAATTATAATCAATGAAGGAGGAATTTCAAATGGATTTTATGAACTTATGGAACATCTGCGATCCTGAAGGATTCGCCAAAGGAGACGACAGCTGTTTTTCCCGTCCCCGGAATAAAACACGTCAGAAAAGTTCAGATAAAAACGCCGAAAAAGAAAAAAGCAAAAAGAAGATATCAAATAACAACAATCACAACAGGCAATTATAAACAAAGGAGAATTTTAAAATGTATGTACTGACATCAAATAATTTTTATATAGGAACAGATTATAGAGGCTGTCCTAATACCGTAACCTCAAAAACAAACGCATTGACATTCAAAACAAGAGTAGCCGCTGTTAATTATTTGAGCTGTATTCCATGTAGTCTGAAAAATTTTAACTGGTCAATTTCTTCATATGACGAGGATACTGATGAGATAGACTTTGTACCTGAATTAAAAAAATTCGGGAATCCGACAAAAACTACATCTTTAGAAGATGATGATTTTGATATCTGTGAATTTTTTTCAAATACAATCAATGTAATGTCTCAATTAGACCGCTTTATTGCAAACATGACAGATAAAGAACAAATCACTGATATGAAAATTCTTGATATCCGCCATTACATAAGGAATAATAATCACAAACTGAACGCAGTTCAGATGCAAAGACTGGGATATTATCTCCGTGATCTTGAAAAAGAACGATACAGATATAAATCAAACAGACTTATTGCTTCTATGTTTGCAAGTAATATTGATGCTCTGAAGGATAAAAAAAATATACAAAAAATGACTGACGTCATAACGAGTAAATATAATCCTAAAATACTGGACGACAACGATATTGAATACATCATCAATAAGAAAAAGGATATTGAGATTGCCATATAAGCCAAAAAGCCTTACAAACAGCTTACATCACAGCTTGTAAGGCTTTTTACAAACCACATATGTATGCTGTTTACAGACTGACCCGCAAAAATGTGCAATATCCGACATTGTTTTTTTACAATAAATGCAAATTTGAAAGCAATATATGCTTTGTAAATTTGTTTATAAAAATTAATTCATTCAAAATCCGTGCAATTTTGCTTGTTCAAAAAAAGATTTGCTTTCCGCCTTCAAAATTGGTGGTGAGTGGTTTGAAGATTTTTAAATCTTCTTTTTTTGTCATTTTATAAAATTTTTATTTCAATTTATAAAATACTATGGACAAGCTCAAAAAAATGTGATATTATAAATTTAGTAATTATAATTCGGAAGGAGCTTTATTATGGAACAGTATAACAATTTATTTGTAATGACACATCCCCTTATTCAGCATAAAATCTCTATATTGAGGGACAAGCGCACCGGAAGCAAGCAATTCCGTGAGCTTATCGAAGAAATATCAACGCTTATTGCATATGAGGCAACGGCAGATCTTCCGTTACGTGAAGAAATCGTTGAAACTCCGATATGCAAAACAAAAACAAAGGTAATCGGCGGAAAAAAACTTACCGTTGTTCCGATTTTGAGAGCAGGCCTTGGCATGGTAAACGGAATTACAAACCTTCTTCCCTCTGCAAAAGTTGGACATATAGGACTTTACAGAGATGAAGAAACTTTGCGTCCCGTTGAATACTATTTCAAGGTTCCCCAAAATATAGAAGAGCGTCAGGTAATCATAACCGACCCAATGCTTGCAACAGGCGGTTCGGCAAAAGCCGCTATCGAATTTATAAAAGGCCGCGGCGTTACCGACATAAAGCTTATGTCTATCATAGCCGCTCCGGAAGGCATAAGAACCGTATGCGAGGCTCACCCCGATGTTAAGGTGTACTGTGGTATAGTTGACGAAAAGCTCAATGAAAACGGATATATAGTACCGGGCTTGGGTGATGCCGGCGACAGAATTTTCGGCACGAAATAATATGTGATGCATACATGCTCACTTATTATAAATTTTTTTAAAAAAGGAGATAAAGAAAATGAATCAATCTACTAATGAAGGAATTTACAATGCACGTGAACTCGGTATTCCAAAAATGCTCCTGCTCGGAATACAGCATATGTTTGCTATGTTCGGAGCAACGGTTTTGGTACCTATCCTCACAGGACTCAGCGTTCAGGTAACGCTTTTGTGTGCAGGTCTTGCAACACTTCTTTTCCATGTATTCTCAAAATTTAAGGTTCCGGCTTTTCTCGGCTCATCATTTGCTTTCCTCGGCGGATTTGCCGCAGTTAAAGCTCTTGACACAGGCATATATGCAACGCTTTCCGAGGCTGAAAAGCTCCCATACGCTTGCGGCGGTATAGTTATTGCCGGTCTTTTATATGTAATACTTGCTCTTATCGTAAAGCTTGTAGGTATTAAAAAGGTTATGCGTTTCCTTCCGCCTGTCGTTACAGGTCCTATAATCATCCTTATAGGTCTTACACTTGCACCATCCGCAGTTACAAGCGTTCAGACATGCTGGCCGCTCGCAATAATTGCGCTTGCAGTTATCATAATCTGTAACATATGGGGAAAAGGAATGATAAAGATTATACCTATACTTTTAAGTATAGTAATCTCATATATAGCAGCAATAATCATGCACGCTTGCGGCATGACAAATGCAGATGGTTCTGCAATACTTAATTTTGAGAATGCGGCTTCAGCTTCAATAATCGGACTTCCGCCGTTTGCTCTTGCTAAATTTGATATTTCAGCTATCCTTGTTATGGCACCGATTGCTCTTGCTACAATGATGGAGCATATAGGCGATATTTCCGCAATTTCAGCAACAACAGGCAAAAACTTCATATCAGACCCGGGACTCCACAGAACTCTTCTCGGTGACGGTATTGCAACAAGCCTTGCAGCATTATTCGGCGGTCCTGCAAACACAACATACGGCGAAAACACAGGCGTTCTTGCACTCAGCAAGGTATATGACCCGTTAGTTATAAGAATAGCGGCAATAATTGCTATAATATTCTCATTCGTACCTAAGTTTGCAGCCCTTGTAAATTCAATCCCGACAGCTATCATCGGCGGCGTATCATTCATACTCTACGGTATGATTTCAGCAGTCGGCGTACGTAACGTAGTTGAAAACAAGGTTGATTTCACAAACTCAAGAAACCTTATAATAGCGGCAGTTATATTAGTATCAGGCCTCGGCTTCTCAGGCGGTATAACATTCACCGTTGCCGGCACAAGCATAACTTTAACAGGTCTTGCAATAGCTGCCCTTGCCGGAATTATTCTTAACGCAATCCTCCCCGGTAAGGATTACAGCTTTGAAGATTAAAAAATTCGTCTGTATAATATAAACTTTTCATTATACGGCATTTTAATATGTGTTTACGGAGGTCTGTCATAAAAAACAGACCTCTCTTTAAATCCCATCGTTTTTTTTTGATTAAACCACTAATATCGTTTTTTATGAGTAATAATTTTATAATAATTTCATGTAAAGCCGACATCTGCGGCGAATGAGGTGATAGAATGTCAAACATTATTAATGCATTGTCAATAGTTACATTTATATTATGCTGGTTTTTGATTATAAAGAAATTTTGGAGAAACCCGTTCGCACCTGTAAAAACAGTTAAAGCTCAGGTTTTTGATAAATATAAAACCAACACAGTTTCAAGAATACAAGGTACATTCAAACGAGAGCATTATATAGTTGTATTTTCTACAAGCGAGAAAAAGCTTTCTTTTAATGTTGCAGAATTTTCGTATAGAAATTATAAAATCAAGGAAAAAGGAACTTTAAAGTATAAGGGGAATCAAATTATAAGTTTCAAATAATTTTTGCCCCCGACTTAACACGAGCCTATAAGGGATGTCGAATTTGGGCAAAAGGAGAGTAGTTGTAAATGAAAATAGTAAAAATTGATTCGTGGAAAAACGCAAACAAATCTGCTTTAATGCAAGCTATTTTATCCGCATTATTTTGCATTATATATACATATGTAATTATGATTTTTACTGGTGGAGAAGAATTCGTTGGGAAACAGCCTACCCAAGAAATAGTTAATGGCATTAGACACGATGTGGTTTTGGTTATATGCGGAATATTATCAGGTGTGATTCCAATACTGTTGTTGAAATATGAAAAATCAAAATTTTTGACTTTATATCTACCAATGAGTATTATTTATTATTTTATTGTAATGCTCTTGTGTGTACTTTTTGTAATAGATGATAATTTTGATTTGATTACTTTCGCATTAACTTCTGTGCCGATTGGTTCGTTTATAGGAACAATAAGTGCTATTTTAATTGATCTATATAGAAGAAATAACAAGTAAATTTTTGGGTACTAACATGACATAGACTTGACACAAAAACGGTTTACATCTAAACCGTCTGTCCCGCATATAAGGGATGTTGAATATTGTCGGAAAATAAAGGAGAAAAGATATGGGAAAGAGAATACTTGCATTTTTAATCGACCACATAATTATATGCTTTGCATTTGCTTTGTTTGTAATGGTTGAAATGTTTGTGAAAACGGATTTTGAATTATTCCGGAAAATATATTACATATTTTTATTGGCATTTATGTTTATTTACTTTTTTAAGGATATTATCAATGGTCAAAACATTGGCAAAAGAATAATGAAAATTAAAGTTGTAGATTTGAATGAAAATAAGCCATCATTATTTAATCTCATTGTTCGAAACATAACAATTCTTATTTGGCCTGTTGAGGCACTTTTAGTTTTACTTGATAAGGAAAGATTAGGCGATAGATTAGCAAAAACAAAAGTTATAGATAAATAATTTTTTGTCCGGTCTTGACACGAACTGTGTCGAAATTTGTTGAAAGGAAGATGTTTTATGAATTTTCTTGACGATTATATTTTAAGTAGTTTCTTTTGGGAAGATGGTCGAGTGATGATAGTTGTTTCTATAATTTGTAGTTTTTTCTTTAGACTTCTTTTTAAACATATTGCAGATCATTTTTCAAAAAAACGGATAATGTTGGTACCGTATTTTTTATATTTTATTGGAATGTTGTTTGTGGTGGTATAATGTTATTGTTTCCTAACGGAACCGGTGGAGTTACTCAACATTTTTATTTGGGAGTGTTAATGTACTCATTAACCATGTTTGTTTTGGCAACGATTTTTTCTGGAATTAGAAAGATTGTTGATAGTGTAAAGAAATAATAATTTTTTGGTTATAACCTGACACAAACTATTACAATAAGTAAGATTTAGATGCAATCTAGATTTCCCAGTGTTTATGCAGGTTTGAGCCTATTTTGACAAATGAGAAAAAATATATATGGCGGATGCAAACGGTATCCTAACCAAGAGGAACAAAAAATCGACGATGGGAATTGTCGAAGATTATTGAAAAAAAAAGAAGGTGTACTTTATGAAAAAAGCATTAGTATTGATTATTACATTATTATTCACTTGTTCATCATTGTTAGTCTATGCGGACACGAACACAGAGTACGAGTGTAGTGATTGGGCAAAAGAAAGTATCGATAGAGCTTTTAATTCCTATCTTTTAAATAGTGAAAAAGGGTATGAATTCAAATCAAATATTTCTCGTTTGGATTTTTGTGAGTTGATATTCAATCTTGTTATACAAACACCTTATTTTCAAACTTGGCGCGAAGAAAATTTAGAAGAAGATGAGACGGAGTTCCCATCTTTTATAGATAAAGCATTTGTTGATACAGAAGATGAAGGTGTCCTGTTCTTACATCATATCGGAATCATCAACGGAAAAACGGAAACTGAGTTTGCTCCCGATGATAATCTTACTCGCGAGGAAGCAGCAACTATTATTGTACGTATGATAGATATTACAACCCCTATGGCAGCAACAGAACTTTGGTATGAATATGATGATATAAGCGATATATCTGATTGGGCTATGAGTTCAGTTCAAAGAATAAGTAATTTGGGATTTATGAAAGGCGTGGGAGAAAATAAATTTGCTCCCAAAGACACATACACTACCGAACAGGCTGTTGTTACAGTTATGAGAGTTTTTGATGCAAATTTTATAAACTGGCTTGCTGAGTTTATGAAAAAAGAAGCAGGTGAGCTTGGATATGTATATGAAAACGACACTTGGAATTATGTCACATACGATATAGCAGTTGGCAGGAGAGTGACACCGATTGATGTTAATAAAGATGAATTTAAATTGCTTGAGTATGAAAACTTTGCAAGAGATAATGAGAGCGTTTACTTTATGGCACACAAAATCGAAGGATCGGATCCTGATACATTTGAAGTGATTAGCACCAAAGATAGACGTCATTATGCAAAAGATAAAAATTCTGTTTATATTTATCTACGAGATGGTGGAGATGTATTTAAAGTTATTGGTGCAGATCCTGATACTTTTGAAGTTTTGGAATTCCCCTATGCAAAAGATAAAAACGACGCATATAATGGGTGTCTGCCTCTATATGTAGATGATGTTACAAAATTTGAAGTTATCGAAGGCGGGGGTATGTCGAGAACTAGCCCTGTGGAAACATTTTTGGGGACGATTATAAATTCTGAAGATATTGCAAAATACAATAACGAAACATATGGCTTTATTGATGGTGCGGTTTTGTATTCTGATGAAGGAAAAGCAAAAACAGAGAAGTTAGTTTATGAGGGATATAGAATAGTAGAGGGTAAATAATTCTTTAATCCTAACTTAACGTGAACTTTCTTTGAAAAATTGATGCATCTAAACCTTATGTGTCGCAATCGCGAAATTGATTGGCATCCGGATTATACAGTCTTTATATAAAGAATGTCGAATTTTGTTGAAAAGGATGTGATTTGCAGTGAGAATCAAAGATTTTATATATTTTGCAAAATTTGGATTGAAGACAGTTTTATTCAAAAAGAAAGAACCTATACTCGGAACAATTATTTTAACAGATAAATGCAATTTATCTTGTAAGCATTGTTCTGTAAATAACATAACTGCTGTTGTGCATCCGTATAAGCAGATTCGTGAAGAGATGCAAGTTTTATATAACACCGGTGTCAGAATATTATTTTTCTGCGGAGGAGAAACATTTCTTTGGACGGATGAAGATAAAACACTGAGAGATTTGGTCATAGAAGCAAAACAAATGGGTTTTTTAATTGTTAATGTCGTAACTAACGGAACATTCAGAATTGATTTACCTGAAGCTGATTTGATACTTTTAAGTCTTGATGGTGATAAGGTTCATCATAATATTATTCGTGGTGATACATTCGACACAATTATGGAAAATATAAACCAAGCAACTTCAGATAATATTTGCTTTTATATGGCAGTAAATCAAATCAATAAGCATACAATACCATTTGTTTGCCGATTGGCAAAGGAAACAAAAAATGTTCGTGCAGTTTCTTTTAATTTTCATACACCATATCCTGATACCAAAGCTTTGGAACTGACAAAAGAGGATAAGACGGAGTGTTGTAAGATTATCAGAGAAATGATTAAACAGAAAATGCCTGTTTTTAATCTCAAAAGTGCATTACCTTACATAATTGATAATAGTTTTCCTACGCCTTGTTATCAATGTGTTGTTGTAGAAAATGGTAAAATAAGCATATGTGGAAGATGCATAGAAATTGATGGACTATGTGAAAAGTGCGGATACTTTTTTGTGGCGGAGTATACACTGGCATTCACAGGAAATGTTAAGATAATTACAGAAATGCTTCGTACATATCTAAAGTATGTATGATAAGGGTGATCAGATGAGCATAATTACAACTGCCACAAGAATGTGGCTGACAAAAAGCACAAAACCTTTTGTGTTTACGAATGAATTTGATAAAGAACTAAAATATGATAATGAACAAAACATGGGCTTGTATGTGCACATTCCTTTTTGCAAACAAATTTGCACCTTTTGCCCTTATTGTAAAGAGTTGTATGATGATATAAAATGCAATGAATATATAGATAGCCTGATTCAGGAAATACACATAACCGGGAAAATGCACACAGGGAAAAAGAAAGTAACAAGTCTTTACTTTGGTGGTGGTTCTCCGGCTCTGGCAGCAGATAGAATACAGGATATCATCAATACAATCAAACTATACTTTGATATAACAGAGGGGATTGGTATAGAGCTTCATCCATCTGATTTAGAAGTGTCAAAGCTTAAGAAGCTCAAAATAGCAGGGATAACAAAGATTAGTATCGGCATTCAATCTTTTAACGAAAAATATCAAAATTTACTTGGAAGGTGCAAGGTAAATGCGAAAGAAATTAAAACGATTTTGGAAGAAGTAGAGTTTGAAACTATTTCTATGGATTTTATCTTTGCATTACCGGATCAGACCTTTGAAGACTTAAAAGCCGACATAGATATGGCATTTGAATGTGGTGGAAATCATATTGCTATTTATCCATTCATTGATTTTACATTTACAAAGAGCAAAATTAAAACAATGAAAAAGAAACAAAAGAAGAATTTGTTGGATGCAATAACAAAATATTGCTATTCAAAAGGTTACAGACGAGATTCAATATGGACATTTTCAAACAATGATACATCTAAATATTCGTCAATGACCAGAGATAATTTTCTGGGGTTTGGTTGTTCGGCTACAACTCTGTTAAAGGATCAATTTAAGATTAACACTTTTTCTGTTGAGGAATATATGAAGAGAGTAAAGAATTATACTTTGCCTACGGCACTTACTATAAAGTTTACTTTAAGACAAAGAATGATTTACTATTTATTCTGGACTGCTTACAGTACGAAAGTTGATTCATCCGAGTTTCAAAAATTTTTCAAAGTTCCTCTAAACAAGCTGTACGGATTTGAATTGTTGTTGGCAAAAATATTTGGCTTTGTTACTGAAAGTGATGGAATATATTTTATGACACTAAAGGGTGCCTTTTATTATCATTATTATGAGAATTTTTATACATTGGCGTACATAGATAAGATGTGGGGAATTATGCGAAAAGAAGCATTTCCGGAAAAAATAGAATTGTAAAAGGAGGGAGAGGCGTGATTCAGTTAAATTACAGAGATCCAAGACCGATTTACGAGCAGGTCAAGGATGGTATCCGAAAGCTGGCCTACTCAGGTGTGTTGGGGCCAGATGACAAGCTGCCATCGGTGCGAGAGCTTGCGATGAAGCTTGCGATTAATCCGAATACCATTTCCCGTGCATATAAAGAGTTGGAGCAGGAGGGATTTATCTACACTGTGACGGGAAGGGGAACCTTTATCAATCAGGAATTTGACTTAAATGACAGTCGAAAAGAAGAGTTGTGGCAGCAGTTTGAGAAAGCGGCGAAGGGATTGCTGGAGCTGGCTGTGACAGAGAAAGAAATGAATGAGCGTGTAAGAAAATTGTGCGGAATATT
>JAZTZP010000058.1:0-21550 GCA_045637525.1 Clostridia bacterium | reverse complement strand
TAAATTTAAGGAGGAAATAAAAATGAACGGAATTATAAAGGTAAGCGCACCAAAATTACAGGCAACAGCAGGAACACTTCAAAACTACGCAGCACAGCTTTCAAGACTTGCTGAGGAGCTTTCAAACAAGGCACAGCAGTTGGCATCATGGGAAGGCGATGCAAGCAATGCATATGTAAGAAAGATATACGCAGAAAGACAGGACGTAATTGACTGTATGGTAATGGTAAGAAAAAGAGCTCAGGAGCTTATAACAATGGCTCAAAACTACACAGTGGCAGAACGTCAGAATACAGCAGACGCATCAGCTTTAAAGGTTGACGTTGTTCGTCCGTAAAAATAAAGGCTGCGGCAGAAGGGTGTTTTATTAAAACACCCGCTTGCTGTCAGTCTTATTTGTGTTTCATATTGTATTGATAAACGCTTAGTTATTTGTTCAAAACCCATAAATATTTTTTTTATGCAGATAAAGCGTTGACAAACAATGGAATTAATGATACAATTATACTGTATGGGTATATATTTTATATATTAAATTCGCTTTAAGTTGATTTTTAGCGGAAAATACAAAAATAAAATTTTATGAGGAGAAGGATAATGAAAAATTCAGGAAAAACGAATGTATTAATATCATGGATTATTACTTTTGCTATGATAATGATGATGTTACCGTCAAGCCTTGTGCATGCCGAAGAATTTACGGGAATGTGCGGAGATGGTGTTAAGTGGACATTTGCTGACGGCATTCTTACAATAAGCGGCGAAGGTAAGATGGCAGATTATGCATGGACTGATACTTTGCCGTGGGAGAGTGTAAAAAATGATATTACGGAAGTTATAATAGAAGATGGCGTTATAAAGATAGGACAGCATGCGTTCTACTATATGGAAAATATTGAAAGTGTAACCATTGCTGACAGTGTTACGGTAATAGAGGAAAATGCATTTTCCCATTGTACCGGTTTAACAACTATTGATATGCCGGAGTATGCTGAGTATCTGGGAGCGTATGCTTTTGCAAAATGTGAAAAGCTTAAGAATATAGCTATACCGGAGGGGATAGTAAGTATTGAAGAACGTACTTTTACAGAATGTAGGTCTCTTGATAATGTTACAATTCCGTCGACTATGATTACAATTGGACTTGCGGCATTTAATAACTGTACTGCTTTAAAAACAATTAATATACCTGAGAGTGTGGAAAGTATAGGGGATTATGCTTTTTTAAACTGCTCGAATCTTTCTTTTATAAAAATTCAGGGAGACACAACCTCAATTGGCTCCGGTGTATTTCGGGGTTGCAAGCAGGCTGTAATTCATTGTCACAGCGGAAGTGTTGCGGAACAGTATGCAATACAAAACGGAATAAACTATCTGCCTTACAGCAACAGCGGCGGCAGTGGAGGTGGAGGCGATGAAGCCATTACCCAGATAAAGGCTGTACTTTCCTTTGATGAGGATGCCTTTTTAGGAAGTGAAATGCCTCTTAAAGGTAGTATATATGCATGGACAAATATATCTGAGGAAAAAGGATATGTAGTTCCGGAGCTTGTGTATGAAGAAAAGATAGAAATCAGTCAGATTGGTGAGCATTGGTATTATATACCGCTTGATACAAACCCGTCCAATCTGCTTATACAGGTTATGTTTGATCCCTGTGCAGATACAAATGTATATACTGCTGAGGAGTTCTTATATACTCCGTCAGATGGAATGATTCCGCTGGTTGATACATATTTTGATGATCACTATTATGATATCAGTCAGTTGGGTTGTGAGATTAATATGGTTATGCCGTCCGGACAGATGTTTGAAGGTTGGATTGAATCTGATGGTGCTGAGGCTGTTGACGGATTTTTCACATCTGTCGTGTTTGAAAAGGTAGGCGGCGGTTTCCACAAGGTTTCGCCGATATGGGTAAAGGAGGATTTCAGCTTTGCCGGAGTTCTTCCGATAGGTTTTGAAGACGGATTTTATAAGGTTACATTAATTACAGGAAGTCTGATTTCTGTATGCAATCTTTTAGGTGGCACCTACTATGCAGGAGAGATTGATGAAGAAATAAGTCCGGACCCGGTTGTGGAGATTGTGCCGTCTGAAGGAATAAGTGATCTTGTTTTTGAAGTTCCGGCAGGATATGCTGTTTCGGGCGAAATACAGTTTCCGGAAGACATTATACTGGAAAATGCTGTTGTAAGAGCAAAGTTGACTGCAGGCGATTACGATATATGGATTTTCAATCCCGAAGATATGAAAAAATTATCGCTTGATAATTTAACTGTTCCATATATGATAGGAATACCGAAAGATTTGGAAAATACTCACGTCGGACCGGTTAAACTGAATATAATGGTAATGGAAGAAAATAAAGACGGAAAAGGCTATAACACCAACATTTATGAAGGTGATTACTACTATGGCGGAGACGAGACAGTATTAAATGCTGATGAAGCTAAGCAAGTGGTATTTGAGGATAACATAAGCGATGTTAATATATCGGTTCAGAAAAAGATTTCTATGAACTTTGAAGTAAAAAGACCGGATGTTTCAGACTCTGATATACTTGCAGGTATGATTTATATTACGGATAAAAACGGAAATATAATTACAGAAAACGGTTTCTGGATGGATGGAAGCAGCAGCTCGGTAACTACTGAGATTATATTGCCTTCCGGATATGAAGATAAGGAAGTTTATGCATATTACAGACTGAACTCAAATATAGCAAACGATAATGCGGATGTTTATAAAGGAAAGGCGTATATCGGCTTTGACGGAAGCCTTGTTCCGTTCAAACAGGATGCAAAGACATTTGTCGTAGATGACGGAAGAAATATTTCATATACTGTTGCGGCAACTGAGGATATGGAAATACCGGAAGCTGTTACATACGATGGAAATCCGCTTGAGTCGGCACATCCGTATCCTAAAAATAAAACAACGCATTATAAATATGCATATATGGGAGAAGAGGATGTAAGTAAGCTGGCGCTAACATTTTCGCCAAAGTCTGTTCTTTACTATACAAATGCTTCGTTTAGAATTACAGACGGAAACGGTAATACGGTTACATATGATTACGACACCTTCAATTCAAAAATCCCCGGTGAAACGATTATTATAGACGGAAATCACTTCAATATTGTAATGGTGCATGGTCATGCAAATTCAAATGCAGATGACAGCTATGGCTTTGCGATAACGGATATAAAGCCTTATGAAGACATGGAAGAGCCGGAAGAACCGGAAGAACCGGAAGAACCGGGAATAGATCCGAACGATCCGGATTACGGTTATACGGAGTTTATAACAGTATCGGCAAATGACGGTACAACACCGATAGCCGGAGCAAACATATCTCTTACCAATTCAGCAGGTAAAGAAATTAAATATACAACGGGTACAGACGGAAAAGTTTCGGAGTATATACCGATAGGAAAATGGAGTGCGGCTGTATTTAAAAACGGACTTATTACGAGAAACTTTGATATAGAAATCGTACATGGTGCTGAAAATAAATATACCGTGGGACTGAGCGACAAGCCGCTTGTTGAGGTTAAAACAACTTCAAAGGTTATGACCTATGATGAAATCATAGATGCGGGAATAGACGTAGATGACCCTGCAAATAATCATGTTGTAAAATACGACATAAAGCTTAAGTTTGGTACAGAGATAAAGGAAATTACAACATATTTCAACAGTACGAACAGCTATGTCGGAAAAACAGAAAAATATACGTTCCATTTAACAGGCGGAACAACAGTTAATGTTTATCCTGTATCGGAAAACTTCTATCTTGTGGTGTATGGTGAAATTCAGTGGCTTAAGGAAATGTTTGACGTTGAAATGCTTATTATAAACAATTCAATGACAGACACCGTTGAAGAGTGTACGGCGGAGCTTATACTGCCTGACGGTCTTTCACTTGCGGCAATGGTTGAAGAGGAACAGACATTAAAGCAGACAGTTCCGACAATAGACCATGGCGGAAGCCATTCTGTTCACTGGTATGTAAGAGGCGACAGGGAGGGCGAATATCAGATAGGCGCAACTCTTGATGCAGTCTTAAAGCCTTTAGGTGAAAAGATACATGAAACATACACACTGGAGGAGCCGATTAAGGTTTATGCCGGAAAAGCTATGCATATGGATATTTATGTTCCGGATATGACTTTCTACGGCGATGAATATCCTGTAAGAATAGAGCTTACAAACGTATCTGACAGAACTTTATATAATGTAAGCAATTCTATAAAGTATTTTGAAGAAGGTTATGTTACATATTATTCGGGCAGTGAGATTGTTTCCGAGAGAACGTATTTTGATGAGGGAACACTTGCAAAAATCGGTGCTCAGGAATTTAAGCCGGGCGATAAGATTGTGCTTGAAGTAGTGGCTGATATTCAGTTTACATCGGATATCTTAAAGGCTAAAATTTCGGATGTCGGCGAGTATGTTAAAAATGTTGACGACTTGCTTCGTGTATATGATGCGTATATTTCAAGTGTAGAAGAAACAAAAAATGTATACGATGTTTTGAATTCGTTTGTGCTGAGAGCTAAGGAGATTATGGACAGCAATGTTTATACTGACGAAAAAGCTGAGGCAGTAAGTAATTTACACAGCGTACTTGAGCACTTTACACAATTAGATTTCTTAAGAATTAAAGAGCGTATGGACACTGTACGCAAAATGAAAACTACCGGAATATATGATAAAATATCAGAGATTTTTGAGGCGGAAGATGTTTTTGCAAACTTTACAGCTTCTGAAATCAATGCAATTTGTGACAGAGTTTTGGTTTTGGCCGACAGTGAGGAGCTAAACCAAACCAAGCCGGAGGAAGATAAATTATTTGAGCTTTTGGTGCGTGCGGTTGAGTCGATACCGGTAAGATATTATCTTGAGGACGTAATAGTTTCAACGCTTGAGGGCTCAACAACGACTATTCCTTGCACAGTTCATACGGTTTCGGCAGAAGAAAGATTTTTCGATATTGAGGTAATAGATACGTATCTTGATAATATTGTAAGAGCGGCTATGGGTAAGACAGATATGCCATGGAATGCCGGCTTGATAGGGTTTGAAGACCCTGATATAGATCAGGAGGAAAATATAGTTCTTGTAAAGGGTGAAGCTACAAAGTTCGCCATAACGGATAACAGCGGTGAGCTTACTACTGAAATAAGTGTTGATGCTGCAAATATCGGCAAGCTGGAAATTAGTGCTACAAACGGAACTACGGTAGATGAAAACGGCGATATAATTGTTACCGGTGCCGGATATATCGAGGTTAAACCGCTTGACGGTGCTGTTGACGGACAAATCGTAATGCGTGGCAAGACATTTAATTTCACTGTTGTGGATGCACATGAGTGCGAAAGTGAAGAGTGGGAAATAATTGTTTCACCTGAGGGTGACTCAATAGGCTACAAGGTAAAGAGATGTGACATTTGTAAACGTATGATAGATATTGCAGAGTGTGAAAAGACTTGCAAAAATCATATTTACGGCGAATTTACGACAGAGATGGAGCCGGATGGAACAGGACTTGGAATTAAGAGAAGAGAATGCGAACGTTGCGGACGTATTCAGTATCTGATACTTGACTCGTCGGTAAGCTTTACAGAGCTTGTACTTACTCCTGATTGCAGTCTTACGGTTGAAAAGTCAGATGGAACTATAAGAAATGTTTTAAAGGGAATGACGCCGGGAGAAATTGTGTCTCATTTTGAAAACGCAAACATTGAAATAGTAACTCCTGACGGAAACGTTGTATCGGCAGGTTCAAAGGTCGGAACAGGCTGCAAGGTTGTTGTAAAGAATGAAGGTGACGGAACAACATCTTCCGAACTTTCAATCGCTGTTAAGGGCGATGTAACAGGCAGAGGCGAGGTTGACGTTTTTGACATGGTAAAACTGTTTAACCATGTAACAACGGTAAGCTCTCTTGAAGAAGTGTATCTTAAAGCAGCACTTATAGACGATAATGACGAAATAGATATCGTTGACCTTGTAATGCTGTTTAATGCAATAAACAGCGGAAAGGAGTTTGAATAAGATGTCTAAAAGAATTACAGGATTTTTAATTTCATTAATTACAATATTTAATATTGCGGCATCGATGAGCGTTTTTGCGTCGGGGCAAGCGACTATAAGTATTGAAGGTCCGTCAACCGCAAAACCGGGAGACGAGGTTATAATTTCGGTTACGGCAGATATTGCTGCCGCAACCGAAATACAGGGAATACAGCTTATATTTGATTATTCGGCTAATTTCCCGACTGACAGTGCCGTATATACACTCATTGACAAGCCTGAGAGCTGGAGCAATACTCTTATAAATTCGTATAGCTTAACGGGGCTTGGAGCTGTTCTTTCCGATGGCGGAAAATTAAGCGGTCAGATAAAGTTTAATGTGCCGGAAAACGCACAAAACGGCGAGGTTTACAAAGTAAGCTTCGGAAAATGTAAGGTGTCTCTCAGTAGTTCGCTTCTTGCTGAGGAAGAATATACGATAGTAAATAACAGTGTGGAAATATCGGTAGAAGCACCTGAGGATACTTTTACTGAAAGTGTAGTTACCGATATGTCGATAGTAACCGGTAACGGCGAAACAATTGAAGCTCCGGAAGACCTTACTGCCGGCGAGTATAATGTGATTTTGAATATAAGCAATATTACAGGAGACTCTAAACAGCTTGAAGCGTATGTTGCTGTAAAAGTTGACGAAAGGCTTTACAGCGTAAAGAAGAAAACGGCGACTCTTAATAATTCGCTTATGCAGATTTATTCGATAGAAATTCCTGTTACTCTTGCACGAGATGTGAATGGAATGAATGTATCTGTTGAAGCATATTGCTGGGACAATAACATGGTTCCTTTTAGTGAGAAGCTTGTATTCGGAAACACTGTAAATTATATAGCTTACGGAAGAATTACAGCAACGGACAGAACAGACAGCGAGCTTAATCCGGGATATGTGAAGTTCTCTGTTGAAGAGTCGGATAATTTTGACGGCAAAAAGTACGGTGAAGGCGTGGCTGCCAAAGAGGTAATCATGAAATATTCATCGGATAATGTGTATAATGAAGCATTCAGATATGCGAAAGCGGTAGTTGTGAAGAATTTAAAAACAGACGCTTATGAGATAGTTTCTCTGAAGATGGCAGATTCTGAAAATGTTTTTGAAACAAGTGCTGATTTATATATTCCGTACTCTTTCAAAACAGGTAAAATCAGCTTTTATGAGGCTTCTGAGAACGGTACAATAGAAAAGGTATATAACTTAAGCGAAACTGTGAAGATGTATATAAACGGTGTTGAAGCCGGAATTCTTACTGAGGCTATGGCGGCCGCTTATCTTGATGAAAACGACTTGAGCGGTGTAACACTTCGTGATGCGACCGGTGACGGATTTATTGACTATATATTTGTTGATTATTACGTTGATGCCATTGTAAGTTCTGTTATAGCCGGTGACGGTGTATATACAATCAATTTTACAAACAGCAATAGTAATATACAGAGCATACAAATAAATACGGCTGATGTTTTGGCAAGCTATACTCTTGACGGTGAAGAGATAGATTATACAGACCTTAAGCACGGAGATGTAGTTTCTGTTGCTTATGATGTAACAGGCGAGTTTTGGGCTTCAGAGTTCTATGATATGCTTGTATCAAGAGATACGGTTACCGGAATGGTTACACAGATGTGGCCTGATGAGCTGGGCTTTATGTGCTATACAATAAATGGTAATAGCTACAAACCTTCCCGTCTTGGTGCGTCTGCGACGGTTGCGATTATGCCGGGTAATGTATATACGCTTCGTCTTAATGTGTTTGGCAGGTTTGCAAGCTGTGAGGCAAAGACTTCTGCTTCAGAGCCGGCATATACCGGAAGTACGCCTATTGCATTATGTGATAGCGAGGGTATGGTATATGACGAATATGTTGGCACGGTAATTGCGTATAACTCATATGAAGACGGTGAATTGAACAGACTTAAAGCTGTACCCGGTGCTGCATTTAACTTAATACAAGGTGATATATTCTTATATGAAACCGACAGTAACGGATATGTTAAAAATGCAGATGTTATATTCAGTATTGGCAATACATATGCATATACTGATTTTATGCGTAATATGACATCTGATAATATGGGATATAAGAGAGTTACTTCATCAGACGGAAGCTTTACAAAGAGCATACCGGTTCTCGCAAATATGCCGGAGGACTGGTTAGAAACAGACAGTACCGTAAAAACAGGCAATGTAGATCTGATTTACGGAGTAATAACAGACAGGGATGAGAAAACAGTTTCTTTAGCGCAGATAGAGAAACAAACAACAGGTACTGTTGTGGCAGATGCCGTTAGACCTGATAAGGCTGCAAGCTATTACTTTGCTTCTGATGTGACTGTTTATGTGTGCGATTTTGGTAAAGCATTGTGGTCAGAAAGATTAAGAGTGGGCAGTATGTCGGATATAATAAAGACTGATGTTGCAAGCGATGAGTATGTTCAGACTGCGGACGGAGAAGAAGTATATACTGTTTTGGATGACGGTACATACAGAGAGCTGAACTTCATGTTCGGAAAGGTTGTAGACGGAAAAATTACAGAGTGTGTTGTAATTTTAGGAAGCAACTGATATATTGATTAATTTTCAGGCTTTCCTCTATATCGGAAAGCCTGAAATATATGAGGAGAAATAATAAATGAAGAAAAGAATTATATGCCGGGTTTTGGCGTTGTTTTTTGCTTTGCCGGGGGTTATATTTGCTGAAAATGCCCCTATACAGGTAAGCGTCAGCGGGGATAATGAGGTTTTGCCGGGTGACACGGCAGTAATTACCGTATCGGCACAGATAGATAAAGACACAACTGTTCAGGGGTTACAGGTGAATTTTGGTTATTCCGATAATTTCCCGGAGCTTAGTGATGAAAATTTTGAACTTACGGAAAATACAACAGGCTGGGGAAATGTTGGTATTACAAAGAATAATATTCTCGGCGTGGGTATGATAAATCCGGAGGCATCGGAGATTTGCGCAAAGATTACATTTGATATTCCGGCAGAGGCTGAAAACGGGACCGAATATATATTTAAAATAACAAGCGCACTTGGTGCTACTGCTGATGAACCCATAACGGCTGAAACGGAAAAATCCGAATTTAAGATTACGGTAGGAAAAAAGGCAGGTGTAACGGACGGCGGAGGTTCATCTTCCGGCAGTGGCATAAACCGCAGGCCGGTACAAAAAGCTGAGGATAAGACAGAAACGGAAATTGAGACAAAGCCGGAGGCTAAGGTGTGGGAAAATCCGTTTTCCGATGTTAAAGGCGACGACTGGTTTTATGAATCGGTAAAGTATGCAACTGAAAAAAATCTTTTTAAGGGAACAAGTGAAACAACTTTTTCGCCGGATGGTACTTTAACACGTGCAATGCTCGTTACGGTGCTTTACAGAAGCGCAGGCGAGCCGGAAGTTACAGGAGTAAGCGGATTTAATGATGTGGAAAAAGGCGCATATTATGAAAACGCTGTTACATGGGCGAAGATCAACGGAATTGTTATGGGAATGACGGAGACTGAATTTTCTCCCGACAGTCCTGTGTTAAGAGAACAGATTGCGGCAATTATATTCAGATATGCAAACGGAGATAAAGAAGAAGCAGATTCTGAAATTTCATTTAAAGATGAAAATGAAATTTCACAGTATGCAAAAGAAGCAGTTTTGTACTGTGTGAAGAAAGGCATAATAAAAGGAAACGAAAACGGCGAATTCAAGCCGAAAGCCAACGCAACAAGAGCTGAGACTGCGGCTGTCTTTCAACGAATGCAGTGATAATAATGCATTTTTAAAAATTTCAGAATTGAAAAATTAAAATTCTCATAATTTTTATGAGAATTTTAATTTTTTTGCGCGTAAATATATTGCAGAATAAATTTTATGATAGAATTAAATTATAGTTTAGCAAAAAAACCGCTGAACTATAATTTATAAGATTTTTTTAAAAGTAAGTTGACAAGACATCGTAAGTGTGGTAATATAGTGAAAAAAGCTTAAGAAGGTGAGAAATTGAAAAAATATGATATAATTGCTGTAAAGTACGGAGAGTCTTATTTATCGGAGAAGATGATTTTTTCAGGTGGTGCGGAGGATAAGCTTCGGCATATAGATTTTATTGTTTATCTTATAAAAACCGATAAGCGTCTTATACTGGTTGATGCCGGATGCGAAACTATGCCGGGATTTGAAATGAAAAAATTTTGCGGGCCTTTAAAGGCTTTGGCGAAATTAAATATTAATGCCGGAGACATTACGGATGTAATTATAACTCATGCGCATCATGATCATATTGAATGTGTGGCTTATTATAAAAATGCAGTTATTCATATTCAGAAAGACGAATTTGAGGCCGGGAGAAAATATATTCCCGAAGAATTTTGCGTAAATATATTTGAAGAAGAATATACTGTTGCTGATGGAGTGAAAGTAATAAAAATCGGAGGGCATTCCGCAGGGTCATGCATTGTCACGATTTCAGATAATGAAAGAGAATATGTAGTAACGGGGGACGAATGCTATTTGCATGAATGTATAGAAAAGCAAATACCGACAGGAAGCTCATGTGATCCGTTAAAGAGCAGAATGTTTATAGAAAAATACAGCGACAGCAGATATACGGTTTTGCTTTGCCATGAAGAATGAAGGAAAAAGATTTGCAGCTGCTATTGACTTTTTATTTGAAATGAAGTATAATATACAAAGAGATAAGGGGTTCTTATCCGGGTAGAATTATGCTTTAGCGATTGTTATAAAAAGTCTTGTTTGTTGCCGGATAAGCGAAACAGAAAGGATAACACACATGAAAGAAATAATACTTGTAAAATACGGAGAAATAATATTAAAGGGCTGTAACCGTCCGAGGTTTGAACGTGTTTTGGTTGAGAATATAAAAAATGCGGTTAAAAATATAGATATTCCTGAGATAACGGTTGCACAGGCCACTGTTTATATAACACCGTCTGATATGTCGAAGACCGACTTGATAACTGAGCGTCTTGCAAAGGTGTTCGGGATAGTTTCCGTGACTCGTGCGGCGGTGGTTGAAAAGGAAATAGGTGCAATACAGGAATGTGCAAAGGAATATTGTGCGGATGTGTTGAGGCCGGGTGTGAAATTTAAGGTGGAGGCAAAGCGCTCCGATAAGAGTTTTCCTCTGACTTCTGTCGGAATAAGCATGGAAGTCGGCGGATATCTTCATGATGCATATCCGGAGCTTTTGGTTGATGTGCATAACCCTGATATAACGATTAAAGTCGAAGTAAGAGATTTTGCGGCGTATGTGTACTGTAACGAAAAGAAGCTTAAAGGTCAGGGTGGTATGCCTATCGGAACAAGCCTTAAGGCGACACTTCTTCTTTCGGGCGGAATAGACTCGCCTGTTGCAGGGCATATGATTGCAAAGCGTGGTGTGGAAATTGACGCGGTGCATTTCTTCAGCTATCCGTATACAGGCGACCGTGCAAAGGAGAAGGTAATAGAGCTTGCTTCAATCGTGGCACAGTATACCGGAAAGATAAAGCTTCATATAGTACCGTTTACTGAAATTCAGCTTCAGATAAGAGATAAGTGCCCGGAGGAAAATATGACGCTTATCATGAGAAGATTCATGATGCGTATATCTGAGCGTGTTGCGAGAAATAATAAATCTGCTGCGCTTATAACGGGTGAGAGTGTAGGTCAGGTTGCAAGCCAGACTTTAGGTGCACTTGATGTAACGAACGCTGTAATAGATATGCCGGTTCTTCAACCGCTTATAGGGATGGATAAGGATGAGATAATAGAGCGTTCGCATAAGATAGGAACTTTTGAAACTTCCATACTTCCTTATGAGGACTGCTGTACTGTATTTACTCCGAAGCATCCTACAACAAACCCGAAGCGTAAGAATATAGAGAGAGCGGAGCGTGTACTGGATATTGAACAGCTTATAAACGAAGCTATGGAAGGAATAGAAACAATAGAAGTTTATCCGCAAAACTAATGGATTGAAAGGGAAAATAGTCATGAATGCAGAAATTTTATGCGTTGGAACAGAGCTTTTGATGGGCGAGGTCGTAAACACCGATGCGGCATATATAGGCGAACAGCTTGCGGGGCTGGGGATAGACGTATATCATCATACGGTTGTAGGTGATAACCGCAAAAGACTTACCGAAAGCTTTATGCTATTACTTGACAGATGCGATATTGTTATAGTATCGGGAGGTCTCGGCCCTACACCGGACGACCTTACAAAAGAGGTAATATCTGAATGTATGGGCTGTGAGCTTGTTCTTCATGAAGAAAGTCTTTCGCGTATGAAAGCCTGGTTTTCGCGTATAAACCGTACCATGACGGACAGTAATATAAAACAGGCGATGATGCCGGAGGGACAGACAGTTCTTCCGAATAATCATGGTACAGCGCCGGGATGTATTATCCAAAAAAACGGAAAAATTGTTATAATGCTTCCCGGACCGCCTCACGAGCTTTCCCGAATGTTTGAGGAAAGTGTTGTACCGTTTTTACAGTCACTCAGCGAAGAAAAGCTGTATTCTACAATGTACCACCTTTTCGGAATAGGTGAGTCGAAGGCGGCGGAGCTCCTTTCGGATATGATGGAAAACAGTGCAAATCCGACGGTAGCGCCTTATGCAAAACAGGGTGAGGTTTATTTAAGGCTTTGTGCAAAGGCAAAAAATGCCGAAGAGGCAGAACAGATTATGAATGATGCTGACAGGATAATACGCGAAAGAGTAGGGGAGTTTATATACAGTACGGACGGGACAAAGCTTCCGGAGGCTGCCGTAAAGCTTCTCATGGAGAAAAAACTCAGGATTTCTGCGGCTGAAAGCTGTACGGGCGGTTTGTTTTCTAAAATGATAACCGATATTCCGGGGGTTTCGGGTATATTAAACGAAAGCTATGTAACATACGCAAATGAATCGAAAATGCGTATTTTAGGCGTTAAAAAGGAAACACTTGATACTCTTGGGGCTGTGAGTTCAAAAACGGCACAGGAAATGGCTATGGGTGTTAAGAATATATCGGGAGCAGATATAGGTGTCGGAATAACAGGAATTGCCGGTCCGGACGGCGGTACGGACGAAAAGCCGGTAGGACTTGTATATTTTGCAGTCGCATACAAGGATAAGGTAATTGTAAAGGAACTCAGGCTCAACGGCGAACGGAGTTATGTGAGATATGTGACCTGTCTTAATGTATTTAATGAGATAAGAAAGCTCTGTATTACTGAATTTTGACAAATTAAAGAAAATTATGATTTTTTTTGAAAAAACACTTGATTTTTTTGAAAAAATATAGTATAATTATAAAAAAAGCAAACATATGTTCTAAATAATTCGAAAGGATGATACAGTTATGGCTGATGAAAAAGTAAAGGTACAGGAAAGCGAAAAGAAAAAAGCGCTTGAAGCCGTTTTTAATGTAATAGAAAAAGAATACGGAAAAGGAAGCATAATGAAGCTTGGCGATGCACAGCCGGTAAGCGTTGACGCTATACCAACAGGATGCATGACTCTTGATATGGCATTGGGAGTAGGCGGTGTGCCGAGAGGAAGAGTAATAGAAATATACGGTCCTGAGTCTTCAGGAAAAACAACGGTTGCACTTCACATTGTTGCAGAGGCACAAAAGGCCGGAGGTGAGGCCGCATTTATAGACGCAGAACACGCTCTCGACCCGGTTTATGCCGGAAAGCTTGGAGTTGATATAGATAACTTAATAGTGGCTCAGCCTGATACGGGTGAGCAGGCACTTGATATAGCAGAGGCGCTGGTGCGAAGCGGAGCTGTTGATGTAATAATAATAGACTCTGTTGCGGCGCTTGTACCGAAGGCTGAAATAGAGGGCGAAATGGGAGATTCCCATGTAGGACTTCTTGCAAGACTTATGTCACAGGCTTTAAGAAAGCTTACAGGTATTACCGCAAAATCAGGAACTGTTGTTATATTCATAAATCAGCTTCGTGAAAAGGTTGGCGTTATGTACGGAAATCCGGAAACAACACCGGGCGGTCGTGCACTTAAGTTCTTCTCATCAGTGAGAATAGATGTACGCCGTATTGAGGCAATAAAGAACGGAACAGAGCTTGTAGGAAACAGAACAAGAGCGAAGATTGTGAAGAATAAGGTTGCTCCGCCGTTTAAAGAGGCTGAGTTTGATATTATATACGGAGAGGGGATTTCAAAAGACGGAAATCTTCTTGATGTTGCAGTTGAGCTCGGTATAATCAAAAAGAGCGGTGCTTGGTTTAGCTATAACGGGGAAAAGCTCGGTCAGGGCCGTGATAATGTAAAGAAATACATGAAAGAAAATCCGGAATTTAAGGATACGGTTGAGAGACTTGTTCGCGAAACCATGACAGGCTCAGATAAAAATTCTGCACCGGTTACGGAAAAGAATGTAACGGAAGAAGCATAAATTTGTACCTGAAAAATTATTGTTAAAATGCATAAAAATGTATCAGGCGATATAAACAAAATGCATAAGTTCGCTGAAAAATTGACAAGCTAACAAAAAAATATTGACGTTTTTGCGTTTATATAGTATTCTATTAGTATAATGAGTCATTGGTTTCTTGTCTTTTTACGGCAAGGTTTACTTAGTATTTATTTTTTTGACGACATAATATTCTGATTTGATATGTCGGCACGGGGGTTTTGCTTCGTGCATAATAATAGCGAGAGTGAATTAACTTATATTTATTAAACAGATTTGGAGGGGGCATTTTAAATGTTTTCAAGGGAAGTTGTTGTGCAGAATCAGGTTGGGTTACATGCACGTCCGGCTACGTTTTTTATTCAAAGAGCTAATGAGTTTAAATCAAGTGTATGGGTAGAGAAGGATGAGAGAAAAGTAAACGCTAAGAGTTTATTAGGTGTTTTATCTCTCGGAATTACCAAAGGTACAAAAATAAATGTTATTGCTGACGGTTCGGATGAACAAGAGGCTGTTGCAGTATTGGTTCAGTTGATTGATTCTAATTTTGCTGAATAATCAGGATTTACAAGCAGGGCTGTTTGGCTCTGCTTTTAGATTTTTTTGAAATCGGAAAGGAAGTGGTTGTATGCTGAAGCAAAAATCACAAAGAATAACAGTATGCGGAATGCTTATAGCTGTTGGAATAATACTTCCTTTTGCTACGGCTCACGGATTGGGATTAAAAGGAAATATACTGCTCCCTATGCATATCCCTGTGTTTCTTATAGGTTTTTTATGCGGGCCGGTTTACGGTGGAATATGCGGTGCGGTGATTCCTGTGCTTAACAGTATACTTACAGGGATGCCGGCGTTTTACCCGAATTTGCCATGTATGATTGGTGAGCTTATGGTATACGGAGCCTTGGGCGGTATTCTTTATGGACACACACCGCTTAGGAATTTTAAGCTCGGAATTTATCCGGCGATGCTTATAGCCATGATTTGCGGAAGACTGATGTATGGAGCAATATTTTATTTGCTTATGATTGCTGATACAGATATCGGAACGTATTCAATAGCTGCATCGGTTATTATCGGACTCCCGGGGATTGTTGTTCAGCTTCTGCTTGTCCCTGCTGTTGTGATTGCGGTGAGATTTAATTTATTTAAGAGAAATTCAGACGCCGTAACCTCTGCAATCAATCTTATAAGGGAAGAAACGGCAACAATCGTTATAATAAAGGATAATACTATAATAAAAACCGTATCGGGACGGGGTATACAGCCTGTTATTGATATATATGAGAGCGGAGTGTTTGAAGGTGCGTTTGTCGCTGACAAGATAATAGGCAAAGCGGCGGCAATGATATTTACACTTGGCGGTATAAAAGGCTGTTATGGTGATGTTTTAAGCGTGTCGGCAAAAGAATGGCTCGAAAATCATGGCATATGCGTTCAATACGGAGCTTTGACAGAAACAATAGAAAACCGCACAGGTACGGGAATGTGTCCTATGGAGGAAGCAGTAAAGGACATACATACACCGGAGGAAGCGCTTACAGCTTTAAAGAAAAAGCTTGAGGTGCTTCGGAAAATTTAACAAAAAAGTTTTTAGTTGTTGACAAATCATGACGAATGCGGTATAATATATTTTATAGACGAATATCAGAAGGAGTGTTTTTGTATATGACTGAGGAGCAACTAAACGACACAGAACAAAAACGAAACAGTGTAGATGCATTTTTTGAAGGGAATTGGGCAGAGGGTGCTGTTCAGAATATTCTTGACTATATCGAAGAAAACGGCATTTATATAAGAGAATAAACATTTGGAAGGAGATAAATATTATGAAAATAGCTACACAATGTATTCAGGAGGGCTATAAGCCTAAAAACGGAGAAGCAAGAGTTTTGCCGATTTATCAGAGTACGACGTTTAAGTATGATTCGGCAGACTATATGGGAAAGCTTTTCGACCTTGAAGCAGACGGATTTTTCTATACACGTCTTGCAAATCCGACAGTTGCGTGCGTGGAAGAGAAAATTGCAAAGCTGGAGGGCGGAACCGGTGCGATGATGACTTCTTCCGGTCAGGCGGCAACACTTATTTCTATTATGACAATAGCAAAAGCAGGCGACCATATAATCTGCTCAGCGGCGGTATATGGCGGAACGTTTAATCTTTTAGGTATGACTCTCAAACGATTTGGTATTGATGTAACTTTTGTAAATCCGGATGATGATTATGATACGCTCGCAAAAGAGTTTAAAGAAAATACAAAGGTGGTTTTAGGTGAAACAATTGCAAATCCGGCACTCAATGTGCTTGATATAGAAAAGTTTGCGAAGCTTGCTCACGACCACAACGTGCCTTTAATTGTGGATAACACATTTGCAACGGCAGTTTTGTGTAAGCCGATAGATTTTGGTGCCGACATAGTTGTTCATTCAACATCAAAATACATGGACGGACATGCTGTTGCTCTTGGCGGTGTGATTGTAGACAGCGGTAAGTTTGACTGGGCGGCAAGCGGAAAATTCCCTGAATTTACAGAGCCGGATACATCTTATCACGGAACTGTTTATTCAAAGGATTTCGGAGCAAGTGCGTTTGTTGTAAAGGCAAGAGCTCAGCTTATGAGAGACTTAGGCTCATCGCCGTCACCGCAAAATGCGTTTCTTTTGAATTTAGGACTTGAGACACTTCACCTTCGTATGCCTCGTCACAGCGAAAATGCCAAAGCGGTTGCAGAGTTTTTAGAGGCTGATGAGAGAATTGCATGGGTAAACTATCCGGGGCTTAAGAGCAGTAAGTATAAGCCACTCGTTGATAAGTATCTCCCGAGTGGCGCAAGCGGAGTTGTATCTTTCGGAATAAAAGGCGGAAGAGAAGCGGCAGTTAAGTTCCTTGACTCATTAAAAGTAGCTGCAATAGTGACTCACGTTGCAGACGCAAGAACCTGTGCACTTCATCCGGCAAGCACAACACACCGTCAGATGACAGACGAACAGCTTGCTGAATGCGGAATTGGTGCAGATTTAGTTCGTTTCAGTGTAGGAATTGAGGATGTTGAGGATATAATAGACGATATTAAACAGGCATTGGAACAGATATAATAGTTTACATTGTTTTAAAGATATAAAAGGCGGATTCGGATTAGTGAAGCCGCCTTTTATTGTAGGGAACCTCTAAAAATTCCCCGCACGCTGAATTATCAGAGATTCACTGTACTAAGTAAGAATAAAGTTTATAACTGTCGTATTGTATGAAATTGTCGCTTGACGAAGGATGGGGTTTTGTGTTATAATTATAATGATATATTAGTATAAAGAGGAAGTGGTAAATTTTGCACAGCATTATTCTTGTCGATGATGAAAATTCAACGCATGAGTTATTAAAGGGTTACATAGAAAACGTTATAGGCGGATTTGAAGTAGTCGGTTGTTTTAAAAACGGTCAGGAAGCGATAGATTTTTTAAAAAACAATACCGTAAATATTGTTATTACCGATATAAAAATGCCGAAGGTTTCAGGTCTTGAGCTTGCAAAATATATAAATGAAAATACACCTGATACAAAGGTAGTAATAATAAGCGGATACAGTGAGTTTGAATATGCAAGAAAGGCAATTGCTTATAACGTATCAAATTATTTGCTCAAAGCGGTTGATATGAGAGAGCTTGCAGAGGTTCTTGAAAAGCTTGCAGCTGAGTTGGATGGCGGGAAGAAAGCTTCGGATGAGGCAGACTATATGATGCAACGTGAAGGGTTTTGTACAGACCTTATTGTGGGTGCTCTTGAAAAGGATGAAATAAACGAAGAATATAAAAAGTGTAATATACCGTATCCCATAAATAATGTAAAAATAGCCGCTTTTAAATGTACAATTCTTAATTATACGGAGCTGCTTAATGAAAAATGGAATTATGACATAGAAAGCTTTGACGATGCGATACGTGGAATTTTACAAAGTGTAATAAACGAATATAACGGCGGAGTGGTTATAGAAATAAATAAGTTGAGCGACGGTATAATTATAGCTGTTATGACTGATTTTATAATATCGGGAATAGAAAAGAAGCTTGAAGAAAATCTTACGGATATTATGGAAATAGACTGCCGTATTACAAAGATTATGGATTTTTGCGGTATTTACGATGTGGAAAATTATACTAATGTATTTAATAAAAATGAGCTGTATAAAATAATGATTTCATATGTTAAAATGTATGGTGTAAAGCGGGCAAAAAGAGTAATTAACCGTGTTATGATGCTCATGAATAATGAAGACCCGACGGGTGCAAAGCTTACAATCGTTGACAACAACGGAAACGTAGTTGAAGATGAGATGTATAACGCAATCGGGACAAGACCTAAAAAAGAGGAGCTGATACAAAACGCGAAGAATTACATCCACGAAAATTATATGGAGGATATTTCTTATATAGACGTGGCTGATGCTCTGTATTTTAACGGAGTATATTTTGCAAGATATTTTAAACAGCAGACAGGCTTAACGATTGGCGATTATATTCTTGAAGTAAGAATGAAAAAAGCAATAGAATATTTAAAAGCTAATATGAAAATTGCGGATATATCCGAGCTGTGCGGATATAAAAATACAAGAACCTTCCAGAGGATATTTAAGAACTATACGGGTTATTCGGCAATAGATTATAAAAAGATAGTGCTTAAAAATACATAAGGGGATTTTGCTATGAAAGTTTTTATAAATAATCTTTTCAGCAAATATAAATTCAATTCTATATTATTCAGAAATTTTTTGATTATATTTTTAGTTATGTTTCTGATACTTTGTATAAGCTGTGTTGTGATGTATATGTCTCTGATGCGTGTTTCAAAAAATGAAATGCTTTTACATAACGAAATAAATGCTAAAAATATGATTGAAACGACAGGTAATGTTATTGATGAGATGACAAATCTTACACTTAATATTGCAAGTGATGAAGAAGTAAAGAGTTATATAATAGCGGAAAATACCAACTCACTTCTAAGGGATTATCAGCAAACGCTTTATACAAAGCTTTCGGCGTATAAGACAATGACAAAATATGTACATTCGATATATGCATATAACGAGAGAATGAATAAGGCGATTTCCGACTATACTGAGGATTATGCGGAGTCATATCCCGGACATGAATGGATTTCTGTTTACAGAAATAATCCGGATTCTAAGCTTTATGTTGAGCCTCAGAAGATGTATGGGAAATATCCTTATGTTTTAACATATATGTCGGCAATTCCGGGCAGGGGATGTGTTGCGGTAGTTGTGGATATATATGATATAGCAAAAAATGCAAACAGTGCATATAAGGGTAAATATACGCTGTATCTGGTTGATGAGAATGACGTTATAATATATTCTAATGATGAAAAGAATTTTATGACCAAGCTCGACAGCCGGATAATTGAAGGCATAAACAATAATAACGGCGTATTTGAAATAGGAGAAGACTCATATTACGGTTATTATGTTGAACAAAATAATCAGAAATATGTTGTGACATCGCTTATAAATGACTATGCAAAACGTACAGCGGAAACGAAGCTTATGCTTGTAGTTGCAATGACGGTGATTTTTGTTCTCGGAATATTTATTTCCGTAATACTTGCTCTAAAGTTCTTTGAGCCTGTTTCAAAGATTATAAGAGTAATAGATGAGCCCGGTGCAGATGTTTTTATAGAAGGGCTTAAAAATAATGAGGTAAAATATATAGCAACTAAAATACTTGATCACATAGACAATAATATTGAGCTTAAAACCGAGCTTGATAAAAGGCTTGTAGAACATAACCATCTTACAATGATGGCAATGCAGATGCAGATAAATCCGCATTTTCTTAATAATTCATTAAATGTTATTGCGCTCAAACTTGCTACAAAGCTCGGAGCTTATGATGAGTCAACGGTAATGCTTACTTCTCTTACAAGGCTTATAGAGTATATATTAAATGTTGACAGTATTCAGGTGGATTTTAAGCAGGAGCTTGACTTTTTAAAGAGCTATATCGGGTTTTTAAGCTATCGGTATAAAGATTTGAATGTGATATGGGATATTGATGCATCTGTATTTGAATATAAAATTTTAAGAGTGTGCCTTCAGCCTGTTGTGGAAAATGCGGTATATCATGGTTTATCAGCACTTGACGGCGAAAAAATCCTTAAGATTTCTGCAAAGACCGAGGAAGATGAAGTGATTATAACAATAGAAGACAACGGCGGCGGAATTGAACCGGAAAAACTCGAAGAATTAATGGAAAATATAAGAAGCGGAGAGATAAGCTCAAAGCATATAGGTCTTAAAAATGTATATCGCAGGTTAAAGATAGTATATGAAGATAAGGCCGATATGAAGATTGAGAGTGAATATGGTAAATATACAAAAGTGACTATTATTATTCCGACGAAAATTTAATAAATTAAAAAAAGGGCTGTTGCGATTGATATGCAACGCCCTTTGAATTTTAAAATTATTTTTTTGTTTCAAGAGGAACTACGGCAAGGGTTTTACCGAGAGGTGCTAATATTTTGAGAATAGTATTTATCTGAGGGCTGGAGGTACCTTTTTCTATTCTGGCTATAACGGGCTGTTTTACACCGCTAAGCTCTTCAAGCTTTTTCTGACTGATGCCCCGTTCCTGTCTTGCCTTAATAAGCTCGCCGATTATAGCTACTCTGAGATCACTTGCAGCTATTTCTTCGGGAGTGAAAAATTCTTTTTCAAAATCTTCCCAATCGATGCCCATTGGAGAAATATAAGTATCATTCATTATTGTTCATCCTTTCAATAATATTATACTGTAAAGTTACTAAAATGTCAAGTACTTTTTAGTTATTAAACACGGTTTTTGAATGAGTTAAGAAATTGTTAATAAATATATAAATTATAGTTTATCTGTATGTTTACAGTCTGCATTCGGTACGCTTTGCCAAAGCCTCCCTTGCCTAAAGCAATACTGTCAACTTAACGTTTACAGTATTGCAGTGAAATCTTTTGCCTAACAGCAAAAGGTGAAATC
>JAZTZP010000057.1:0-16350 GCA_045637525.1 Clostridia bacterium | reverse complement strand
GTTGCTCCGATAATGTATGCGGTGCATTGTGTTTTAGCAGGACTGTCTTATATGTTAATGCATATTTTCAATGTTGGAGTAGGTATGACATTTTCGGGAGGTATTATAGACTTAACACTGTTTGGAATACTTCAGGGCAATGCTAAAACTAACTGGATATGGATTGTAATTGTGGGTATAGCGTATGCACTCATCTATTATTCGGTATTTTATTATATGATAAAAAAATTCCGCTATAAAACTCCGGGCAGAGAAGAAGATGATGAAGAAACAAAGCTTTATACAAGAAAAGATGTAAATGCAAAAAAAGCCGGAAGCTCAAGTGACAATACGAGTGCTTTAATACTAAAAGGTCTTGGCGGAAAGAATAATATTTCTGATATAGACTGTTGTGCAACAAGACTTCGTATAACGGTTAAGAATCCGCAGATTGTAAAGGATGCTCCGTTAAAAGAGAGTGGGGCGTCGGGGGTTATCAGAAAAGGAAACGGTATTCAGATAATATACGGTCCGCACGTATCTGTTATTAAATCAAACTTTGAGGCGTATCTTGATACGGCACAGGATAACGATACGGACAGTGTAAAGGCGAACGGTAGCTCGGACGATAAAAAGAGATCCCATGTAGAGGACGAAATACTTTTTTCTCATACAAAGGGAAAGGTTGTTAATATCGAAAATGTGAAAGACGATGTGTTTTCGCAGAAAATACTCGGATACGGTGTTGCTGTTGAGCCGCAGGAGGGTAAGCTGTATGCTCCTTGTGACGGTGTTATTGAAAGTGTTTTTGACACAAAGCACGCTGTTAATATGATTTCCGATAAGGGCTGTGAAATTCTTCTTCATATAGGGATAGATACGGTGAAGCTTGGCGGTAAGTTCTTTACTGCCCATGTAAAAGGCGGACAAAATGTTAAAAAAGGCGATTTGCTGATTTCCTTTGATATGCAGGGCATAAAAAATGCCGGGTATGAGGTTAGCGTTCCGATGGTAATCTGTAACAGCGACAGCTATGCTGAGGTGAAGGTTATAGCATCCGGAAACACAAAGCCGGGCGATAAGATTCTCAGCTTGGAATGAAAGGAATGAATTTATCAATGAAATCTTTTGAATATACAATACGTGATGAGTTGGGTATTCACGCAAGACCTGCCGGTCTTTTGGTTAAGGAGGTAAAAGCTCTTGACAGCGATGTTACGATAAAAAACGGCGAAAAAAGTGCAGATGCATCAAAGCTTTTTGCCGTTATGGGACTCGGAATTAAAAAGGGCGATACAGTAATGGTTATAATTGAGGGCGGTAATGAGGACAGCTCAAAAAAGATAATAGAAGAGTTTTTTGTTTCAAATTTATGACGATTTTAAAAAAAATCAAAAAATTTTAAAAAAACTATTGCTTTTTACGAAAAAATGTGATAGAATATATATTGTAGATAGTAGTTTGGCAGAAGAGTGGGCTTTTTAGCCCACTCTTTGAAGTTATTAAGGGCTGTACTGCCGGCTGCTTTAAGTTGACAGCAACGATATCCGGTAATTGTAAAATACAATTACAATTGCCTCACAACGATTTAATATGGAGGAGTGCTATGGCGGGAAATATTGAAAAAACAGTTTTTGAAGCAGGCGACAGGGTTGCCGAAGCCGAGGGCGTATATCTTGTTGATGCGGCGCTTGAAAAAGAGGACGGAGAAAAGTTTTTAAGACTTTATATTGATAAGCCGGGCGGCGTCGGTATAGATGACTGCGAGCGGTTTTCAAGAGCCTTTGAAAGTGTTTTTGATGAGCTTGATGCAATCCCCGATGCATACTGTCTTGAAGTATCGTCTCCGGGGGTGGACAGAGTTTTAAAAACAGAGCGTGAGTTTTTATACTACATCGGCAGAGAGGTAGAAGTAAAGCTTTACAGTGCTGTTGAAGGGAAAAAAGAGTTTTCCGGCGAGCTCACCGGTTATTCTGACGGTACGGCGGTTATAGATGCAGACGGTAAAAAATTTGAAATACCGGTTTCAAAAGCCGTATATATAAGATTGTTATTCAGATTTTAAGTAGTTATTTGCTTAATCAGATTTTTTAAGAAAGGAATGGTAATAAAAATGAAAAAGAAGGAAGTAAAGCAAGAGTCGTTAATGACTGCATTAACCCAGCTTTGCGAAGAGAGAGGCCTGGATAAGGAGATAATCGTAAAGGCTCTTGAGGATGCGATGGTTGCGGCATATAAGAAAAACTTTGCCCGCAGCTTTGATAAGGATGGTCCGAAGGTGCGTGTTATAATGGAGCGTACGGAGGATGGAGAGTTTACCGGCACGATAAGAGTTATGGCTGAAAAAGAGGTAAGCGAAGAGGTATTTGAGGATGAGCTTCACGAGAGAATAACTCTTGAAGCTGCAAGAGAAATAAACCCGGTATATGAGATAGGCGATTTCGTGGAAGTAGAGGTTACACCGAGAGATTTCGGAAGAATTGCGGCTATGGCTGCAAAAAATATCGTAACTCAGCGTATACGTGAAGCAGAGCGCGGAATGATATTTAATGAGTATACAGAAAAAATCGGTCAGCTTGTTACGGGTACTGTTCAGAGAATAGAGCATGGAAGAGTATATCTCGATATAGGTACTCCGGACGAAGCTGAGCTTCCCGAAAAGGAGCAGCCGAACACTGAAGTATATGAAATTCATGAAAAGCTTACATGCTATGTGAGCGAGGTAAAGCCCGGAAGTAAAGGAACAACAAGAATAATAGTATCAAGGACACATCCTTTGATGGTTCGTCAGCTTTTTGTGCGTGAGGTGCCTGAAATAGAGGAAGGACTTGTAGAGATAAAGAACATATCAAGAGAAGCAGGCTCAAGAACAAAGATTGCTGTATATTCAAAAGATCCTGCAGTGGATCCGCAGGGTGCATGTATAGGTCCTAAGGGAATACGTGTTCAGAAAATAGGCGAGGAACTCAGAAACGAAAAGATTGACATTGTAAAATGGAGTGAGGATCCTGTTGCATATATAACCGAGAGCTTAAGCCCGTCTAAGGTTATATCTGTGAGTGCAAACGATGAGGAGAAAACAGCACGCGTCATAGTGCCTGACAATCAGCTGTCGCTTGCTATCGGAAAATCAGGTCAGAACGTAAGACTTGCTGCAAGACTTACAGGCTGGAAGATAGACATAATGTCAGACGCTCAGGCGAAGGTTGCTGAGGATGATACAGAGGAATGAAAGGTATGAGGTAAAAATTGAGCGTTCCGGAAAGAATGTGTATAGGCTGCAGAAAAATGAAACCGAAGCATGAGCTTATAAGAATTACAAGAGATCCCCAGAGCGGTATGGCAGTTATAGATAAAAAACAGAAGATTTTATCAAGAGGCGCATATTTATGCAAGGATGAAGAATGTATTGCTCTTGCAAAGAAAAAAAGGGCGTTAAACAGATTTTGTAAAAAAGAAGTGCCGGAGGTAATATATAACGAATTACTTCTTGCCATAAAGTCGGAATGAGGGATTATGGTATGCAGAACATATTAAATATGCTTGGTCTTGCGAGGCGCGCACGGGCGATTGAGTGCGGTGCAAGGCTATGCAGCGAAGCGGTAAAAAAACACAGAGCAGAGCTGGTTATAATAGCGTCCGATGCATCGGATACGACAAAGAAGGAAATAAAGGATTGCTGTACCTATTATAAAACGGAATTTATTGAAATGGGTATGAGAGAAAGCATAGGAGCGATACTCGGTACAGGCGAGTGCTCGGCAGCTGCTGTTACGGACAAAAATTTTGCCGCGGGAATACGAAATAAATACCACGAAAGGAAAGGTGAATGAGTATGGCAGAAACATCTATGAAAGTACATGAGTTTGCTAAGGAGCTTAATGTTCCGAGCAAAGAAATTTTAGCACACCTTGCAGAGCACGGTATGGAAGTAAAGAGCCATATGAGTGTTTTAACAGAAGAGCAGGCATCTGCAATATTAGAGATTTATACGCAATTGTGCGATGAGGCTGAATCGGATATAAAGGAGCTTCATGCTAAGATGATAAAGGAAGCGGTGGAAGCGGAGGCAAAAGCCGCAGCTGAGGCAGAGGAAAAGAGAGTTGCCGAAGCAAGACAAAAGACCATGCGTAAAAAGCCGTCTCAGGAAAATGAGAATACAAAGACGGAGACTGAGACTGAGAAAAAGGCAGCGCCGAAGGCTGATAAGAAAACCAAGCCTGAGGCAGAAGCTAAAACTGAGCCTAAGCCGGAAAAGAAAGCTAAGCCTGAGACAGCAGCTAAGGCGGCGTCTAAGGAAGAAAAGAAGGCTGAGCCTGAGGCAGTAGCTAAGGAAGAAAAGAAGGCTGAACCGAAAGCTGAGAAAAAGGCAGAAGCTAAGCCGGAAAAGAAGGAAGAACCAAAGCAGGAGAAAAAGCAGGAGAAGAAGCCGCGCGAAAAGCAAAAGAAGAAATCGGGACAGAGAATAGAATTTATTCATTCCGATGAGGAAGTGGGCGAGGAATACAAGGTAGATACAAGCGAGAGAAAGAGATACGTTGATACCCGTACTTCAACTGTTGAGATTGAAAAGATAGAAAGCAGAGAGCGTATAGAGGAGCTTGTTCCCCAAAATATCAGATTCGATACATCAAGAAAACAGAAGAATAAGAAGTCAAAGCCGTCAAAACAGGAGTTTGAAAAGCCGGTTGCAAAGAAAGAAATACCGTTAAAGGTTATAACAGAAGTTGAAATTCCTGAGGTTATAACTGTGGGTGAGCTTGCCTCAAAGCTTGGCAAGGGTGCGGCTGAGATTGTTAAAAAGCTGATGATGCTCGGCGTAATGGCAACGATAACTCAGACTATTGACTACGACACAGCGGCATTAATAGGTGAAGAATTCGGAATAACTGTAAAACAGGAAATAGTTCTTACAAAAGAGGATATACTATTTAACGAAACAGAAGTTCCGGATGATGAGGCTGACCTCGTTCCGCGTCCGCCGGTTGTTGTTGTAATGGGTCACGTTGACCACGGTAAGACATCGCTTCTTGACGCTATAAGAGATACTTCTGTTACAGCCTCGGAAGCCGGCGGAATAACACAGCATATAGGTGCTTACAGTGTACGTCTTAATGAACGTGATATCACGTTTTTAGACACACCCGGTCATGAAGCGTTTACAACAATGCGTGCAAGAGGTGCACAGGTAACAGACGTTGCAATACTTGTTGTTGCTGCTGATGACGGTATCATGCCTCAGACAATAGAAGCTATCAACCATGCGAAGGCTGCAGGGGTAACGATAGTTGTTGCAATAAATAAGATAGATAAAGACGGTGCAAACCCTGACAGAGTGCGTCAGATGCTTATGGAGCATGAGCTCGTACCTGAAGAATGGGGCGGAGACACCGTATGTGTTGAGGTTTCTGCAAAACAGAGAATTAACATAGACGGACTTTTAGAGATGGTTCTCTTAATCGCAGATATGCAGGAGCTTAAGGCTAATCCTGCAAGAGCGGCATCGGGAACAGTTATAGAAGCGCAGATAGACAAGGGTCGAGGACCTGTTGCTACTGTTCTTGTTCAGAACGGAACGCTTAATGTAGGCGACATTGTTATCGCCGGAACTGCCGTAGGTCACGTTCGTGCTATGGTAAACGACAAGGGAAGACGTGTAAAGACTGCCGGACCATCTGTGCCTGTTGAGATTTTAGGTCTTTCAGAAGCACCGACAGGCGGTGATACGTTTGTTGTTGTATCAAATGAAAAGCTTGCCCGTGAGGTTGCCCAGAAGAGAAAGCAGGAGCAGCAGGAGGATAAGTTTAATAAGGTAATAAGAGTAAATCTTGATAACCTGTTCAGTCAGATAGACGAAGGTAATATGAAAGAGCTTAACGTTATCATAAAAGCGGACGTTCAGGGCTCTGTTGAGGCTGTTAAGCAGTCTTTGGAAAAACTCTCAAACGACGAGGTTCGTGTTCGTGCTATTCACGGCGGTGTAGGTGCGGTAAACGAGTCGGACGTTATGCTTGCTAATGCGTCAAACGCTATTATCGTAGGATTTAACGTTCGTCCGGACGCAGGTGCTGTTTCTGCGGCAGAGCGTCAGGAGGTTGATATTCGTCTTTACAGAGTTATTTATCAGGCGATAGAGGAAATTGAGGCCGCTATGAAGGGTATGCTTGATCCTGAATTTAAAGAAGTTGTTACAGGTCATGCCGAGATACGCCAGACATTTAAGGTTTCAGGCGTGGGTACTATTGCGGGATGTTATGTTACAGACGGTAAAATTCAGCGTAATTCAAGTATCAGAATTGTGCGTAACGGTATTGTTGTGCATGAGGGTACTTTAGCAAGTCTTAAAAGATTTAAGGATGATGCAAAAGAGGTTGCCGAAAACTTTGAATGCGGTATCAGCGTAGAGAACTTCAATGATATTAAGGAAGGCGATATTGTTGAGTGCTTCACTATGGAAGAGATTAAGAGATAAAACCGGAAAACCACCGGTTATACGGAGGTAATATGGCAAGAATTGATAAGATAAACGAGGAAGTAAAAAGAGAGCTGTCGGGCGTTATCCGCGAGCTCAAGGATTCGAGAATACCGATAATGACAAGCGTTGTTGCTGTAAACGTTACAAACGATTTACGCTATGCGAAGGTTTATGTTTCGGTTATGGGTGATGAAGAGGTTCAGAAAAACGCTTTGGCAGGATTAAAAAGTGCGGCGGGCTTTATACGTCGCGAAATGGGCAGACGTGTACAGCTCCGCTGTACACCGGAGTTTCTGTTCGAGCTTGACCGCTCAATAGAACACGGAGCGCATATTAATAAGCTTTTGAATGATTATAAAGGCAGATAAATTATAGTTTATAGGCATTCGCCTCTAATCTATAATAGTGAAATATTTTGCTTTCAGCAAAATGTGAAATTGACACTTCGTGTGAGTGAAATCCACGCAAAGCATGGGTGAAATATGTCGGTATGCGGCAGGTTTCGGGAGAAATTGCAAGCAATTTCTGAATTTGAATTTCAGAAAATCGTTTGTCGATTTTCTTTCCATAACTTGCGGCGAATTCGCCGCAAATTTCACTCGCATTTATGCGAATTTCACCCAACCATATGGTTGGATTTCACTTTTTGCCTATGGCAAAAAATTTCACTGTAAATTATAGTTTATCGCAGATAAACTATAATTTATTTACTTTCCTTCCATTCATCGTATTGTCTCTGAATTTCGGCAATTATTTTTTCACTTCCTGCCAATTCAAGTTCTTTAAGAAATTTAGGAAGATATTCGTCAGGATCAACAGCTCCGACCATCAGTGCAGGTGCATATTCCTGATATACGCTATTCACTGCAGCTATTTCAGTTGAAAGATTTGAATGCTCAAACACAAATCCCAATGTCGGATATTTTTCAGCATCATTATTAAACTTTTCATACAGCTCCCACTTATTCTCCGGCATATTATCTTGTAGTCTAAGTATAAAACGATTTCCTAACGTATATTCTGTAGGACTATAGCCTGTGTCAGCCTTCTTTTCAACACCCTCAGGTAACTTCCACTGATTTTCACCAACCGCAATCCAGTGCTCACCCTCTATTCCAAGATTTATCAAATTTCTTAAATATGAATCAGTATTTACGAGATTGATAAATTCCATTGCTTTTTCAGGATGGTCTGAATTTGATGAAATGGCAAATCCCGCCCCCAAGACATTTCCGGTTCTTAGATGATTATTGTTTAATCCCATAATAGGTGTAAAATAATTATCCTCAGTTTTACCAATATTTAGTTCAGAAGTTGGCAAATATCCTCCATACTGTGCAAAAAAGTTCTTTGTAGCCTGAATATCCGAATCATTTGTCGCAGTAGCTGCATCAGAACGAATAAAACCTTTTAAATACCATTCTCTCATAAGCTTAAAGAACGCTCTGGCTTCATCTGTATCATACTGATTTATAACTTTATCAAATTTATCTGTTCTGAATGCCCCTACACTGCTTCCTGTAATTTGCTCAAACGGCAAAAATCTGAAAAATGTATTGTTACCACGCATCAACACAGGATATACCCCGGGCTCATTATCTTTTATAGTCTGAAAAACAGGTGTAAGCTCTTCTAATTTAGTTATATTTGAAACATCAAGATTGTACTTTTCCAAAAGCTTATTTCTGCATGATATAACCCAATGTTCACCCACATCCTTTAAATGAGGCAGTGCGTAAATTTTACCATCAATAGTCGCTGCATCAAAAAAATATTCAGGAGTCATTTCATATATCTCTTTACCTTCATTCTTCAGCAATTCATCAAGCGGAAGAAAAACACCATTTTTAACATTTTCCGCAAAATTGTAACCGCTCGCCACAAAACAAACATCAAACTTCTCGTTCGTTGCAAACAACATGCCTGTCTTTTTAGCATATTCGCCCGAAGGAATATTAGTCCAATTAACACGGACACCTATCTTTTCCTCTAAATACTCATTAACCTTTGCAATTACTTTTTCATCATCCTGCTGCGGATTATTGGACGCATAATATGTAAGCTCCACTATTCCGGACTCTTCTTTCTTCTGACATCCCGATGCTCCTATTGCTAAAATTGTTGCCATTGCAAATATAGCACCTCTTTTAATGTTTTTTTTCATTTTCATCTTCCTTTCTGTTACATTTATATAATCTTTTTTTACTTTATCGAACCAACGGTCATGCCGCTGATAAAATACTGTTGAAAAAACGGATATGATACAAGCATTGGCAGGATTGCTATAACAGTAAGTGCCATTTTAAATGCCTCTGACGGCAAAGCCTTCTGTTCCTGTGCCAGATCCGCAGTCGAAATTCCACCTGCACTCTCCATTTGTGTTAAAAAATTAATATTTGCTTCAATACGATTTAAAAGTAACTGTAACGATACTAAATCATCTCGCTGTACTATATACAAAAGCGGAGTGTTTACATCATTCCATTGTGCTACAGTAATAAATAATGCTATTGTTGCCATTACGGGCAAAGCCATAGGAAATGCTATCTTAAAACATGTAGTCAATTCACCCGCCCCGTCAATCTGGGCCGACTCTATAACCTCATGCGGAATTGACGTCCTGAAATATGTACTCAAAATCAAAATATTAAACATTGATATCGCACCTATTAAAACATATACCCATATATTATCTCTTAAACCATACCACTGTGAATACACAATAAATGTTGCCACTGCGGTTCCCGGTAATAATGACGGTAAAAATCCAAAAAACTGAAATTGCTTTCGCCACGGAAACGAAGGACGAGTTATTGCATAGGCAAACATCGACATAATGAATACTCCGAGGATAGTAGTGGTCACTGCAGAAAATACAGAAACCCCAAAACCTCGTAAAACCTGCTTAGGATTACTGAAAATATATGTATAAGCATCAAAGCTGAATTTCGATGGTATAAGTCTGTATCCGTTTATCGCTAAAGCTTCTTCATCTGTAAATGAGCTTGATATAGTTATCAAAACCGGCATCAGGCAAGTTATTGCAAAAGCAGTAATCAAAATATAAGAAAATATCTTCACTCCTATGGGTACATTATCAGTAAAATTTCTTCTGTAAAATAGTCTATTATTTCGTGTTATAACTTTCATATTTTCCTCCTTAAAACATCTCTGTATTCATCAGAACAATTCATCGCCGGGCGAAAATCTCTTTACGAGTGTGTTTGTCAATAATACAAGCAAACATCCTACCACAGACTGGAACACCGATACCGCAGCAGACTGTGCATAATTAGAACCCCATACAAGACTTCTGAAAACATAGGAATCTATAGTTGTTGTAACATCGTACAACGGTCCTGAATTTCTTGGTATATAATAATATAGTGCCGAGCCGGTACTTAAAATATGTCCGATACTATTTATAAACATTATAATTACCGTCGGTTTTAACAGCGGTAAGGTTATATGTTTAACCTGCTGCCACCATGAAGCTCCATCTATTAATGCCGCTTCATAACCGGCATCGACTGCCATCCCAAACCATGCCCCTCATGCTGATAGGAATTCTGCATGACAGGAAATTTTGACACAGTTCCCAACCTGATATTCTTTCCTTTCCATGTATAAGCATAAGAATCATCAAATATCCTTTCTTCCCTTATACTTTGCGAATTACTTTCACACTCAGCTTTCATGCCTGACTCTAACATTATTATATATCTCATCGGCTCTATATTTTCAATGCTATCCGGTTCATTAAGACACTTATATACATATCCGCCATAATTTTTGTCGCCGGAAAAATTATATGTCCTAATACTCGGAACAAACTCTTTACCCTCATGAAACATAATATATTCAAGAAGCTTTTCTCTCTTTTGTATTATTTGTTCCCTGATAACTTCATCTTGTATTGAGATAACCGCCACATTAAGAGCTGTCAGCATAATATTAGAATAAAGGTCGCTTGTATTTTCTCCCCAGCCCCATCCTCTGTCATTTTCATATTTTAACCATCTGTTCCAAAATTCATGACACTCTTTTTCGTATTTTCCTGTAATACTATTAATAAGTGCAAGCATTGCACCATCACTCATTATCTTGTTACTGTAATATATTCTTCCCTTTGTCTCTTTACTAAACCAACTTCCTGCATGATTTAAAATTTGTTCTATATCATTTATTTCGGAATTCGTCAATCGTTCATAGCACAGTTTATATGCCAATGCAATAGGTAAAATTACAAAAAAAGCCCCATTTGTATCAGTTACAAAACTTTCTTCTCTATACCAACGCATACACCCATATGCAGATGAATCTATATCGGTTATTTGCAATTTTTTTAATTCGCCAACCATTTTTTCCGCAAACTCATCATCTATCAAATCAAAATACCTGGAAGAAAAATAATACTCTGCCGTTTCTTTTCCATTTGAACAGGTCTCTAAATCCTTTATTGGTTTTGTATGAGGCTGTACATGTGAATGTACCATATATTCATTAAATTCCACATTAACGCCTATAAACTGCTCTTTTATTCTATTCAACATTTCCATCATCTCCATTATAACATGCTTCAGCTAAAAACATTATTGCCAAAGCTTGTCCGTATGTCATTGGACAAATTCGGATATTTTTATAGTAATCCAAGTCATCTTTGAGTGCCGTTCCATATGAGGCTGCATTTCAAGGTGCATTCCTTTTTAGAAATTAAGCACACCACTTTTTGATGCTGCATAGTGTACATGACCGAACAAAGCCCCTCTCTCGCCGGCTTGTGACGACATAGAAATAATTCGCCCACCTCTCTGCTCTCTCATTATTTCCATAGCATATTTAGAACACAAAAAACTCCTGACATTAATTTATTCATTTAAATTATATCATTGCTTGCAAATGTACCACAAGTCTAATTATTTCCGTTTCACGTCTAATTTTTTCCGTTTATATTTACAAATTATTTTTTTCTGATATAATAAAAGTTACAGTTAAAAAAATGAGGATGTGAATGTTTTGAAAGACACATTAAAAGAACTTATGCTCCCCGCCCCTGTAAACGGTGGTTTCAAAATGGACGGCTATTGGATTTGGTGCGGAAGTGTAATTCAGGGAGAAGACAAAAAATATCATATGTTTGCCTCACGCTGGGCTAAGGATGTACCAATGCATCCGGGATGGCTTATAAAGTCCGAAATAGTACGTGCTGTTTCAGACACTCCCGAAGGTCCTTTTGAATTTGAAGAAGTTGTTTTACCGGCTCGCGGAGCCGAGTATTGGGACGGCAGAGCAACACACAATCCACACATAAAAAAAATCAATGATACATATGTTTTATACTATATGGGTACAACTCATCCGTTTTCCGACGATGTCCCATCAGAATATCAGGTTACAAGTGCAAGAGCAAATAAAAGAATAGGAATTGCCACATCAAAAAGTATTTTCGGTCCATGGGAACGGAGTGACTCTCCCATACTTAATACACGCCCCGATTATTTTGACAGTTTTCTCACATCAAATCCGGCTCCATGCGTTATGGATAACGGAAACATATTTATGATGTATAAAGCAAGAGAATATATAAAACCGCCATACAACAAAGCTCTTCATGGTAATATGACGTTTGGTATGGCAAGTGCCGAACATTATAACAGTAAATATATTCCCATGACAAAAAAACCGATATTTGATACATCGGCTGAATTTGAAGACCCTTTCATATGGCACGATAAAGACGGCTTTAATATGATAGCAAAAGACATGTACGGCAATATCTGCGGTGAGCAATACGGCGGAGTTCATGCGCTGTCTACAGACGGAATACACTGGAATATTGAAAAACACAAACTTTTTTACAGCCGTAAAATCCTGTGGGATGACGGAATAACACGTCACATGGGAAACATGGAAAGACCTTTTATTCTCTTCCATAAGGATAAACCCACGCATATATATTTCGCCACCTCTGACGGCAACCCCGAAACAGGATTTGTTTATGCAAAAAACACATGGAATATGGTTATTCCTCTTAAATGAAATACAAAAAATACTACTTTATATGATATGTACTTATAAGAACGGAAAAAGGGGTTATTGCGTTAGCAACAGCCCCTTTCGTCAATACAAAAATACTCTTTTTTATCTTTTAGGAAATTGCGTACTTTTGCAATTTTCTAAATTACAAAAAAGTCTACTTATGGAAGTGAGCTGTGCGAGCGACAGTCCCGATAGTGACTTTTTTATATTGAGAAGGAGATTTTCCTATCTCGGACTTAAATATTTTATTAAAGTATTTCTGGTCGGAAAAACCGCATAATTCTGATATTTCAGCCATGGAATAATATCCGCTGGACATCTTGCTGACAGCGTTGTTTACTCGTAATCTGTTTATATATTTCACAGGTGATACACCAAATTCTTTTTTGAATATTTTTCTGTATTGAGTCTCACATAAATTACACATTTTTGCAAGCTTACCTATGGATAACTTTTGAGTTAAATTATTCTCTATATAATTAATTGACTCTTTCAGTTTATCATATTCTCTGGAATTGTTTTTTTCAAGAATAACAGTGCTGAGATATTCGTACAAAACAGCAGTGCATTTATATTTAAAACCCGGTTCTTTCTTGCTCCACACACTGTATATTTCCCTGAAAATCTCGTTACACTTTTCTTCTTCTATATTTATCAAAAAAGGCGTGAAGCTTTCTCTGTTTAAAATATTAAAATGTATCGCTATAATTTCTTCATCGTCATAGCTTTGTCGTGTATATTCCGTGTTGGAAGGTATATACAATAATTTATCGGCAGTTATTCTGAAACTGTCATTTTCAAATATCATATCTGTATATCCGCTTATTCGTTTTGTTAAAATATGAAAAGGGCGTTTTTGTGTATGATATTTGCTTCTTGCTCTATTTAAATGAAATACATCAATTATTTCAATATTCAGACCGTCGTTATAAAAAATAGTACTCAACTCCCACTCCTTAAAATCATCTGAAATATTATACCACAATTCTATTGTGATGTCAAGTGTTGAAAAGTAGAAAAATAAAGTTGTTTTATCGGTTGAATTGATAAAAAAAGTGTTTTATAATAGAAATATAATACAAAAAGGAGTTGATTCTATGAAAAATAACGCAATCCATTCACCTGAATGGCTGAATAAAAACGCCATATATCAGATTAATCCAAGAACTTTTTCAAAAGAAGGTACGATTGAAGCGATAACAAAGGAGCTTCCTTTTTTAAAAGAGTTGGGATTTAACATTGTGTATCTATGCCCGATATTTGAAGAAGACAACAGCGAAGATATAAACAATTGGAGTCCACGTCAAATAGCATCAAAAACCGGAAATCCCAAAAATCCATATCGAATGAATGATTATTTTAATATTGATGAAGAATATGGAACAATGGAAGATCTCAAGAAAATGATTAATAAAGCCCATGAACTTGATATGAAGGTTTTGTTGGATTTGGTTTATGCACATATTGGTCCTAATGCTCCCGTAATTCAAAAACACCCGGAGTTTGTAAAACAAAATCCTGACGGCTCATTTATTTATACCGAATGGAATTTCCCGGCACTTGATTTCAGGAGTGAAGGATTAAGAGAATATCTTTACTGTAATATGGTCTATTATATTGCCGTTATAGATGCTGACGGATTCAGACTTGATGTCGGCGATGCAATCCCAATAGATTTCTGGAAAGAAGCTCGCAGAAGAATCCAGACCGTAAAAAAAGATGCTGTACTTATAAATGAAGGTCGTGCATATGAAAATATGACTATTGCATTTGATTCCTCCTATAGTTTTGACTGGCATGAAATACTTCGCAGAGTCTATTGCAATTCTGAATCCGCAGCTCAGCTCAGAGATTTTCACGAAAACATGGTACAAAACATACCATGCTGTTCAAAAATACTCAGAGATATAGATAATCATGATACTGTAACAGACTGGGAAGGAAGAACCGAAACTATTGCAGGAAATAAAGGTATGGAACAAATTGAAGTTATAAATTATCTTATTGACGGAATTCCTATGGTATATTCCGGAAACGAGCTTGCTTGCAATGCTAAACTAAGTATGTTTGCAAACCGTTTTCATATGGGTAGTTTTGAAGTTACCGATAGAAATAACAAAAGCAGCGAAGCAAGTGTACGCAGGCAGAAAATTATAAAAACCCTGAATACGATGAAATCAGAAAGTGATTTGTTAGAATTTGGCAAAACTATATGGATTGAAACTTCAGATCCTGATAGTATAATAGCCTTTAAAAGAGTTTTAAATGAAAACGAAATATTGTTTTTCGGAAACACTAAAAACAGCAATATAACCATAGACATAAAAGATATAGCAAATGGTAAAAAATGCATATTATATAACGGTGAACATAAAATTGAGAACAATATGTTGTATTTAAACCCTTATGAATATGTTGTTTTTGAATAATCATATAACAACCTAACCTTACGAATAAAAGGCAGAAACTAAATCAATCGTTTCTGCCTTTTAAAATACTGCGCTAAAAGTACAACCCTCTATCAGTATTTTTTGTTATTTTCCATATCGTTTATCAAGAATATTTCGCATTACTTTTACTGCAAAAGCGGCAGTTTCCTGTTTTATTTCATCACCGAAGCAACCGAGTACAAGCTCCATGTTATAGTTCCCGTTATATCCTATTTCATCAAGAGCGTCAAACACATCATCCCAGTCAATTGTGCCGCTTAATGGTATTTTATGCTGATCAGTCATTTTATCATTGTCATTGAGATGAAGAACCGTTACATTTTTGTCAAGTGTTCTTATAACGTCAGCCGGCGTCGGATTATTATTAAACCTCGAAGCCTTGTTTGAATGCCCCGTATCAACACAGATTGTAAAGTAATCTGCATAATCATCAATTTCGCAAATATTATTATATGCCATTAAAAATTCATTTATATTTCCGAAAAAGTCGCAACAATCATAACACACTGCATCTCCGAACGTTTCGGTTGCAATCTTTATATTATACATCTTTGCAAATTCTAAAATCTGCTTAAACATATCAAAATTAAGCTTGTGCATCAGCTCAGGCGGTGCATCCGGTCCCATAAATATTGTCGTTACATTATGCATAACGCAAACCGGTGCTCCTAAAACACTCGCTGCTAAGCAGTCGAGCCGTGCATTTTTTATTAATGCTTCGTCTTCTTCTTTTATGTTTCTAAAACCCGTTATTCTTCCATGAGTCTGTCCTATTTCTATTCCCAGTTCTTCCGCTCTTCTCTTTAAAGCGGTAAAATATTCTACAATTTCATCATCACTCTTACTGAATATCGAATCAGGATTTCTGTAATCCCATTCTTCACTTGAAGTATCAAAATCAACCGCATCAACCCCGACCTCTTTCGCAATCTCCAAAGCCCTCATATCCCCATATTCTCTCTGAAATGCACCTATCGCTATACTTACCTTACGTTTCATGGCTGCCTCCTGTTTTTTACATAACATTATATTTAAATTATATCAGGTAGAATTATAAATGTCAATAGTATTCATCGAAAAAGCACAATTTTTAAATTAATAAACAAACATATAAATTATAGTTTATCTGTATGTTTACAGTCTGCATTCGGTACGCTTTGCAAGCCTCCCTTGCCTAACACCCCAGGGTGGCTTCTCTTGACGAAGTCAATTCACCTTCAGGGAGGGGGACCGCTTGCAGTGGAGGGATATTAATTTTTCTATGTTTTTACGTTAACAAAAATATAAATTATAGTTTATCTTACGATAAAGTAATAGGATTTCGGTGACGCTTTGCTTGCCTCCCTTGCCTAAAGGGAGGGGGACCGCTTGCGGTGGAGGGATATTAATTTTTCTATGTTTTTACTA
>JAZTZP010000056.1:0-7448 GCA_045637525.1 Clostridia bacterium | reverse complement strand
ATTTTGGGCAACAATGTGATATAATAGTATTCATGAGATCTTGATTCCTTTCTCAAATTTTGGGAGGTAATAGTTTTGTCGTTATTACTATTATACCACAAGGAGTTCAAGATCTCAACTTTCATTTAACTTAACAAAACGCAGAAGGGTGAAAGGTGATATACAAATGAAAAAAATCAGAAAAATATTAGCTGTAATCATGGTGTTTTGCATGATTATTCCGGATGCATTTGCAATAACTTTGGACAGCAATGCATCTTTGATTGAAACGCCGGAAAATTCAAGTCCTTTGGTTAATGTTATAAGAGTAGTAAACGGAACAGAGACTGTGATATATACAGGTTTATTATCGGGATATGACAACGGTAATTGGTCGGATATTGATTTTGATACTACGCAATTTGCAATAAGCTTTGATTGGGACAGCGAAGCTGATGAGTATTTGTATATAGTACCGGCTGAGAATAGTGATGAAGTGTCTTCTTCCATAAATAATATAGCAACAACCGATACAAACGCCTTAACAACGGTAAATACCGGATTTGATACCAATATTGCTTTTTGGAACAAAGACGGATACTGTGAATATATAAATGAAGATTATAGTAATATTTCAGTTGATGTGAGTATTAAAAATAATTCAGGAAGTACTGAAAATATTCAGCCGTATTTTGCATTATATGAAAGCGGTAAGCTGATTGAAGCAAAAATGGGGAATTTACAAACTGTATCAAACGGCAGTGAAATAAGCCTTAGCGAGAGTTTTTATATAAACAAAGAAAAAGCAGATGAATATACAATTCGTGTTTTTAACTGGAACAGTGGTTTAAAGCCGCTGTCGGAGGCAGTTTCAATTTCCGGGGATAATGCTGATTTTTATGGGGACAGCTTTGATACTGCGACTTTGGTAAGTGATATAAATAAAGAAATATCAGGAAACATAAATTTTGCCGGAGAAAATGATTGGATAAAGTTCAAAGCTGAGAACGGTACTGTCTATGAAATAGATTGTTTCAGTATACTTGGAACTGTTTTTTCGATATATAGTTCAGAGGGTAATGTATTATCAGAAAATGTGATTTCTTCTAAAATTAATTTTTCTGCAAATTGTGAATATTATATTTGTATAGCTAATGAGAACAACACAGGCGATTATATATTGACTATTCAGGAGAACCCATCCGGTGAAGCGGATAATTTTGATATTTATTCATATGACATAGAGCTTAATTCGCATAAAAAAGAGATTTTAGATATATGCAAAACACTCATTTCGTCAAATAAAGCACTTTCACATGAAATTTATAATAATTATGAAGATGTTTTTGCTAAAGATTTGGAATTGCATAATCTTCCGAAGTTTTTAAAAGAACATCCTAAAGAATTACTGGAGTTTGATGAATTAATTAATCGGTATTACAGAACAAAATATGCCGAGTTTATTGAATTGAAAGAATTATATGAAAATATTATTATACAATATGATGAGGATTACGGATATGATATTCCCGGAGATATAGGAGGAGTCGGTGGCAGTAAACGAGTTCTGACCGATGATGTTACTGCGATAAATTCAGAGGAGAATAATCAACGGATAACGATAGAGGGGATGGAGGATGTTGATTTAATCATAACAGATAAGACGCATAATTCAATAACCTGTAAAGTTGTATTCCCGATATCCGGAAATACAAGGTATACTATATCTTTATTGGATTTTAATACAAATGATGGTCTTTCGAGCTATGAAGAAAAGTTCAGTCGCACAAATACATTATTGGATGAAGAGAGTTTTACAATAGACAATCTTGTTCCCGGAGGCATTTATTTTGTTGAATTAAACTGGGAAGTTTCAACCGGTAATGTGCTGTTTTGTAGTGGAATGTACAGAAGAGTGCAATTAAAATATATTACAGAAGAAGCGAAAACTTCCTATCCCGGAAGATATATAATTTCAACTTTGGAAGATGATGATAAGGAGAATGCTTCTGATACGGATTTTAATATTTGGCTTTCAAGAATGGATTCTGCATACGCTTGTTTAAAGGATTTAACGGGATATACTCCGCAAGGAGGAAGAAAAATAGAGATCAGGTCTACACGTCAGGATCTTAACGATTTATACGGAGTGGTAGATGGTGAAACCTACTGGCAAATAATATATGGGTGGTCAGGATTTCCTATAACATTCGCACAACCGCATTATAGAGGTTTAATGAACCGACTTTCATCAGGAGACTGGGGAGATTTACCTTTGCATGAGATAAGTCATAATTTTGATAAAGATATATGGGAATTTGATGCAGAAACACTTTCTTTCTTTAAGATGTATTATATACTTACTCAGTTAAGCGGGACTGTTTACAGAAGTGATGTTGCAACATATGATAGTTATTATGGACCTTGGTATACCGGTGATGAATATTATGATTTTTTGAAAAGCGATTGTTATATTTCTTATGAATCATATTTTGATTTTGGGGAATATTCATCAGGAGGCTTGGCAGCTATTCTCATTGATATCGAGAGAGAAATTGATTGGAAACCTTTTAAAAGCACTTTCAGATATTTCAGTAGTTTAGATGATGATCAGGTTCCGGAGACACAGGGTGATAAATTAAAGCTGTTTTTAACAAAATTAAAAGACTATTCCGGAGAAGATGTATTGGATTATATAAGTAGCAGAGATACCGGAATAATAGAAAATCATTTTGGAATAACACTGAATTATGTTGAAACTATATATCCGAGCATATCGGATGGCGGATCAATTGGTGGTGGAGAAATAAGTGCCTCTTCCGGAAGCTTTGATGTATATGAATTCACACCTACGGAGTCAGCAAACTATTATATTTACACTTCCCCATATGGCGGAAGTGGTGTAAGCAATGATACATATCTTGAAGTATATACAAATAAAGAGTTAACGGGAACGCCGATTGCTTCAAATGACGATTATGACGGTGGAAGATTTTCAAAGGTAAGCGTTGCACTAACTGAGGGAACGACTTATTATATAAAGATGAGACATTATAGTGATGGACAGCTTCATGCACAGCTTAATATAACGAAGAATGTTCCTGTAACGGAGCTTGAAGAGGGCGGATATGAAGATATAATAACGGCAAACGGAGAATATGCTTTATATTCCTTTACGCCGGATTTTACGGGTACGTATATATTTGAAGCTACAAATTATAACGGTGAAAATGCTGTATATGATACATACCTTAAGCTTTATGAAAATGAAAGCATGACAAAAAGAATAGGAAATGATGAAAGAAAAATTGTTGTAAATCTTTCAGCCGGAGAAACGTATTATCTGCAGTTTTGCGGATATATGATGAAATATGCACGAGGGCGGATAAATGTTCGTCAGGGTGCTGTAGTCGAATTTTCAAAAAGAACGGGCAGGAATTTTATCTATGTCAACAGTCCGGAGTATTTAATGAAATTTGATATGACTGACGGAAGTTTAAGAGCTGGTGAGTTAGCTCATCATAAAATATTCGAACAGAAAGGCATAACCGGGGAAAATACATATTTCCAGACTCATATGTCCTGGTATGGATTAGGAAAAGAACCTGAAATTTCTTATCCGGAACATCCGTTTTATCTTGATGTTGATTTTTATAACGAATCCGACAAGCCGATAACCATAGAAATAAGCAATCTTGCTTACGGATTAAGTTATAGGGATATGGGCGATTATTACACAAAGAAAGAAAATTATACACTTACTTTAGCACCGCATGAGCATAAACTGTTAATTGAAACAATTGCAACAGATAAATTCATTTTAACAAGTAATGATCAGGAACGACCAACGATACTGTTTGATTTTAAAGTTACGGGTGGAAGTGTTATGGTAAGCTCTCTTGCGGCATACAACAGAGCAAATCTTTGTTTAAAAAACGGGACGGAAAGAACTTTATTATATAATAATGAAGTCTTGGACGGTGGTTTTTTTGAAACTGATTATGTATACACCCGACTTGATGAGCTGGATTATCCCGGAAAATACAAAGGCGTAGCATGGAATCAATCAGCATGGATAGATTCGGATATTGAATTTCTGATTGATGAAAATACACAAATCGGAGAAGGTCAACCAATCTATTTAAGGGATGATTTTTATGATGCTGTTGAGAATCCAAAATGGAGTTGGCGTACTGCTCTTAATCCGATTGATGATGATGACGTTGGTACTCTTTCCGCCATGCCCGGAGCTCTTCACAGCTTCAGATATCCTTATGATGATACTGGAGAAAGAGAATGGTATTTTGATTTTCTTTATCATGATTTAACACAGATAGACAAGAACGGAACAGGGAAATGGGTAAATACCCCGGTTTCAGATGAAGCAATAGCGGAATTAAGAGCAATAGTTGCCGCCGGCAAAAAGCAAAAGGGATATGAGATTGATGAAGCAGCAGTAAGTCTCGGAGAATGGGGAACGACATATCATTATACAATAACTGTAACGAATACAACGGATGTAGACAGAACAGCTACTTTAAGATGCAGAGGTTTTAGCAGTATGACGCTTGGATACAAGCTTTCTGATGAAGAAATTTATCAAACTGATTTTGAGTACGAGAAAGGTCAGGGGGATAATGACTGGTGGGAACCTTTCGGATATACAGTTCCGGCAAATGATACAATAACATTCGAAGTAGTAACAACATTGGGAGTATCTATAGGCGGTACAACATATCAATTTGTAGTACGATAATATATTATTATGGAAAGGAATTTTTATCATGAAAAAAGTATTATTAACATTAATTTCGATAATCTTAGTTATTTCATCTGCAAATGTATTTGCGGATGAAGAAATAGAGGGTTTAAATGAAAATTTAGATGAACTTCTTATGATGAATCATTTTACGAAAGATGAAATAGAAGAAATAAATAAAAAATATATAGAAGAGCGTACGGATTATTTGCGTAACGATTATATTCCTAAAAGTTTGTTTTTAAATAAAATGAGAGAGGAAAATGTTGAACAAGAATTTGAAGTGTTAATGGATGAGTTTACACTGATATATGAAGAAGGAATAAAAATAAGCGGTTTTTCAAATTATGAATACAGTTATCAATATGTACAAGCCGATTGCTTTGATTATCTTTTCAGTGGTAAAGAATTATGGAGCGTTCCGTCAAAAAGAAGACCAACAGGAATTGATAGTGCAAAGTTTGAATTGTCCGGCGAAAGAATAGAGCGCTTTGATGAATTTTTGGGTAATTCATATATGACAGGCGGTCATAACAAAGCAGTATATTTAGTAAAAGAAAAAAGTACAATAAAAAAATTATTGACAGAACAGAATGTAAAAAAAGTAGAAGATATAAAATTCTGTGTATATAGAGGCTATATAACAGGAATATATTTTAAATGTGATAATAGTAAAGAGTTTTTTTTGCTGGTTGATGCAAGATATTGGGAAATTTCAAAACGGGAAGCTGATGAATATTTTGAATTTTTGACACTCGGTGAAATAAGTACTATCGTGGAAGAAGAAAGATTTAAAGAAAGAGCTCGTATTATAGGAGAGGAAATATCAAAAATTAAAGAAGATTTTCCTATACCGGAAAAACTAACATTTGAGGCTGAGGCATTGAGTTTGCAGGAGGATGGACTTTTGCATGGAAATGAAAAGGGGCTTGATTTGTTAAAGCCTTTAACGAGGGTTGAGGCGGCTACTATGCTTTTGCGTGCTATGGGAAAGGAGACGGCGGCGGCTGTTGGGCAGACACAGACTTTTAGTGATGTTTTATCGTCGCATTGGGGGTTTGGGGCTGTAGAGAATGCTTATTCACTTGGGCTTATAAAAGGAATGGGAGAAAACATATTTGCACCTGATGAGCCTGTAACTGCTGTGCAGTTTGCGACGATGGTGTTAAGAGCCGGGAACGAAGCTGAATTTAACTGGGAGGAGGCTATTGATATTTTAATAGAAAAGGGAGTTATAACCGAGGAAAATTCAAAGACAATGGACTTTTTTACACGTGGTGATATGGCTAAGATTATTTATGAAGCACGAAATAACGGCTTGTTTTGATAGGAATTATTTAAGCAAATAATAAAACTGTTGTAATTTGATATTTCATTTTACAACAGTTTTTTTAAATGAAATTTTATTTCTTAATTTTTGAAAAGAATAGTGTTTGTGTTAAGTTATTCTTAATTCTTAGGATAGGAAGATTTTATGTTAGTAATCCCAAGAATATAATCTGTTGTTACATCAAAATATTCAGCAAGCTTTATTAAAGCATCTATTGGTAATTGACGTTGACCATTTTCATATTGAGAGTACGTATTTTGTTTTATATGCAAATATTCTGCTAATACTTTTTGAGGAATATCCGCATCTTCTCGTAAGTCTTTAAGTCTCATTGTAATTCTCCGTAAATATAAATTTTTATACTATTATACCAAATCACAAAATGAGATATTGACTTTTATCTCATTTTGTGATACAATTAATAAAATAATAATATTAGTCAGGAGAAAAAATGAAATTAAAGAAATATTGTATATATGCTATTCTAAGTATATTGTTGCTTTTTACCGGATGTTCAAAAGAAAATAATCAAGCTATTCCATCAATTGAACCAATACCGACACAAGCTATAACTGCAAGTTACAGCAAACTGAAAATCCACTATATAGATGTAGGGCAAGGCGACAGTACTTTTATTGAATTGCCTAACGGTGAATGTATGCTGATAGATGCCGGAAATTACGGTGATGATGATATAATAAAGAACGTAATTAACAAAGCCGGTTATTTAAAGCTTGATTATGTTGTTGCCACTCATCCTCACAGCGACCATATAGGCTCTATGGCGGATATTATCAGATACTATAAAATCGGGAAAATATATATGCCGGGAAAGGCTCATACAACAAAAGCGTTTGAAAATCTTTTAGATGCAATAGAAGAAAAAGAAATAAATACAGTTTTGGCAAAAGCCGGTGTAAACATTCTGAATAGCGATAATTTAAAAATTGACATACTTTCTCCGATAAGTAAAAATTATGAAGATTTGAACGACTATTCAGCTGTTGTAAAAATAAGATATGGAATTAATACATTTCTTTTTATGGGAGACGCTGAAAGCAAAGTTGAACAAGAGCTTTTAAAAACAAAAACAGATGTAACAGCGGATGTTTTAAAGGTAGGACATCATGGTTCTTCATCTTCTTCGGGTTATGAATTTATAAAGGAAGTATCGCCGAAATACGCTGTAATTTCATGCGGAAAAGAAAACAGCTATGGTCATCCGCATATAGAAGTTCTGAATACTTTAAAAGAAAATTATATAAATATTTATCGCACAGATGAAGCAGGGACAATTACTATAATATCAGATGGTGTAAATATTACAATTGATAAAAAAGCAAGTCAAATAAAAGAAAATGCACCGCCGAAGGAAATAAA
>JAZTZP010000055.1:0-5636 GCA_045637525.1 Clostridia bacterium | reverse complement strand
CTTTCACGTCGAAGATACTTGGTGGGAGACTGCCCGGGAAAATAGATAGTTGCCGGAACAAACATTCCTCAATAGCTCAGTTGGCAGAGCATGCGGCTGTTAACCGCAGGGTCGTTGGTTCGAGCCCAACTTGAGGAGCCAGAAAAAAGACGGTTCTTCGGAATCGTCTTTTTTCAATGAAGCGTTCCTTTCGGAACATTAAGTCGCCTGCGGCTATGAAGATGATACGCTAATGAAGTGTTGCTATCGCAACATTAAGGAACGCTTTGCTTCATGAATTCGCAAAGTGAATTTTCTTCATAGTGGTTTCGCCACTGCTTCATATTTGCCGATAGACAAATACGTAAGCGTCAAGTGATACACACATTTATAACGTCGAACAAATGTGCTACAATCGGCACAGGAGGCGACTATGAATATTTTGGTTATATAATAGGTGTTTTTTTATAATGCCATAAGAGAAGCGGCAGGGGAAGATGTTTTAATAATGGGGTGCAACACGCTGAGTCATTTATCGGCAGGTGTTTTTGACATACAAAGAACAGGCGATGATACAAGCGGTCTTGAATGGGAACGTACAAGGAAGATGGGAATTAATACATTAGCTTTCAGAATGTGTCAGCATAATAAATTCTATCTTGTTGATGCCGATTGCGTGGGAATTACCAATAATGTTTCTTGGGAGAAGAACAGAGAGTGGCTTGATGTTCTTGCTAAAAGCGGAACGCCTTTATTTGTGTCAATAGCAGAGGATGCCTACACTGATGAGATAAAAGCTGATATAAAATCAGCATTTGAAAAAGCGGTGAGCTGTAATAGGGTATCAAAGCCTGTTGACTGGTTTGAGTCGAAGACGCCTTCAAAATGGGAAAGCAGTTTTGGGACGGATGAGTATACCTGGGGAGATGAATAATATGAAGCCGGATTTGTCGGGATTTTGACAAATCCGGCTTTTTTTCAGATGAAGTATGTATTGTTTATGCTACAAAGTTCAGCAGTATGGATGCTACTACTGCGAGGAGCATTGCTCCTGCGATTGTGATACATATTATTTTTTTCTGTTTGTCTGTAAATCTCATACAGAATCACCTCGTTTCTTTTTTCTTAAAGCTTTGAAAAAATTTGAAAGTATGGCGGAACACTCGGATTCGAGTATGCCACCTGAAATATTTACATTGTGATTGAAGAGCCCGGGTTCGAACATATTGATTACTGAGCCGGCACAACCTGATTTATAGTCGTATGCTCCGAAATATACATTCTCAATCCGGGACTGTATTATTGCTCCGCTACACATACAGCAGGGCTCTAATGTAACATAAAGCGTGCAGCCGGGGAGTCTCCAGCCACCGAGTTTTTTGCAGGCTTTGTTTATTGCGGATATTTCAGCATGGCAAAGGCTGTTTTTCTTTGTTTCACGTTTATTATATCCTCGTGATATTATTTTTCCGTCACGTACTATGACGGCACCTATCGGAGTTTCTCCGAGTGCCACCGCTTTTTTTGCCTGTAACAAAGCCTGTTTCATATAATATTCATGTGTCATTTTATTTTCTTGCATTTGCTTTTGCCCGCAGGTCGGTTTTTAAGATGCGTTTACGCATTCTCAGTGAGTTTGGAGTAACCTCTAAAAGCTCGTCGTCGCATATAAATTCGAGGCATTCTTCAAGGCTAAGCTGTTTTGGCGGTACAAGCCTTAAAGCATCGTCTGAGCCTGAGGCTCTTGTGTTTGTTGCGTGCTTTTTCTTGCACACGTTTACTACTATATCTTCGGCACGTGCGTTTTCGCCTACTATCATTCCTTCATAGACCTTTACACCCGGACCGATGAAAAGAGTTCCGCGTTCCTGCGCATTGAAAAGACCGTATGTTATTGTTTCTCCGTCTTCCCATGCGATAAGAGTGCCTCTTGAACGACTGTTGAAATCACCCTTATACGGCTCGTATCCGTCTAAAATGCTGTTTGCTATACCTGTGCCTTTTGTTGCTGTGAGAAGCTCGTTGCGGTAGCCTATAAGTCCTCGTGACGGGATTCGGAATTCAAGACGTGTATAACCCTGAGCTCCCGGCTCCATGTTTACCATTTCGCCGCGTCTGTTTATTACAGAATCCATTACAACGCCCGTGTATTCTTCGGGGACATCAACTGTGAGAAGCTCGACAGGCTCACATTTTACACCGTCGATTGTTTTATATATAACTACCGGGTTTGAAACCTGAAATTCGTATCCTTCACGACGCATATTTTCAATTAAAACAGAAAGGTGAAGCTCGCCTCGGCCTGATACTACGAAAGATTCGGTTGTATCTGTTTCGCTGACACGAAGTGCCACGTTAGAGTCAAGCTCGCGGAAAAGACGTTCACGAAGGTGACGTGATGTTACAAACTTTCCGTCCTGACCGGCAAACGGACTGTCGTTTACGCTGAATGTCATGGAGAGGACAGGGTCATCTATTTTAACGAACGGTAATGCTTCGGGCTCGGAAACGTCGCATATTGTTTCTCCGATATTTATATCCGCAATTCCCGATATTGCAACAACGTCGCCCGCTCCGGCACTTTCAACAGATTGTTTTTTGAGTCCGTCGAAGGTGAAGAGCTTAACGGCTTTTGCACGTGTGATTTTACCATCTGCACGGCATATTGCAAGCGGCATATTTACGCTTATGCTTCCACGCTCGATTTTTCCGACTGCTATACGGCCTGTGTATTCGTCGTAGTCGATGTTTGAAACAAGCATCTGAAACGGCCCGTCGTCATCACAATCGGGCGCCGGTATAGAGTTTACTATAAGCTCGAAAAGCTGTGTTAAATCCTTGTTTGGCTGCTCCGGATTGTATTCGGCTGTTGCCCAGCCGTCTCTACCTGAGGCGTAGATAACAGGAGTGTCTAACTGTTCTTCTGTGGCGTCTAAATCTATAAAGAGATCGAGAACTTCATCGACAACTTCGTATGGGCGTGCGTTTGGTCTGTCCACTTTGTTTACAACGATGATGGGGTGGAGGTTTAATGCCAGCGCTTTTGACAGCACAAATCTTGTTTGAGGCATACAGCCCTCGAAGGCGTCTACCAAAAGAAGTACGCCGTCAACCATTTCAAGACCACGCTCAACCTCGCCGCCGAAATCGGCATGGCCGGGAGTGTCTATTATATTGATTTTGTAGTCCTTATAACGAAGAGATGTATTTTTGGCCAATATTGTAATTCCACGTTCTTTTTCAAGGTCGTTTGAATCCATAACTCGCTCGTCTACCTGTTCGTTTTCACGGAATATTCCGCTTTGAGCAAGCATTGCATCAACCAGTGTTGTTTTGCCGTGGTCTACGTGAGCTATTATTGCAATATTTCTTATATTTTCACGGTTTGTCATATGAAAAATCCTTTCAATATTTAATGTCAACAGGGTTATTATATAATATTTTTTTTTATTTTACAATATTTTTTGTCAAATTACGTGATGTTGTATATTTTTTTTGAAAAGGGGTGATAATTCATGGTTATTTTGCAATACTGTCAACTTAACGTTTACAGTATTGCAGTGAAATATTTTACCTGCGGTAAAATGGAAATTCACACATTTTGTGTGAGTGAAATCCACACTTTGCATGGGTGAAATCTATCGCATGGCGACAGGTTTTGGTAGAAATCGCAAGCGATTTCAGATTTAGATTACATCATTGAAAAAAGTACATTTAGGGTTTTTGAATGAATTAATTTTTTATGAACAGAATTACAAATTATAGTTTATCTTACTAATTAAGGATAGGCTTTTGATGTGCTTTGTTAATAGGCTCCCTTGTGTAACACCCCAGGGTGGCTTCTCTTGACGAAGTCAATTCACCTTCAGGGAGCTGTCGCTGAAAGCGACTGAGGGATTGTCTTTCAAGAAAATCAACATATTTAAGGAACAATCCCTCCACCGCAAGCGGTCCCCCTCCCTTTAGGCAAGGGAGGCTTGCAAAGCGTACCGAAATCCTACTGCAAACACGCAGATAAACTATAATTTAATGACGAAAGGAAGGAAAAAATGGAAGCGAAAAATAAAATACTTACAAACACCTTTTTTGTGGGGGTGGTTGCACTTTTTTGTTGTGCGCTCTGGGGGAGTGCTACTCCTTTTATAAAAATCGGCTATGAGCTTATTTTGCCGGTTAAGGATACAGCGTCTACTATACTTTTTGCCGGAATAAGATTTACACTTGCCGGAATACTTACCGTTTTGATATATAGCATTGCAAGAAAAAAATTCCTTTATCCTGAAAAGGCAAACCTTTTAAAAGTAGTAAAGGTGAGCTGTTTTCAGACGGTTATTCAATACATATTCTTTTACATAGGTCTTGCAAACACCACCGGAGTAAAGGGAACTATTGAGAGTGGCTCCAATGCATTTTTTGCAATTCTTACAGCAAGTCTTGTATTTCGTCAGGAAAAACTTACTTTCAGAAAAATATTTGCTTGTATATTGGGATTTGTCGGTATTATACTTGTAAATTTAAACGGACTTGACTTTAATATGAATTTTACGGGTGACGGGTTTGTTATATTCTCAACAATTGCATATGCCGTATCATCTGTGCTTATGAAACGTTACTCGAAGTATGAGGATCCTGTTGTTATAAGCGGATATCAGTTTATAATGGGCGGTATTGTTATGATAATAATTGGTATCGTATCAGGTGGAGCTGTTGTTGTTTCGGGCATGAAGGCTTTTGGTGTGCTTATGTATCTTTCTGTTCTTTCAGCGGCGGCATATTCGCTGTGGGGCGTGCTGTTAAAGCATAATCCTGTATCAAAGGTTACGATTTACAGCTTTATGATACCTGTATTCGGAGTAATCCTTTCAAACCTAATGCTGACAGAACAAAGTCAGGTTTCACCGGTTAATCTTATATTTACACTTTTTTTGATATGTGCCGGAATTATAACGCTTAATTATAAAAAAGATTAATTAAAACAGCTCTCAGAAAATTATTTTCTGAGAGCTATTTTTCTTCATGATAATAGTCAAATAATTTATCAAGATTTTTATATAGCTTTGACATAGCATCATCTGCTTCGCGGCTGTAGTCGCAGATTACTTCTGCGGCGAATGATAATACTTTGTCGCCTACTCTTGCGGAAAAATCCCTGTCGGCATCAAAGGATTCATATAATGCCATGGCTGCCGCGTAGGTTTTTGAAATTAGTCTGTGTGTATCGCTTGCGTCTTCTAAAAGTCTCAGTAATGATGGGATATTTTCCTGTTGTGTATTTGTTTGATTTTCTTGCATTGGTTTTTTCCTCCTTAACTAAAAAAGTGCGTAACCAAAGCTACGCACAAAAAATGCATAACTCATGTGCAATTCAACTTTAATACCATCTTATCCAAAAAAAGTAGTACTAAAAAGAGAGCATGCATTTTTATCGGAAGACAAAAACGCCTACTTTTCTCGAATAAAGATTTAAAGTTAAATTGCAATTATATTATATCATAATATTTTAGTTGTGTCAAGGCTGTTACAGGAAAAAAAATTACGATTTTTGAATTAGTAAAGAAATTGTAAATTATAGTTTATCTGTATGTTTACAGTCTGCATTCGGTACGCTTTGCCAAAGCCTCCCTTGCCTAAAGGGAGGTGGCACGGCGTAAGCCGTG
>JAZTZP010000054.1:0-11757 GCA_045637525.1 Clostridia bacterium | reverse complement strand
AAAAAAATTGAAAATATTGAAAATTTTACGTATATTTATTTAGAAATGCCTGTACTTGAACACGTTTGCCCTAATTGTGGGGGAAAAACAAAGTACATTCATGACTATAGATGCAGAACAATAAAGGATTTACCTTCATTTGAACAGAATGTAATTATTATATATCGTCAAAGAAGATATTCGTGTCATAACTGCGGAAAACGCTTTGCAGAAAAAAACACCTTTGTACCCAAATATTATCAGATGACACGCAGATTAATCAATAAGATATTTGAAGAAACAGAAAAAATATGTTCATTCACTTCGATAGGAGATAAATTTAATATATCTGTTTCAACAGTAATACGTATATTTGACAATATATCATATACTGCTCCTAAGGAATTACCTGAGGTTATAGCTATTGATGAATTTAAAGGCAATACAGGAGATGAAAAATATCAGGCAATCATAACAGATCCTAAAACCGGTGTAGTTCTTGATATTCTGCCGGATAGAAAACAGAGTCATTTGATAAAATATTTAAAGCAATATAGCAAAGAAGAACGAGATAAGGTTAAATTTTTTGTTAGTGATATGTGGAAACCCTATTGTGAATTAGCAGAAGCATTTTTTAAAAATTCAACGTATTTAGTAGACAAATATCATTATGTAAGGCAGATAATATGGGCATTTGAGCGAACCCGAAAGAAGATACAGAAAAAATATGGAAAAGAAAACAGGCTGTCGTTCAAAAATTCAAAACGAATCCTTACAAAAAGAAAAAGCGACCTTACCAAAAAACAACAAGCCAGAGTAGAGAGTTTACTGTGGATAAGCGATGAATTAAGAACAGCATATTATCTAAAAGAAGCTTTTTATGAATTACTTAAATGAGAAGACAAACAAACAGCTAAAGAAATGATGACAGAATGGATATATGATGCGCAAGATAGTGGTTTGGATGATTATGATACATGCAGCAAAACATTGATAAATTGGCAAAAAGGAATATTAAATACCTTTGATTATCCTTATAGTAATGGATTTACAGAAGGGTGTAATAACAGAATCAAGGTATTAAAGAGAAATGCCTATGGATACCGTAATTTTAACCGATTCAGAAAAAGAATTTTACATATATTTTCATACCAAAAACGAAAAAAATCAAACATCAAAAAAGAGGTAGCATAGCTATCTATACTACCTCAAAAAAATTCTTTACAGGATTTTTCACCCCAACTCTTGACAAAGAGCCTTAAATAATACGAGGTGCCGCAATTTTGCAGCACCTCAATAATTATTTTTTATCTTTTAGGAAATTGCGCGTTTTTGCAATTTTCTAAATTACAAAAAAGTTTCTTCTGCCCCCATGATTGGGGGTGCAGGGGGTTGAAGTTTTTAATCAAAAACTTTTTTACTGGTCAGCTTCATTAAAGAATGCAAAATACTCAAGGTCACAGGATCTTCCTGTTTCTTTATCACTTGTTGTATCATCAAATGTTACATAAATGTCATAAGTACCTGCCTTTAATGTTTCATTAAGCTTATGATTATCCTTTACATAATACCAGCCTTCACTTGCTTTACCGCCAAGAACCGGTGCTTCATAGTCAAGGTCTATCTCAGCAATAGGCTTAGCTGTTTCGCTTCCTATTCTGATCTGCATCTTATAGCCCGGTGACGGCGCCCATCTCATTGCGTAGAGCTGTACATCTGTATAATCTCTCGGAATTGTTACATTCTCATAAATAAGTGTATTTTCAAATATCCAGCTTGCATAGTTATGACTGTAATCTCCAAATCTTGATAAGTCATAGTTTGTAAACGGACCTTTCTGAGACATCGTATGCTTAACATGATTTGTAAATGCACCGCCGAAAACAACAGTTGAATTAATAGGAGTAATAGGATCCTTATCCGTAACATCAGCTCTTACTCCGGCAAACAGCAGATTTACATTTTTTTCACTTTCAGAATAATAAGGTGATATTACAATATCAAATTTGCCGTCCATCATCTGTAATACGCTGCTTGCCTCATTCAAGGTATCAGCGCCCTCTGCCATAATCTGAAGCGGCATTGCAACAGATTCCTGCAATTCTCCGTCTTTAAAGAGATCAACCTTAACAACATATGATGCAAGCTTCTTTTCTCCGGCAGCATAAATGCTGAGCATATTCTTTCCTGTAAGGTCTACGTCTTTATATGTAATCTTGCCGGTATCATTAAAGTCCACAAAGCCGTCTTCTGTCATAACAGCACCATCCGAAAGCTCGCCATAGTCTGCAAAGAGCATGCTATAATCAGTTTTTGCAAGGTTATAATTTTCCATAAATCTTTCATCAAGAAAATCGGGTCCTGCAAGGAACGGCTTACCTGTCGGAATCTGTGTCTGATCTTTCATATCAACATCTTTTTCAATGTGTCCGAGCGCTTTGTTATTCCAGTTCGGAATAGTTGAGAACGATGTCGGGAATATTGCTTTACGCTGAATATAGATAGCCGTATTGTCATGTTCTTCCCGTTTATAGTACAAGATGTTGCTGTAACAATCAATTCCGCTTGTAGAGTTATCAAAGTAAATACTGTTTATTGATGTTCCTCCTACAGGATGAGTTTTTGCCGAATCATGCACCAAATTATGATGAACCTTAGAATATTCCCTGTCTGTTCCGTAATGACCATAATGCATATATAAAACTCCGGAATCACGTCCATACTGCGTTGAATCATAAATATGATTATAGCTTACTTCAACCGGCAAACAAGCACCTACCGCCTGACCATTTTCAGCTCCCGGCAAAGTTCCAACTTCGGAATTTATAGCATGAGTTCCTACTGCATGAACACTGTTTCCTACTACCTGATGACCGCCTAACTTTTCAGATGATGACATTCTAAGGGTTACGGCAGCTGCACCTTTGGTATAACCTATATTTGATATTTCATTGTTATATATAAAATTATATGTTCCCGATACAGTTATTGCCTTCATACCGCTTCCGTATATTGTAGAATTGATAAATGCATTGTTTGTGCCTTCAATCATCATACCGAACGCACCTTTATTTATATCGTCTTCGACAACTTCAGCAGTAGCCTCATATCCCACCTCTGCACCTCCGTTTGCCATGTACGTAGCATGTGATATATACTTATGCTCACCACCGTTTATAACGATATTTTCCGTATCACCTGCCATACTCATACCACCGCCGCGGGTGTTTATGTTTTTGACCTGAATGCACTTCTTATCAGACAAATCAAATGTCGTAAAGCCTTGTTTAACTAAAAGTGACATTTCTTCGCCTTTCACGCCCTCCGGCGGAATTATATAAAGCGTTTTTCCGTCGTAATACCATTCTCCGGGCATATCAAGAGTATTCATATGATTTGCAAGATATCCCCAGTCCTCCGGATATGCACGATTAAAATATACAATGGAACTATATGCATTTCCACCGTCATCTAACGACACTTCGCCTTTTGATGAAGCCTTTACAATTGCACTCGACAGTTCCCAGCCCTGACCTTTTAGTGATGTAAAGGTTGCGCCTTTCCAATAATTGTCTTCCTGGTCTAATAAGCCGGTATCACTTACAGCCTTAAAAGTTCCCGATGCAACTTTTGCCGCCGCTCCGTCCATATCTTGTCTTACAAAAATATCACCATGAGTTGCAAATAACTTATCATCTATAGAATCAAAATATTCTACCGCATTTGGCTGATTATGCGTATTCGGATGCCGGCCTTCACGAAGATATTCATCTCCCATAAACACCTGCATTCTGTATTTACCGATAGCTTTTGGAATTTCCGCACAATAAACATTACCATCATAAGGCAGGAATCCGGAGATTTCTTTAAATGTGCTTATTTCAACATTTTCGCCCTCTGCCGCTTCAAAAACAATCGGTCTTGACGGAGTTCCGTCATTTTTCGGTCTTATTATCTCCGAATAGTGTCCCTCATGAATAATAATGCGGTCGCCCGGCTCAGCAAGCTCCGCCGCTCTGCCGATAGTTTTAAAAGGCGAATCCGCTGTTCCCGGATTACGGTCGTTTGAACCGCTTTCCTTTGAAACGTGATATACTTTTCCTTGGCTGTTATCCTCAATAATATATTTATCAAAGCTTCCTTTCAAAGTTCCGAAAATGTATGAGTCATTTATTGCGGCCCCTGCATGGAGCTTATCATCAATTACAACCATTCCGTCTTTATAAAGGACAGTTTTTCCCAAGAGCTCTGCAATCTGTCTTACAGGAAGCCATGTTATTCCGCTGTCATATACTACCGGACTCGCTATATCCTTTTTGTTCGCATTATCACGAATAAATGCAGTACCTTTTTCAGCATAAAGCTCAAAAGCATCATCATCACTTCTTAAAAGAAGATATTCCATATCGGCATAGTCTTCTAAATACATATCCATTGCTCTTGCGAGTGCAAAAGCCGGAATATGAAGACTACCATTAAAATACCTCGGTACAACTCTTGCATCATCGAAATCAAGATAACGCATTGCACCTTTATCAAAAAGTGCAACAGCATTTTCATGAATTGCAACTGTTGTATAAACCGCTTCTTCAAACGTTGTAAGAGTGAGCGGTGTGGTATTTGCCGGAGAATGCTCAACATCAACTTTATTGAATGTAATTTCTTTTATCGAAATTTCCTGAGTTGATGATATTGAAAACTCATGCACTCCGGCTCTGTCATTTAAAAGTTCAAGCTTTGCATCAGTTTCTTTAACGCTCAAATCTTTCGAATATGCGTTATCATCAATCTTTATATCAAGCGTTGTATCAGCTTTTGCAGAATATTTGAAATCTACGCTTGCCGCTGAAAACGGCAAGGCAATTTCAAATGTTACACTGCCTCCGGCAGACAAGCTTATTCCGGATTTTGATACCGTTACATTTTGCTCTGCCGTTACATTTGAAAAATCAAACTCATATGTTGTCGGTCCCGGGGAATATGCATGGGCTGAGAGCGGAATTATCATAGATAATGATAATATTGCCGCTGTTATTCTTTTAAACAATCCTGATCTCATTCATCTGCCTCCTTACTTATACGTATTTATCAGCACGTTATAAAGTATCTGTGCCGCCTGAGCTCTTGTTACCGCTTCTTTAGGAGCAAATCTTCCGTCACCCATTCCGGAAACAACGCTCTTATTATAAAGAATTTCTATCGAATCATATGCATATTCCGATATTTCATTCTTATCGCTGAAATTAATTTCCTTGCTGCCTTTCTCAAAAAGACTTGCACGCTGTACCATTACAGCCATGTCCTCACGGGTTAAGGTTGCATCCGGATTGAAACAGTTTCTGTCGTCTCCTTTTACAAGACCGACTTTAACTGCCTGTCTTAAATACTCTCCATACCATGCGTCTGCCGGTACATCGGAAAAGTCAAGCGGGTCTGTAACCTTTGCCTCATAGCCATAAGCCACAACGAGCATCTTTATAAATTCAGCTCTTGTTACGCTTGCATTCGGATCAAAGCTTGTCTTATCTCTTCCGCTTATAACAGAACGCTTGTATAAAAAGTCCACAGCGTCATAAGCCCAGTCAAAGCCTTCCATATCGGTAAACGGCAGTTCTGCTGAAGATAAGTCGTTTTTGGTGTCTGTACCGTTAACGAAGTCCTGTATTACGGCGTTGCTTGTGCTTAAGCTTCCCGATCCGGCACTTCCGCCACCGCCTCCGCCACCGGTGCCGCCTCCTGCTCCGCCGGTACTTCCACCGCCGTCACCTGAAGGCAATGCATCGCCATAGGCTTTTGCAAAAGCGGGCAGAGTATCATAAGGCTTCATACAAACTTTACTGCATGCAGCAGATGACTGAACAGATGTTCCGACTTTTGTTATTCCCATGTAAGAAGAATATTTTGAAACCATTCCGCCTACAACCTGCGCATTGGATGTTTCAATTTTGGCAAGCATTATTGCTTCTATAATCTCTTCCTGAAGCTTTGATTTGTCAAGCACTTTTGCACAGCCGGGCAACCTTTTCAAAAAAGCTGTCTTTTTCACTTCAGTTTCAAAATAATCCTTAATAACAGCGCTTTCATCTGTCGTTGTCTTTGTATTATCAGCACTCAAGCCTATACCGGCATCATATTTATTCCACCATTTTCTGAAATCCGCTTCACTCTTTACAGCACTTAATTCTGCATAGATAACGCCCTCTGTACATGCAGCCTTGTATTCTGAAACTGCACTTAACAATTTTTCAACATCTGCAGCTGTATCGAGTGTTGCCGGCAAAGTGTAACTCTTTTTCATAACAGACTTTGCGATAAGGCTTTTTTCAGCATCTCCGATTTTTTCATAATATTCAGATGATACATCCGTAGCCTTTATATTATTTCCGATAAGCGTTTTAGCCGTTGTTTCATTATTACTGCTGATTGCACTGTTTATATCCTTTAAAAACTCAAACCATTCCTCATCTGTCAGATAGCTGATTTCAAATGACGCCAGCTCATTTATAAATTCTGCATAGATTGTGAATTTATAATCTCCGGAACTGAAAGCATCTGAAAATTTAAAGCTGTCGAATGTAAATTCCGATATACTGCTTTCATTTATATCGCCTGATACTCCATCTTCACTGAAAATAATTCTCCCGTCTTTCTCAACGGTTAAAACAAGCGAAACCTTCCCTTTTGGTGCTTCAACATTACCGCTGATTACAAGCTCACGACTTTTTAAATCCAGGCTTCGATTTGTTATATCCACAGAGGATTCCTGTGCTGATGCTGTAAGACTAAAACAAATCACAGCGGCAATTATAGCATAAATTACTTTTCTCATACAAAAATCCTCCTTAATCGTTCAAATGTTCATAGATATAAATTCTGCTCAGGTATCCCGTCTTAAAGAAACATATAACCTTCTGACCTTCATAAACAGAAGCAATGCTTGAGCTTTGTTCAACAACTTCACCATTTTCATCAATCTTTAATACAGTTACGGTACTCGGAATCGCAAGCTCTGTGTACTGAGTCTCAACAGCACGCTGAATTTTAATATATTCGGGATCGACCTCTGTTATATTTCCTAAAAGCATTCTCCGCTCCCATTGATAAGCTTTTGAGTCCTGAGTTGAATTCAGTAAAGATGTATAAGTACCGGATGAACCTTCAACAGGTCTGGTATCCCCGTTTCCATCATACTCATTACCCATAAAATGAACTATATCCCATACCATCAATTCATTTGTATCTGAGTTTATATCTCCACAGATCATATCACCGATCTTTAATCCATCAACCTTTGCTCTGTATGTTGCATCGGTCTTATACAAGATATTATTAACTTTATGTTTAACAGTTGTCGTTGCATCTTTAAATTTAAGTGTTTTAACAAGCTCGTTATCATCATTTACAGCTACACCTTCCACGCCGGCAAATATCAACGGTTCAATATATTCATTTCCTTTTCCCGATGTTTGTTTTAAAACAGCCAGGTCAATCTTAGGACTTCCCTTCTTAAAACTATATCCTTCAAAATTCACTTCTGTTGAGTCGGATATTTTTCCGAAGCGGCTGAATGATTCATCCTGTTGACTTAATGTATAACAGATTGCATCCTTAGCAAGATATGCAATTCCGCCGTCGTTATATGACGCACCGCCGTCCCTTGAGCCATACGAAAATACGATTGATTTTCTTATCTGATAAGTGCCCCCGGATAAACGCTCTAAACATTTACAAAGCTGATCGTAATGAATATCAGAATTACCTTCCTCTATTGTATCTATAACGTTCAGTTCATTATTTTCGTCCAACCGATAAAGAACCGGCTGCTGTTCTTTTAAATTTGCAAGCCCTACAAAAGGTGATTTACCATTAATCAGCTCTTTAAGCTCTTTTATATAAACGCCGTCTGCTCTGAGTTTATCTGCAAACCTATACGTTATAATTTTGTTATCTGTCGTCTTGATTGTAATACCGGCATATTCTTCTTCTAAGTTTCCTACTGCTTTTATCATCCAGCCGACATTGAGCAAGCTTTTGTCGCTCTTTCTGTAATAAACAATCTCACCAAAGGTATTGAGCTTAAAAAATCCTGCATCTCCGGCTGTCGGAACATAGTTTGCATACGGTGAAAGCTTATAAGACTTTCCGGTATCGAAAACAATTTCTTCTTCTCCGACACTTACAATATTTCCGCTAATTTCCGAAGCAAGTATTATCTGACAGAACTTATCATTTTCACCTGCGCTGATATATATATCAACACTTTCACCAACAGAAAATTCTTCAGCTCCCAATTTCATCCCGTATCTGATAAATTCAATATTATCCTCCTCGGCAAATTCAAACTTTTCGCCACTGATTTCATCAATTAAGAAATCATTTGAAATTGAATTGATTACAACGGAGCGGGCATTATTTATGATACACACATCGATAATTTCATCACGGTCATTATCAATCGCAATTATCTTACCTCTGAATTTTGAAGCATCAGGAATAACGCTCTCAATTTCAACAGGAAGCGCTTTTGAGTTATAGATGATTTTTGTATCAGAAGAAAATTCTATATCTTTTTTCTTTCCCGATTCATTTTCATATGTAATACCATTTCCTGAAAAGCTTTCATAGTCATATTCGTTTGAGTATATTTTAATATTTCCGGGATATTTCGGAACGATACCTTTTATAGTAATATTTTTGTCCGCATCTTCATACCATATGAACCGGCAAAGCATACCGATATATGTATCGGCGTTTGTATTACCTGTGCTGTAAAGGTCATCGTTTATACGAACATAATAGTCTTTTACAGCATCATTTTCCGAATAGAGTCCTGTGTAAGAATTTGCCGTAACGACACCTTCAGAAAGATACCATTCCTTTGTTTCACTTAAAATTCCGTCTGTATATTCGGTATAAGAAACAGAGCCGTCGGAATTGCTGCTTAATTTTTCATATTTAGCAATCACTGTACTGTAAAGCACATCAACAAGCTGTTTCCTTCTTACATAGCCATCCTCTGACAAAACGCCTGAGCTGATTTTTCCGAGCATACTTTTATCCTGACTGAATATATTTGCGGCATATCCCACAAGCTCTGTTGTTTTGATATATTCACTCGGATTTAAATACGCTGTATCTTCAAGCTTCAAAACATTCTTTGTATAAAGAAAATATGCAGCTGACCTTACAGCACTGTCTTCAACATCTAAAAACACATCGACGGGAACTTCAGGATATTCATTTTCATCAAATATAAGTGCAATAGTTTTTAAAGCATCGGCTCTTGATACAGGAAGATTACCATTAAAACTTTCCTCACCGGCATCAAAAAATCCGAGTTGCGTTAAAAACTCAACTTTTGCAGCTTCTTCACTGTCATCAATATCATTAAAAGTCTGCTCATCCTGATATGCTTTATAAATTGTTGTAGAACCATCAAAATAATTACATTGAATATGTGAAGGATTGTACTCTCCGGATTTATTCATCAGATAAACATCGTGAATGCCTTCTACTACCTCAGTTATCTGAACTCTGAAATTAACAGGGCTGCCCCAAGACTTCGGAACTATACTTTTAGCATAATCAAAGCTTCCTATAACTTTTCCGCTTATTCCATCAATTCTTAAATCTCCCTTTAAATCATATGAGGCTGAGGCTCCACTAAGATAGACATCTATACTTGTAATACCCAAATCAAAATTAATACTTTTTGCGCCTCTGGTTGCACCGGCACGCATAATAGATGTACTTGTAAAGGGATATTGTTCGAATGCAGTCGCAGCTTTTACATACATACACGGAAATACCGATACTAATGTTGTTAAAATAATAAATAAACTTATCGCTTTTTTTCTCATAGTATCTCCTTTCTGAATTTAAATTTTGAGTGATTTTTTCTGCATTAAATACAGATTATTCAATTTCAGGGCAGAATGTTTTCTGCCCTGAAATCAATATAATATGTCAGGCTTAATTTAATAAGTCGATTACATTTGCCATCGGAACCATATTATCTGTCCAATAGAATCCCTTTAGTTTTGTTGTTGCTGTTGTCGGCACGTTTTCAAACGGTAATGTGTATTCTTTTGCTTCTGTTGCTTTTACGAGATTTACAGCTATTAAAGCATCACCTTCATATACTGCCGCATAGAAGTTTCCTCCCGCTTCTGCAATATCAACTACTACATTAAATGAAGAATAACCCGAAAGTGTTGATTCGATTTTTACAGTACCATCTGCAGACGTTACTTTATATGAATTTACAGCCGACATTACATACTCTGCATATGATGCTGAGAAGTTATAAATATTCATCTTACAGTAGTCATTATCCTCAACTTTTGTTGCATCGTAAAAACCAAATGTTGAACTCTCTATTTGCGGCATATCAGCTCTTGAAATCTCTGTTGAGAGAATCGGCAATTTCAATGATACTTCCTTATCATAAACATTAAGTATCCAGTCAGATTCATCTGTTGCAGCATATACTTCAACTCTTATATCGTAAACATTTGTCGAATTAGAATACGCCTGATTTCCGTTTGTAAAATTAACTCCCGCCATATCGCTCATCAAACTTTGATTATATCGATGACATGCCAGAATACTTATACCGTTCAATTTCAATGCTTTTTGAAGAATATTCGTAGTATTTCCACCCTGGTTCGTCCTTGAACCCATGAACTTAACATCGAAGTTTACGCAACCGGCAATTATATCTTCATCCCACTTCATTGTCAGATTAATGGTCTTACCGCGGTCTGTATTGCTTGTCATTACTGCTTTACCGTTTTCATCCACAGTTAATTGTACATATTCATTTTCCTGCAAAGCCGGATGAGCCGGTATCAAATCCGATATTGAAAGCGTCTGATTTTTATAGTTTGAAAAATCAATACTATAGAGAGCGTTGAGCGTCTGGTCTGCTTTAATAACCTGTGAATATGCATTTGCACCTGCATTATTTACACCCTTTACTTTGTTCGTTACCGATAAAGTATATTCTTTACTGTTTTCAATACTGTTTAAATATAATGTTGCTGTAAGCTTATCTTCTGAAAGAGTTCTGTTAGCTGTTACATCGTTTCCTTCTGAATCAATCATCTTAATTCCGTCTAATGTTGTATCATCAATTTCCGAATCAAATGTTACCTGAACTGCCGGTGTCATTGTTCTTATCTTATCTGAAACAGATGTGCTTACTACAGATGGTGCGTCAGTCTTAAGCTCAGCATCCCATGAGATTACGCCGACTGCATTTACTGCCCATGCCATACCAAGATTAGCAAGAGTTTCTGCATTTGCTCTCGTTGTTGTCTGCTCAAGAAGAAGTGTTTCAACACCTGTATCAGGATCTACATCATATACCTTTGTATTCCAGTCCGCTGTTTCTGATTCACTGTTTACTACTACTTTTACAGGATATATATTTGTTCCTGTTTTGTTGTACTTATCAAATACATAATTATACGACTGCCCCGGATATACAAACTTCGCCAAAGCTGTTGCAGCCTCACCGGCGTTATTTGCACCGATACCCGGTGTTAAGCCCTTCGACATATCTGTATTCATACCAAGAATAATTGAATCTTCTTTATGTTTCCATGTACCATCATTAAGCACATTGTTATTCAATACAAAAATCTTTCTGTACGTATTATATCCATAACCGCCACCGCTTGCATTTCCTGTCACTTTATATTTTATATTAAACTCTACTTTACCGCTTGCTATATCAAGTCCTTCAAAACCCATTTTTGTATATTTTCCATCACT
>JAZTZP010000053.1:0-9637 GCA_045637525.1 Clostridia bacterium | reverse complement strand
CATAACTTGCGGCAAATTTGCCGCAAATTTCACTCGCATTTATGCGAATTTCACCCAACCATATGGTTGGATTTCACTTTTTGCCTGTGGCAAAAAATTTCACTGTAAATTATAGTTTATCGCAGATAAACTATAATTTATATGTATTCGTTGCAAAGCGGATGCAGGATTTCTTCGTCTTCTTCGATTTTGGTAAATCTTTCTGATTTCTTAAAGAATACATTATCTGTATTGTCGTCGTTTACTTTTGAAACTTCGCCGACAATCAGGAGCCCCTTGTCTTTTTTTGCAACAAATCGGTGATACACATACGGTTCTATTGTTATACTGTTACCCGGAGTGATTTCGATATTTTCGCCCGGTTTGAATGTATGTTTTATTCCGTCCATGAACACTTCGATTTCTTTTTCTGTATCAAGCTTGTCATCGGCAGTTGCGTGATACATCTGAATAACAAGTATTCCGCCTGCACGATTTATAATATCTTCTGTTTTATAGATATGATAATGCAGAGGAATTTCCTGCTCTGTTTCATCATCGAGGATTATGTATTTTTCTGCATACGGTTGCTTTAAGTCTTTATCATTTTTATCGCCGTTTCTTGCGGTAAATAAAACTGCTCCCGTGTGCTTAAAATCATCCGAGCCGAAATCTGTTACATCCCAGCCTAACATTCTCTGCACGATTACTGCTGTTTTTGAGCTGTTTTCTTCCCAGTCCCGCTTCGTCCAGTATGCAAACGACGGTAACGTTATGCAAAATTCGGTTAATCTTGCTTTTGCCTTTGCAATTGCTTTGTTAATTTCTGATCTTTTCATGTATAAATACCTCCTTCGTTTAGTTTTATTCTATCATAATATACTTAAAATGTATTTATGTTATATCACTTACAATTTGCACTATTTTTTTATGTTTTGTTATTTGTGCGGTTTTATTTATTATAAAGATCGGAAGATTTACAGAAATTATTCCAATAAATTAAAAAAAGTGTTGCAAAAAATCAAATTATGTGGTATACTTGTATTGTTGTATGTGTGTTTTCTATTTTTATAAAAAATCTTTGTGTAGAATATAGAAAAAATAAAGTGATATTGTTTTGTGTGAGGATAGGAATATAAGATATTATATATGATAGACGAGGAGTGTAGAACTATGGAAGTTATGTCGACAAGTTTTACTGCTTATACAAAAAATCTATTCAATGATGAGGAACAAATTGAGCTTGCTGAATTTGTAGAGAGTATGCACAAAAAAGGTGATAGAATTGTTGTAAGTAATTTAGATGGAAAAGGGGTATTCTTTCTATGAAACAAAAAGAATATGTTATAGAAGCTATGAAGAAGAATGGAGGATATGCTACCTTTCAACAGTTAAATGGAATGGTAGATTTTTCTACTTGGGGAACAAAAACGCCGTTTGCATCCATAAGAAGAATTGTACAAACAAATGATGAGTTTTTTAGGGTACAATCGGGACTGTGGGCATTAAAAGAATACGAAAAGGTTGTTTTGGAAAAATTTAAAATTGATACAAAGAATGAAAATAGCATAAATGAATTTACACATTCATATTTTCAAGGAATAATTGTTGAAATAGGTAATTTAAGAAAATTTGATACTTATGTACCACCTCAAGATAAAAACAAGTTGTTTTTAGAAACGAAGTTATCAGAGATAACTACAACGGAGAAGATTTATGATTTTACATATCCTGAAATTTTAAGAAAAGCAAAAACAGTTGATACGATTTGGTTTAATGAACGAAAAATGCCTTGTGCTTTTTACGAGATAGAACATTCAACTGATATAAAAAATTCGTTGAACAAGTTTTATGAATTGCAAGATTTTAGAGCAAAATTTTATATTGTGGCTGCTAAAGAAAGGAAACATCAATTTGATGATGTTATAAATTCTTCAATATATGCACCTATAAAAGAAATTGTTAATTTTGTAAATTACGACGCTTTAATGACACAATATGACATAGAACACAAGATAATCGAAAGGGTGATTTAATGAAAAAATATACTATTGCAATAGAAGAAACTGTTGTAGATGAATTTGAAGTTATTGCAGAAAATGAGGAGAAAGCTATAGAAATTGCACGCAAAAAGTATGACGAAAGAGAATTTATATTAGAACCAGGAGAAGTTCAATATAAACATATGGCTGTTGTGACTCCATATAGAGAAAAACTTGATTGGATTGAAATATAAAAATGGCGTGGGAATTGGTCTTCATATATACCGAGAAATATTATATTACGGTATTCACACGAGTATTTATTTGTATTTAAAAAGTGAACTTATTAAAAAATTACGGAGAGAAAAACATATGGAATTATTATATTTACCGGTAATACCCACAAGGGGGATTGTTATTTTTCCCGGGACGCATGTTACGTTTGATGTGGGCAGGAACGGGTCTAAGGGTGCGATTGATGAGGCGTTTGGTGATAACAAGAATGTTTTTGTAACGGCACAGAAAGTCGCGGGAAATGAAAAAGTTAAACCGGATGAATTATACGAGACCGGAACTGTTTCAAAAATAGAACAGGTGCTTCGTCTTCCGAACGGTCTTACTCGCGTTGTGATACGCGGGATTAAAAGAGCTAAAATAGAGAGCATTGCTGAGGATGATTCGCCTGTTATGCATGTGACAGCATATGAGCTTGATACAGTTGATATGGAAGACGGAAAAAAGCAGGCGTATATGCGTATTTTAAGGGATGAGTATAAGAAATATTTTGCTGTAAATCATAAGATGAATGCAGATAAGTACATGAGTATTATGTCGTTTTCAAATCCGGAGCTGCTTTGTGATATTATTTCGGCTGAGATGAAGTTTGACGTGGACATAAAACAGCAGATATTGGAAGAATGCGACCTTACTGCACGGTTTGAAAAGCTTATTGTAAGCCTCTCAAATGAAACGGAGATAGTTCAGCTCGAAAACGAGATTGGTGTGAAGGTTAAAGAAAATATAGATAAAAATCAGCGTGAATATTATCTTCGTGAACAAATGAAGGTAATATCAACAGAGCTTGGCGGTGATATAGCCGGAGAAACCACCGAGTATCGTGAGAAAATAGATAAGCTGAAGCTGAAAGCTGACGTGAAGGAAAAGCTGTTAAAAGAGGTTGACCGGCTTTCAAAAACGCACGGTGGTTCATCGGACAGCAGCGTTATAAGGACGTATCTTGATACGGTGCTTGATTTGCCGTGGAACAAGACAACAAAAGAAAATCTTGATATAGAAAATGCACAGAAGATACTTGATGAGGAGCATTACGGGCTGTCAAAAGTGAAGGAACGTATAACGGAGTATCTTGCGGTGCGTGCACTTAAAAAGGGACAGGGACAGATACTTTGCCTTTCGGGACCTCCGGGAGTCGGAAAAACATCTGTTGCAAAATCGGTTGCAAGGGCCCTAAACCGTAAATTTGTAAGAATTTCACTCGGCGGAATACATGATGAGGCGGATATACGCGGACACAGAAAGACATATATCGGAGCAATGGCAGGACGCATTATGGAAGCCGTATCAAGAGCCGGAAGCAGTAATGCACTCATTTTACTGGATGAGATAGATAAAATGGGGACAGACTATAAGGGTGATCCTTCTGCGGCACTTCTGGAGGTTCTTGATGCAGAACAGAATATGGCTTTTCGTGACCACTATATAGAGGTTCCTTTTGACCTGTCCAAAGTTATGTTTATAGCAACGGCAAATACCTGCCGTACTTTATCGGCACCGCTTTTAGACAGACTGGAAGTAATAGAGCTTTCAGGCTATACCACCGAAGAAAAGCTTCACATCGGAAGAAAATATCTTCTTCCGCGTGCGCTGGATAATGCCGGTTTAAATGACAAACAGCTGGTTTTAGGAGAGTCTGCGATGCGTGATATAATAGAATATTATACACGTGAGGCGGGCGTGAGACAGTTAGAGCGTGAGTTTTCATCCATTGCCAGAAAAGTTGCCAAAAAGGTTGTTATGGGAGAAAAGGAAAGCGTTTCAATTACAAAAAATAATCTTGAAAGCTACCTCGGGCAGAAGCGGTATTCGTTTATTTCTGCGAATGAGAAGCCTGAAATCGGTATTGTGAGAGGGCTTGCATGGACTGCGGTTGGCGGCGATACGCTTAGTGTGGAAGTAAATATAATGGACGGGACCGGCAAAACTGAGCTTACCGGAAAGCTTGGCGAGGTGATGAAAGAATCTGCTGTTGCGGCAATAAGCTATGTGCGTTCAAAAGCAGCGGAGCTCGGCATTGACAGTGATTTCTATAAAAAGAAGGATATACATATTCACGTACCCGAGGGCGCTGTTCCAAAGGACGGCCCGTCAGCCGGGATAACGATTGCAACAGCGCTTTCGTCGGCACTTTCAAAGAAAGCCGTAAGAAACGATATTGCTATGACCGGAGAAATAACTATCCGGGGCAGAGTTCTTGCGATAGGCGGCTTGAAAGAAAAGGCGCTTGCCGCTTACAGAGCCGGAATTAATACGGTTATATTACCGAAAGAAAACGAAAAGGATATTTCGGAAATTCCGTTGAATGTCAGAAAAAAGATACGGTTTGTGCCGGTAGAGACGATGGACGAGGTGCTTGAAGAGGCGATTGTGAGGTAAATTATAGTTTATCTGCGATAAACTATAATTTACAGTGAAATTTTTTGCCATAGGCAAAAAGTGAAATCCGGTCATGCGACTGGGTGAAATCCGCACAAGTGCGGGTGAAATCTGCGACTTTTAAGTCGCAGGTTATGGAAAGAAAATCGACAAGCGATTTTCTGATTTTAAATTCAGAAATTGCTTGCAATTTCTACCGAAACCTGTCGCATAGCGACAAATTTCACCCATGCTTTGCATGGATTTCACTCACACGAAGTGTGAATTTCACATTTTGCTGAAAGCAAAATATTTCACTATTATAGTTTAGAGGCGAACAGCCTATAAACTATAATTTAATATTCATTATCAACCCTTCAACCAGCCGTTCAAACTCGCCTGCGACTCTGTCGGCGGTTTCCTTTACTTCCTCATGAGTGAGCGGTGCATCATTTAACCCTGCCGCCATATTTGTTATACAGCTTATACCGCAAATTTCCATTCCCATATGTCTTGCGGCTATCGCCTCGCACGCCGTACTCATACCGACAGCATCAGCACCCCACATACGGTATGCATTTATCTCCTCCGGTGTTTCATAGTTCGGGCCCTGTGTCTGGATATAAACGCCTTCTTCGAGATTTATTCCATTTTCTTCGGCAGTTTTCTTTGCAATCTCACGAAGTGATTTTGAATAAACCTCCGTCATATCCGGGAATCTCACCCCAAACTCTTCAATATTCGGGCCTCTTAAAACCGACGGAACAAGTGATGAAATATGCCCTGTTATAAGCATAAGGCAACCTTTCCCGAAATCCTTGTTTATACCGCCTGCAGCGTTTGTCAAAACAAGCTTCTTTGCTCCCATCATTCCCATAAGACGAATCGGCATAACAACCTCAGATATGTCATATCCCTCATAAAAATGAACTCTTCCCTGCATTACAACGCATTTCACATCGCCTACATAGCCGAAAATAAACTTTCCCTCATGCCCGGCTACCGTAGAGACAGGAAAGCCTTCTATATCGCTGTAAGAAATCTCGCATACCTTCTTTACACGCTCGCCAAACGCCCCGAGTCCCGAACCTAATACCAGCGCAACATCCGGCACAAAATCCGTCTTTTCTCTCACTGCAGCAAACGCAGTCTTTAACTTTTCATATATATCCATTTTCTTTTCCTCCCGTTTTACTGATGGGAATCTCTAATAATTCAGCGTGCGGAGAATGGCGAGCTGATTTTTCGTCAGTTTAAACAAAATTTTGCGTGCATAGTGTCCCTATGCAAAGAAATTTTGTGACGAATGACGGAATAATCAGCCGTCAATATTCGTGCGGGGAATTTTTAGAGGTTCCCTGGTATATTAAAAATTCCGAGACAAGCGAAAACTCATCTCAGAATTTATTATAATTATGCTAAAAGCGCCTTTAATCTTGCATCTATCTCATGTAAAAATTCTTCTGTATCAACCTTTTTCTTATTTTCAAGAGTAGACATCATAGCAAGGTCACCGGTCATAACACCTTCTTCTATTGTCTGAATAGTCGCCTTTTCAAGACAGTCAGCAAAGTTAACGAGCTCCGGTAACTCATCAAGCTCGCCTCTTTTTCTCAAAGCACCTGTCCATGCAAATAAAGTTGCAACAGAGTTTGTAGAAGTCTTCTGTCCTTCAAGATATTTATAATAATGTCTCTGAACAGTACCGTGAGCCGCCTCATACTCATACACGCCGTCCGGTGATACAAGCACAGATGTCATCATGGCAAGTGAGCCGTATGCTGTTGCCACCATGTCTGACATAACGTCTCCGTCATAATTCTTACAAGCCCAGATATATCCGCCGTTTGAACGCACAACTCTTGCAACAGCATCGTCTATAAGCGTATAGAAATACTCTATGCCGGCCGCTTCAAACTTTTCTTTATACTCATTTTCATAAATCTCTGCAAATATGTCCTTAAAGCGATGGTCATACTGCTTTGAAATAGTATCCTTTGTTGCAAACCATAAATCCTGCTTCTTATCGAGCGCAAAGTTAAAGCAAGCCCTTGCAAAGCTCTCTATTGATGCATCTATGTTATGAAGTCCCTGAATTATGCCGTCGCCTGTAAATTCATGGATAAGCTGTCTTGTTTCGTTTCCGTCCTTATCGGTAAACACAAGCTCAGCCTTTCCGCCGCCCTTTATCTGCATTTCAGTGTTCTTATACACATCGCCGTATGCATGACGGGCAATTGTTATAGGCTCTGTCCAGTTCGGGATATAAGGAGTTATTCCCTTTACAAGTATAGGTGTTCTGAAAACTGTTCCGTCAAGAATTGCTCTTATAGTACCGTTCGGTGACTTATACATTTCCTTAAGGTTATATTCCGTCATTCTTGCGGCATTCGGAGTTATTGTAGCACATTTTACCGCAACTCCGTATTTCTTTGTTGCCTCAGCGCTTTCAACCGTTACTCTATCGTCAGTCTCGTTTCTGTACTCAAGTCCGAGGTCATAATACTCTGTCTTTAAATCTATATACGGAACAAGCAAAATATCCTTTATCATCTTCCATATCACACGAGTCATTTCGTCTCCGTCCATCTCAACGAGAGGTGTTTTCATCTGTATTTTAGCCATTTTAAACCATTCCTTTCCTGTAAATCCTTTATTTATATAATAGCACATTTTATCCGCAATGTCAATACGCCATGTCCTTTTTTAGCATTTTGTCGCAGTATAAAACATAACTTCATAGTTTTTTGTACTCTTTTTAAGCTAAATATTCAACAAGCGCCGTATATATCTCTTCAGCTTTTTTATATCCGGTATCATATGCTCCCGAAAGCTTATCTCTGTCCTTCTCAGTTCTTCCTATGTTAAGGTCAGAGTCCGGCCGTATAACAAAAATCTTCCCCTTTTCTTCGTATCTGTCTATAAGTTCAAGCGTATTGTTATACATGGTGGCGCGATTTTTCATCGCCTCTGCAAGCTTTGGATATTTCTTATATTTTCTGCACATAAGTCCGAGCATTTTCTCGTCCTGTTTTTTATATCCCTTTGGCTGTGTCAGAATAACTACCGCCTTCTCACACCCTTGCTTCATCGCCTCTAAAACAGGAATTGAATCTGTAAGCCCGCCGTCTAAATATTTTGTACCGTTTATTTCAACCATCTTTGAAATTAACGGCAACGAGCTTGACGCGCGAATATATTCAACATCTTCTATTACATCCTCAACAAGCGGATATTCACTCTTTCCTGTTTCACAGTTTGTTATACACGCATAAAGCTTTGTAGGGTTATTTTTAAAAGCTTCGGCATCTATCGGATAAAGCTCTTTAGGTATAATCTCATACAAAAGCTCCACACCAAACATATTGCCTGATGTCAATAAACTGTATATACTGCAATATCTTCTGTCATTTATATAATCTGCAACAACAGAAAATGCACGACCTCTTTGTTTTGCCACGAAGCTGCAAGCATGGCACGCCCCCGCCGATACTCCATAGCAAGCATCAAAATTTATTTCTTTGTCAAGGAAAAAATCCAGAACGCCGGCCGTGAAAATTCCTCTCATCCCGCCGCCTTCAAGCACAAGTCCGGTCTTCATAAGTTTTTGCCTCCATTATCTTAACTATTTTCTTTTGTCTGCCATGTCACAAATCAACTCATACAGCTTTTCAAGTGCATTTCTCTTTGCAAGCTTTCCGGCATTTATGCTCATCTTTTCAAGACGTTCTCCGTCGTCTAAAAGACTTGAAATTTCATCATACAATTTATCGCCGCTAAGCTCATCTTCTGTTATAACAACAGCACCGCCGTTTCGTTCAATCTCCCTTGCGTTCTGCTCCTGGTGATTTCTTACCACGTTCGGAGACGGTATTAAAACAGCCGGCTTTGACAAAGCCGCAAGCTCACTCACAGTTATCGCTCCCGAGCGAGCTACCACAACATCCGCTGCCGCCATCGCAACATGCATATTATTTATATAAGGTACAACCTTTATATTCTGCTCCGGTATCTCTATACCAAGCTCTTTTATCTGATTCTGCACCTTTTCATAGTTTCTGTCGCCCGTTCCGAAAAGCACCTGATATTTACCTTCCGCAGCAAGTCGTCCGAGCATCTCTATTACAGTGTTGTTTATACGTTCAGCCCCAAGACTTCCGCCGAAAATCAATATAAAAGGCTTATCCCATACGCCCAGCTCACGCTTAGCCTTTACAGGGTCCGCCGCTAAAATTTCAGGTCTTACGGGATTTCCCGTAACAACGCACTTTTCAGGCGACGACATATGACTTATAGTCTCTTCAAAGCTCACAGCAACATATTCCACATATTTTTCCGAACCTTTTACAGTCAGTCCCGGAAACACATTCTGTTCATGAATAAGTGTGGGAATATTCATTTTCTTAGCCGCCATCGCAACAGGTCCGCTTACATATCCGCCCGTACACACAACGCAGTCAGGCTTAAATTCCTTCATAAGCTTTACACAGTCACGACTTGCATTACTGAGCTTTTTCAAAACACGAATGTTTTTCAACAGGTTTTTACGGTTAAACCCTTCTATGTCTATATATTTTATATCATATCCAGCCTGCGGAACAAGCTTTTTCTCCAATCCACGCTCCGTTCCGACAAAAACAGCCTCGAAATCCTCATCGAGCTCTTTCACATACCCGGCAACAGACAACGCCGGATTTATATGCCCCCCGGTTCCACCCCCGGCAAATATAATTTTCATTTTTATACCTTTCCTTTCTTGAAATTATAGTTTATAGGCATTCGCCTCTAAACTATAATAGTGAAATATTTTGCTTTCAGCAAAATGTGAAATTCACACTCCGTGTGAGTGAAATCCACGCAAAGCATGGGTGAAATCTGTCGCCATGCGACAGGTTTCGGTAGAAATTGCTTGCAATTTCTGAATTTAAAATCAGAAAATCGTTTGTCGATTTTCTTTCCATAACTTGCGGCAAATTTGCCGCAAATTTCACTCGCATTTATGCGAATTTCACCCAACCATATGG
>JAZTZP010000052.1:0-21009 GCA_045637525.1 Clostridia bacterium | reverse complement strand
CATAACCTGCGACTTAAAAGTCGCAGATTTCACCCGCACTTGTGCGGATTTCACCCAGTCGCATGACTGGATTTCACTTTTTGCCTATGGCAAAAAATTTCACTGTAAATTATAGTTTATGGCAGATAAACTATAATTTATTTTATCTTCTAAATCAAAATAAATCAATTTTTTTCATTTTACCTCTTGAATTATGTCGCATTTTGTTGTATAATAGTATCTGTACTAATATATAAATGATAGGTGTGTAAATAATGACTTCAACAAATACTCAAAAACGCAAAACAAGCATTACAGCAAATCGTCTTCGTGATAAACGGGCTAAGCGTCGCAAAATGGCGATGTACAAATTCATTGCAGTCATAGTCGCGCTTCTTATAGCCTTTCTTCTTATCAATACGGTAGGCTTCGCCATACGCTCTGCCCTGCATAAAGACCCGATTTTTACAACAAGCTTAACCGACAGTGTAATACCTCAGGTATCCTCAGTCTTGTCTGCAAACGAACAAAACGACCTCGTGGCTTTTGCCTCGATCACAGCGCCCGAACCAAAGGTATGTTATCTGACATTCGATGACGGTCCAAATAACACCATCACCATACAGGTCGCTGATATTCTTCGCAGATACAACGTAAAAGCAACATTCTTCCAGGTAGGCTCTTTAATAGAATCTCATCCTGATGTAACAAGGCGTTTGCATAACGAAGGACACCTCATAGCCAACCATTCGTATGCTCATAACTATAGTGAATTATATGCGTCAACAGATTCGTTTATGACAGAAATAAAAAGAACGGAAAACCTCATAAGAGATACCATAGGCGAAGATCCGTTCAAGCTGATACGTTTCCCCGGCGGAAGCTACAACTCCGGAAAATACGCCGACATCAAACAGCAATGCAAAGAAGTATTAAAGCAAAACGACTATTTCCATGCCGACTGGAACTGTTTAACAGGCGATGCCGAGGGTGGCTCAAAAACCCCTCAACAGCTCCTCGACAGATTAAAAGAAACCTTAGACGGACAATCGCAGGCTATAATACTAATGCATGACACAATAAGCAAGAAAAACACAGTAGAAGCATTACCGGCCGTAATGGACTATCTGATTTCCGAGGGATATACATTCGATACATTAGACCATCTTCGCACAAACTAAAGCAAAAAAAAGCAAAGATAGCCCCCACTTTCATTCTGTTTTAAGGGCTATCTTTTATTTTGTAATGAATACAAATTCAACGGTAAAAATTTAAAATCAGGTATCCGCCCTGTCTGCTTATTTCACCGTTTCTATTCCGTATTTTTGTATTATTTCTATCGCATTTTGAATTTCTTTGTCTTCCGGAAGCTTTTTGGGCAACGTGTTTTCCATATCAAGAGATTTATATTTTGAGCCTGCATAATTATGATAAGGAAGAACTCTTACCTTTGTAAGATTTTTAAGACTGCTCATAAATTCCGCTGTTTTTTCAATCTGATCTGAATTATATTCCGGAACATAAGGAATACGTATTTCCGTTTTTTTACCGCATTCATCTATATATTTCAGATTTTCAAGTATCGTCTTATTGGAATGCCCCGTACATTTTATATGTACATCTTCATCATATGCCTTAAAATCATAAAGAAATATATCAGTATAAGGCATTACCTTATCTATTGCTTCACGTGTAATAAACCCACAGGTATCAACTGCTGTATGTATTCCGTTATTCTTTAACTGTTTTAACAGCTCCGTACAAAAATCGGCATAACATAAGCACTCACCGCCCGAAAGCGTAACACCGCCGCCTGAATTATCATAAAAATCTTTATCTTCAAGCAATACCGGTATAAGCTCATCAACCGTCATTTCTTTGCCGTAAAGCGTTAACGCACCGCTTATGCACGCTTCTTCACATTTACCGCAGGCAATACATTTTTCTCTTTCAAAAACATGAATCCCGTTTTCTGTTTTATGCGCACTAACAGGGCAGGCACTTACACAAACTCCGCAAAGCGTACATTTATTCTCAAAAAATGCTGTCTCCGGCTTAAATTCTATCCCTTCAGGATTATGACACCACACACATTTTAATGTGCAACCCTTAAAAAATACAGTCGTTCTTATACCGTCGCCGTCATGCACGGCAAAGCGTTTTATTTCAAATATTTTTGCTTTCATGTCATTCACTCCTGCCTTTTACATTTTCAACAAGTATTCCCGCTAAAATAAGCACTAATGCTATTAAATACGATACCTTAAATATATTTTCATTAAGTATAATTCCCGAGAGTATAACAGCAAAAAGCGGTTCTGCGAATTTTATTACTGCAAGCTTTGATAAACTGTTATACTCCAGTAAAACATTCCATGTTAAATAAGCACTTAAAGAAGCAAAACAAATGTAGGCAAAAACCAGTACAGCTTTAAGATCAATATACACTATTTCTCCGCCCATAATCAATCCGGCAAGGCACAGAAAAATCCCACCCATAAGCTGTGAATACGCTACATAACGTGCAGATGACATTATTTCCGTTGATTTTTTTGCAACAACCGAGCCGAAAATACTGCAAAACGATGCAAGTATAAGGATAAAATCAGCAAATTCCAAAGAAAAACCCGTACCATCTGAATTAGTGGCTATAATGCCTAAAAAACCTAAAACACCTGCAAGCATTTTTCTTACAGACCATGAGTCTCCTTTGTCAAATAAAAATGCAAAACAGCTTAAAAACAAAAAACCTATCTGCTTAACAATCGCACTCTTTGAACCTTCTCCCAAAGAAAGTGCGACATATGTAAAGCTGTAATGAAGAATAATTGTAAACAGCGCTCCGGATAATATATACTTTATATTATCTTTTTCAGGCTTATCAAATTTCTTTTGCTTTACGCCTGATAAGATAATTAAAACAATTCCGCTTATTAAAAACCTTAACCCCGCAAAGAGAATAATTGACGGAATATCATTCGCAGATATTTTAAAAGAAGCATACCCAACCTTTATTAAAGGAAAAAGCGAGCCCCATAATACACAAGCTGATAAGCATAGCAAAACACTTGTAACTTTATTTGAAAAAATATTTATTTTCATCATTTTTTTCATCCGAATAAATACGGTTTCCTTCCTTTCTTCCCGGTTTTGTGAATAAATGTAAATCCGGCATTCGGATCATTTCTTATATCAGTATTATAGCTTGCTGTTACTATTGCAAGCAATTCCATATTTTCTCCCGCAAATCCGCAGCTTGCCGGACTTTTTGCCGGAACATCTATATACGATTTTATTTTAAATTCATCAGTATCAATAACCGCAATATGTCCAGGTCCCCAGCAGGCAGCAAGAATATTATTATCCCTGTCAACGGTGAACCCGTCAACGCCTTCAACTTCAACTGCTCTTCCCGTAAATTCAAGGTCTCCGCTTTCTTTATCAAAAGTATATTCCTTTATAATATTTGTATCACTGTCGGTATGATAAAAATATTTTTCGTCCATTGACCAGTCAAGACCGTTTGAAAGAATAATATTATCAATCAAAACCCTAACATTGCCGTCTTTATCAATACTATAAAGCTTCCCGTCGGTTTTATCCGAAAGCCCTGCTCTTTTTCCGCTTTGCGTTCCGACATAAATCCTTCCGTCCGGTCCGACCTTCATATCATTTGCAAGGCTGATTTTAATTTCTGATGTATCATACAATTTTTGTGTCGTATTATCTTCATTTAATATAAACACTCCATCATCACAACGTGATACTATAAGACGGTTATCCTCAGTAAATGCAAATGCCGCCACACCAATATCCACCGGGCGGATTTGTAATTCGCCCGTATAAATATCAAGCATACATATTTCATTACCCATTCCGTTTGTAAAATAAAGCCGTTTTTCTTTTTCGTTCCATACAGGGCCTTCCCCTATTATACACCGATGTTTACAAATAATATCCATTTTCAGTTCCTCCTATGAAATATGTTCAGCTCTTAAAATATATGCATCCTGTTCCTTCTTATTAAGGTTATTCCAAAGTGCATTCCAGCCACACACACGTACCTGTAAATTCTTATACTTTTCAGGGTTCTTCTGTGCATCTTTCAATAAATCGGCATTGAATATATTAAAGTGAATTGATGCACCTCCCTTATTCATATATGTATTAAGTACTGCATAAAGTGCCTCAAGACCATCATTACCCTGAACAGCCGATGGGTGAAGCATTGCGTCAAGACAAAAGCCAACATCTGAAAGAGTAGAATCTATTGTTGTTGCCGAGTTTATAAGTGCCGTAATTCCCTTTCTGTCAGCTCCCGGTGTTGGTGACGCATTCTTTGACATTTCCTCTCCCGCTTTTCTTCCGTCAGGAGTTGCCGCTGTCTTTTCACCGTGTATTATAAACGCACGTGCCGAATGAAGCTCCATAGTGTACCCTCCGCCATGCGAATTTTTTCTTCCGTGAAGCATATCTGCAACCGCTCTTGTGATTGCAAGTGCATAATAATCGGATACCTTATCATTGTTTCCGTATTTATGCTCTGCATTCAATGCCATTGCACGCAAAGCTTCATAGCCCTCCCAGTTATTTGCAAGTGCTTTTTTCAGCTCTGTAAGAGTTGTAACTTTCTTTTCAAATACAAGCTCATAAACTGCCATAAGCGCATCTACTGCTGTTCCGAGTCCGCACAATAACGTTCCTGTATGATTATTAATTCCACCGTCAAGAGCATCTGTCATGCTTTCAATACATTTTGGAATAGTTCCCGAGAACATCAAAGACGGATTAATTTCCTGCACCCTTGTTTCAAGCTGATACAAAGCGTCAACGTGCGCCACTATACAATGTTCAAGCTGTTTTAAATATGCCTCATAAAACTCTTTAAAGCTTGTAAATTCTTCTGCTTTTCCGGTTTCTGCTCCTATCATCTCACCCGAAACAGTATCAAATCCGTTATCAAACACAAGCGAAACGGGCTTTAAAGCATTAATATATATACTTGATATACCAATACCGCTTGCTTTAACCTTATATTCATAGCAGCCGCTCATTGCCGAGTCTACTGCTTCCTCATATGTTGCCCCCTTTGACATAAGAGATTTTATTATAATTTCTTCGTTAGTAAACACAATACTGCTTACGCCATGCCTTATCATTTCAAGAGCCTTGCAAATAAAATCCTTAGGTGTTGATTTGCTTACCTTAATCTGAACTTTTGGATTATATATACCAAGCTTGTCATATACATCAAGTATCATATATGAAACCTCGTTCACCTTTGTTGTACCGTCAATATTGGTTCCGGCAAGATATATCGGCTGTCCCCAGTAATTTGCAATACTTGACCACTGCATAAGGAAATATCCTATAAGCTCACCAATCTCGTCTTTTGTGAAAGTTCCGTTTTTAATATCTCTCTTAAAGAACGGATAAATACTTGCGTCAAGCCCATAACCCAATGAACGAACCTGATAATGGTCAACACTTTCACTGAGCATAAAATAAATATAAATCATCTGCAGGGCTTCGTATGAGTTTGTCGGAGCACCGTCACGCAAATTTTTAAGACATTTTGCAATTTCAAAAGCCTTTTCAAAATTCTTTGTAAGAGAATAATTATAAAGCCTGTCAATAAGACGGATAATTGCTTTATACTCAATTTCAAGACCCCGGTAAAAATTCTCCTGCTTTTGCGTAAGAGCTCCTGAAGCTTTTAAAGCTTCATAAGAAGCTTCCGCACGTTTTAAAACCCCCGGAAAACCAAGCTCCATTAATGAATCCCAGTCAGGTACTGTATGATCAAAATCAAGCCAACCGAATGTTGCTCCGGATTTATCAAGCTTTGCAATAGTTTCCGCTGCTTTCGGGAACGAACCATACACCTCACTGCTCCATTTATGAACCGTATATTTTGATATTGGTCTGTTCCATGTATAAATACCTATAAAGTAGTCATGTTCATTTATATCTATTCTTGTATTGTCAAGTACATATTCAAAAAGCTTCGCTTTATGCACCGGATGCGGCTGACCGTCAAGCTCTGCCGAAAGCTTTTCAAGACCGGCATCTATTCCTGCATCATCCATACCTGTTGTTTCGTCATAGTCATAACCGTGATATGCCATTCTTCTGAAACCGTCAAATTCCTTTTCCGGATCATGATATTTTCTCTCAATAGTTTCTCTGTCCTGATTTAATGTTTTAAACATAACTAAAATCTCCTTTTCACCAAACTCCGTCTATATATTTTTTTGACATCTACATTATATGTTATGTATAAAAAAAAGTCAATGAATATTTCAAAACTACTTGACTATTTCAAAACAAAAGTGTATAATTAAATTATAGTTTATCGGGGAGTTTTCCCCGTTCCTCTTTTGAATTTGTAATTTTAAATTTCTTCTGTATAGTATAACGATTACTTTGCGCAGTGCGCAAGCAAGTGCAGCTTTTACGTCAAAAGCTGCGCAAAACCCCAAAGGGGCTTAACTCGCCCCTTTGGAAACCCTCCGTGCGCTCGTGCCGCGCGGCAAAGAGCAAAGCGCGCAAGTTTTTTTATTGAGTCGGAACAGCATAGCAGCAAACCGGCGGTAAACGGCAAGCGGGTGCTAGTGACTTCGTCAGCGCACTTATCCGCTTGCCTCAACTAAGATCCGGCAAAGCATATTTTCTATAACTTCTGTCAATCAAAATTCTTAATCTGTGAAACAGACTATAAACTATAATTACAAAAATTTGTAACTTCTCTACGTGGCTTCCTCAATAAGCGTCATTGTAAAACAGAAAGTTGTCTCGGTGAAGAGTAGAAAAAAACAGGACAATCTAAAATCCAAGTTAAGGCAAACGGTGCGGCCTTTTCCTTCGCATCAGACGCGCCGTTTGCCGTTCTTAACCGGCTTGTTAGTAGATGTATCATTCAGAAAAAAAGGCGAGCTTTGCTAAAGGGGTTTCCAAAGGGGAAAATCCCCTTTGGGGTTTTGGTGCCGCTTTTGACGTAAAAGCGGCGTGTGCTTGCGCAACTCGATAAGTAATCGCTATAATATTGAGAAAATATAAAAATTACAAATTCAAAAAGAGGAACGGGGAAAACTCCCCGATAAACTATAATTTATCTTCTTGTTAACGATTTATTCACCCATTCAAAAACCGTATAACATAATACAAATCAAGCCCGGATGTGCAATCAAAAATCAAACTACACATCCGGGCTTTTAGTAAAAAACCGGCTAAAAACTGAAAAAGACCCCGAAACCGGGATCTTTTCATTTTCTCTGATTATTCCTCAACAGGAGCTTCAACCGGACATACACCCGCGCAAGATCCGCAAGAAATACAAGCGTCTGCTTCTATAACGTAAGCTGCATCGCCTTCGCTTATGCAGCTGACAGGACATGCGTCAACACAAGCACCGCAAGAAATGCAAGCATCTGTAATTTTGTAAGCCATCTCAAGAACACCTCCCCTTAAAAGACAGTAAACCCATCCGAAATTAAATCAATAACCCGCAAAGAGAATTCCCTTACGGAGGTTACGCAAACATTATAACACAAAATTTAATTATCTTCAAGTCTTTTTAAAACTTCTTCATCAATTTCTTCATCTTTTTGTGAATTTCGCACATTTTTTATAATCTTTATATCAGCTACATTGAACTCTTTTATAATTTGCTCACCGTTTTGTTCCACTCTCACCTTTATAAGGCCCTTTAAAATGTTAACATATTCCACAGTTCCCTCACCGTCAGGCGTTTTCACCAAAGCTCCGGTATGAGGTGTGTATCTGAGCATTTCCTCATATGCGCTCTGTTCATACTTAAGACAACACATAAGTCTACCGCATATTCCGGATATTTTACTCGGGTTAAGGCTCAGCCCCTGCTCCTTTGCCATCTTTATAGACACCGGAATAAAATCGCCCAAAAACTGATTACAGCAGATATTTCTTCCGCAAACGCCGATACTGCCTATCATCTTCGACTCATCACGAACGCCAATCTGACGAAGCTCTATTCTTGTCTTGAATACGGTAGCCAGATCCTTTACAAGCTCACGGAAATCAATTCTTCCCTCAGCGGTAAAGTAAAACAACACCTTGCTCCCGTCAAACGTATACTCAGCGTCCACAAGATTCATTTCAAGCCCGTGCTTTTCAATCTTCTTACGGCAAACCTCCAAAGCATTTTTTTCTTTTAATTTATTGTCGTCATGCCTTTTTATATCTTCTTCGGTCGCAAGTCGCATAACATCTTTAAGCGGCTTTATTATTTCCTTATCGCTTATCTCCTTAGGTGCAATAACAACCTCGCCAAACTCGATTCCACGGCTTGTTTCAACTATTACTCTGTCACCATTTTTTATCTCAAATTCAACCGGTGAAAAATAATATATTTTGCCTGCCGGCTTAAATCTTACTCCTATAACCTTTGCCATTCCCGAAACCTTTCCTTTCGCAATTGTCTATTTTACCGCCTTTTTTCTCAAAGACACAAGAATACTTTTATTCTCATCATCCTCAATCATAACAGCCGTAGCCTTATCAGATTTTGGAATTATATATACAGCATTTTTTGCCCTTAATACAAAACGTGTGTAATTTTTTATCTTAACACCGTCCGGTCTGTTTCCCGACACCTTGTATATATTCGTGAAAGAATATTGAACCTCCGACGGCCTCGTACCTACCTGCCTTGTTATCCTTATATAATCCTCACCAATATAATATGTATAAACAGCACAGTATCTTATAAGAACAAAATATCCGTAACAAACCATAGCTGCAATTCCGGCTATATGTCCGAAAACCTTATACGCCGGCAACACATATCTTATATATGAACCGACAGTACCGATAAGAGCAATAACTGCAAGTGCAATAAAAAACTCTTTAGTACCTGCTTTTTTAGTATAATTCAATCCGTATTGCGCCTCCCTTTCAAGAGCTATACACATTCACATTCCATTATACACTATTTTTTCCGAAATGTCAAATGTTTTTTAAAACTTTATCCAATAAAACTAATTCTTTATATCTGCTTTCTTGCATTTCTTCCAATTTCCGCCAAGATAGAATATAAGACCGAGCCAGAACGGGGTAAAGCCGGCAAGTGCGTCTCCGAGCCAGAATCCGGTGTGCTTCATGTCAAGCACAAGCCCGAATAAAAGCGCAAGCCCTATTCTTAAAACAATGCCGTCGAGTATTGCAGTAAGGAAGTTTATCCGAACATTTCCGCTTCCGTTTATCAAAGCGTTCATTACAGCCCTGAGCGAGCTTGCAAAAAACATCAGTATAGCAATAGGCACATATCCTTTTGCAAGCAAAATAACATCCGCATCCTCCGCTCCCGTAAAAATCCCGAATATCTCCTCCGGGAAAAGGACAATCGCAACAGAAAACAAAATCGAAAGAGCCATAGTTATTATGAGAAGATTTTTAAGAATTTTGTTCACACGTCCAAACTCACCCGCAACGAGGTTTTGTCCTACCATAGTAGAACCGGCCGTATTCATTGCATTTGAGAAAAGGTTTACTACCGCCGCAAGCTTGTTTGCAATTCCTGCAAAAGCCGATACCGCAATACCATAGGAATTGATCCATGAATTTACAAACAGCTTCGACACCTGAACAGAAGCAAACTTAATCGCCATAGGCATGCCGAGCTTAACAAAATCCGCCAGCATCCCCATATCCCAATGAATAAAATCATAAAATTTCACAGAAAGCTCAAACCTCTCCCTGTTTTTTGCAAGAAAAACAGCACAGGAAATAAAGCTTACCGCCTGACTTATAACCGTAGCAAGCGCAGCACCGCTCGCCCCTGTACCAAGACCGATAACAAACAAAATATCAAGAATAAGATTTAAAGCCACAGCTATGCCGATAAATATAAGCGGATGCTTCGAGTCCCCCATGCCTCTCAGTATTGCGCTAACAACGTTATATCCGTATATAAATACAAGCCCTGCCATGCAAATCGCCGAATACGCCGCCGCTCCGCCATAAGCTTCTGCCGGAGTGTTCATGAGCGTTAACAGCGGATTTTGGAATATAAGTGCAACTGCGCTTATAACAACCGCGCACACAAACAAAAAAGAACTCATTGTCCCTACAAATTTTCCTATCTTGTTTTTCTCTCTTGCGCCTATATACCTTGCAATCAGAACCTGTCCTGCACTTGAAAACCCTATTCCTACAAACGTAAGAAGATTTGTAACATCTCCGCCTACCGTAACAGCCGATGTGCCGGTCTTTCCGAGAACATTCCCGACTATAATCATATCCACCATACTGTACACTACCTGCAACAGATTTGACAAAAGAAGCGGCCATGCAAAAGAAACCAGCTGTTTTGTTATGTTACCCTGTGTAAAGTCTCTGATTTGTGTGTCACTGCTCATTTTTATGTAATCATCCCCCACAACATCTGCTGAATTTTTTCAAATATAATTGTAGCATATTTTACCGTCTTTCGTCAATACCCGTCATGTAAACATATTATGAATTTTTTTATAGATTTTCCGCTTAAAATAACAGCATTTTGTTCATTTATCCGCTTTTTAAAAAAAGTTTTTGTATATTTTTCACAATTCGTTCCAAAATACATTGATTTTTACACGGATTAATAGTAAAATATATACTGTATCAGTGTGTGCTGTACATGAATAAAAAATTTGTATCAGAACAAATAATTGCCAAAAGCAATTACAATGAAAGGGAAAGGAATTTTAAAAAATGAACGGACAAATGGTATTGATGATTATAAGCATTATAATTCAGATTTTTTCATTATCAATCGGGGTTTATTACGTTATCGTCGGCTTATTCGGTTTTATTCCGATAAAGGATGTTAATAAAATACGAAGCAATAAAATAAATAAATTTGCACTCATCACATCAGCTCATGATGAACAGGATGTAATTGAAAACCTCATACGTTCCATGCAGCAGCTCGACTATCCGCGTGAGGCTTATGACATATTCATAATCGCCGACAATTGTACGGATAATACAGCCGAAGTTGCAAGAAAAGCCGGTGCACTGGTTTATGAGCGTAACGTTCCCGACAAAAGAGGTAAAGGCCATGCACTTGAGTGGATGTTTGAAAAAATATTCGCAATGGATAAAAAATACGACTACATTTCAATATTCGACGCCGACAACCTCATAGACAAAAACTATCTTAAAGCCATGAATACACAGGCAAACAGAGGCTATAAGGTTGTACAAGGGTATGTAGACAGCAAAAATCCGTTTGATTCATGGATAACAAGTGCATATTCTTTAAGCTTCTGGTCTATAAGCCGTACCTTCCAGATGGCTCGTTACAGACTGTCACTTTGCTGTCAGCTCAGCGGAACAGGCTTTATAATAGCAACAGATACCTTAAAAGAGCTCGGCTGGGGCGCTACTTGTCTTACAGAGGACATGGAATTTACAATGAAGCTCGCCCTTTGCAATCAGCGTGTCGCATGGGCAAACGATGCAAAGATATACGATGAAAAACCGCTTAAGCTCATGCAGTCATGGCGTCAGCGAAAAAGATGGATGCAAGGACATTGTGACGTTGCTTCACGTTTCTTCTTTAAGCTTATAAAAAAAGCTTTCCGTGAGAAGAAGCTCGCACCTTTCGACTGTGCGATATATCTCGTTCAGCCGATACGCATACTTGCAATGGCAGTAATACTGTTTTTCAGCTATGCACAGTCTTTCCATCCGGACGGAAATCTCGGATTTGTTCAGGTATCATACATATTTGATAATCCGATAATCTTTAACATTATAATAACACTTCAGATGCTTTATCTGCCGCTTGTTGTAACAATAGAGCGAAAGAAATTCAATCTGAAATACCTTTGGGCATATATAACCTATTTAATATATAACTTCACATGGATCCCGATAACCATACAGGGAATGATTGATAAAAACAAAACAGACTGGTGTCATACAAAACACACACGTTCTCTTTCTATCGAGGAATTAGAGGGCGCACAAAACAGCTGATTTTAGGAGGATATGTTTTATGTCAGACTGGAAACTTCATACGCCTGAGGGCGTAAGCGATATTCTTCCGGACGAATGCGGAAGAAAGAAGGATATAGAATCTGCAATATGGTCGGTTTTTACTTCTATGGGTTACAAAGAAACCGAAACCCCGACCTTTGAATTTTATGATTGTTTTCTCGGCAACGGCGGACAGATTTCACAGGAAAATATGTTCAAGTTTTTCGATGAACAAGGAAGAATACTTGTACTCCGTCCCGATATAACGACTTCAATAGCCCGGATGGCGGCTACAAAAGAGCAGGATGCTCAGTTTCCGCTCCGTTTCTGCTATACGGGAAACGTGTTCCGTGCAGAGCTAACAGAAGGCGCACGTCAGCGTGAGTTCACGCAATCCGGCATAGAGCTTATAGGCTCATATTCACCAAAAGCAGATGCCGAGGTTATTTCCGCCGCAATAGAAGCAGTTTTAGCTCTCGGAATAGAAGAATTTCACATGGAAATAGGTCAGGTTGCGTTCTTTAACGGACTTACCGAACAGGCAGGACTCGGAGCCGGCGATATAGAAAAGCTTCGTGAGAGAATAGACTCAAAAGACACAGTCGGAATTAAATCACTCATCGAAAAATTTGATATAGACGACTCTATAAAAAATCTTATTATAGACTTACCATACCTTTTCGGCGGTGAAGAGGTTTTTGATAAAGCAACGGTTAAAGGACTGAACGAAGCCTCTTTAAATGCACTTGAAAACTTAAAACAGATATACAGACTCCTTTGTCTTCACGGCTTTGAAAAGTTCATCTCCATCGACCTCGGAATGCTTCAGAGTATAGACTACTACACAGGCTCGATATTCAAGTGCTATACTCACGGTGTAGGCTTCCCCATCTGTGCCGGTGGTCGTTACGACAATCTTATGGGAATGTTCGGCAAAAACACAGGTGCCGTAGGCGTGGCTATGGGTATAAACAGGCTTATTACCGCACTTCGCAGCGCAAAGAAAGAAATCGGACATCCCGCTCCGTCAGCTTCACTCATATATTCAGAAGAAAACGCCGAAGGACTAAGCTATGACTTAGCCGTAAATCTTCGTATAAACGGTTGCTTAGTCGAAGAATATATAGACGATGCCGACTATACAGTGGCTGAACAATACGCAATTTCCGCCGGTATGGGCTGTATGATCCGTGTTTTTAAAGACGGAACTCTCCTCATAAAGGATTTTGCAAAAAACGAAATAACCGAAACTACCGTTAATGATTTTTTAGGATATTATGACGATGATTACGATGATTACGATGACGACTGCGACTGCGGTAATTCTCATCACAACCACGACTGCAACTGTGGTCACGATCATCACGACCATGAATGCAGCTGCGGCCATCACCACGACGGCGACCACGAATGCACCTGCGGCCATCACCACTAAAAATCACGAAAGGACTTTATATAAATGAGATATCTTACGGTAGCCCTTGCAAAAGGGCGTTTGGCAGAGCTTGCAATGGATTTATTTATGTCAATCGGAATGGATTGTTCCGAAATGAAACAAAAAACAAGAAAGCTCATTTTCACAGATGAAAAAAACAAAATGAAATTTATCCTCGTAAAAGCAACAGATGTTCCGACATATGTTGAATACGGCGCCGCTGATATAGGAATAGTCGGCAAAGATACGCTCCTTGAAGAAGGCAGAAACCTCTATGAAATGATTGATTTAGGCTTCGGTGCGTGTTCTATGGCAGTGTGCGGACCACTTGACTTAAAGGATAAGCTTCATAAAATAAATAACCTCAGAGTTGCTTCAAAATATCCGGCAATAGCAAAGAAATATTTCCAGGACGACTTAGGACAGACAATTGAGCTTATAAAGCTCAACGGCTCTGTGGAGCTTGCGCCTTTAGTCGGACTTTCGGATGTTATAGTCGATATTGTTGAAACAGGAAAAACTCTTAAAGAAAACGGACTCGACGTTTTGGAAACAATCTGTCCGTTAAGTGCAAGATTTGTTGTAAACAAGGTCAGCATGAAAATGCACCGTGAAAGAATAATGAATATCGTTACAAGCTTTAGGAGCTGTATAACAAACGAATGAAAGAGGAATTTCAAATGAGACTTTACCCTGCAATAGATATTAAGGACGGTCAGTGCGTCCGCCTTTTAAAAGGCAATTTTTCTGATGTTACAGTCTACGGAAACGACCCTGCCGCCATGGCAAAAAAATGGGAAAACGCCGGCGGCGAGTTCATTCATGTAGTTGACCTCGACGGAGCGTTAAAAGGTCATGGAGTAAATGCAGAAATTATAAAAAAGATTTGTCGTACCGTAAACGTCCCCGTCCAGACAGGAGGCGGCATCCGCTCTATGGAGGACATTGAAGCAAAACTTGCCTGCGGAATAAACCGTGTAATAATCGGTACAAAAGCAGTAAACGACAGCGAATTTGTAAAACGTGCAGTTGACAAATATAAAGAAAAAATAGTTATAGGAATAGATGCAAAGGATTCCATGGTCGCAATTGAAGGCTGGGAACAAGTCAGCGAATTTACCGCCGTCGACTTTGCACGCCGTATGATGGATACAGGCGTTTCAACAATAGTCTACACAGACATTGCCACAGATGGCACCCTGGCCGGCCCAAACGTTGCCGCCATGCGTGAAATGGCATCAGCCGTATCATGTGATATAATAGCCTCAGGCGGTATAGGCTCAGTTTCACATATCGAGTCTTTAAAAGACACAGGCGTAGAAGGCGTTATAATAGGAAGAGCCCTCTACACAGGCGACGTTGATTTAAAAGAAGCACTTTTAAAAGTGCGATACTGATAAAGAGTAGGCGTAGCCAAAAGCGGGACGAGGGTAAGAGCGTAGCTTTTGGCGTCAAATTTGTAAAATTTTATGCCAAAATAGCCCTGTCCCATTTTGGCGGACATGAAAGGATCTTAACACAATGAATATTTTTGACGAAGTAAAATTTGATGATAAAGGCCTTGTTCCTGCAGTTCTCCAGAACTGCGAAACGGGCGAAGTTTTAATGACGGCTTATATGAATGCAGATACTTTAAAAATGACAATGGAAACAGGAAAAGCAACGTTCTGGTCGAGAAGCCGCAACGAAATATGGATAAAAGGCGAAACATCAGGGAACTATATGTTTGTAAAGGAAATACGAATCGACTGCGACGGCGATTGCCTTTTAATATCAGTCTCCCCTGCCGGCAGTGCGTGCCATACCGGAAACAGAAGCTGTTTTTACAGAAAATCAGTTAACGGTGAGCTTGTTGAAGCTACCGAACCCACACACAGCTCCGACATTCTCGCAAGACTTACAGAAGTTACCATAGACCGTAAAAACAACCCAAAAGAAGGCAGTTATACAAACTACCTCTTTGACAAGGGTGAGGATAAAATCCTGAAAAAAGTCGGCGAAGAGGCCGCTGAAGTTGTCATAGCCGGCAAAAACCGTGATAAAGATGAAATTACATACGAAAGTGCAGACCTTCTTTATCACATGACAGTAATGCTTGTAGATAACGGTCTTACATGGGACGATGTATGGGAAGAGCTTGAAAGCAGAAGATAATATAGCTTAAAAGGAATGATTTCATGTACTCTGTAATTGATATAGGCTCAAATACTATAAGACTTGTAATATACGACACCACATTTTCACCGCCAAAAGAGCTGTTAAATAAGGCAGACTTTGCATCTCTTATATCATATGTAAATGACGGTGAACTATCGGCTGACGGAATTGCCGTTCTGACAGCCTCACTTAATAATTTCAAAAAAATATCGGAGGAGTTCGGCAGCAAAAACCTTTATGCCTTTGCTACCGCCTCGTTAAGAGACGTAAAAAACAAGGATAAGCTTATCGAAACAATATCTCATAACACAGGAATTGTCATGGATATTCTGTCGGGTACAGAAGAGGTTATGTATGATTTTGAAGGCTTAAAATCAGCATACAACGCCGATACAGGCGCTGCATTTGACCTTGGCGGCGGAAGCTGTCAGCTTATGTTTTTTGAACATGGCTCCCTGTCAGAATATAAATCAATGCCGATTGGTGCTCTTAAGATGTATAATTCGTTCGTTTCGGGCATCCTCCCAAATGAACTGGAAAGACAGGAAATACGCCGTTTTGTAAGAAAACAGCTTTCCTCATTCTCACTTTTAAAAAACGCAGGCAATATCCCGCTTTTTGCAATGGGCGGAGCCGCAAGCACCGTCATGTCAATTCATAAAAAGCTGACCGGTGAAGTAAAAGACGAATTTACCATAAGCGAGCTAAAATCAATCCTTGATTTTAACGAAGACATCATTTCAAAGCTCGCGCCAAAACGCCTGAAAACATTAATCCCGGCAATGGTAACAGTTCTTGAAATATGCGATTATATAGGAACAGACAAAATTCGTGTAACAAACTACGGAGTGCGTGACGGTATAATCAAAAACCTTTCAGAAAAAAGTTAAATCTATCATAAAAGGCTGCTGCAAATGTGCTTATTTGCAGCAGCCTGTTTAATTATTCTAACCCTAAAACATCACGAAAATTCTTCTTTTGCAATTCACTCGGTTCATAATCCGGATTTGAGCAGCATGGAATTGTAGGTGCACTTCCATTCGCTCCCCAGAACGGAGTTTCGGTATCATTCTCATATTTAATTCTGTCCTCTTCTTTTGAAAAGTCCGGAATATCATAAGGCATACCGCCGTTTAATACACTTCTGTGAGCTAAAATAGCAACAGATGCCATTGTAGTTGAGAAATAAACATCAAACGGATGTGGTTTATTTTCTCTTATACAGTTTAAAAATTCTTTTGCAACAATAAAGTCTCCGCCGCCATGACCTGCCTTCTTAATCAGTTCTGCATCCTTGTCATCAAACTCCGGCATATAGAAATTCGTCTCTTCCATGCCGTCCGGTACATCCCAGTCGTTATATCTGAGCATTATTTTGCCGTCAGTACCCCGTATATTTTCAATCTGACCTTTTCTGCCACATACCCGATAAGAATTACTGTGTGCTCCAAATCCGGCACAGCCCGTAAATTTAAATACCGACCCGTCATCGTTAAGCGTAGTTATAACAGCAGAATTATCTGCTGCATAAGAAGCACGCTTGCAATCCTCCGGCACCGGAGCATATACGGGAAACGCCGTAACCTTTACAGGGTTCGCCCCCGTTGCATACATGATAGGCGCAAGAGAATGTGTCACATAGTATGTCTTAGGCAAAAAGCATCTCCAGTGCTTTTCGGAATCAAAAAGCACTTTCACCGTATCGGAATTGTAAACATCTCCCGGATGATTATACTCACCTTCTGCATATAAAAGCTTACCAAGCGTTCCGCCGTCGCATATCCTCTTTATTTCACGGTTAAAGCTCATATACGGATAGTTTTCGGCAAGCATATAAATTGCATCACTCTTCTCTGCGGCACGAACAAGTGCAACACCTTCCGCCATGGTAGCGTTTGATGTACATTCACTTAAAACATGAATTCCCTTTTCTAAACATTTTATTGCGTAAGCTGTATGCTCATTAAAGTAGTTTGCCAAAAACACTGCATCCATAGGATGCTCAATAAATGAATCAAAATCCGAATAAACAGCTACTGAATGGTCAAGTCTGTTTTTAGCCGCATTCTGCCATTTTTCGCTTTTGTCGCATAATGCAACTATGTCCGCATCGTTTGCTAAAAAATGAGGAATATAATGACTTCCTCTGTTAAGTCCGAAAATACCGATTCTTACTTTTTTCATAATAATTAAACCCTCCTGTTTTATATAATATTATCAGCCCAACGCTGATTAAATTACTGTTTTTACGGAATTAAAACAAGTGCCAAAATTCCGATAAATGAAAGGGCTACCGATAAAAGCTCTTTCCTGCCGGGTCTGTTATGAGTTATGTAGCTTATAACAGTTGAAACAACCATTGTACCGCCTGTTATAAACGGATACTGTGCCGAAGCCGGCAGATACGCAAGGCATATCAGCAAAAGAAAATTCGCCAGTCTGTTTAATGTCCCGCTTCCGATTATCGAAATAACAGCCTTTAAACTGATGCGTCTTTTAACTTCCCTTACAAACCATAAAAGTATCAGCGACATCACAAGATTAACTATACAGCAAAGTATTGAATATTCTGATGCACCGACCTTTTCAAACGGCATTGCCGTATATATTTTTGAAAGTACTCCCGACATTCCATTAAAAATAAATACACCTGTATAATATATAATGCCCTTCTTTTTATCTCCTTTTTCTATCGTAACAAGAATTGCCAGCGCAATGAATACAAAACAAACTATTTTTCCGGGAGTCAGCGGTTCATCAAAGAAAAACACTCCGACCACAAAAGGCAAAACCATTCCGCCAAGCATTGAAAATACCGAATAAAGCGAAAGGTTTATTTTCCCTAATGCTTTTAAACTGCAGAATGTAAAAAGCTTGCTGTTTACAGAAACTATTATTGCCATTATCAGCGAAAAATGCGTGTAACCGAAGCTGAAACCGTTGATTATTGACAGCAATACAATTCCAACAACCGCACTTCCGACAGAAGATACACACATCGCTTTAAAGTCATTTCCATAAGCATCTTTAAACATTTTTGTAAAGAAAAACTGTGTTCCGAACATTACAGCACACAACGCAAGTACACCATAATACACAACTCTCACCCCTTTCTATGATGATTATATCATATGAAAAAATAAAAATAAATAGAAAATTTCTGTTTTTTTATGTAAATTTTCTACTTTTTATTGAATTTTTTTGGTTTTTGTGCTATACTGAAAACCGGAGGGATAGCGATGAAAAGAAATCAGAATAATATCTGTAAATTTATAGAGACAATACCGGAAAAATATCTTGTAACTTCAAATTTCGTGTATGAGACTCATCCTGAGGTCACATCAAAAATGCATCTGAAAAAAGACCATGTAATGTATATTGTGATTTCCGGCAGTGGCAAGCTTACAAACGACGGAAAATCATATGACCTGACTGCAGGCAAACTCTTTTTCACATTTTCCGGAGTTTATTTTAAAATTGAAAATAAAAGTGATCTGAATTATATATATATCACTTTTTCAGGAGAACGTGCCGACGAGATTTTTAAAAGATTTTCCATATCGCCCGGCAACTGCATTTTTGAAGGCAACGAGGGACTTGTCTCTTTCTGGCAAAGCTCTATCGCAAGAGCAAACGAAAAAAATATTGACTTAATCAGCGAAAGCGTTTTACTTTATACATTTTCTCAATTGGTGCCGGTAGAAAAAAGTGAAGACCAACGTCTTACAGACAGCATTTTAGAATACATAGATTTAAACTTTACTGATTTTTCTTTAAACCTGTCACGAATGTCGGGCGAATTAGGCTACAGTCCGAAATACATCTCACGCATTTTCAAACAGAACATCGGCATGACCTTTTCTGAATATTTAAAGCATACAAGAATTAATTATGCAATTTTTCTGATGGAGCAAGGTATAACATCCGTAAAAAATATAGCACTGTTATCAGGATATAATGACCCGCTGTATTTTTCCAATGTATTCAAAAAAGAAACAGGAATTTCTGCAAGCGAATATATAAAACAAAAAAATTAAATATAAACCACAGATTTTTTTACGGTTTTTGAATGAGTAAACAAATTATTATCATATAAATTATAGTTTAGCGGTGATAAAGTAGTAGGATTCCGATGCCGCTTTGCTTGCCTCCCTTGCCTAAAGGGAGGGGGACCGCTTGCGGTGGAGGGATATTGATTTTTCTATATCTTTACTACATAGTTTTCAATACATAGATATGTAATATCCCTCCGTCACGGCTTACGCCGTGCCACCTCCCTTTAGGCAAGGGAGGCTTGCAAAGCGTACCGAACGCAGACTGAAACACACAGATAAACTATAATTTATTTACTCATTTAAAAGCCACAGATTTTTTCATTAAAAGTATTATATTTTTCAATTTCTTATGTTATAATGAGTTTACCGGGATAAGCCACCGGATAACGTGCATTTTTGGGCCTCGCTTGAGTTTTGAAAGGACTATTTTATGAAAAAGAAAATTTTATTTATTACATTCTTTGTTTTGCTCATGTGTTTAGTTCCCAAAATAGAAAAATGCAAGTGCGGAGGAACTACATATACTTCTTTAATTTATCATATAGAAAAGGCTAATATTGATTTGAGCGAAACATATAGTTATAGTGTGTATGTATTTGGGATGAATGTTTATGACAGTATTTTGACAGTTAATAAAGAATAAACAACCAGCATCTGAATCGTTCACTCATTTTATAATAAGTTTGCAATCTTAATAACAGAAACGGTGATGTTATGAAAAAAAGAATTACTGTAATTTTAATTACATTTATACTTTTATGTATTAGTTTGATTCCGCAAATAAGTTACTGCGATGATGGGGGATCTGTACTCTATACATCTTTAATATACAGAGTTATGAAACACCATACAATGCTGAATGAAAATAAATATCGAGTCGGATACACAATAAATATTTTTGGTATCAAGGTTTATGATAATACGTATATCGAGAGTATAATAGAATGACCTCATCTGAATGGTTCACTAATTTTATTATTAAATTGAATTTAAATGCAACAAAAGCCTCGTCCTTGCCTAAAGCAATACTGTCAACTTAACTTTTACAGTATTGCTTGCCTAAATGGATGTGGCATGGCACAAGCCATGACAGAGGGATTGTCTTTCGAGAAATTTAATTTTATCTATATATTATAGCGATTACTTATCAATTTGCGCAAGCACACGCCACTTTTACGTCAAAAGCTGCGGAGCAGTAGACAGCAACCAAAACAAAGTTTTGGGCTGTCCTTGCACAGATGGAAACCCCTTTAGCAAAGCACGCCTTTTTTTCTGAATGATACATCTACTAATAAACCGGTAAAGAACGGCAAACGGCGCGTCTGATGCGAAGGAAAAGGCCGCACCGTTTGCCTTAACTTGGATTTTAGATTGTCCTGT
>JAZTZP010000051.1:0-4461 GCA_045637525.1 Clostridia bacterium | reverse complement strand
CCTCCGTCACGGCTTGCGCCGTGCCACCTCCCTGAAGGTGAATTGACTTCGTCAAGAGAAGCCACCCTGGGGTGTTAGGCAAGGGAGGCTTTAGCAAAGCAAATTTCAAAGCCTATTCAAAAGGCCGCTAAACTATAATTTATCGTAAGATAAACTTTACTTTATCGGCGTAAGGTTCCAGATCTTATCATTATATTCGCTTATAGTTCTGTCACTTGAGAAAAATCCTGCCATTGCTGTGTTCATTATTGCCTTTTTAAGCCACAGCGGTCTGTTCTGATAAACGAGTGACATTTCCTCCTGAGTTTTCATATATTCTTCAAAATCACGCACAACCATATACGTATCAGGTGCACCGTAATCTCCGAATACAAGTATCTGATAAAGCTCTCTGAACAAATTGCTTCCTGCACCGACAAACAAAGTTCCGTCAATTAACTGGTCAAGAACTTTTCTTAGTGACGCATGGCTTGAATAGATATTCTTTACCTCGCTTCCGTCATTATAACATTCTCTTGCCTTAACCTCGTCTTCCTTAAGACCGAATATATAGATATTATCTGCTCCCACCTGTTCGAGCATCTCAACATTTGCACCGTCAAGCGTACCGATTGTAACGGCACCGTTTAACATAAACTTCATGTTTCCTGTTCCCGAAGCTTCTTTTCCGGCAGTTGAAATCTGTTCCGATATATCAGCCGCAACGATTAACTGCTCAGCAACTGATACGCTGTAATTTTCAAGGAATACAACCTTGATTTTTCCGTTTATGCGCGGGTCGTTGTTAACAACCTCCGCAACAGAATTTATAAGCTTTATAATAAGCTTTGCTCTTGAATATCCCGGAGCCGCCTTTGCTCCGAAGATATACGTCTTCGGATAATACTCCTTGCCCGGATTTTCAACCAAAGCATTATATTCAGCCATGATATGAAGAATATTCATAAGCTGACGCTTGTATTCATGAAGTCGCTTACTCTGAACATCGTATATCGAATCAGGATTTATTTCTATATTATTATGCTCCATGATATATTTTGCAAGCTTAATCTTATTCTCACGCTTAATCGCTTCAAATTCAGCCTGGAACTCCTTATCCTCAGCAAACTTTGCAAGCTTTTTAAGGTCATCTGCATTTTTGAGCCAGCTCTTGCCTATCTTTGACGTTATAAGCTCAGCAAGACGCGGATTACAGTTTGAAATCCATCTTCTGAAAGTTATGCCGTTTGTGATAGCATGAAATCTTTCCGTATCGAGGCGGTAATAGTCTGCAAATATATCATTCTTCAAAATATCGGTATGAAGCTTTGAAACTCCGTTTACGGCAAAGCACGTTGCAAGGCAGAGATTTGCCATAAATATTCTGTTATCTGCAATAATAGCCATATACTTATGCTTAAGCGGATCGTTCGGATAAACAACGTTTAACTGTTCCATAAGACGTCTGTTCATCTCGTCTATAATCATATAAACACGAGGCAGAATTTTCTTAAACATACCAACATCCCACTTTTCGAGTGCCTCACCCATAACGGTATGGTTTGTATAAGCAAACACCTTTGTCACAACACTCCATGCATCCTCCCAGCCAAGACCTTCTTCATCCATTAAAAGTCGCATAAGCTCAGGTATAGCCATTGTCGGATGCGTGTCGTTTATATGAATTACAACCTTATCGGGGAGCTTGTGCCAATCAGACCCGTTTCTTGTTTTAAACTCTCTTAAAATCCATTGAAGAGTTGCAGAAACAAGGAAATACTGCTGTTTTAAGCGAAGCTCCTTACCCTCTGTGTGGTTATCTTCAGGATAGAGCACCTTCGATATAACCTCAGCAAGCTGCTTTTCCTCAACGGCACGTGCATAGTTACCGCTGTTAAACTCACGCATATTCATAACGTCCTTAGACTTTGCACTCCAGAGACGAAGCTTGTTTATTATCTTTGAATCATATCCGCAAAGAGGCACATCGTAAGGCATTGCAAGGATTGTATGCTCATTTTCATAGCGGAAATTAAACTTTCCGTCATACCAGTCGCAGTAAACCTGTCCGCCAAACTTCACCTCAACGGTTTCTTCAGGTCTTGCAATTTCCCATACGTTTCCGTTTTCAAGCCACGGGTCGGGAAGCTCCATCTGATAACCGTCTACAATCTTCTGCTTGAAAAGACCGTACTCATATCTTATTGTACAGCCGTATGCCGGCAAGTCAAGCGTTGTGAGCGAGTCTATAAAGCACGCCGCCAAACGTCCCAGACCACCATTTCCGAGACCTGCATCATTTTCAAGCTGTGCTATTTCATTTATATCATATCCCAGAGATTTTATCACATTTGTATACTCAGTTGTCTGCATAAGATTAAGAATATTGGTAGTAAGCAAACGTCCCATCAGAAACTCGAATGAAAGATAATACAGCTTTTTATTACCGTCTTTTTTAACGATATTATGAGAAACAGCCCATTTCTCCATAATCTTGTCTCTTGCTGTAAGTGCAACCGCCTTATATATCATATCAGGTGTTGCCTCCTCCATAACCTTTCCGAAATGACGGCTTACCTTGCCCACAATCTCTTTCTTTAACGCTTCTTCAGCCGCAGTAAGCTTTTTTACTTTTTCCATTAAAATCCCTCCAAAATTATTGTGTTATTAAGACTTTGTTTTTGTTTTGCGTGTTGTAGTTTTCTTTGCGTCCGTTTTCTTAGCCGTTGTTTTCTTAGTCGCTGTTTTCTTAGCAGCGGGCTTTTTCGAAGACACCTGCTTTTCCTCTTCGCCAAACAAAGCTTCCTCAGTCTTTTTTACATCTATGTCAAGCTTTAAACGAAAATCTTCGTTTGAAGCGTTATTTTCCGCCGGAGCGTCATATATTCCCGTAAGCTCCCTATACATATTTATATACTTATCAGCAGATACATTCCACGAAAAATCGCTTTTCATACCGTTTGAAACGATTGTATTCCACTCATCTTTTCTGTTATAGTATATATCCATTGCGTAGTATATAATATGAAGCATTTCATCTGCATTATAGTTCGTAAACGAAAATCCGGTTCCCTCGCCCGTATACTCATTATACGGAATAACAGTGTCTTTAAGTCCACCCGTTTCACGTACAATAGGAACAGTTCCGTATCTTAAGCTGATAAGCTGTGAAAGACCGCAAGGCTCAAATCTTGACGGCATCAGGAATGCGTCACAGCCTGCATAAATCTTATGTGACAGCTCGTTAGAGAAGAATATGTTTGAGCTTACAAGATTCGGGTATCTCCATGAATAGTGTTTAAACAGGTTCTCATAGTTTTCATCACCCGTACCAAGTATCACAAACTGCACTCCACCTTCACACAGCCGTTCCATATGATAAGCAATGAGGTCAAAGCCCTTCTGGTCGGTAAGTCTTGAAACTATACCGATAAGCATCTTATCCTCATCTACCGGCAGTCCTGCCTCCTCCTGAAGCTTTTTCTTGTTTATCTTCTTTTTGGCAAACACATTATTCCAGTTATAGTTTTCATATATAAACTTGTCGTCCGCAGGATTCCAGTCTGTATAAGAAATACCATTTACAATGCCCGAAAGGTCGTTTCTTCTCGCCGATAACAGCTCATGAAGTCCCTCGCCGTATTCATAAGTGGTTATTTCATTTGCATACGTATTACTTACAGTCGTGATCCTGTTTGCATATACAAGTCCGCCCTTTAAAAGGTTTGCATCCTTATAATACTCAAGCTTATCACTTGTAAAGTAGTAATCACTTATGCCTAAAACATCCTTTATGCCGTCAAAATCCCATCTCCCCTGAAACTTGAGGTTATGAACAGTCATAACGGTTTTTATTCCTCTGTAAAACTCATTATCTAAAAACGTATCAAGAAGCACAGGAACAGCACCGGTCTGCCAGTCGTTACAGTTTATAACATCCGGGCGAAAACCGATCGTCGGCAGCACCGATAAAACTGCTTTTGAGAAAAACACAAACTTCTCTACATCAAGGTGTATGAAATCATACGGCTTATCACCATCAAAATAGAACTTGTTATCAATAAAATAAAAACAAGTACCGTTGTAAATAAGCGCAAAAATCCCGCAATATTGACTTGTCCATGCAATATCTATATAGATTTGGCCGATATACTTCATCTCATCCTTATACTTCTGCGGTATTCCCTTATATAAAGGCATAATCACACGTGCATCAACACCCTTTTGGTTAAGCACCTCCGGCAAAGACCCTGCCACATCACCCAAACCGCCCGTTTTCATAAAAGGCGCCGCCTCAGGCGTAGCAAATAAAACTTTCATTACCCATCATCCTTTCATAATATAAATTATAGTTTATCTGCGATAAAGCAATAGGATTTGGGTGATGCTTTGCTTGCCTCCCTTGCCTAAAGGGAGGGGGACCGCTTGCGGTGGAGGGATATCAAATTATCTATGTTTTTACTATATATTTTCAATACATAG
>JAZTZP010000050.1:0-17570 GCA_045637525.1 Clostridia bacterium | reverse complement strand
TTTTGGGCAACAATGTGATATAATAGTATTCATGAGATCTTGATTCCTTTCTCAAATTTTGGGAGGTAATAGTTTTGTCGTTATTACTATTATACCACAAGGAGTTCAAGATCTCAACTTTCATTTAACTTAACAAAACGTATATTATAAAAAGGAGAATGATTATTATGTTTAGGTGTCCTAATTGTAGAAATGAAGTATATGAGTACGACACGTGGTGTGATGTATGTGGTCAGTCGTTAGAAACGTTTGTTGGTATTTATAGAAAAGCTCAGTATGGAGATACAGATGCACAAATGCTGCTAGGGGGACTTTATAGGCAGGGTGTGTATGTTGATTTCAATCCGCAAAAGGGGTTTCATTGGACGAAAAAAGCAGCTGATAGCGGAAATGCACATGCTAAACTCGGGGTAGCATGTTGCTATTTGGATGGCGTTGGAGTAGAACAAAATCCAATTAGAGCAATTTATTGGCTTTTAGAAGCAAGAAACGCTGGAGATACGGATGCAGCAAATAAATTACGTCAATTAGGTATTGCCGATGGACATTACTTAAATGAAGATACTCCGCTATCTATACGAAAATTATAAAAGTTGTATTGCAAATAATTCTTAAAAAGAGGATATTTTGAATTGAATTAAATGGGTATTGTCAAGCACGTATGAAAACATAAGCATGTGAAAACCTGATGTCACTATTATATCACAAGGAGTTTAAGATCTCAAATTTCATTTAACTTAACAAAACATGATTTTCAGGAAGGAGATATATAATGGGACTATTTGACTTTTTTACTAAATCAAAAAAAGAATAATAATGTACAGTCTAGAAGTAATACATCGACTAATGTGCAGAACATATTAAAAAACGCAAACTATAGTACAGCCAATAGCACAGTACAACGTGCGACAGAGAAGTCAGTAACATCAAAGCCTATAATTTATAAGTGGACTCAAAGAGATATTATGGGCGAATTTACAAAGCATTTTTATGAGCATCAGGCACAAACGGAAATTCGTTGCATAAGAATGACAAAAAATCCCCAAATGAGAGAGCAGGCTTTGAAAGAAACTTTACATAAATGGAAAGAACAAGGATTTGTGGAAAAACCATATTCTGGTTGTGAAGGATTTCGAAGAACTTGTAAAAATCCACCGGCACCTGGATTCGCTTATTGTGAATCTTGTTTGCGTGATATGAAAGCTCATATGATGGCAGGCGTGGGTAATTGTGGGGATTGCCCTGTGGGGGGATGCGCTAAGCCTTTGACGTTCCCATGTGCTGCTGAAAAGAAGTAAACAATCACTTGGAATTACACAATACTTGTTTAAATCTAAAACCGGCATTTATTACATATATAAGATAAAGCTCGACTAAAAAAGTTGGGCTTTTTTCTTTTGCAAAAATGTTAAGCGTTTGAAAATATATCTCTATATTTAAGTAAAGGATGGTGATAAAGTGTTAAATGATACATACTTAAAAAAATTATCAGGTGAACAGCAAAATGTATATAAACAAGTTTTGCGAGGCGTTCTTGTGAGACAAGAAAAAATTAAAGTGTCTAAAGCACCTGATTGTAAATTGTTAGAATATCTATCAATGGAACATCCTGAATTGTTTTACTGTGATTTTAACAGTGTATTGATAGAACAGGGGAGCTTTGGATGCTTTGTGAAAATGAAATATATTTATACCGAGACAGAGTCTAAACAAATTATTGAGGTATCTAAAATAATTGCAGACTTATTTCGTACTTTGAATGAAGAAGAAACAGCAAGAAGTGTACATAATTACCTTGTTAAAAACATTAAATATGACTATACAGATATAAACAATGTTGAAAATCATAACATAGTTGGTCCGATTCTAAAAGGCAAAGGTGTGTGCGAAGGAATTGCAAAAACCATGCAATATATTTTGAATTTATGTGGAATTGACAACACTGTAGTGACAGGATATTTAGAAAATGAACCCCATATGTGGAACGTTGTTTCAATAAACGGATACAATTACCACATAGATGTTACAGGTGACATATCACTAACTGAACAGATTTGGCAAAAGCCGGGATATTTTTACTATTTGATAAGTGATAAAGAAATAAGGAAGACGCATAAATTCACTGAAAACTTCAATTGTGTTCAGGTTATGGATAATCCATTTTACAAAACAAACAGACTATTTTATGATTATCGGCAACTTATTAATTTTATAAGGGATATTCCATCTGGTCAGAAACTAATATACTTTAAATACTTTGGAAATAAAAGTAGTGATGAGATTTTTAAAGTAATAACAGATAATTTACACACGCCTGGATTGTTTTCAAGGATATATATGAAAGAAAATGCAGGGACATTTTATATTTATCGATAGGAGGCTATTATGAATTTTTTTAAGAGATTTTTTAAGAACTTTTTTGAACCGTCGCTGATGCCACAGCAACCTTCAATGCCGCAAGTACATACTGTGCTGACTCAAACTGCAATATCGAATATGATGAATGGTGTTTTTTTGCCTATACCAGTTAAAAGACTTAGCATGAAACAAGGAGAAAGTTGTCTTTTTTGCGACCATGCAGTGTCAGTAACAGAAAAACTCAGAGTTGTAGGTCGTCAAAGATTAGGTGGCGCATTTTCAATAAGGATAATGAAAGGTCTAACCTATCATACAGGAAATGGCGGTGATGCTACGATTCGTGATAATGTTCAGGAATATATAAAAGGCAGGTTATACATAACTGATAAGAGAATTATTTTTTCGGCTGATAATAAAGCATTTCAGAGAAAAATATCAGATGTGGTGACATATAGCATTGAAGAATCTTGTCTTATTATTCAGTTTACAAATAAAAGCTATCGCATATATCTGCCCGTTGCAGAATGTGCAGGTAAAGTGCTTGAGTATATTTTATAAGGAGAAGTGACATGGAAACATTTAAAAGTGGAGATAAAATTTGTTTGAAGGATGGTAAAGAAATAACAGTTAAAAGATTTATTGGGCAAGGTGGTCAAGGCTGTGTGTATGAGGCGGAAATGGATGGTAAGAGATATGCTTTAAAATGGTACTTATCTGAATACCTGAAAAAGATAGACCAAAAAAAGTTTTATCAAAATTTATGTGACAATATTGAATCAGGACCGCCGTCAAACGAATTTCTTTGGCCAATATCTGTAAGTGAGTACAAAAGAAATTCGTTTGGATATATTATGGAGCTGAGAACAAACAGATTTTCAAGCTTTACTTCTATCCTGAATGCGAAAGTAAAAATTAAAAGTGTGAGAACTCAACTTGTTGTAGCAAAAAATATTTGCAGGGCTTTTCAATCGTTACATAGTAAAGGATATAGTTATCAGGATATAAATGATGGTAACTTTTTTGTGGATATAAATACTGGCGATGTCCTTATTTGCGATAATGATAATGTCGCGCCTTGTGGTGTATGGATGGGAATGGGAGGCAAAGACCGATATATGGCACCGGAGGTAGTATTAGGAAAGAAACGTGCAGGAATGGAAAGTGATTTGTTTTCTCTTGCAGTAGTTTTGTATATGTTGTTTTTTATTTCTCATCCTTTAGAAGGTCGACTTTTACATTCCTGTCCATGTTTGACAACGCGGTTTATAAGGCGTTTTTATGCGGAAAATCCTGTATTTACATTTGATCCTGATGATCAGTCTAATCGTCCTGTGAAGGGCATCGACAACAATATTCTTACATTGTGGCCATGTTATCCGAAAAAATTACAAGATTTATTCATGAGATCATTTACATCAGGACTTCATGATGCAGGATTTAGAGTTCGTGAAAGTGAATGGATGGATTGCATTGATGCACTTTCTGACAGTATTACTGTTTGCCCGGTGTGTGGAGGAGAACAGTTTTATACGAAATCAAACGATGATAATAGAACTTTTAAGTGTGAAGATTGTGGGAATGACATACGGAAACCATTTTTGTTTGTCAGAGAACATGCTGAAAAAATATTAACTCCCGGTGTTCTGTTGAAAACGCATAATATAGGAGAAAACGGTGATGGCGTTGTGGGAGAGGTCATAGAAAGTACAAAACATCCGGGATTGTGGGGCATTAAGAATCTTACTGATATTGAATGGAAGGCAAGTTTTTCAAATGGAAAAACACAAGAAGCAGGCAACAACAAAGTAATACCATTATTTAAAGATACTATCATCAAGATAGGCGAAGAAAATATAAAAATTGAAATGTGAGGAGAACTGAAAATGAAAAATTTACTTGAAAATATTGAAGGAATAAAAAAAAGAACAGCTACCGTGTTTTTCTTGATTGACCAGTCAGGAAGTATGGCAGGAACTAAAATTGGATCAGTAAACCATGCCATGGGAGAATCTATACCTGAAATGTGTAAGTTGGTTGAAGATAGCGCAGATGCGAACTTAAATGTTGCTGTTTTACTGTTTTCCAATGGTGCAAAGTGGATGACACCTACTCCTGTCAATGTTGGAGATTTTCATTGGAATAACATTGATGCAGAGTTTGTCACCGATTTTGGCGAAGCTCTTAGAATGTTAAATGAAAAGCTTAATCGTAATGAAAACGGATTTATGAAGGAGGTATCAGAAAGTTTTGCACCTGCGTTTATTCTTATGTCTGACGGACAACCTACCGATGAATATCAATCAGAAATTGAAAAACTTAAGAAAAACGGATGGTTTAAAAACGGGACTAAGACAGCTATTGCGATAGGAAATGATGCTGACAAAACGATGCTTGCTGAATTCACCGGAAATTCTGAAAGTGTAATTGAGGTTCATAATGCTAGGGATCTGGCAAAAGTAATTAAATTTGTATCTATCACAAGTTCGCAAGTCGTTACAAGTGCATCAAGTATGACGATGTCAAATGGTAATGGGGATAACGATACTCCAATAATCACCATTCCTGAGGATCTGCTTGAGGATTACAACGAATTCTAAAAGGAGGTAACTCAGATGAGAAATTTTTGCGGAATGGCAGTTTCAAAAACGGGTTATTCACATATAAAAAAAGGAAAGCCCTGTCAAGATGCAAGCATTTATGTCGATGGCAGAAATTATTCGGCAGTTATCGTATGCGACGGGCATGGCGGTGATAAACATTTCAGAAGTGACCTTGGCTCTAAAATAGCAGTAGGGGTATGTGTGGAATCTATTGATGTTTTTGTGAAATGTATCGAGAAACAAAATGAAAAAACAAGGTTTCATGCACTTCTGGAAGGATATGGAAATTACCTGATATTCGCATGGAGGGAAACGATAAAGAAGCATTACAGTAATAATCCCTTTTCAGGAACTGAAATTAATGATTTTTCAACGGAAATCATAAAGGAATTGGAAAATAATCCGTACATTGCATATGGTTCTACGTTTATTCTTGCAATGGCTTGTAAGGAAAACCTGTTTATTATAAAGCTTGGAGATGGTGAGGTGAGGGTGTGTACTGAAAAGGGTATCATGTCCCCCGTTTCCAATGGTGAAGAATTTACCTTTGGAAAAACCGCATCACTATGCAACTCGGATGCATCAGCACACATCCAAAGCTATATTGTACCCATTTTGGAGGTGAAGTCGTGTGTTATTTCTACAGATGGTGTCATTAACTCTTTTGAAACCAAAGAACACTTTAATAATTTTTGTAAAACCTTATCAGACGAATGCGAAGAGAATATTGAAGAATTTAAGAAAGAACTTGATGATTTTCTGCCAAAATTGACGGAGCAAGGCAGTGGAGATGATGTTTCTGTTGCCATACTTTCCATTGAAAAAAATAATAATTTTAAAAATCCTTTTAAAATGTTAACTCGCTGAAATTTCTTCCCTATATCCAAGTAAGAGAACATTATATATCTCATGTATAAAGCGGAGGTGGAGTTTTGAAAAGTTCAATAAAATTTATTGCATCAGGTGGTGGGCAGAAAGTTGGTGCGAGTTGTTATTACTTAACTGTTGACGGGTGCAACATTTTGCTTGACTGTGGGCGTGGGATAGCAGATGGTATTATATATGGTCCTAATTTCAATACAGTGATTGAAGCGGGGTGTATAGAGTCTGTTGCAGATATTGATGCAGTGCTGATATCACACAGCCATTATGACCATATAGGATATCTGCCGGAGTTTCATTGTATGGCGCCCAATGTACCAATATATGCGACATCGCAGACAAAGGCATTAGCTTATTATCAAATCTGGGACAACGGAAAGAAGTATGATGCTAAAGAGAATGATGCCAAAAGAGTCCGTAACGAAATTCTGGCAGAAAACAGTTTAAACAGTATTACTGCTACAAACTATGCTCAAAAAATCAAATTGCCAAAGTTTGATGTGACATTTTTTGAGGCCGGGCATATTCCGGGTGCTGCAATGATTCTGATAGAAACAAAAAACAGAAAAATACTTTATACCGGAGATTTTGCAAAAAGCGAAACTCCGCTTGCGAAAGGCTACAAGCTTCCTGAAAATATTAATACAGATGTATTGATAATGTGCGGCTTGCATGCGATGAATCCGGACCATATTTATAATTACGGGATTGACAATATAGTCAATCGATTGAAGCCCTGCTTATCTCAGAACGCCCCGGTAGTATTACGAATGCACCAGTTAACGAAAGGGTTAGAGCTTATCAAAATGCTCGGAGATGCAATGGAAAATGGTGTTATTTTGAAGCGAAAGATATTTGTTGACGATGACATATGGCAACTTGCAGAGCGATTAGAAGCAATGAATGTTTTTTCTCTCAATCGTTATTGCAGAAGATTTCCGGATATGGATTTTGAAAGCGGCATTTACATAACAGAAAGTAATATGCTCAACGGTTACTTCAATACTGTTGATGTAGATTTCTCTCTGCATGCTACTTATCCTGAGCTCAAAGAACTTGTGAAAAGAGCTCATCCAAAAACAACTTTGGTTGTTCATGTAGGAAAAAGGGAAAGGTTTTCAAATAGTCATATTTTAGAAATGGATGTTCAGGATGAGATACACGGAAATATCTCTTTCCTCTATCCGGAAAATAATGAAATATATTGTGTATGAAAGGTTTGAATGAAATGAAAAAAACAATAAGTAAAGAAAAGCTTAATAAAATTAATGAAATAATTTTGAGTAAAGCAGAAAAAATGCGAAAAAATTTTGACAACGAAAACATGATAATCTCTGTTTATTGTTACAATCCCGAAATGCAGCCGAGAGAATGTGCAAATATGTGCAATAAACGATATCTAACAAGTTATACAGGAAATGATGTAATAGATATCTTTGGTGGGCTTTGGATGAGAAACATATCCGACCGAAAGGAACTTTTCTTTGAGGCTAACCGTGTTGCTGATTTGATTTTGGAAGCTTTATGTGATAATAAGAATGCATTTACAGAACTTGAGCAAAGAATGAAGGCAAACAAAGGACGTATCGCAAAAACCAGGTCAAAGCACTTTGAAAGAGTTGCACTGTTTTCGTTATTGGAGGCGAGTTCACAGCTTTGCGGACTGCCTTCCTATAAAAAAGCATTCGCGCTTAATACCGGACTGAGCAGGGAAATATTCTATGACATTATTGATGTTATGCGACTTGAGGCGAAGATGAACAATAAAATAAAAAAATCCTACGCAACAAGTTCTGAGTATGAGGCGGAGATTAACCGATTGGAAACTAATCTCAACAGAATGACACTGATGCTTGAAAGATTGCAGGCAGAATTTGACCTTAGGGTTGAAGAATGTAAAACGGAGGAAAATATCAATCTTATTTCGATGTTGAACTCTCCTAAATATGGCTACATACTTGATTTGCTGTTACAGGCACAGCATGGCATTGAATCGGTAAAAAGACAACGAATACAAATTCCGTTTGAGATAAATTCATTGCCCATTCTGGTAAGAAAGCTTTTGCAGTTCACAGAAGACTGCGGAATCACACCAATGATTGAACCGGGACAAAAGATGAAAATAACTTCATCCGAAATTGAGGGATACCACTATGATGGTATGCCGTTTGGCAGTGATAACGAATCAAAAACAGTTGAGGTTATATCACCCGGCTGGATTGTAGAAGAAAGGCAGATTGTAATATCAAGCCCGAGAGTAAAAGAAGTGGAGGAATAAAAAATGGCAAATTTTGAACATAACGATTTATGTGTAGGTATAGATTTGGGAACAACAAACTCAGCACTTGCAACGATTAATGTTGTAAACGGAAAAATCAACAGTCCGGTCAGAAATGTACAACGTTTTAGCGAAATTAACTCGCTTACCGGAAGGCCTACGAGAAGCACGAATGCACTTTTGCCGTCATGCGTGTATTACAGACAGGAGCGTGATGGAGAGTATGCCCCGATAGTGGGGGATTATGCAAAGAGGCAGTATGCCCTAAAGCCCTGGCTTGTATCACGATCGGTAAAGAGCCGGATGGGCGAAGACAAAGTTACAGGTTTGCAAGAAGATATTCCTGACAAAACACCTGAAGAGGTTTCAGCAAGAATCTTAAAGCATCTGATCTCTGATGCAGAGGACCACTTTATGTGCAAGATAAATGACGTGGTTATCACTGTTCCTGCGAGCTTTAATCCTGCAATGCGTGAGGCGACATTAAGAGCTGCTGAAATTGCCGGAATAAATGTCAGAAAAGAAGATGGTACATTTGATGATGATATGCTTCTTTCCGAACCTGAAGCCGTAATGTATGATTTGATAAATCAAATTCAAGAGGGTAGCTTTGATGCGAATATAGATTTTTCTGAAAAGAAAAAGGTTTTGGTTTTTGATATTGGCGGTGGTACACTTGATATTACAATTCATGAGGTTGCAAGAGACTCGGAAAATCCCGAGGTGCTTAATATATCTCCGATAGCAATAAACCGTTATACAAAAATCGGGGGCGATGATTTTGACAATCTTATTGCTGATGAAATGTATAATCGCTACATAGATATATATTCAAGCTCATCTGAAATTGTCGATAAAATAAAAAAGGATTCAACAGTGAAGCCAAATCTCCTTGCGTTTGCCGAAGAATTGAAAATGCAGATAAGCGATCAGTATTATGAAGTAAAACAGCGTGGCATTACACTGAATGATGACAAAATGTATGACTGTGGTGGCTTATTGGGAAATGGCTATTCGTATGATGATACTTTTACAAAGGCTGAGTTTGAAGATGCAGTATATCCGCTTATGGGTTATGACTTATCATTATCAGACTATAAAAATATTGAAAGTGTAACAAATATGGATAATATTGTTTATCCTGTGCTGAATGTTTTGAAAAAGGCTACGGAGCAATTAGGCTGTGATGATATAAATATAGATGCAGTTATTTTAAATGGCGGTATGTCGAAGTTATACCTTGTTCAAAACAGATTAGAGGAGTTGTTTGGATTTAAACCTTTGATAGTTGCTGATCCTGATAAATCTGTTGCTATGGGGGCTGCGGTATATCATTATTATCTTCATAAGAGAACAAATCTTGTGAAGAAAATGAGAGTTGAGTATGATTCTGCAAATAACAGAATAGAGCCTGAATTTATAAAGCGTGGAATAACAACAAGTCAAAGCATATTGAATGAAGATGTTTATCTTGGACTAAAGGGCGGTGCTACACATCTGCTTTGCGGTGCCGGACAAACCCTGCCGTTTATGTCTGAGGTAATGACAGGATTTGCAATCAATGCAAACCAAAGTATGTTAAGCATCCCTATAAAGGAAAAAACAGGAAAAAATTCGTATCAGACCATGGCTTGCGGAACGATTCATTTCGCTCAGAATTATAAAGAACGCACACCTGTTTCTATCCGCTTTTCTATAAGTAAGAGTCAGATACTTACTCTTGAGGCTTGGACAAGCAAAGATAATTCAGGGATTGATATTATTGAAAAAGGAAATGTTGTTCTAAAGTTTGGGTATACTGAAAGTAAAAATATAGCTGCAAAGATGTTGCCTAAAAGCGGCACAAACCTCATAGTTTCAAATGAGCTTTTTGATTTCAAAAATTTGTGCGAAACTCTTCAGTTGCTAAAGCCTAAAACTAATAAAGGATATCCTAATCCTCGAATTAAGGAGATGAAAAGCAGAATTAAATCAAGTGAAGCAATGATAGTATCGTGTGGAAATCCGGAGGAATTTGCGGAACCGTTGCTGCAGATGCTCTCAACTGCCCACAATGAATACCTGAAACAAAGGCTGTTGATATTAGCGCGAAAACTGTCTGCTTATTGGACTGATGAGCAGTGTCACAGGATGGGAAACGTAGCATATCAAATGTTATCTTCGGAATTTTATGGATTTCATATTTACGGCGATAAAATAAATACAAATTCATATGCTATCCAGGCTATTGGACATTCAAGGGATAAAGAACTTTGTAAAAAGCTTGTTTCTCTTGCAGAAAAAAAGAGATACATCAGTTACTTGATATATGCATTTGCAAAATCAAAGGTAAATGTAGAATGGATTCATCAATATCTGATTTGGGCAAATGACCAGAATAAGTCTTTGCAAAATTCTTTGTGGGGATTAGCATATGCAATTCAAAGAAATTCCGATGCCGATGAGTCAATCAATGAAAGAGCAATTATAAACACGTTGGTCAGAATTATCAGTGAAGGTCAGCTCAATAGCAATGATATCATTCAGGCAGTGATAGCTCTTGGTGCAATATGCGATCAAAGACCTTCAGCGATAAATCCTGTACCTGCTGAATTTTTGGAAAATGTAAAAACAACTATTGATAATGTAAAATTTATTTATCCCTATGATGTGTCAGTGATGACTGAACGTGCATGTTTTGTTGCAAAAGAACTTTGCAACGGTGCGGCTCTGTCTGACACGGATGAAGAGTATCTTCTTGGTTTGCTTGAATGCGACAGTGATGAATAATAACAATTATAGAACATAAAATTTAAGAATTCCTTCATTGATTTATTGCCGTTCCTGCGATACTGTTTGTGTTGCAGGAACGGCAAAATTAGATGCTGAAAGGTCACGGAGGGTTGAGATAAAATTCCGGTTGAAGGATGATGAGACAATAGAGGAATTGCAAAAGATAATACAGGCAGAATAAAAGCATTAACAAAAACTCCCCGGAGCGGATATTTCCGTTTCCGGGGAGTTGATTTTTAACCTTTGATTTGTGCCTCGACAAGGCTTTGGCCGCAGTAGATTTCTCTTAGTTTTGGTTTTTCGATTTTTCCTGTTGGGTTTCTCGGTACTTCAGCGAAGATGATTTTGTGCGGTCTTTTGTATCTTGGTAAGTCGAGACAGAAATCGTTTATTTCGGTTTCGTCGCACTTTGTATCCGGCTTCAGTTCTATGATTGCTGCTGCAATTTCTCCGAGGCGGGCATCGGGTAAGCCTATTACGGCAACGTCTTTTATATCGTCGTGCTTTCTTAAGAAGTCTTCTATCTGAACCGGGTAAAGGTTTTCGCCACCCGATATTATAACGTCTTTTTTACGGTCAACGAGGAATATAAATCCGTCTTCGTCTTCTTGTGCCATATCGCCTGTATAGAGCCAGCCGTCACCTAAAACGCTGTTTGTTGCTTCTTCATCGTTATAGTAGCAGGTCATAACGCCCGGGCCTTTTACTGCAAGCTCACCGACATCGCCTTTTGGCACTTCATTTCTGTTTTCATCAACAATCTTTGTTTCCCAGCCATAGCCGGCTTTTCCTATTGCTCCGACTTTATGTATGTTTTCAACACCTAAATGCACGCATCCCGGGCCGATTGATTCGCTAAGACCGTAGTTTGTATCATAAAGATGATTCGGGAATTGCTTTTTCCAACGGCTTATAAGACTTGGCGGAACAGGCTGAGCGCCTATATGCATAAGTCTCCATTGTGACAGCTCGTAATTTGTTGCATCTATTTCGCCTCTGTCGATAGCGTCAAGAATATCCTGAGCCCAGGGCACAAGCAACCATACTATTGTACAGCGTTCTTCTGATACGCATTTTATAATCCATTCAGGTTTTACACCTTTTAAAAGCACAGATTTACCTCCGGCCACAAGACTTCCGAACCAATGCATTTTTGCGCCTGTATGATAAAGCGGCGGAATGCATAAGAATACATCGTCTTTTGTCTGACCATGGTGTTTTTGTTCAACAATTGCCGAATGTGAAAGGCTTTCATGATTATGAAGAATTGCCTTCGGGAAACCGGTTGTGCCGGAAGAGAAGTATATAGCAGCATCGTCTTCTTCGGTAAGGACTATATCCGGAGCTTTTGATGAACAATATGTAACAAGTGTATCATAGCTTTCTGCAAATGTCGGGCAATCTTCACCTACGTAGAAAAGCTGTTTGACACGTGGTATTCTTTCACAGATTTCCTCGACACGACCTATAAATTCTGAGCCGAATATTAGCGCGTCAACATCCGCAAGACCGAGACAGTATTTTATTTCCTGGGCGGTGTAACGATAGTTAAGCGGCACGGCTAAGGCACCCGTTTTCAAAATTCCGAAATAAACCGGAAGCCATTCGAGTGAATTCATAAGAAGTACAGCAACTTTATCGCCTTTTTTTATTCCTCTGCATAGAAGCAGATTGGCAAATCGGTTTGCACTTTTATCAAATTCCGACCAGGTGATTTCACGACGTGTATTTTTGCCGTTTGCCGGTTCGATAAGTGAATATTCACGCCAGGTAACTCTTGATTTTTCCATCAGCTGTGGGTTGATTTCCACAAGGGCTGTGTCGTTTGCGTATTCACGCGCGTTTCTTTCCAGTAATTCTGTAATTGGCATAGTAATAACTCTCCTTAATTTGTTCTGACTCAGTTTTCAAAGACAGAATCAATATGTTCTTGATTAAATTTCTTTGTAAATAAGCTTACAACCGGTACGATGATAATCGAAACAGCCATTGCTGAAACGCCCATTTCCGGAGCCTTTGCCGCAGCGGCAGAGAAGCCTGCCGAAGTGCTTAATATAATAGTAGGAATTGCAACTGTTAAAAGTCCGCAAATCATACCTGCCCATGCGCCGGCTTTTGTTACTTTCTTTGAGTAGATACCCCATATGTATGCACCTATAAAGCAACCTGAAACGACGCCCCATGAGAATGACATTATATTTACTATAATAGATATGTTAATTGTTGCAAATATGTATGATAAAATAACAAATGCGAGACAAAGAATACGCGAGATTCTTACCTGATTTTTGTCATTTACTTTCTTTGTAACTTCCGGGAGTAAATCAACGGAAATTGCCGAAGCGGATGTTAAAACAACCGAAGCAAGTGTTGACATTGAAGCCGAAAGAAGGAGAATAAGTATTACAGCAAGAATGATAACAGTCAGACCGTTTCCTCCGAGAGATGCTATCAGCATCCGGGGTATAACAGCATCATATTCGCCAACCGGTAGCTGATTGTTCAGCACCAGTCTTGAAAGCGAGCCGATGAAGTAAGCTCCGCAGCCTATTATAAGGCAGAATATTGTTGATATTACGGTTGCCTGCTTAACCGAGCTTTCATCCTTTATTGCATAGTACTTAGTAACCATCTGAGGCAAACCCCATGTTCCGAAGCTTGTGAGCAGGATGTTTGTGCAAAGGAACTTCCATGAAACTCCGCCGGTTATACTTGTAAGCTGTTCGCCGTCACCTTCAATTGCACCAAGGCGTGAATACCATTCGCTGAAACCACCTACGGCATCAGTTTTTAAAACAGCAATAACCATTGCAAAAACACCGATAATCATAATAATTCCCTGGATGAAATCGGTGTATGCTGTTGCAAGATAGCCACCGAGCACAAGATATGAAGCTGTTAAAACTGCTATTATAAGCATACAGTAGTTAACCGATATTGCCGGGAAAATAGTGTTGAACATGGAACCGAGACCTTTGTAAACTGCTGCTGAGTAAGGCACAAGGAATACAAAGATAATGATCGCGGCAAATATTTTCATAGGACGTGACAGGAAACGAGCCTCGAAAAATTCCGGCATGGTTTTTGACTGCATCTTGTGAGTCATGCGACGGGTACGCTTTGCCACGAGCAACCATGCAAGCATACAGCCGAGAATTGCATTACCAATACCAATCCAGATGCTTCCTATACCTATGTCCCAGCCATGCTTGCCGGCATAGCCTATAAAAATTACCGCTGAAAAATATGATGTTCCGTATGCGAACGCTGAGACCCATGGGCCGATGTTTCGTCCGCCGAGTAAGAATCCGTCCATTGTTTTGGTTTTACGATAGCTGAAAAATCCTATCCCAACCATAACCAAAGCGAATAAAATGAGGGCAACAATGGTTGTTGCCTGAATCTGACCTAAATTTTGCATTTTTTTCTACCATCCTTCCATACTTCTAAATGTTTGATTTGTTGTTTTTTTGAGTTAGTTACCATGTTACTATAATACAAGGCATATTATAACATACTTTTCCGGAAAAATAAAGAGGATTTAAAAAAAAAATATAATTTTATGTATTTTTCGTCAATATATATTAATTAATGGCTCATAAATTGTGTATTTCTTTGTATTTTTTAAAAAAGAGAGCTGAGTAGTGTATCAGCTCCCGTTTCTTACTTATTATATATACAGCGTTTCGCCACCGTTTATTTTATAACATTTCCCGTCTTTTGAAAACCATACCGTTATTGCGGACGGATTATATACTATGGTTTCATCGGCGGATATTACAAGACTTCTTTGCGCTGTAAGGTAGTTATAAATTTCTATGTTTGTTGCATACCATATTTTTTCGTTGTTTCCCATAAGCTTACAGAATTCTTCAATCATTTCCCAGTGACTGTTTCTTTCAAGCTCGTGTGCGTGCCCCCAGACATAGAGGAGCTTCGGATAGCCGAAATAGCCTGTCATGGAGTCGAGAAACTTTTGTCCCATCTCAAGACAGTTTTTATAATGACAGGTAGGATGCCATTTCATAAAATCTTCGGGTATTCGGAAATTAGAGGTGTTTTGTGTTGTTCTTGAATAAACTATGCCGAAATTTTTCAGAACTTTTGCAATTTCATCTGTATATATACCGTTTGCATATGAAAGCCCTGTTACCGGATATTTTACTGCTTTTTCAAGTTTTCTTCTGTCTTCAAAAATTTCTTCCGTAAGAGCTTGCATGGGGATATATGTCATGGAGCGGTGATATGAACCATGGCATGCCACTTCATGGCCTTTGTAAATTTCATTTATATGCGATAAATCCATATTTCCCGAATTAAGATGAAATGTCCCCTTAATTCCGTATTTATTAAATATGCTTACGAGGCGTTCGTCATATGCGCCGTCATCGAAGCTCATGGTGAGTATGTATTGCTTTCCTTCAAAAAATACGTCGTATTCTATCATTTTCCCGGTCCTTTCTTTGATTACGGATTTAATCTTATTTTATCACAAGATATCATGATTTTCAATAATGAAGTGAATATTGTAATAAAATTGAAAAACTAAATGTAAAAAGCACAAAAAACTCCAATAATTCACCAAAAGTTAATGGTAAAAATTGGCAATATTTTACATTTTTGAAATTATTTATTAAAAAACTATTGCAAAAAACAAGTAATTGTGTTAATATATACCCATAATTGGTAAAAAATGGTAAATCAAAAAAGGAGAGTATTAAAAATGAACAGACAGATTACAGTTCTTGTTGCAGACGACAACAGAGCAATCACAAGTGAGCTCAAGGAGTATTTCAGAACACGGTCGGAGGTGGGACGTGTTTATGAATGTTATGACGGAAACGAAGCTCTGGAACTAATTAAAGAAGTGAAGCCTGATGCGGTAGTGCTTGATATGATAATGCCGAAGGTTGACGGTTTCGGCGTTCTTAAGGGGATTTCACATTTGAAAGAAAAACCTGTTATATTGGCATATTCCATGGCTACGAGTTCGGCTGCCATGCAGCTTGCGACAGGTCTTGGAGTATCGTATTATATGCTCAAGCCTCAGAAACCTGAGGCGGTCGCCGAAGCAATATTCCGATTTACGGGCGTGATGAGAAATTCGCTCTCGGATGTAAAGGTTCCAACAGTTCCGGAAAAGGATTTGGAGGCTATTGTTACCGATGCGATGCATGAGCTTGGTGTGCCGGCGCATATTAAGGGATATCATTATATAAGAACGGCAATAATGATGGCAGTAGAAAATATGGATGTATTGAATTTTATAACAAAACAACTTTACCCTACAATAGCAAAGAGGTACAGCACCACATCAAGCCGTGTGGAACGTGCAATCCGTCATTCTATCGAGGTTGCATGGAACAGGGGTAAGCCGGAGACGATGGACGAAATTTTCGGGTACACGATACATACCGGAAAAGGTAAACCTACTAATTCAGAGTTCATTGCTATGGTGGCTGACAGAATAAGACTTAAAATAAGATAGACGCTCTGAGCCCGGTAAATTAAGATGCCGGGCTTTAAGCTTTTGTGTTTATTCGGTGCTGAACATTCTTCCGGTGTTGTCTACATAATAATTATCATCGTAAATAAGCTCTGATACTGTTACGGGTTTAAATCGTGATGTTAAACTGTCTAAAATCCTCGGAAGTGTTTTTGCAGTGTTCGGAGTTCCGGTATGTAAAAGAATAATATCTCCGCCTGAAGTTTTTTCAACTGAACGTCTGTAAATGTCTTCTGACAGGGCATTGTTATAGTCAACACTGTCACGTGACCATTGTACGCAGATTTTTTTTAAGGCCTCAACAGATTTAATTACTTCATTATTATATGAGCCTGACGGAGTTCTCACAAGACGGGGGATTTCTCCGGTTATTTCATATATAATATCATCACATTTTTTTATATCATCTTCAAGCTCGTCGGCTGACAGCTTTGTGTAATCACGGTGGTTATATGAGTGAGTGCCTATTTCATGACCGTTCTCTTTTATCTTTTTAACGCTTTCCGGATATTTTTTTGCCCAGTCGCCTACTATAAAGAATGTAGATTTGCAGTTGTATTTATTCAGGGTATCGAGTATGCTGTCTATGTCTTCATTTCCCCAGGCGCAGTTGAATGTTATGCTGATAAGGTTATCCGGACGTTCGACGCTGTATAACGGAATGTCACGGTTATTTACATGAAATACACTTATGGCGGCTCCGGTTCCGAGCGTGAGCCCGGCTATGACTGCAATTATGCATGCAAGAAAAACATACTTGCCTTTTAAAATGAATATGTTCATGACAAAACATTCCTTTCGGGATTTATTCTAAATTAGATATATTCTTTTTTTACAGAAGATATTCCGGATAAATACATTTTCTGAGAAATTATCCGGAAAGCTACATATTATATATATAACAGGATATAATAACTTAAGAGACAGCTATATACACGCCATATGTATGCGAAAAACATAAATAACCAAACGAATGCGAAAAAATAAAAATTACTTTGTGCAACATTTTTGTAAAAAAGTGTTGACAAAAGATGAAATACGTGGTATAATAACAAAGTCGCATCAAGAGAGGCGTCGGAAAGTGCATAAAAGGTATGCATTAAAACTTTTCAAAAAAAATTAAAAAAATTTTGAAAAAGGTATTGACAAATCAAAAAAGATGTGATATAATAAA
>JAZTZP010000049.1:0-2950 GCA_045637525.1 Clostridia bacterium | reverse complement strand
ACTGAGGGATTGTTTTCTAAGAAAATTAACATATTTAAGGAACAATCCCTCCACCGCAAGCGGTCCCCCTCCCTTTAGGCAAGGGAGGCTTGCAAAGCGTACCGAACGCAGACTGAAACACGCAGATAAACTATAATTTATAATATCAGGGAGGAAAAGAATGAGTACGTATTTAAAATGGCTTTTGGGTATATCGGGAGTTTGTTTATGTTTTATATTTGGATGGATGATAGGCCGGAGTACCATAAAGGATGATCCGATAACGGATAATAATATAGTGTTTACTGAAAGTACGGAGCGTATAATTACTGAGGAGGCGGCGACTGAGGCTTTGGCGGAGGAAGAGGCTGTTGCTACTTATTGTATTATTTCTGAGGATGACAGCATATATTTATATGAAGTCAAATCCGGCGACAGAAGCGTTATAGCATCTGAAGAAGTGGAAATTGAACTGTTGCCTGCTGATGATGCCGAAATGCTGAAAAAGGGAATTGAAAGCACAGATTACAGCGTTGCTGTGAGTATATGGGAGGGATATATCAGTTAAAAAATCGAAAATAAGAGAAAAATAAAGAAAATAAGAGATTAGAGAAGAAAATCAAATGTAAATTATTCTAACTGCCTATAACAAAATTTGCTAAATTTTCAAAAAGAGGTATAATAGTATTATTAGCACTCATTAACGACGAGTGCTAATAATATGAAATGAAATTAAAGTCAGGAGGAAATATAAATGAATATCAAACCATTAGCAGACAGAGTTGTAATAAAGATGTGCGAAGCTGAGGAAACCACAAAGAGCGGTATTATCCTCACAAGTGCAGCAAAGGAAAGACCTCAGGTTGCTGAAATTGTTGCTGTTGGTCCGGGCGGATTGGTAGACGGTAATGAAGTTGAGATGACGCTTAAAGTTGGAGATAAAGTACTTATTTCTGAATATGCCGGAACAAAGGTGAAGGTTGACGGCGAAGAATATACAATTTTAAGACAAGGCGACGTGCTTGCAATTGTTGAGTAATAAAAAGGAAAGGATGATCAGTTATGGCAAAGCAGATTAAATACGGAGAGGACGCTCGTCATGCTTTAGAGCGCGGAATAAATCAATTGGCGGACACTGTTAAGATTACACTCGGACCTAAGGGAAGAAATGTAGTGCTTGACAAGAAGTTCGGTGCACCGCTTATTACAAACGACGGTGTGACAATAGCAAAGGAAATTGAGCTTGATGACCCGTTTGAGAACATGGGTGCACAGCTTGTAAAGGAAGTTGCAACAAAGACAAACGATGTAGCCGGAGACGGTACTACTACTGCTACTCTTCTTGCACAGGCTTTAATTCGTGAGGGACTTAAAAACGTTACAGCCGGTGCAAACCCGATGATAATCAGAAAGGGTATTCAGAGTGCGGTTGATACAGCCGTTGAGAAGCTTGTTTCATCTGCAAGAAAGGTATCAGGTAAAGAGGATATAGCAAGAGTTGCAGCAGTATCTGCAGCAAACGAGACTGTTGGTCAACTTATAGCAGATGCTATGGAGAAGGTAACTGCGGACGGCGTTATAACTGTTGAGGAGTCAAAGACTTCGGAGACATACAGCGAGGTTGTTGAGGGTATGCAGTTTGACCGCGGTTATATTTCACCGTATATGGTAACTGATACTAATAAGATGGAAGCTGTTATTGACGATGCATATATTCTTATAACAGATAAGAAGATTTCTAATATTCAGGAGGTTCTTCCGCTTTTAGAGCAGGTTGTTCAGGCAGGTAAGAAGCTTGTTATCATCGCTGAAGATGTAGAGGGTGACGCACTTGCTACATTGATCGTAAACAAATTAAGAGGCACATTTGTATGTGTACCTGTAAAAGCACCGGGATTCGGTGACAGAAGAAAGGAAATGCTTCGTGATATTGCAATTCTTACAGGCGGTGAGGTAATAAGCGAGGAAATCGGTCTTGACCTTAAGGAAACAACAATAGATCAGCTCGGTCGTGCAAGACAGGTTAAGATTCAGAAGGAAAACACTATCATCATTGACGGAGCAGGCGATACGGATGCTATCCGTGCAAGAGTTGAGGAGATAAAGAGTGCAATCGGCACAACAACTTCTGATTTCGACCGTGAAAAGCTTCAGGAAAGACTTGCAAAGCTTTCAGGCGGTGTGGCTGTAATTAAGGTTGGAGCTGCAACTGAGACTGAAATGAAGGAAATGAAGCTCAGAATAGAGGACGCTTTGGCTGCAACAAAGGCTGCTGTTGAAGAAGGTATAATCGCAGGCGGCGGAACAAGCTATATAAATGTTATTCCGGCTGTTAAGGAGATGCTTGATAACCTTAGCGGTGACGAAAAGACAGGCGTTGAAATAGTGGTTAAGGCACTTGAGGAGCCTGTTAAGCAGATAGCTAAGAATGCAGGCTGTGAGGGTTCTGTAATTGTAGATAAGGTAATGAGCTGTGAGCCGGGAGTAGGCTATAACGCACTTACCGAAGAATATGTAGATATGATAAGTGCAGGTATTGTTGACCCTGTAAAGGTAACAAGAAGCGCACTTCAGAATGCGGCAAGTGTTGCAAGCATGGTTCTTACAACAGAAAGCTTGGTTACAGATATTCCTGAACCCGCACCGGCAGCACCGGCAATGGATCCGGGCATGGGCGGTATGGGCGGAATGTATTAATAGATTTTCGCACGAAAACAGCATGGTTTTTAAAGACTGTGCTGTTTTTTTCAGGAGGGAAATATAAAAGTATTGAATTGCCACCTGAAAGTACTGATTTGACACTTGTTATAATTAGTAGTTTGTGATAGAATAAATTATAGTTTATCGCAGATAAACTATAATTTACAGTGAAATTTTTTGCCATAGGCAAAAAGTGAAATCCAACCATTATGCTTGGGTGAAATTCGCATAAATGCGAGTGAAATTTGCGGCCAATTTGCCGCAAGTTATG
>JAZTZP010000048.1:0-6761 GCA_045637525.1 Clostridia bacterium | reverse complement strand
ACCGAAACCTGTCGCATAGCGACAGATTTCACCCATGCTTTGCGTGGATTTCACTCACACGAAGTGTGAATTTCACATTTTGCTGAAAGCAAAATATTTCACTATTATAGTTTAGAGGCGAACGCCTATAAACTATAATTTTGTTTCTGAAAAATCAACTCATTTAAAAACCGTGCCATAATTTATGTGATTTCATTGACACATGGGATTTTTTGTGATATAATAGATACAACAACATAAATTTATATATAAGGATGATTAATATGAAGATAAATTTTAAAAAAATGATGTGTATATTATCGGCGGTGGGAATTATGGCTTGTTCGCCGGTGTTTGCTGATGTGAATATTTATGTAAACGGAACTCCGCAGCTTGCGGTAGGGTATTTAAACGGAGATACTACATATGTACCGCTAAGAGCCGTAAGTGAGGCGCTTGGAGCTGATGTTTCATGGGATGAAGCAACGCAGAGTGCGTATATTTCATTTAATGAGGATAATCTTATAACAAAGCTTGCAGACGAAATAAGCCCGAGTGTTGTGGCGATTGTCGGAAACTACAAGCCTGAGTATATGACTTCTACACAGCATAATTTTAATGAGCTTACCGCTCACGGAACGGGAGTTGTTATAAAATCGGGCGGAGTGATACTGACAAACGCTCACGTTGTTGAGGATATTGAGAATATAACGGTTGTTTTTCAGGACGGAACATCGTATGCCGGAACGGTTCAGAACATTGATAAGATTTCTGACCTCGCCATAGTAAAGATAAACAAGCTCGGATTAAAGCCTGTAACGTTTGCAAATCCTGAAAGTGTTGTTGCAGGGAAGTCCGTTATAGCGATAGGAACACCGCTTTCTCTTTCTATGAGAAATACTGTGACAAAAGGAATTATAAGCGGCGTTAATGTCAGCACTGCCGACAGCTATTATCCGTTAATTCAGACGGATGCGGCGATAAATTCCGGTAATTCCGGTGGCCCGCTTATAAACATGCAAGGTCAGCTTATAGGAATTAATTCATCCAAATATGCCGGAGTGGGAATAGAGGGAATGGCGTTTTCTATTCCGCTTGAGACTGTAAATTATGTTCTGGCACAGTTTGAGAAGAACGGAAAGGTGCTTCGCCCTGATATTGGCGTTACGTTTGAAAATTCATGGGAGGCAAACATCGGGTTGCCGACAAATAAAGGGATTACCGTAAAATCAAGCACATCTGAGTATTTGAAAAACGGTGATACGGTAACTAAAGTAAACGGACGGAGCATACACAGTATTATAGAATACAACAGTGCGGTAAGAGATACTTATACAGGCGGAGATACTCTTAGTATTACCGTTACGAGAAACGGTGAGGAAACGGATGTTGATGTTCCGGTTACTCTGCAATAACAGGAATGGAGGATTAAAATGAAGAAAATTTTTAAAAAAGCATTAATTATCTGTTCGGCACTTTTAGCTCTTTGCGTATCGGTGCCGGGCGTTAGTGCGGATACGGGTGAATTTCCGGAGTATGTGGAAATTTCTTTTAAAGTAGGCGATGAGAACCTTTCGATAAACGGTAACATGGTAACGGTGGAAAAACCGTATGTTACAGAGGGAGGAACAACGCTTGTTCCTGTTCGTGTTATAACCGAGGCTTTCGGCGCAAAGGTTTTATGGGATGAGGAAACCGAAAAGATTACGATTGAGTATCCTGATGTTATTATGGTTTTGCAAATCGGGAATAAGGTTGCAAGAGTAAACGACCATGCCGAGGAGCTTTCGGAGGCTCCGGTTATTTCAGATTTATCGACAATGGTGCCTTTGAGGTTTATATCGGAGTCTTTTGGCGCTACGGTAGGCTATGATGACGAAACACAGAGTATTACTGTTATAAAAGAAGCACATGGTGAAGAATCAACTCTTGCCGGAACTACTGAGCTTCCGTATATAGGCGACAGTTATTTCGGCTGGATTATGGACAATCCCAAAAACTTTATAATGGGTGAAAGAAGCTTTAACGGCGACTACACAAGCTTTATAGATGAAAACGGAAATTCTGTTGATATAGAAATTATAAGATTAACGGAAGAAATGTCTTTTGATGAGTATTTCAGCATAGCAAAGGACGAGCTTACGGGATATACGCTTGTAAAAGCTGACAAGTGTGTTGACAGAAACGGAAATAAGTATATGCATTTTCAGTCAAAAAGCTATGGAATGATTGTCGATACAAGAAGCTGGATAGGCGAAGAAAACATGGTTGCAATTTCCACGTATTTCGACGAGGAGGCTGATGACCGGATAAAGAAAGAGTGTCTTTCGCTTGCGGACAGCTTTTATATGGGCGGTGTTTTTGATGAAAAAGTATATAATCTGACTGACACGGAAGACGGTTACAGAGTGTTTGAAGATGAAAAATACAAGTTTGAGTTTAAAATTCCTGCTGACTATTTAAGGAGCGGATATTCGGCGGCAGAGAATGAGTTTACTTTCATTAAGGAAGAGGATGCAAAGATTTCTTATGTGTTTGTGAATGTATACTCAAAATCTGATACGGCAACCGCTGAAAAGTTTGCCGTGCAGGATAAAGAAACAAATACAAAGTATATAAACAGGGATCTGGTAAAGGCAACTGAGATTGAGGAGTGTACCGTAAACGGAGTTGTGGGTTACAGATATACGTGTTCGCCGTCGGAAGAACATATGCTTACAGATGTGTTTTTTGAGGTTGGAGATTATGTGTATAATTTAGGAATGGATATATATTCGGACGAAAACACAGATATTGCGGACACCATTATAAACAGCTTCACAGCAGAAAAACTTGACATGGGCGAGATAGGAACCATACTCAGAAACGATCCCGAAAAAACCGACAGAAATATAAAGACCGATAAATGGAGGCTTACTATGCCTTATTCATGGACGGCGGATTATGATGCATTTGATACGGGTGCAGCATTTTCAAACAGATATTGCAATTCTGTGGTGACGGTTGGTATAGCTCATCAAAAAGATATAACAGATGCCAATAAGGAAGAAAAGCTGAGTGAGATGGCACAGGAATATGCCGATTTTGCCGATACAGAAATTGTCGAAGAAACAAATTCCGTAAAAATCAATGGCGATACATATTATAAAACAGTTATGGTGTATGAAGATGATACGGAAAGAATATATATTACTATTTATATCACGCATAAAAATTCACGGGTGGTAAGCTTTGTTCTTACTCAGGGAGAAGCTGCGTATAACTCGGCGGCAAATGAGGAGTTTGTGGACATTATAAAGAGCTTTGAAATGAAATAAATACAATAAAACCGCATAAAGATGGTAAAGTAATTGTGCGAAATGCATTAAAAATAAAAAAACGGAAAAAAATTAATAAAAACGCTTGACAAATGAAAATATATATGATATACTCATAAAGTAAAAAAATTCAAGTAGGGCATCCGTCCTCACCGTACGGCTTTCGTGTTTTGCGGTAATACATTTTACAGTTTTTGTTTGTATGTGTATTTTGACGGATGTTTATACATCCGTTTTTTTGTGCAGGAAAATTATATGTTTGGGAGGGATTGACCATTAGTAAAGAATTGCAGATAAACGAAGAAATCCGTGATAAGGAAGTCAGAGTTGTAAGTGCAGACGGCGAACAGTTAGGTGTTATGGATGCAAAAAGTGCATTGGACTTAGCAAATGACCGAGGACTTGACCTGGTTAAAATTGCGCCGCAGGCAAAACCGCCTGTATGCAAGATTATGGACTACGGTAAATACAAGTTTGAGCTTGCAAAAAAAGAAAAAGAAAACAGAAAAAATCAAAAGGTTATCAATATCAAGGAGATTCAGTTGTCTCCGTCAATTGATACAAACGACTTCAACACAAAATGTAACCACGCACTCCGTTTTTTAAAGAACGGTGATAAAGTAAAAGTAATGGTACGTTTTCGCGGACGTGAGGTAAGTCATTCCGAAATGGGTCTTACTTTGCTCGAACGTTTTGCTGAGCAGGTTAAGGAACTCGGCTCTGTTGAGCGTGCTCCGAAGCTTGAAGGCAGAAATATGATAATGTTTCTTGCACCAAACGCATAATATATTTTTAAAAGGAGTGAAATTTTATGCCTAAAATAAAGACACACAGAGGTGCCGCTAAGAGATTCGGTATCACAAAGAACGGTAAGGTTAAGATGAATAAGTCTTTCAGAAGACACATCCTTACAAAGAAATCAACAAAGAGAAAGAGAAAGCTCAGAAAGCAGGCTTATTGTTCAGCAGCAAACGCAGCTGTAATCAAGAAGCTTATACCATATAAGTAATAGCTTTAACGGCAGTTTCTCGCTGACCGTGATACACAACATTTGAAAGAGAGGAAAATACAATGGCAAGAGTAAAAGGTGCTTTAAATACAAGAAAAAAACATAAGAAGATTTTAAAGCTTGCAAAAGGTTTCAGAGGCGCTGAAAGTAAGCAGTTCAGAATTGCAAATCAGGCTGTTATGCGTTCAATGCAGAATGCATACGTAGGTAGAAAGCGCAGAAAGCGTGATTTCAGAAGATTATGGATCGCAAGAATCAGCGCTGCTGCAAAGATGAACGGAATGAACTATTCAACATTCATGAACGGTTTAAAGAAAGCCGGCATCGAAATGAACAGAAAGATGCTTTCAGAGATCGCAATTGCAGATCCTGCAGCATTTACAAAGCTTGTTGAAACAGCAAAGGCTGCAAGATAAGTTAACAAATAAAATTGCCTGCGATGAAAATCGCAGGCGTTTTTGTTTGGTTGATTATTCCGGTTTTAAAACATCATATTTTCTATATACAAATCAGAAAAATCAGGGGTTGTTGATAAATCGACATAAGCAGCGTTTTTTGTGTAGACAGAAAGGTCGTTTTTTTCGCATGCATATTTAACAGTGCCGAGAAGGCTGCTGTTGTTTACCGGAATGTATTTTTCAAAAAAAACATCCGGAAGAAGTCCTGTTTTAACTGCATTTGCTATATTGATTTTAGCGGAAAATCCGCCGGATATATATATATTTCCGATACTGTCCGAAGAGATTTTTTCTGTGTTAAGTAGTGTCACAATTGCTGAAAAAACTGCTGATTTTGCAAGCTGAAACTGACGCACATCAGCTTGACTTAGGTGTACACCATCTGCAATTTTAAATTCACCGCACTCCATAAACCCGGTTTTGTCAATTGTTTTGTTGGCTATAAGTCCGGCTATGATATCAATAAGCCCGGTACCGCATATTCCTTTAGGAGCGGCGTTGCCGATTGTTTTTACTATGCCGTCTGAATAAGAATATACAGCTCCGTTTGTTGCACTCATACCGCAGGATATATTTGCGCCCTCAAAACACGGACCGGCGGCGGCTGATGTACATAAAACAGATTTTTCTGAAAAAAGAACTATTTCCGCATTCGTTCCGAGGTCTATCAAAAGATTGTATTTGTTTTTTTGTGGCATTTCGACAAGGTTCAGTCCTGCAACTAAGTCTGCACCTACAAATGCGGCTATTGACGGAAGACTTTCAACCTCTTTAACCCCTGCTAAACCAAGTTTTTTTGCGGATTCGTGTTTACTTTCAAGAAAAACAGGGGTGTAGGGTGCGACTCCTATTGCTGAGCAGTCAATACCGAAGAACAGGTGAAGCATTGTTGTATTTCCTGAAACATAAAGCATGACTTCATCCGTTAATTTGAAATCTGCAATCATTTTATTAATTTCAGATATCAGCGTTGTATGGAGCTTCTCAGTTCCGTTTTTTGTGCAATAATCTATTCTTGACATTATATCTGCACCAAATGTTCTTTGCGGATTTGTTCTTGTTATTACTTTAATTATCTCATTTGTGTTGAGTGAAACGAGGGCAAGGGCAAGAGTTGTTGTGCCTATATCAAGTGCAAGGCACACATTTTCTGTTATTTCGCCGGTTTGGGATGCGCCTGTTTCAGAAATGATTTCTCCGCTATCCGGAATAGAAACGGATATATCGGTTTCTATTCTGTATTGGCATGAAAGCTCCTCGTTGCCGTTTACGAGTACAATGCATTTTTTACATTTACCCATACCACCGCAGGGATGCTCGGCGTTTATGCCGGCTTTTATTAAGGCATCGGATAAAAGTGTGCCGTATTCCGCAAAAATTGTTTTACCGTTAATTTTTATCTTTTTCATAAATATTATTTACCTTTTTAGTATTAGTTGATGTTTTTTCGATATAGCTTCTGTAAATTTCTTACATATATTTTCCTGCTCCGATATTATAAATATTTAAAATCGGCAAATTATTCTGTTAAATTCCAAGACTTGACACGTACCGAAATACAACGGGATTGTGTCTTTGTGTCCGGAATAAAAAACTAAAACTTAATATTAGCAGGAAATGGATTTTTCCTCATTATTCCCCACATCTTATCTATGTAAGACAGTGTATAAAAATTTTCATAATAATGATAATAAAAAGCACCTTTTAGTGTCATGGAATATACTCCTTCTTTTTCGGTAACAAACCCCAATATTTTCGCCAGCAACAATTCAAATCCGTACATTTTATTTAATGGAACATTAAAAAATTTTTCAAACTCAGCAGAATTAACTTTTGTGCTATAAGCAGTCCAGAACAGATAGTAAACCATTCTTTGTCTTAAAGTAAATTTTATAGTAACCGACGTAGGCAAGGTATCTTTTTTAATTCTCTTTATATACTCTTCAACAGAAAAAGTATTAATTTTAAACTGCTTATTTAACAATGTTGTACGAGAAC
>JAZTZP010000047.1:0-7048 GCA_045637525.1 Clostridia bacterium | reverse complement strand
TTTAATCAAACAAAAGCAGAGCTTTTGTACCTTAACGTCCGCCTTTGGCGAACATATCGCATTGACTTCAGTCAATATATCGCTTGCCGGCAGGCAAATATCGCGTCAGCCACAGGCTGACATATCGCTATTATAGTTTAGCACCGCTAAACTATAATTACTACTGCTACTCCAATCCAACCGCCGTATTCATTTTCGTTCTCTCTTAACCTTTTTCCATACCCATACAAAAAAAGTCAGAACAAGATATGTAACAACGATATTCGCAACAAATCCTGCAATATTAAAATGAAACCAAAACTTATCTGTTGCAAATTTAATCATATAAAAGTCAAAAGGAAATCCCAACATAATCTTTGCATTCTCAGCATCGAATGATGGCTGAATTTGAAAGCAAGCAGGAACAAGCGTTGTCAAAAAGGTTATTAAAAAGGTCAGCGATAATCTTTTATAACTTATTTTATCCATACGCTCTTTACCTCCTCTGATTATTCTTTATTATGAAATATAAACATTGCTATTGGAACTATAATCGCAACAGCTATTGCAAGCCAAGTACTAAAATTCATAACCGCACCTCATTTCACAAACAACACACATCTAATAAACAAAAAAATGTGTAACCCAATGCAGAATTGCACACCAAAAAACGCATAAACTCCGGCATAAGGTTGCTGCACACTTATACTTACAGTATGTAGCATAATCAGTATAACATATTTTTTCAATATTTGCAATGAGTTTGCCTGAAATTTGTCATATTGCCGATAACTTTTTTTATCTCTCCCATGCCTCGTTATTGAATTGCTGTTAATTCATGGCTTTTGAATTTGAGCCACAAAAAAACGGTCACCCGCCCGGACGGCGATGTGACCATTTTTTAATATTCTTTTATTATATGTAATTAGTTATTCCATGAATAGAAAGCACGGATATCCTTTCCTACCTTCTCTAACTGATGCTCAGACTTAATTCTTCTTGTTGCATTAAAGTGCGGTCTGTTCATCTTGTTTTCCATAATCCATGTTCTTGCAAATGTTCCGTCCTGGATTTCCTCAAGAACCTTCTTCATTTCCTTCTTAGTTTCATCTGTGATGATTCTCTTACCTATTTCGTAATCACCAAACTCAGCTGTATCAGAAATTGAGTATCTCATTCTGCTGAATCCGCCTTCATAGATAAGGTCAACGATTAATTTCATTTCGTGGATACACTCAAAGTAAGCATTTCTCGGATCGTAGCCTGCTTCTACAAGTGTCTCAAAGCCTGCCTGCATAAGAGCTGTAACACCGCCGCAAAGAACAGCCTGCTCACCGAAGAGGTCTGTTTCTGTTTCGCACTGGAATGTTGTCTCTAAAACTGCCGCACGGGCACCGCCGATACCGGCAGCATAAGCAAGACCGTTATCAAGAGCCTTACCTGAAGCATCCTGATGTATAGCTATAAGACAAGGAACACCCTTACCTGCAACATACTCGCTTCTTACAGTATGACCCGGTCCTTTTGGTGCGATCATGATAACGTCAACATCAGCCGGCGGTACAATTTGCTTAAAGTGGATGTTAAAACCGTGAGCAAATGCAAGAGTCTTACCCTCTGCAAGGTTAGGAGCAATGCTTTCCTTATATATATCAGCCTGCTTCTCGTCAGGAACGAGCATCATGATGATGTCAGCAGCCTTTGCAGCATCTGCAACATTCATAACCTTAAGTCCTGCTTCTTCAGCCTTAGCCTTTGACTTACTTCCCTCATAAAGACCGATAACAACATTCACGCCGCTGTCCTTAAGATTGAGCGCATGAGCGTGTCCCTGGCTGCCGTAGCCGATTATTGCTACTGTTTTGCCGCCTAAAAGACCTAAGTTACAATCACTTTCATAATAAATATTTGCCATTTTAAATTACCTCTTTCCTTAAAATATGGTTTTAATATTTAGGGCAATTGCAATTTTGCAATTGAACTATTTTCGTTAAATATCAGAGCTTTAATGCTCCTGGGCCTCTCTCAAGAGCCGTTATACCCGTTCTTGCAATTTCTTCTATGCCGAACGGCTCAAGCATTTCTATAAATGCCTGTATTTTCGTATCGCCCGTAATCTCCGCAGTGATTGATGTCGTGTTTATATCAACAATCTTTGCACGGAATATGTTTGCGATTTCGATTATCTCACTTCTTGTTTTTGAGTTTGTCTTAACCTTTACAAGGACAAGACAGCGCTTTACAGCCTGCTCCGCAACAAGAGTTTTGATTTTAATTACGTCAACAAGCTTTCCGAGCTGTTTTGCAATCTGCTCAACAGTCTGTTCATTGCCTGTAACTTCTATTGTTATTCTTGAAACTGTATCATCCTGAGTAGGGCCAACCGCAAGCGAGTCTATATTAAAGCCTCTGCGACTGAAAAGACCTACAACCTTTGCAAGTGTTCCGGGATGATTTTCTACAAGAACCGATAATGTGTACTTATTCATTTTCTTTCATCCTTTCTCCACTTTATTCTGCTTTTTCAGGTAATACATCCTCATTAAGCGAACCGCCTGTCGGCTCATTCGGATTAACCGATACAACGAGCAGGAACGAGCCGTCCGCATCCAGCATAGCTTTTATGCCCTTTTCAATCTCGCTGTTTTCGTTTATCTTTAAAGACGGTATGCCGTAAGCATCTGCAAGCTTGCAGAAATCAGGACTTCCGTCAAGGTACACAGCCTGATAATTCGACTTATATAAGAGATACTGATGCTCATGAACCATACCGAGACGCTTGTTTTCAAAAACAACCATCTTAACCGGTATATCCCATTGGCACATCGTACCAAGCTCCGGAAGATCCATCTGGAAGCTTCCGTCGCCCATTACGGCGATTACAGTCTTGTCCGTTGCAGTAGACGCACCGATAGCTGCCGGTAATCCGTATCCCATCGTTCCGAAACCTGCCGAAGTTATAAGCGATCTCGGGCTTGTGAAATCAAAGTTATTGGCAACCCATATCTGATTTTGTCCTACCTCTGTGGAAACGTACGCATCAGACTTTGTCATCTCAGACAGTACCTTTGTAAAGTACTTCGGATTTATGTAGCCGTTGTCCTTCTGCTCAGCAAACGTACGTCTTCCCGGTGTTACAGCGTCTAAAGTTTCTATCCATTCGCTGCTTGTCTTATAGTCGTCAAGAAGAGGTGTAAGCTGTGTTAAAACATCCTTTATATCGCCGACAACCGGAATCTGCGGAATCATATTCTTTCCTATCTCCGCCGGGTCTATGTCAATATGAATAAGAGTAGCCTTATCTTCGAGGCGTTTTGCGTTGTATACCGAACGGTCGCTGAGGCGTGCGCCTGCTATTATTACAAGGTCAGCTTTATTAATTGCAACATTTGCTTCCTTCACGCCATGGCTTCCGACCATACCGTAATACTGCTTGTCCATACACTCTAAAACGCCTATGCCGTTCATCGTTGCAACAACCGGTATTCCCGTAGCCTTTGTAAATGCTCTGAATTCCTCAACAGCGTCTGATATTACTATACCACCGCCAGCAAGAATTAACGGCTTTTTCGCCGCCTTTACAGCACTTGCAACCTTCTTTATCTGAGCCTCATTAGCCTTACCTGTCGGCTTGTAACCGCGTATGTTCACAGGCTCCGCTTCTTCCGGATAATCAAATGACATCTTAAGAATATCCATCGGTAAATCTATAAGCACCGGACCCGGTCTGCCTGTATTTGCTATAAAGAAGGCTTCATCAATTATTCTGCCAATCTGTGTTCCGTCTTTTACGAGATAATTATGCTTTGTAAACGGATGAGTAGCACCTGTAATGTCAACCTCCTGAAAAGCGTCCTTTCCTATAACAGGGCTTGCAACCTGACCTGTTAAAACTACCATAGGTACAGAGTCCATGTATGCAGTTGCGATACCTGTAATAAGGTTTGTAGCACCCGGACCTGATGTTGCCGTACATACACCGGCCGTTTTTGTAACTCTTGCATATCCCGATGCCATATGAGCAGCCCCCTGCTCATTTCTTGTAAGTATGTGCTTTATACTTGAAAACGAAAGTCTGTCGATTATAGGACAATTGGCCGCGCCGGGATACCCATATACGATTTTGACACCATTTCTCTCAAGTGCCTTAACAACCATTTCTGCGCCGGTCATTATCATAAAATCCCTCCTGTCTTAATTTTATATCATCAAGAGCAGATCTGCTCTTAATCATCATCTGATTAAAATCTTTGTCTTTCAAACAGATAACTAAGCCGTGAATTTACACGTGGAATTCACACAAAAAAACTGTATTATATTTATTTTAACAGCATTTCTTCAATATGTCAAGTCATATATTAAATAAATATTCATTAAATATGACTGACTTTTTTAGTGTAATTAATAATCTGTAAGCATTATCGGGGAAATAAATTGCTGTTTTTTACATTTAAGTAAATTAATGTAAATTCCGCTGAAATTCAAATCAAAACGCTTACATATGCTCTTAACATTCAAATTTACGATATTTTCCACTCACAAAAAAACAAGCACAAGACCGATGTTAACCAATACATCGGTCTTGCGTTTATTTGTGAAACTGATATATAAAATATTATTCTTTAATACCGCCGTTTCTTTGAACAGCATCTAAAATAAATGCCTTCTTTTCCTTTTCCGAAAGATTGCTGTATCCGTATTCAAGAATCTTCACCTGAATTTCAATAAAGCTCTTTTTACCGAGATTTCTTATCTCCAAAAGCTTATTGTCGCCTAAAGCGTCGATTACCGAACCAACCGTATTCATACCGTTTCTCTTCAAAGCATTATAAGATCTTACCGAAAACGACAATGCCTCTATAATAGTCTCACAACACTTCTTTGAATACGCCATCTTGATTGATACACCGTTTCCGAACAATGCGTATAAAGTCTGAGCCAGACCATGGCTCGATACGGCATCATATATTTCACTTACAATAGCATCCTTATTCACTGTATACACTCCCTGATATTATATTTCGGAATTTCCTGAGTCCTTTCAGAAATTTGATTTTCCTTCCGACATCTTAAAACATTCTCCGTAATCTGTTTTCTTCACTATTATAAAATTCCGTTATTCCTGCATTTTATCACTATAATTTGTCATGATAAGAATATTATAACACATTATGAAGCATATGTCAAGAAAAATTATAACTTAAGATGTCATAATCTGTCTTTTTGTTAATTTTGCAAGTATGTTTTCGCTTTTAGATATTTAACTTGAACAAAAATGCACTGTAATTAAGACAAAAAAATCGCTTTTGAGGTCATATTTTTTTTCATTGCCGGTTAAAATTACAATAAAATTTTTAAAAACACTTGATTTTAAGACAATAATGATGTATAATAGATAATGAGATAAAATTTATTAATTTTAAAAAAACAGCTGTGCTGTTTTTGTATGAGGAATGATTATATGTTTAACAATTCAATCGGTATTGACCTCGGTACGGCAAGTGTTCTGATTTATTCAAAAGGCAAGGGTATTATCTTAAACGAGCCGTCCGTTGTAGCTTTTGATACCGTAACCAACAGCGTTATAGCCTCCGGCTCTTCGGCTCAGAAAATGATAGGCCGCACGCCGCCGCATATCATGGCGGTTCATCCGCTTGAAAACGGAGTTATCTCAAGCTATACAATGGCAGAAACCATGCTTAAAGAATTTTTAAAAAAAGCAAGGAAAAAGATAAATTCGGTTTCAAAGGTAATGATATGTGTTCCGTCCGGAGTAACGGACGTTGAACAGCGTGCCGTTATCGAAACAGCTCACGGCATGGGCGCCAAGGAGATTTATATAATAGATGAAACAATTGCGGCGGCAATAGGTTGCGGTATAGATATAACAAAGCCGAAGGGCTGTATGATTGCAGACATCGGTGGCGGTACTACCGACATTTCCGTTATTTCAGCCGGTCATATAGTCGCCGGACGGTCTTTAAAGATAGCCGGCAACGAGTTTGACGACGCCGTCATAAGGTTTATGCGTAAAGAACACAATTTAAACATAGGCCCGGCAACAGCTGAATACATAAAACGAACACTCGGAACGGCAGTTCCCGAAAAAAATCCCGAAACCGCCATGGTAAAGGGGCTGAGTACAGTTTCAGGACTTCCTAAAGGTGTTCTTATAACCTCGGCAGAGCTGATGCCGTCATTTGAGGAGCTCACACACAACATAATAGAGCGTATAAAAGAAGTTCTTGAGGAATCCTCCTCACGTCTTCAGGCAGACATCTTAGAGCGAGGCATAATCCTTACGGGCGGAGGTTCGCTTTTCAAAGGACTGGATGCCCTCATAACCGCAAAAACAGGCGTCCCGGCAATAATTGCAGGAGAAGCCGTTTCATGCGTGGCAAAAGGTGCGGGAATGGCGCTTGAATATATAAACGACAATATTACATTCGGAAGATTTTACAAAAAAGCATATATATATGACTAAATTACAATTAAAAATTGAAAATTTATGATTAATAAAATATGAAAGGAAAACACAAAAATGATGACAATCACAGACATACAAAAAATACTTCCCCATCGCTATCCTTTTTTACTGGTAGATAAGATTACGGAAATGGAAGAAGGAAAAAGCATAACAGGAATAAAAAACGTAACGATAAACGAGCCGTTTTTTCAGGGACATTTCCCGGGCAATCCGATAATGCCGGGCGTGCTTATTTGCGAAGCACTTGCACAAGCAGGTGCAGTATTACTTCTTTCCATGCCTGAAAACAAAGGTAAGCTCGGAGTATTCACGGGCATAAACAACTTTAAATTCAGACGTCAGGTTGTTCCGGGAGACACACTAACACTTCAGGCAGAGCTTTTAAAATATCGTCACGGCATGGGTCAGGCAAAGGTTAAAGCAACAGTTGACGGGGCACTCGCCGCAGCCGGAGAAATAAGCTTTGCCATTATAGAAAACAATGGAAACACAAATGGTTGATATATTAGAAAACGAACAGCTTGACGACCTGCAAAACCGCTATTTTATAATACAAAAAAACGATGGCTTCAAATTCGGAAC
>JAZTZP010000046.1:0-27729 GCA_045637525.1 Clostridia bacterium | reverse complement strand
GTTTTTACTATATATTGTCAATGCATAATAAATGATATCCCTCCGTCACAGCTTACGCTGTGCCACCTCCCTTTAGGCAAGGGAGGCTTTAGCAAAGCAAATTTCAAAGCCTATTCATTAGACATATAAACTATAATTTATTTTCTTGTTAACATTTGTTTACTCATTCAAAAAACGTGCGAAATTTATTTTTTTATAACAAATCTTGTCATAAAATATTGACAATTAAACTATTTTATGATAAAATTATTTAAAGAAGGCTTTATGCTGTGAGAAATATTGTTTACTTGTTGCAGGAAATACGAGGTTCATCCGATTTTGTGCAGATTATGCAGCTGCGTAAGCAGATATTTCATGTCAATACCGACAGTATTGATTTTTGGGGGGATGTGTATTGAAGTTCAAAAGAGAATTTGTAATTTTTATGAGCTTAGTAACAGCACTGAGTGTATTTTCCGGATGTGGCGGAAAAAAAGCATTGGAAGGGCTTGAAGTGTCCGAAAGTCAGGGAGTTGTGTCTCAGAGCCCTGAAACGGAAAAGGCTCAGCCAATAAAAGATACCGAAGCCGAAGAGGTTTCCGGGGCATCAAATCAGGCTCAGTCAAAAGACGAGAAGAAGGGAAATAAAGCAAAACCTGATATAAAAGCTGTAAATGTTGATATGTGCGTTAACAGCAAGGGTGAATTTAAGGAAAAAGCCGGAGAACTTCTTGATTTGTCGGAATATGATGTTTATGACGACAATGATAGTGTTTCATACAGCATTAAGTATGAAAAAACTGTAGATTATGATTTTGACTATACGGTTAAGTTTGATGACGGATCATCGTTTACATTGCCGGTAAAATACAGCGATGTATCAAAAGCCGGGTGGTCTTCTGATACCGCAGCTGATACTCAGGTGAGCAATTCAGAGGAAACCGATGTCGTATTTTTAAATTCAAAAGGGAGGGAGATAGTTCTTTCTACATCGAATTTATCGGCGGCAGATGAAGATACGGAGAAAAAGTGCAGTCTGAAGGATTGCCTGTTTTATTCGTTAGGTATGGTATTTTATGAAAATGATCTGACAAAGGGCAGTGACGGAACCTTTAAAGAGACTTTTACAAAAGGTGCCGCACCGGGTATTACGCTATCCGGAAAGATAACCGATAAGTCGACAGTATCTGATGTGGTATCGGTTCTGGGGAAGCCGTCCGGATTGACGTTTTATGAGGGAAGTAAAAGGATATGGCTGGAATACAACGATGATGTAGAGGCATGGTTCAGCAGTCTGAGCTTTGAGTTTTCTTCAGAAACGGGATATATGAGCAAGATGGACTTTGAATACAGCTATGCAGATGCGAAAAATAAATAATATTCAATAAAATTATATGAATATTAAGGGCTGTTTTTTAATACTGTTTTTTAAGGCACTTATTATATTAAGAACCTTTAATTAAAAATAATACATAAAAAGAGGAGATGGAAATTATGAATTGTAAAGTTTGTGGGGCACAAGCAGCACCCGGTCAAAAAATTTGTTTTTCATGCGGAGCACCGATAGAAGATGCCGGTTCTCAAGCCGCACCGCAGCAGGTGACTCAGCCGGTACAGCAACCGGTAGCACAACCAATACAGCAACCGGTAGCACCACCTGTACAGCAACCAATATCACAGCCGGTACAACAACCGGTACAACAACCGGTAGCTGATGATGATGACGGTCGTACAAGACCAATCCCGATATTGACTTCAAGGCCGACTAATACATATCAGCAGCCGAATAATCAATATGGCGGACAACCACAAGGTTATCAACCGCCGAACAACCAATACGGCGGACAACCGCAGGGTCAACAACTGCCGAACAATCAATACGGCGGACAACCACAAGGTTATCAACCGCCGAACAACCAATACGGCGGACAACCGCAGGGTCAACAACTGCAAAACAATCAATACGGCGGACAGCCGCAGGGTCAACAGATGCCGAATAATCAATATAACAGACAGCCGCAGGGTTATCAACCGCCGAATAATCAATACGGCGGACAGCAGAGACCACCTTACGGTAATCAGTACGGTTATGCAAATACACAGGTTAAAAACTTTAATCTTATATCTGCATATGTAGAGTTTTTCAAGAACTATGCAAACTTTAGCGGACGAAGCAGAAGAAGTGAATACTGGTTTGTTTATCTTGCAAACCTTATCATAAATACTGTATTACAGATATTTATGAGTATTGTTGGCGGAGCATCAATGGCTACAATGATAAACGGCGGAGAAGCGGCGGCAGCATCTGCCGGAGCGGCAATGTCGGTTGGTGCAATAATAGTGATGATTATATCCTCTGTATATGCACTGGGAACGCTTGTGCCGGGACTTGCACTTTGCGTAAGACGTCTTCATGATACCGGACGTTCGTGGGTAAGTATTTTATTGGGACTCATTCCTTGTGTGGGTGGCATAATACTTATTGTATTCATGGCAACAGACAGCCAGCCGGGCCCGAATCAGTATGGTCCTAACCCAAAAGGTGTTCAGGCATACAGATAATATCTTCGGATTTATGATAAAGTAAAGTCAGAGCATGTTTGCTTGTGTTAAAATTTCGGCAAATGTGCTCTGTTTTTTAATTAAAACTTGACAAAAGGTGCGATATATGATAAAATACTTCTATGCAGAAACGTACCGACGTATAAAATACGTCGGAAAACGAAAAAAATACAAAAGGCTTTTCAAAAAACAGATTGGAGGAAATTATGGAAAATGAAAAAAATTTCAAGCCGTATATACCGGCGGAAAAGGTAACTCCTGAAATAACAGTTACATCTGTTATAATGGGTATCATTCTTGCTGTTGTATTCGGTGCGGCTAATGCTTATCTGGGACTGAGAGTCGGAATGACTGTTTCGGCGTCTATTCCGGCGGCAGTTATAGCGATGGGTGTTATCAGAGTTATAATGAAAAAGAACTCTATTCTTGAGAGTAATATTGTTCAGACGGTAGGCTCAGCAGGTGAATCTCTTGCGGCAGGTGCAATATTTACGCTTCCGGCACTGTATCTCTGGGCGGCTGAGGGTGTTACGGAAAAACCGGGCATTGTTGAAATCACGTTAATCGCTCTCATAGGCGGTTTGCTCGGCGTATTCTTTATGGTGCCTTTGCGTAATGCTCTTATAGTGAGAGAACATGGTGTACTTCCGTATCCGGAAGGAACTGCATGCGCAGAAGTGCTTTTAGCCGGAGAAGAAGGCGGAGCGAATGCATCTACTGTTTTTGCCGGCATGGGTTTTGCGGCGTTGTTTAAGTTTATAATTGACGGACTTAAGCTTGTTCCGGGTGAAATATCACTCAGAGTTAAAGGCTATGCAGGCGAGATAGGAACACAGATTTATCCGGCGGTAATGAGTGTCGGCTATATTTGCGGTCCGAGAATTGCATCGTATATGTTTGCCGGTGGTGTTTTAAGCTGGCTTGTGCTTATTCCGATGATTGTACTTTTCGGTGAAAGTATTATAATGTATCCGGGCGTTGACAGCACAATTGGTGAGATGTTTGCCGATGGTGGTGCAAGTGCTATCTGGGGCTCTTATATTCGTTATATCGGTGCGGGTGCTTTGGCGGCAGGCGGTATTATCAGTCTTATTAAGTCGCTTCCGCTTATAGTTCGTACATTTAAAGATGCTGTTAAAGGAATGGGCGTTTCATCAAATGTCCCGAACACAAGAACAAGTAATGATATAAGTATGAAAATAGTTCTTGCAGCAATCGCTGTTCTTACACTTTTAGTATGGATTGTTCCGGCAATCCCCGTAACATTAATAGGTGCAATTATTGTTGTTGTTTTCGGATTTTTCTTTGCAACCGTTTCTTCGAGAATGGTTGGTCTTGTAGGAAGCAGTAACAACCCTGTTTCAGGTATGGCTATTGCAACGCTTCTTATCGCTACAATAATACTTAAGCTCACCGGTATGACAGGTGCGCCAGGTATGTGTGCGGCTATTGCTATCGGTTCTATAATATGTATAGTAGCGGCTATTTCGGGCGATACATCTCAGGACTTGAAGACGGGATACCTTTTAGGTGCTACACCTAAGAAACAGCAAATCGGTGAGATTATAGGCGTTGTTGCGGCGGCGTTTGCAATAGGCGGAACTCTTAATCTTCTCGATACTGCATGGGGCTTTGGTTCAGAAGAGCTTGCAGCTCCTCAGGCAACTCTTATGAAGATGATTATTGAGGGTGTAATGAGTGCGGAGCTTCCGTGGAATCTCGTGTTTATAGGCGTGTTTATTGCGGTAATTATTGAGGTTGTCGGAATCCCTGTTCTTCCGTTTGCTATCGGTGTTTATCTTCCGGTTCAGCTTAATGCGTGCATTATGGTGGGCGGTCTTATACGTCTTTTCCTTGACAGATCAAAGCGTGAGGAAAAGGTGAAGAGCACGGCTGTAAGCAACGGTATTCTTTACTGCTCCGGTATGATTGCCGGTGAAGGTCTGGCCGGAATAATTCTTGCACTGCTTGCTGTTTTCGGCGTTGATAAGGTTCTTGATATTTCAGGAAAGTTAGGACTTTCCGCAGCTGTTTCAAATATAGCAAGTATTGTTGTATTTGCTGTTATTATACTCAGCGTGCTGAAATTCTCAATATGGAAGAAAAAGAAATAAAAGGATTTCCGGTATGAAAAATAAAGAAAATTATCTTGAAAGACGACCGGGTCGTCCAAACCGTATCGAATGGTCAAGGGATGACAGCGGAGTGGTTACCTTAAATATAGAAAATACGGGAGTTTTTAATAAAATAGCACAGAAGCTTTTCAAAAAACCAAAGGTAAGCTATATTCATCTTGATGAAATAGGCAGCTTTGTGTGGCCGGTAATTGATGGCGAAAAAACAATTACGGATATTGGTGTTTTAGTAGAAGAGCATTTCGGTGATGAGGCAAAGCCGATTTATGAAAGACTCGCAAAATATTTTCAGATTTTAGACAGCTACGGTTTCGTTGAATGGAACTGAGAAAGGTGGGTGTTGCCCGGGTGCAATACCCGCCTTTTTTATAACATAGGAAATTGCGCGCAAACGTGCGCAATTTTGCTTGTTCAAAAAAAGATTTCCTTTTTGCCCCCAAGACCCAGGGTTAGGGGGTTGAAGATTTTCAAATCTTTTTTACTGCAATGCTGTCAGCTTAATTATTACAATTATATTTTAAATTTTGCCTCGTGTATTTTATAACGTTTGTTAAAATAATAATAGTATATAGTGAAAAGCTTTGATTTAAGATAAAAACAAACAATTTTTTTGTGTAAATATGTATTTTTAGTAAAAAAAATAATGAATTTTGAAAAAGGTCTTGTTTTCGTGTAAAAAGTGTGATATAATGGTTAACAGACGGTTTATTGAAGTAATTTATTATTTCACGGTTATGATATTATTATACGTCAGGAGAATGAATTTATGAATACGGCATATGTATATCTTCAGCTTTATCGTCTGTTTGACGAGCATACGCCTATCCCTGTCGATTGCGGTGAGCTTTGCGGTAAAGCGTGCTGCAAGGGTGATGATTGCGGAATGTATTTGTTCCCGGGAGAAAAATCGGTGTATGAGCTGCTTAATGAAGATTGGATAACTATCGAAAAATCTGATTTTGATTACACATTTGAAAACAAGAAATATAATGTACCTCTTGCTATGTGCAGCGGAAACTGCGACCGTTTTGCAAGACCGTTGTCGTGCAGGATTTGTCCGCTTACGCCGGTTTTAAATGAATTTGACGAGATTGAAATTATTGTAGACCCGAGGGCGAAGCCTATTTGTCCGTTGGCTAAGTCATATGAGGTTTCAGATTTTGATCCGGTATTTGTTAAGAAAGTAAAACGTTGCTTTAATATGCTGTATCAGAACAGACAGTTTGCGGCTTTTTTAAAGGAATATTCGGCTGTTATAAATGAATACAGACGTTTTTATAAATAGATATCAGCTTTGGAAGGGTTGGGATTTTTATGAGTTTTGAAAATGAAATTAAGGATGATTTTTCGCCTGTATTTGATGAGTTTGACGCTGAACCCGATAATTCAGCGGATGAAGAAGTTTTTTTTGAGGAAGAGGTCATATCCGATGATGAGCCGACTGACGAGATTAAAAAAGGGTCCGGAATACTTCGTGTTTTAAAGCGTGTGGGTATTGCGGCTATGGTTATAGCCGTACTTGTAACCGGCGGTGCAACGGCACTTGTTTTTACTTTGCCTGACAACGTGGTTTATGACGGTATAACATGTGCCGGAAGAGATCTTGGTAATATGACATATAACCAGGCACTTGCCGCATTACAGCAGGAGATAACGGTTGACATTCCTGAGATTTCGGTTAATGTAAACGGTGTGGTATATCCTATATCACGTGAGGATATTGAGCTTTCACCTCTTATTACGGAAACGGCTCAGAAGGTGTATAATTTCGGAAAGAGCGATAACAAAATCCTTAATGCATATAATGCTGTTCTTTTAAAATTTAAGAATATAGATATTCTTCCCGTAACTACTCTTAACGAAGAAAAGCTTAAGGAGCAGTTCGTTCGCATAGGCAACGAGGAGCTTGGGGAAAGAAAGCCTCATTCAGCAGTAGGAATTGATATGACTCATGCACAGCTTATTCCCGGCACAAGAGGATATGACGGTGATGTAGATACTGCTGTGGCGCAATTTAAAGCGGCAATCGCACAGGATAATTATGTAAATATACCTGTTACATTAAACGCAGCAGACCCCGAACCTATTACTGCTGAGATTATTGAACAACAGCTTAACATACCGGCGACAGATGCCCGGTACATATTGGAAAACGGTCAGATTTCAATAGTTCCGGAGCAGAACGGAAGATATGTAAACCGTGATGAGTGCGCGGCGCTTATATCGTCGCTTAAGGTTGGCGGTGCTCCTGTTGATGTACCGTGTTATTCATCTCCGGCACAGAAGACAGAAGCTATGCTTCGTGAGAAGATGTTTAATTATGTACTCGGAAAATACACCACGCATTTTGCGGCGGGCGGAAACAGAGGTCAGAACGTAGCAAATGCGGCAAGGAGAATAAACGGAAAAATTCTTTTATCCGGTGAGACGTTTTCGTTTAATGAGACTGTCGGCAGACGCTCGGCAGCTAACGGATTTAAGCCGGCGCCTGAATATTTAAACGGCGAAACCGTAACCGGTATAGGTGGCGGAACGTGTCAGGTGAGTACAACTCTTTATTCGGCGGTATTATATGCTGATTTACAGGTAATAACAAGGAGAAACCACTCAATGAGCGTTGGCTATGTGCCTCTCGGTCAGGATGCAACCGTATCGGACGGAGGAATAGACTTTAAATTCCATAACGACACTGATTACCCCGTTAAGATAGAAGCCGGTACTTCAGGCGGAAATCTTACGGTTAAAATAGTAGGAACTCAGCCGGATGTGAAAAAGACTGTTAAGATAACACACAAAAACGTATCATCAGGAGGCCTCAAATCTGTTAAGACAACAAGGACCGTATATGATGAGTCGGGAAATGTGTTAAAAACGGATAATATGGGAGTAAGTAAATATAAGCCTCATTAAAAAGCAAAGCTGTCAACTTAAGTTGACAGCTTTACTTTTAGGATTATCTACTCGGTTGTTTTATTGCTGAATAATTTTTTATATTCCATAGGCGTATAGCCTGTAATCTGATTAAAAAGAAGCTTAAAATGTGATTGATTTTTATATCCTACGGCTTCTGCTACTGCATATATTTTGCTGTCCGGATTTTTCAGCATTTCCTTTGCGACATTAATTCTGTGTTGTGTCAGATATTCTGATACAGTCAATCCGGTTTTTTTCTTAAAAAGATTATTTGTATGAATAGAGCTGAAGAATACGCGCTCTGATATATTATTAAGAGTAAGATGTGAGGCATAATCCTGTTCTATAATCTGTTTGACTTTATCTGCTACATCGCTGTCTTTTTTTGGCGAGTTTTCATATATTACTTCAAGCGTTGAATTTAAAATATTATAAAGCCACTGTCTTATATTTGCGATTGATTCATAGTGAGCAAGCTTGTCCCATATAATTGAATGATTTATTACCTTATTATAATCTATGTTAAATGAGGTGAGCAGATCCTCTATGATGTTTATTAAGCAACAGCATAAATAATGCATATAGTATTTATGTACTTTTCCGGAATTTGCTGATATGAATTTATCGAGAAAAGTATTTATATCTGTTTCGTTTTCGTTAAGCAACAGGGCTGTGAGATCTTTTTTCAGCGTAGAATAGTCAACAAAATCATGTGCGTATTCAGAGGATGAAAAAATATCGCTGTAAAGAACTATTACATTGTTTTCAGGATTGTATGACACAGATACAGCACTTTCTGCCTGAGCATATAAAGATTTGAAATCGCATATGGTATCGGATTCGTTGCTTATTCCGATTTTGATTTTTATATTGTTTTTTAAAGAGTATTCGTTAAGTCGAAGATAAATATCATTTATATAATCGGTGTGTTCGGGTGGGTATATCGAGACGATACACAAATGATTATTATTGTTTATGTATGATTTTATAGTGTTTTGCGCATTTGAAAAATTGTTTATAAACTCCTGCATATCGAGAAGGTTTATAATTTCTTCATCGGATTTTTGAGTGTTAATATATTCCGCTATTGCAATCTGGATTTTATATGATGATGGGATGTTTACATGCAATGCGCTGAGCTTTCTGATAATTTCATCTTCGCTTATAACAGAATTGAAGTTTAATGAGCGCAGGAAATGCTCCTGAAGTGTATTAAGATGAGAATTGATAATATTATCAAGTCGGAGCTGCGCTTCTGTAAGCTGTATATTTTTTTTGTATATATTCATTATTTTTATCAGCGCTTTTTCAAGATGCTCGGGAATAATCGGTTTTAGTATATAAGCGATGGCGTCCATATCTATTGCTGATTTAATAAAATCAAATTCTTCATAACAGCTCATAAATATGAGCTTGATATCAAGATTATTTTCGCGGATTTTATTAAGAAGCTGTAATCCGTTCATTTTCGGCATCTCTATATCGGTTATAACAATGTCAATTTGATTCTTTTGAATGATTTCCCATGCTTCAAGCCCGTTTGCGGAAAAAGCGACTAACTCGCAGTCGAATTTTTTCCAGTCAATTATTCTTTTCATTCCTTCAAGAGCAACGCGGTTATCATCAACTATTAAAACTTTATTCATTGCTGTGTCCCTTCTCTGTTTTCGTTTTTTGTATCTTAATTTCAAATGCTGTCATATTATTTTCGACTGAGGCTGTTATACCGGATTGAGTGCCGTAATAAATATTTAACCGGTTAATAATATTTTTTAATGCATATCCATGCGGGGAAGATGTGGTGATTTCATCATCTGTAAGATTATTGATTTCGGATATTTTCTCATCTGTAATAACAGGGCCGGTATTTAAAATTCTAAAGATAAGGCTTTCTTCAGTTTCAAAAACATATACATATATTTTGCCTTTATCTTCAGACAGATTAATTCCGTGAAGAAAGGCATTTTCGATTATAGGCTGGAGAATATTTTTCATTATTTTATGGTTTTTCAGATTATCCGGGCAGTCTATTATCATATCTACTTCTCTTGCATAAGCAAAGCTTTGAATTTTTAAATATTGGGTTATACACTGAAGCTCATTTTCGATTGTAGTTATACTTGAACCGGAATTCAGCATAAGTCTGTAATAATGTACTATTGAGTCTATAATCTCACCGAGTTGTCTGTCGGGATAAATCCACTTGATTGAAGCAAGAGTATTATATAGAAAATGCGGCGATATACGTTCCTGAAGGATGTCGATTTTGAGCTGAGAAAGCTGTTTTGAAATCTGCTTTTCCTGTTCGTTTTTTTCTTTCAGCTCGTTATAAAATTCAAGAAGCTTATGCAGTATTATGTCAAATTCATCATTATTAATATCTTTTGTGTCAAGATTCTGGAGTGTATCGTCTTTTATTATATCTGTAATTTTGTAAAGCTTTTTCGTAATGCTCCATGCTAAAAGCTTTGTAAGAAGCACAAGTATAAATGCCAGCAATGCAATTAAAACAACGGTACTTAGAATTGTTGTTATATAAATATTCCGGTACAAATTGTTGTGCAGAAAAATATATGCATTGCTGTTATTTTCCTGAATGTGGCCGGAGATTACAGTGCTTTTTGCAGTGGGGGGTTGATTGCAAGGCTCCCATGTGTTTATATCATATAATGTCTCGTTATAATTCCAGAACAGGTTTGTTTGTTCTAAATCATTTTCATCAGTCAGCTTGCTTATCTGAGAGTATGGGACACAAAGCTCAATTACGGCAAATCCGTTGTTTATACGGTTATACTTTCTGTATATGTAAAGCTTTTTTGGAGCATTGCTGTCAATTGCATAAAAGGTTTCGGATTGTCGGAGCTGTTTAAGTGTCGTAAAATACGGTTTTTGTGACAGCTTATCTATCGAATCAAAGTATTTTGGAATATACAGATTTGTATTATCCGAATAGATTTTAAGCTCCATAGCATAGTTGTCGTTAAGCAGTGCCTCAAATGCTATATCTATATCCAAAGATGTGTTTACCATATCGAGGTTACTTTGTGCTTCCGTTATGTTGATTATTTGTGCTAACGGATCATAATTAAATACAAAATCAAGCTTTTTTGTTGATGCAGAAAGAAGCTTATCAAAATTTATACAAAAGCCTGAAAGATTATTTCTGTATATGTTTTCAATATCATTTTTATGCGCAAGTGCAAGACTGACGGAATATATAATAATGACTATGCAGAACGGAATGAATATGCATATCCAGAGAATAAGTGAAAGACGTTTTAAAAAACTTTCTTTTTTATGTTTTCGTAAAAGATCAAACATATTATGCTATTCCTTGTTTTGCACTTCTCTAATTTAATATATAATTCACTGCTTTCTATAGTTGTGAAGTAAATAGTTTTGCACGACGCGTTATGTCTCCATAATCACCCGTAAATATTGCTTCCTTATTAGCTATGGCAGTAGCAACACCAATACCTTTTGCACCAGCATCAAGATATTCTTTCATGTTTTCGTGATTAACCCCGCCAACTGCAAGAAATTTAATATGCGAAAGGGGTGCCATCAAGGTTTTGATGTAAGACGGTTTAAGTTCAGAGTTCGGAAACAATTTTACAAAGTCTGCACCGAAGCGGTGAGCATTCGCCGCTTCGGTAGGTGTATATACTCCAGGAATTGATACCATGCCAAGTTCGCATGTTCTTTTAATAACCTTATCATAACAGTCAGGAGAAATAATAAATTCTGCCCCTGCCTGATAAGCAAGTTTAACCTGTTTTTCAGTCATAACCGTACCTGCACCAATCCTCACTTTGCCATCAAAGGTCTCTTTTAAGATACGAATATTTGCAGCAGTAGTCTCATCACTCACTGCACCTGATTGATCAAAAGTAACTTCAACAAGTCTTATACCGCCCTTTTCCATAGCATTAACAGAATTAACCAGTTGTTCTTCTGTGAATCCACGCATTATAACTATAATTTTGTTTTCTTCAATATCCTTTAAAACTTTTTCTCTGTTAATCATTATTCCCACTCCTATAATAGTCTTAATGTTTCTTCTAATGACTGTTTAAATTTTGTATCATTATTGGTATCGAAAATTATAACTTTGTCAACCGCGTTCTTTTCTTTGAGTTCAAAAGGTGGTGTAAAATCAATTTTTTTCATATACGCTTCCCAGTTTTTAAGTTTTTGAACATCTCTGCTCGAATTTCGTTTTTTCATTCTTTCGTAACAAATCTCCTGAGATGCCGTTACCCATATCAAAAAAAGTTGCGCATCGTTTTCGTTTGCCTTTTGTTTAAGTAATCTCATGTATTCTACGTCCCGAACCTCTTTTCCGAAAGGAGCATTAATAAGAACGAGATTTTCAAACCGAAGTGCTGAAAAAGCTATATTTAGCACCGTCGAGTATTCTGCAGGCCTAAGGCTGTTTATGTAAAAATCATCGTCCATATCTATCTCTTTATTGGAAATAACAAAAGACGCACGAATCAAATCTACAAGATCATCTTTGTCAATATAAACTATATGTTCAACCGACTTTGCTATCAATTCTGAAACATATGTTTTTCCACATGCTGGTGGAGCGGCAACCAAAATTAATTTTTTCTTCATATATTTCCTCCTTTTTCAACAATGTTTGATATTCCATAGTTTATAAAAACTGCATAATTTAGATGCAAATCTTTTTCAGAGATAGTTCGTGTCAATACTGGGATAGTTAAATTTTATGCATTACATTTTCTTTGTTTTGCACTTCTCTAAACTCATTTTATAATGTAGGTGAGCCTGACAAGGGTATTGTCAGTAAAGGATGATGGTTTTTTATTTTTCTATTTCAAGCCACATATGTCTTATGTTCACACATTTTTCAAAGTAGCTGTGTGAATATTGAATAAGCATACGTGACTTACCTTCCGTGTTCTTTAAAACTATATTGTTTGAATAAAAACAGGTATTATGTTCCGTGCTGTCCACAAACTCACCTTCATCCCAATCGTATCCGTTTTCCGAAGTATAAAGTGCAAGTTTGTTACGATTCACCTCTTCACCACGGCAATGAAGCACAAATACGCCATCTATCAATGCAGTCTGAATATTACGGCTTCCCTTCGCCAAATGGCATACTCCCGCGCTTGTCCATGTTTTTCCGAAATCATCGCTGACCAGATGATCAGGGTTATGTTCATCATTCACATTGTAAATATACAAATGAAGCTTTTCATTTCCGTCAAATATTATGCTCGCATAGGATCTGCCTTGGGTATCAGTCGGAACAACCGATATTTCTTCAAAGCTTTCACCGTTATTCTCACTTTTGTATATACGATATACATGCTCTTTTTTATTACCTAAAAAACTCACTGTTGCATCATTACAAAACTGAACAACATAAATCACACCTTTATGATAAATCGCATCATAAATTCTTCCACAATAAGAAAAAACAGGTTTTTTATCTGACCAGTCCTTTCCACCATTCTCACTTGTTACTATCACCGGCGGAGTAATCCATGGCTCACAAAGCGCATGGGCATGATTCAAAAGACAAAACGCAATAATTCGTCCATTATCGCAGACAACAGCCTTTTCAACCGAAACAGTGTGTTTTCCGTCAATAAACTCTTTTTTTGAAAGCGGAAAGTCATAGCTTTCTGAAAAAGTTTCTCCGCCGTCTTCAGATATCCGGTATTCAATCCAACCAAATGTTGAATGTCCCTCATGAATAGCTGAAGAACAGTTTGAATTAAAGTCAATTACCTTTCCGGGTGCATATTCTGCCAATGCGTGGGACATATGTCCGCTTCTCCCGCGGCTTTCATTATCTACATGCAAAATCGGGTTGCTTAATTTCACCGAATAATTTTCTCTTTTTATTTTCATTCCCATTTTAAAAACCTCTCTGTTAAATATATTTTTGTTGTTTGTTTATTTAAAGTTTTATTTTATACGTCAACCGTTTCTCCGGGTTTTATGCTGTAAATCTTGTTGTCAACGCTTATCCACACAGCAATAGCTGAAGGGTTATACACTTTGTCCATGTCTACAGTAAATTTGAGATTCTTTGCGGCGTGCATATAGTCCACAATTTCAATATTTGTGGCATACCATATATTATCCTGCACACCGACCATTTTACAAAATTCTTCCATCAATTCCCAATTGTTGTCGTTGTCAAACTCATAACTATGACCCCACACATACATCATATAAAGATACTGCCATTTATTAAGAGCAATAAACTCTTTGCCAAGTTCCAGAAGATTTTGATTATGGTGGCAGGTAGGGTCCCACAAAAGGAAATTATCCGGCATCCCAAATTTACCTGTCGAATTTCCTGTTCTTGCGTACTCGATTCCGCAATGGGGAAGCAAATCCACAATATCAGACGAAACAGACCTGTTAGGATATGAAAGTCCTCTCACGGCATATCCACACGTTTTTTCCAGTTTTGCCCTGTCTCTCAGAACCTGCTCAATCACCAGCGACAGAGGACAGCGTGCAATTGTAGGATGGGTATATGTATGCGCTGAAATTTCGTGTCCGCTATAAAGCTCCTTCATCTCGGCATGTGGTATTTTTGAATCAGATTCGTCAGCAAGACCAGCATTCAGGTGAAAACTCCCTCTGATTCCATATTTATTAAATATTTGTACCAATCGCTCATCACTACGGGGTCCGTCATCATAACTCATTGTAAGTACTTTAAACTTTCCTTCGGGAAAGCATGTATACACCGTTTTTAAATTCTCATTCATTATCGCACCTCATCATCAATTATTTTCAGTCATTGTCAGTATGTTGTCTTTATTTATCGAAAAAAATTCGGGTTATTCAAAGCGTCTTTTCCGTTGTTATACACAAAATATATTCTTTTGCATCCACATCACCGTAACTTATGGCACGCAACGGGCCAAATTCGCATGTCCTGGGAGACGGATGCAAAGTCATTGCTATTAAATCTTTGATTTCTTCGGCAGATTTTGCCATATGGAAAATCATTTCGTCAGGTCCCGTTTCAAGAATCTTTTTTGTTGCTGTCAGGTTGTTTTGGGGCAGTCGTACAACAGCAGGAATATTTGCGGACGTTGTTCCGTTTAAATGACACAAAACCTCCTTACAGCTCATATATGTATGTTCCGTATCGATCCACACACAGTCGCATCCGATATTCCCCATAAATTCGCATAAGCACGGATCGGTCAGTACCGCATATTTTTTTCTTTTTACTCCATTTTCTTTCGTAAAACATTCATAATAATCACCTCCTGTACTCTATTATATTAGCCACATGCAAAACTCCAGATATGCAGAGTTTATGCGATTTTATGAATGTGGCAAATCCGTTTTGTCACTATAAATTTACATTTAATGTATAGAAAAAACCACTCTGATTTGATATAATATAGTTGTAACAAAATCTCACAAAGGAGAGTGGTTTTTATCTATCGTCAAGAAATTTTAAAAGACATCAGTCTTTTCACATCACAACCCAAAGCTAAATTTTATGATGACTTATTCTTCAATTTAGATTTAAGCTGTGTCCCGGCTTACAATGCCAAGACAGGTCGCATAGGTTATAGCAATCATGCTATGATTTGTGCCTTTATTGTTATGAAACGTGAAGACTTTTCGCAGATTTCAGATTTAAATCCACATATCAGATATGCAAGATCGCATAAGACTATATTTTCTAACGGCTGTGAGTCAAGCAAATGCTATGACTGTGGTATTTTCTTCTTTTACAACACATAAGGAAGTGCTACGACAAACGCCATAGAATACAATATATGTCATAATATCTAACAATCTGATTATTGATCATTACTGTAGTTTTGATATTACCAAAGAATTACCTTCCTATGCTAAATTTACTCGATTTATCCGAGAGTTTGACAATAAGCTGCTTCAAGCTGTTATGCAGTCGCAAGTTTTAAAATCCGTTGATTTAACCTTGATTGATACCTATTTCATCGCTCTTGATGCAACTCCTGTTAAAGCTAATGTTTCTGACAATAGTCCTAAATCTTTCAGAAAAAATAAATTTTCTAAAGCCGAAGTTTTCGGTCTGTTCCTCTGGAGTCAGATGCAGCCCGTTTTGGTTTCTGTGCGGAAAGTCAGAATAAATACACATATCATTTGAAACACATTATATATGCTCATGGATGAAAACTTTTTAATATCAGATGCGTTGATTTTTCCTGTTACTGTATTAATAATATTAATCTCCATTGTGTCGATAGCGTCAGCACGTTCATTTTTACCATTGACAAATTACAGTTGAGTATTTACAAGCTCAATCGCTTTTTCATTCTTACTGCTGTTCTTGTGTAAGGAAGATAGATATTTTTATTATCTACTCAGCTGTTTTACTGCTGAATAATTTTTTATATTCCATAGGCGTATAGCCTGTAATCTGATTAAACAGAAGCTTAAAATGTGATTGATTTTTATATCCTACAGCTTCTGCTACTGCATATATTTTACTGTCGGGATTTTTCAGCATTTTCTTTGCAATATTAATTCTGTGCTGTGTCAGATATTCCGCCACAGTCAATCCGGTTTTTTTCTTAAAAAGGTTATTGGTATGAATAGAGCTGAAGAATACGCGCTCGGATATATTATTGAGTGTAAGGTGTGAGGCGTAGTCCTGTTCTATAATCTGCCTGACTTTGTCTGCTACATCGCTGTCTTTTTTTTGTGAGTTTTTATATATTACCTCAAGCGTTGAATTTAAAATGTTATAAAGCCATTGTCTTATATTTGCAATTGATTCATAGTGTGCAAGTTTGTTCCATATAATTGAATGATCTATTACTTTATCATAATCTATATTAAATGAGTTGAACAGTTCCTCTATGATATTTATTATGCAACAGCATAAATAATGCACATAATATTTGTGAGTTTTTCCTGAATTTGCTGATATGAATTTATTGAGAAAAGCATTTATATCCGTTTCGTTTTCGTTAAGCAGCAGGGCTGTGAGGTCTTTTTTCAGTGTGGAATAATCAACGAAATCATGCGTGTATTCAGACGATGAAGAAATGTCACTGTAAAGGACTATTAAATTGTTTTCAGGACAGCAGGACACAGATACAGCACTTTCTGCCTGAGCATATAAAGACCTGAAATTACATACATTATCGGATTCATTGCTTATTCCAATTTTAATTTTTATATTATTTCTCAATGAGTATTCGTTAAGCCGAAGATAAATATTATTTATACAATCAGTGTGTTCGGGCGGGTATATTGAAACGATACACAAGTGATTATTATTGTTTATGTATGATTTTGTAAAGTGGTATGCTTTTGAAAAACTGTTTATGAACTCCTGTAAATCAAGAAGATTTACAATTTCTTCATCAGATTCCTCTATATTGATATATTCTGCTATTGCAATCTGGATTTTATAAAATGAAGGAATACTTATATGCAGAGCGCTGAGTTTTCTGATAATTTCATCTTCGCTCATATCGGAATTGAAGGTTAATGAGCGTAAAAAATGTTCTTGTAATGTATTAAGGTGGGACTTAATAATATTATCGAGACGGAGCTGCGCTTCTGTAAGCTGTATATCTTTTTTGTATATATTCATTATTTTTAACAGTGCTTTTTCAAGATCTTCAGGAATAATCGGTTTTAATATATAAGCAATAGCGTCCATATCTATTGCTGATTTAATAAAATCAAATTCTTCATAACAGCTTATAAAAATAAGTTTGATATCAAGATTGTTCTCGCGGATTTTATTAAGCAACTGCAATCCGTTCATTTTTGGCATTTCTATATCTGTTATAACAATGTCGATTTGATTTTTTTGAATGATTTCCCATGCTTCAAGTCCGTTTGTGGAAAAAGCGACTAACTCGCAGTCGAATTTTTCCCAATCAATTATTCTTTTCATTCCTTCAAGAGCAACTCGATTATCATCAGCTATTAAAACTTTATTCATTGATGTGTTCCTCCTTTATTTCAGTTTTTTGTATTTTGATTTCAAATGCCGTCATATTATTTTCCACTGAGGCGGTTATACCGGATTGGGCACCGTAATAAATATTTATCCGTTTAATGATATTTTTTAATGCATATCCATGCGGGGGATAAACTGAGCTTTCAGGTTCTGTAAGATTATTGATTTCGAATATTTTCTCTTCTGTAATAATCGGACCGGTATTTAAAATCCTAAAAATAAGATTTTCTTCGGTTTCAAAAACAGAGATATATATTTTACCCTCATCTTCAGACAGATTGACTCCGTGAAGAAAGGCATTTTCGATTATGGGCTGAAGAATATTTTTCATTATTTTATATTTTTTCAGATTATCCGGGCAGTCTATTAAAATATCTATTTCTCTGGCGTAAGCGAAACTCTGGATTTTTAAATATTCGATTATACCCTGAAGCTCGTTTTCAATTGCAGTTATATTTGAACCGGAATTAAGCATAAGTCTGTAATAATGTACTATTGAATCAATAATTTCACCGAGTCGTCTGTCAGGATAAATCCACTTGATTGAAGCAAGGGTATTATATAGAAAATGCGGCGATATTCGTTCCTGAAGAATGTCTATTTTTAGCTGAGAAAGCTGCTTTGAAATTTGTTTTTCCTGTTCGTTTTTTTCTTTAAGCTCGTTATAAAATTCAAGCAGCTTACGCAGGATTATGTCAAATTCGTCATTATCTATATCTTTTATGTCAAGATTCTGGAGTGTATCATCTTTTATTGTATCTGTAATTCTGTAGAGCTTTTGGGTAATGCTCCATGCCAAGAGCTTGGTAAGAAGCACTAGTATAAATGCAAGCAATGCAATTGAAACAACAGTGCTGAGAATTATCGTTATATAAATCTTCCAGTACAAACTGTTGTTTAGATAAATATAAGTATTGCTGTTATTTTCCTGGATGCGCTTGGAAATCAAATTACTTTTCGCAGCGGGTGGGTGACTGCAGGCTTCCCATGTGTTTATGTCGTATAATGTTTCATTATAACTCCAGAACAGATTTGTTTGTTCTAAATCATTTTCCTCGATCAGCTTGCTTATCTGAGAATATGGCACCGAAAGCTCAATTACGGCAAATCCGTTGTTTATACGGTTATACTTTCTGTATATGTATAGCTTCTTTGGAATGTTGCTGTCAACTGCATAAAAGGTTTCGGATTGCCCGAGCTGTTTAAGTGTTGCAAAATACGGTTTTTGTGACAGCTTATCTGCCAAATCAAAGTATTTTGGAACATACAGATTTGTATTATCCGAATAAATTTTAAGTTCCATAGTATAGTTATCGTTAAGTAATGCCTCAAATGCTATATCTATATCTAAAGACGTGTTTACCATATCAAGATTGCTTTGTTTTTCGGATATATTAATTATTTGTGCCAATGGGTCATAATTAAATATAAAGTCAAGCTTTTTTGTCGATGCAGACAGAAGCTTATCGAAATTTATACAAAAGCCTTCAAGATTATTTCTGTATATGTTCTCAATATCATTTTTATGCGTGAGTGTAAGACTGACGGAATATATAATAATGACTATGGAGAACGGAATGAATATGCATACCCAAAGAATAAGTGAAAGACGTTTTAAAAAACTTTCTTTTTTATGTTTTCGTAAAAGATCAAACATATTATGCTATTCCTTTCTTAAGTTTTCAGTAACTAATCGTTCTATAAAATAATGCTAATATTACTATACAATTTTTTTTGATAAAAGTCAATGTCAATTGTTACAAATGTAATAAATTCGTATATTTCATTTTAAAATTCGTGTATTGAAATTTCTGAATTAAGTGGTAAAATTAAAATAAAAAAGGTGGAGGAGGTATTTGATTGCAATGAGTGCAAAAATGTATGTAAACATTATACACCGTGTAGGAGCGGCAAATATAGAACCGTTTATGAAACAACAGAATATATGTCATAAGTACGGCGTAAAGACAACTATGATGATAACTGCTGACGGGTTTTATAATGAAGAAACCATAAAAATACTAAAAAGTGAAAGTGAGAAATATGGTGACGAAATAGCTCTGAGTTTTCATGAGGTAGACAAAGAAACACAGAAAGAATTTGAAGTCAAAGAACCGATGATATGGCTGATGGACTTTGAAACAAGAAAGAAAGTAATTGTAAAATATATGGAGAAATTTGTTGAGTTTTTTGGCTTCTATCCTGAATCTGTTTCGTCGTATGTATGGGATGCACGTTCACTTAATTTTATTCATAAGAACTATCCGTCGGTAAAGGCATCGATAACAAGTTGCTTTGAAGAAGGAGTAAAGATGTTTTACGGTAATCAGAATATGTGGCATCTGTTCAGCGACGGCGGGCCGTGGGGGGCGTATTATCCGTCAAAATATAATTCACTTATTCCTGCGAAAGATAAAGACGAGTTTTGCGGAATCGTCGGATTGCCTCATCTGAACCGTGATATGATAATGAGCTTTACTTCACGTGATGATTTGTTTTCATCGCATCCGATAAATGTAGTAAGAGCAAAGGCATATGACCCTGTAAACGGTGATTGTCCGTATATGTTTGATTTTATTGATATGTGGCTTGAGCAACTTAAATATAACGAGTACGGATATTATAATATCTTTGTAGCTCCGCAATGGCTTACAGACAGAACAATGCTTGATGAGCCAGGGAGCTATGCAGAGCGTTTGTATGATGAAAATACAGAGTATATAGCAAAAAAAGCGGCGGAAGGAAAAATCGAACTGATGACTATGGGTGAGTTCGGTAAATGGTATATGGAAAACATTGAAATAGGTACACCGGAAGTTAATTCATGGCGTGATATAATCTGCGGTTCAGACAGAACAATGTATTGGTATATCGACCCGATGATGCGTGTAAGCTTTGACGGAAATATAGGCGGAGCAATATGCGATTTAAGACCGTATCCGGGACGCATAAATAAAGATACGGGATCTGATACAGATAATCTTTGCAATATGAATCAGCCGTATCTTATCTCGGCTGAAATGCGAGGCGGCGTCCACGACGGAAGTCTGCATACGCTTAAAGTTTTTATTAATTCAAAGGAGTACTGTATAGCTCTTAAACGCACCGGGTTTGAGGTTGTGGGTAATAAAAAAATACATATTCTTCCGGTAGAAATTACGCTTGATGGAGTAAGTGTCACATTTGATTCAATTGTTGAATTTGACGGAAGCGGTGTTATGGTTATAACAAGACGTCTGCTTGATGTGAGTGATGAAAATGCAGTAATTGATTTTGTAGAATACAACAGAACCTGCTATGGTGATACTCAGTATCAGAAGAATATGCGCGGCTGCAAAGTAGGTATAGAAAATGAAACAAATGCTCATGCACTTGATTTTAAATACAGCAGTCGTGAAATAACACTTTCGCAGGTTACACGAATGACGGCTGAATATCCTCAGATTGGTACTATGGTCGAAATGAAGGTTCTTTCACAAGATGTTGAGGGTAAAGTATTAGACGGATATTTGTTTAAGCCTTTTATAACACTCAGTGCTAAAAAGAGAATGAAGAAGGGAGAGGAACTAAAAGTATGTATGAAAATAAAACGGGCAGACTGATTCGCTGTCCTGAATGTTTTGCAAAAGATATAGATGTGTTTTTGCTCTACGATGATAAAAAGGATGAATTTTACTGCCATAAATGTTGTTTTAACGGCAGTCTTGAGAAAGTACAGATGCAAACAGTTGATTTTGTAACTAAAAAGTATTCAATAAAAAGACATTTTAAATAAATGTTATGAGAAATAATAAAATTGCATGTTAATTTTAATTTTCAGATAATGACTGATAAATTAAAATTAAAATAAAATTATAAAATGGAGGAAGTTAGCATGAAAAAACCCAAAAAAATTATTTTTTTGTGTATTGCCCTGTCAACGGTGATAAGCGGTTTTGTGTTGCCGGTAAAAGGAGTGGACGGTGGGGAAACGAGAACGAACGATCTCGATTTGTATGTCAGTGTAATTGCTGATATGCATGTTTCGGCAACAAGTGATGGTGAAGTATTCGGAAATGTGGTTAATAACGGAGAAGGGGTGCAAGTGCAGATCTTACAGCTTCAGGTGTAGACGGTTATATTCTTGATACTGTTTTTTCTGCTGGTAATACTGAATATTTTGTTTTTACATCATCAGTACCGACAAGATAATACAGTAACAAAATTTTTATGCTTAAATATCAAATAGAGAGGAAGTATTGTAGCTTGAAAAATGAAAGCTTAGCATCAATTACTAAAGAGGGATTCAGCTTGCACAGATATATTGTCGCAATCAAGAAAAATAAATTTATTTATTTGTTGCTTGTTCCAGGAATAATACTTACGTTACTGTTTTTCTATGCACCTATGGGTGGATTGAAAATAGCTTTTCAGGAATACAACATTTACAAGCCTGAGCTGAGTGAATGGATTGGACTTGAAAACTTCAGATACATATTAAAAAATGAGGAAACGCTTAAAGCTATTGTAAACACGTTTTACGTAAGTTTGGTCAACCTTGCTCTGACTTTTCCGGCACCTATTATATTTGCATTGCTGATAAATGAAATAGAAAATAAGTATTTTAAAAAGGTTGCACAGACTATAAGCTATCTTCCACATTTTCTGTCGTGGATTTCAGTAATCGGAATAGCGACTGCATTATATGCAAAATCAGGCATGGTGAATAATATTATTGCGTTGATTTTTGGTGAGGACAAAAGAAGTCTGATAATGGCAAATCAGGAATTTTTCGTTCCGAATGTTATTATTCTCACACTTTGGAAAACCATAGGATGGAACTCAGTGGTGTATCTTGCAGCAATAAGCGGCGTTGATTCGGCACTTTATGAAGCTGCAACCATTGATGGGGCGGGGAAATTCAGACAGACTGTTTCGATTACGGTTCCGTCGATTATGCCTACGGTTATAATTATGCTTATATGGCGATGTGGTTCGTTGTTTTCGGACAATTTTGAGCTGATTTACGGTATGCAGAATGCATATATAGATTTTGAGGTTGTTCAGACTATTGTTTACAAACGGGGAATAGCGGGCGGAGATTATCAGATATCAACTGCGTTCGGTTTATTCCAGGGACTCGTAAACATAGTAATTCTTTGCATCGTTAACAGCTTTGCAAAGCGTGTGAGCGAAACCAGCGTATTTTAAGGGTGAGGTGAGAGATATGAAAATTAAGACAAGTATAACAAGAAAGATATTTGTAGTATTCAACTATCTTCTTATAACACTTCTTTGCTTTATGTTTGTTCTTCCGGTACTGAATGTACTGGCAAAATCGCTTAACGACGGAGTTGATGCAAGCCGTGGCGGTATATGGTTCTGGCCGAGAGTTTTTACATGGGACAATTATAAAATGGTACTTAGCGGAGGTACATTTAAGGATTCGATTTTTATTACGGTATCAAGAGTTTTAATCAGTGTGGTATTCGGAATAATCGTGCAGTTTGCAACAGCGTATGCGTTGGCAAAGAAGCGTTTTCCGGGTAAAGGGCTTATAGTAATATTTTTTATGTTGCCTATGTTTTTTAATGCAGGAGTTATGCCTACATATGTATGGTTTTCAAAAATAAATCTTCTGAATAATTTCTGGGTGTATATTTTTCCGTTTGCTTTCAGTTTTTATAATGTAGTAATTATAAGAACATTTATTCAGTCAACTATTCCGAAAAGCCTTGAAGAATCGGCGTTTATTGACGGTGCCACAGAGGTGACTGTATTTTTCAGAATAATAATGCCGTTATGCAAACCGATTCTTGCAACTATTGCATTATGGATAATGGTTTTCCATTGGAATGACTGGACCACTACTCTTATGTATATCAAAAAGCCCAAGCTGTATACAATGCAGTACATAATGATGGAACTGGTAAAAGAAAGTGAACGCCTGCAAAAGCTTATGGCAGAATCAGCGAAGATGGGTATGACAATGGAAAATGCTGCTTCACCTACGTCAGATACTGTTATTTCTGCGCAGATTATGGTAACAATCCTGCCTATAATTTGTGTGTACCCATTCCTGCAAAAGTATTTTGTGAAGGGTATTATGATGGGCAGTGTTAAAGGTTAAAAAAATAGAAAGGTTAAGAAAATGAAAAATTTAAAAAGAATTATAGCGTTTCTGCTTGTCCTTACTATGGGTATTTCTATAGCAGGTTGCGGAGAGAAAAAAGAAAAAAATAATGTTAAAACAAATATTGAACCAATAGATTTTACTCAGTATAAGGACTCAGAAGAAGTACCCTCGTGGGAGGGTGAGAAGCTCAGTCTCATAAAATGGGAACAGGCTTCAAATACAAGTAGTACAACAAGTAAGTCGAAAATAGTAACAGACGATCCTGTTTCAAAGGAATTGGAAAGAATTACAGGTATTACATATAGTGTTGATGAATCATTTGATAATGGCGGAAACAGCTATGATGCTGTTGTTGCCAAGCTTATTGCGGCAGATGATTTTCCACATATAGTTGAAAATCTTCCTGATCCGTCTTCACTTATAAAAAGTGACTATTTGTGGGATGTTGAACCGTATATGGAAAAATATGCTCCGACATTGTATAGGATTTTCGGACCTTCATCAAAAACTCTTTATGGAGATCTGTGGAATTATCAGAAGGAAACATATGGCGGTATTTATGAAATATCTATTCCGACAGTGAGTGGTGCAAACTCTCTTACAGCACTTAAGGATATTGATAATTCAATAGATATTACACCGGAGCAGATAAGAGCTATTGCTGATACAGATATTTCTGCTTATCCGTATTTTTACATGCGTGACGATATATTAAAGCAGTTGTATCCCCAGGCTCATACAGTGGCGGAGCTTAAAGAGATTTATAATAAAAACGGCAGCTTTACAAAAGAGGAAATATTAGATGTACCGATAAATTCACCGGATGAATTTATAGATTTACTTTACAGGATAAAGGATTTAAATCTTAAAGACGGTGACGCAGAGGTATATCCTATGTTTACTCACGTAGGTGCAGATAACTGGCCTGTACTTGTTCAGCTTGGCGGTATGTTTGGTTATGCAACGGCAACACCGGGCGAGAATCCGAACTATTTCTCATACTGGGATATGGAGGAGGGAAAAATACTTCCTACCTTCAAACAGCCTTGGTTTAAGGATATTCTGAAAATGTATAACAAGCTTATCCGTGATGAGGTATGTTCGCCAGAGGCTCTTGTTGATACAAAACAGCTTTTTGATGAAAAGCTCAATAACGGAAGATACATTGTCTGCTATGGCTCATATTGTCCTTCCGATGCAAATATTAATGGCGATTTCAGATACAGAAAGGTTTTCTGCAACTTTACAAGTGCAGATGAGAGCAAGTACCTTTTTGCTCAGTACGATTATACACAATTTGACAGATATTCTTTCTTCAAGAACAGCGTGAGCGAGGAACAGCTTGTTCAAATTCTGCAGATGTTTGAATTTGTTGCAAGTAATGCGGGTCAGAAACTCATGTTCTGGGGACCGAAGAGCGAAGGGTGGTATACAGAGTATGAAGACGGAACATTAACCTATAAGGATGAGCAGGTTAAGAAGGAAATGCTTTTCAGCGCTGAGAACGGCACAGAAACAATTGAGCCTATGGGGCTTGCAGTAACATGGCCGAGCAAAGTCAAAATCGGAACAACAAAATATGTTCCGAAAGCGATGTACAGCGACGAGATGAAGAGATGGACAACAGAGTATAACGGATCAAGAATTAAAAAACAGGTTCTTGTGCCTAGTAACGTGCCTAATGTTTATAACAGAAAGGTGCTTGAAACTATTCCCGAAATGAAACGCTTCTGGGATTCAAGAAATGGATTTGAGGATGCACTCCTTAAGGTGTTTGCGGCTCAGGATGACGAAGAATTTGAAAAGCTCTACAACACAATGGTTAAATATGCAGAGGACAACGGTCTTACAGATAAAACCTTTGAGGAATTTAATGACTACTATGTGAATGTTCTTAATAAGGACTATATGCATTACATAGAAGAAAAGAAAAATGAGATTTCAGGAAACTGATAAGAAAGGATTGATTTTATGAAAAAAATTATTAGCACATTATTATCCGTGGCAATGACGATTTCCACAGTAACGGCAGTATTTGCCGATACAACAGAGACTCTGCTTTCGACAGGTAAGCCTGTTGAAGCCGGAATTACAGGAAAAGGAACTGAGCATATAGACAGTCACGGCTCAATCGGGAAGATTGTTGACGGTTATGCCGGAGTAACATATGAACAGTCACAGATGTGGTATCTTCATTCTACTGTTGATTCTGATACCGTATGGCTCAATATCGATCTTGAAGATTATTATAAAATAACAAAAATAGTATGGGTTGCAAGATATGCTGAAACACTCATAACCGATTGCAGCGATGCTTTGATTTACGGTGCGAATAAGTCAGATTTTTCTGATAAAGAACTGCTTGTCACCTTGACACGTGAAGAGCTTTCAGGGCAGACAAATGAATTTAATATTTCTTCCGGCGAATATCGCTATATAAGAGCTGAGAGAAAGGCTAATATGGGCGGTATTGAAATTCAGGTATATGGCTACAGAAATCCTGAAACAAACGCGAATCTCAGCGAGCTGTCAATTGACGGCTACAGCTTCGATACAGCATTCAGAGAGGCTGATACAGAATATACAATTATTTCAACTACAGATCCCGGGGCTGTTACAGTCAATGCTGTTGCGGCTGAAGAGGGGGCAACTGTTACAGTGTCCGGAGCTGAAAGTACAGATGCGGGCATCAACGAAATAAAGGTGGAAGTTACATCGCCAGATGGAACAGCTAAGAAGGTATATACAGTTAATTTCGTTGTAACAAACGAGGTTGATATATCATCAGGTTGTGTTGTTACGGCTGTAAATAATGCAAAATCAGGAAATGAAGCTGTATTTACAAACTTGTTTACTTCATCAGTTGCAAGAACAAAAGCATGGATTTTCTATGATCAGAAGGGATATATAGATGTGGATCTTGGCAGAGAATATTCTCTGAATAGATTTGAGTGGACGAAGAGTAATATTGAAAATTCCGGTGCAATAATCATAGAGGGTTCAAAAACTGCGGATTATGCTGAAACGGTTCAGCTTTGTACAGTTCCGGCTCTGGCAACAACAGAAACACTAGGAACTGCAGTGTTGCATTCAGATACGAAGTACAGATATCTGCGCATAAGAAAGAACTTTATAAATGCAGAATTTCTTCCTCTTAAGATGAGAGTATATGCATTACCTGAGGTTGAAATGTCAGCTTCTGGTATAAAGATGCAGAAGGATATTTCATCTGAAATAGCAGGTGCGGTAATGCATAACGTAACAAAGGGTGATACTGATACAAGCTGGGGAACAAATGCATCTGCCGGTAAAGATGCAACTCCGATAAATCTTTTCACAGGCTCGGAAACAAATACATATATGGGTTATTATGCAGGATATATTCAGGTTGATCTCGGAGCAGAATATAATATGTCAAAGTTTGAGTGGACGAGAAACGGACAGTATGGTTCATTGAGTCCGGTGAGTGTTTATGCTTCTGCCGATGCGCAATTTACGTCGCCTGTTTTGCTTGGTAAGACTGGAAACGGCGTTTTGTCATGTGACCTTGATTCCGCAAATGCATACAGATATCTGAGAATAGAAAAAACAAGAGATTCAGACTGGTATCCGCATACTCTCCGCTTGTATGCTTTAGTTGATGATCCTGAACAGGCAGATAAGAGTAATGTTTCAGTTACAGTTCCGTCACTTTACTATTCAGTCGGAGATGTAATAATTGTGGCAGTTTACAATAACGGTGTGTTCAGCGGCATTGAAACAGCGGTTGCAGAAAGCGGCGAAATGGAAAAGGTAATATCTGTAACAGCAGATAATAACAGTAGAATAAAGCTTATGGTATGGAACAGTTTTGTAGGCATGAAGCCAAGAGTTGATGCAATAATAATAAAATAAATTAAAATGGGTAGTGTAAAGTAAATATGAAAAAATAGCAAACGATTTCGTAGAAAATCATTGATTTTCGCTAAAATGATTGTAAATGCTCCCACTGCAATTTGTCAAGGGTAAAATAAACGCGCAAAGCGCGCCCTGTGACAAATCAC
>JAZTZP010000045.1:0-40780 GCA_045637525.1 Clostridia bacterium | reverse complement strand
TAAGGTACAAAAGTTGTGCTTTTGTTTGATTAAATATTGAAAAAATCCTTTGCATTTTTTCTTGCATAACGTTTGCGAAGCAAACATATCGCGCCGACAGGCATATCGCGTGCGTTAGCACATATCGAAAATCCCGTTAGGGATTTATATCGCGTTTAGCGACTTATTTAAGTCGCTAAACTATAATTTAGAATTAAAAAGATTTTTGAAGGGAGATAATAATCGGTATGTTGGGCACAGAAGCAAATAACACGATGGTTAAAATCAAAAAAAATAAAATAAAACATGGAATAGGCAGGAGTAAGATAAAAGATAATATCACATTTTTCATAATGTTGATACCGGCAATTATTGTTTACATACTGTTTTCATACATGCCGATGTTCGGAACGTTAATAGCATTTAAAGATTACCGGTATGCGGACGGAATTTTCGGAAGCGACTGGGTAGGGCTTAAAAACTTTGAAAGCTTCTTTTCTTCAAGCGATGCGTTTTTAACGATAAGAAATACGGTTTCATACGGTGTGGCGTTTATAATAGCCGATGTTGTATTCGGAATAATAATCGGAATACTTGTTTATGAAGTATCAAGAAGAATTTTTACAAAATACTATCAGACAACAATGCTTTTGCCACACTTTATGTCATGGGTTGTTGTTGCATATGTTGTGTATGCATTCCTTGATCCGGTAAACGGTGTTATAAACAGGGCATTCGGAGTTGATATAAATTGGTACAGCGATCCGAAATGGTGGCCGTTCTTTATTATGATTGCCCATGTATGGAAAGGCGTTGGAATGAATTCCATAATGTATTATTCGGCACTTATGGGAATAGACGAAACGCTGTATGAGGCGGCAAGTATAGACGGCGCAAATAAATGGCAGCAGACACTGCATATAACAATACCGGAATTAAGAAGTATAGTATCAATTCTTATTATCCTCGGCATGGGTAAGGTGTTTAAGGGGGATTTCGGTCTTTTCTATCAGATACCGATGGACGTAGGCGCTCTTTATCCGGTTACGGATATTATTGATACTTATGTATTCAGAGGACTAAGAAGCGGTGACATTGGCGTTAATACCGCTGTGTGTCTTGTTCAGTCTGTAGTCGGACTTGTTATGGTGCTCGCAAGTAATGCAGTAGTACGAAAGATTGATCCCGACAGCTCAATGTTTTAAGAAGAGGAGGTTTTACGATGAAGTCAAATAAAAAATCAAAAATTATATATCAGATAGTTTTGAATATAGTGTTGTTTTTAATATCGATGTGCTTTGTAATGCCGCTGCTTCTTATAATAACAACGTCGCTTACAGGAAGTGAAAACCTCGGCAAATACGGATACAGCTTTATACCGAAAGAATTTGATTTTACGGCATATCAGTACATATTTAAAAACCCGATGCAGATTTTAAATTCTTATAAAACAACAATAATAGTTTCTTTTGCAACATGCTTTTTGGCAACGTTTATAATGTGCTTAACTGCATATCCGATTTCAAGAAGAAACTTTATAGCACGAAAGCCTGTAACGTTTTTCATATTGTTTACGATGCTTTTCGGCGGTGGCTTGATTCCATCATACATAGTAAATACACAGTATCTTCATTTAGCTAACAGCTATTGGATTTATATATTGCCGTCGCTTTGCAGTGCGTGGTATATATTCATAATAAGGACATTCTTTACAGGCTTGCCGGAGGCAATAATAGAGTCGGCTAAAATAGACGGTGCTGAGGAATGGCTGATATTTTTCAGAATAATTCTTCCGCTTTCAAAGCCTGTTATTGCAACCGTTGCGCTCTTTATGCTTCTTGTAAAATGGAACGACTGGAATACGGCTCTTATATATATAAGAGATAACAGAATGTATTCTCTTCAATACCTGTTGCAGAGAATCTTAAGAGAGGCGGAATTTATAAAAGAAATGAGTCAGAACTCAGAGCTGGGCGGAATTAACCTTAATGCAAGCGAAAGCGCTCAGGTAGAAACGATAAGATATGCAATGGTTATGGTTGCGGCAGGGCCGATGCTTGTAATATTCCCGTTTTTCCAGAAGTATTTTGCAAAAGGACTCACAGTCGGAGCTGTGAAAGGATGACATGGTTTACAATTTAATATTTATAATTTAATAAAAGCGTTGAAAAATTTTTTTTAGAAAGGAAGATGAAAAAATGAACGTGAAAAAAAATCTTAAAAAGGCAGGTGCTCTCATTCTCTCAGCAGCATTGATTACCGGATTTACCGGTTGCGGAGAGAAAAAGAGCGGAGACGGAGGAGAAAAGGTAAAGTTAAAATGGGTGCTCGGCGGCCCCGGAATGCAGAGAGATTCGGAAGAGGTATGGGCTTTGTTTAATGAAAAGCTTATGGCGGTTCTTCCTAATACAGAGGTTGAGTTTGAAGTTATTTCAACAACGGACTATGCAGAAAAATGGAAGCTTATAGCGGCAAGCTCGGAAAAAGTAGATATTGCATGGCATGGCTGGATGGTTGATTTTGAAAATGAAGTAAGAAACGGCTCATACATTGCAATTGATGAGCTTTTAGATGCTCATGCCCCAAAGCTTAAAGCGGCGCTTCCCGAATGGGTATGGAACAGTATGAAGCTTGACGGTAAAATTTATGCAATTCCGAACTATCAGATGATGGTTTCACGTCCGACGGCTATAAGAACGCCGGAAGCTTTGGCTGATGAATATCTTGATAAAGAAAGAATAAACACAGCTTTTAAGAATTGGCATGACAGTGAAGGACAATATCCTACAGATGAAGTTTTTGATGCAATAGAAGATTATTGCGGAAAGCTTAAAGAGGCAGGAAAGCTCGGTCTTGGTGTATCACCTGAAATATTCAGCTGGATAAACAATGTTTCCGGCTCATTAAAAGTAGATCCTTACGGTCATGCAATAAAGCATGAGGATGGAAAAGTTACATTTAATGACAATAGACCATTAGAAGAAAATTTCTACAGAAGAATAGCCGGGCTTTATGAAAAAGGCTACATCAGAAAAGATGCCCTTACTGTATCAGATATGAAGAAAGATAACGGTAAAGAGGGCGGATATATAATGTGGATACATAACTATGATGATTTCACAAAGCAGAGTGAGGACATACAATACGGAATGCCAATTTATTATATAGCAACATCCGGAAGCAATGAAATAGAATGTGTCAGAAACTATAAGCCGAGTGCGACTAATACGGCAATTACAAGAACTTGCGAAAATCCTGAGCGTGCAATGCAGCTTCTAGAAGTTATAAACGATCCGGCAAATAAGGAATTATATAATCTGCTTGTTTACGGCATAGAGGGCAAGCACTATGAAAAAGAAAGCGACAATCGCATAAAGACTATCGGTTATGACGGAACACCTACAATGGAGAGCGGCTATGGCATTCAGAAGTGGATTATAGGTAATACCTTTAACGCATACGAAACGCAAACAGACGTTCCGGGCTATAACGAATATATTGAAGAAGTGTTACACGGAAAGTCTGTAGACAGCATACTTTTAGGATTTACATTTGATTCAGATCCGGTTAAGAATGAAATCGCACAGATTAAGAGCATTGAGGCAGAGTACAGCGGACTTAAAACTGGCGCTCATGCAAACTGGAAAGAAATGCTTGATGCAAAGCACAAGAAGCTTTCGGAAGTAGGTCTTGAAAAAGTGATAGCTGAATACCAAAAGCAGCTTGACGAACAGATAAATAATAAATAAAAGGGGGAAGCTTGTTGAGTATAAAGAAATTAATTTCGGTCGCGATAGCGTTTACAACTATTTTAAGCAGCATAAATGTTTATGCAATCGGCGATGAGAAAAATGACTGGATTGGAATATATGTTGCAAACGGTGCTGAAAACGGGGACGGAAGCTTTGAAAATCCTTTCGGAAGTATAGAAGAAGCACAGGCAATGGTGCGTGAAATAAAGAATGACGGAAAATATCCGTCTGACGGTATCACCGTATATTTAAGAGGCGGAGAATATTTGCTGAAAAAGAGCATCAGGTTTTCAAAAGAAGATTCAGGAACTGAAAGTGCACCTGTAACATACAGATCCTTTGGAGAGGAACAGGTAACGATTGTTGGCGGCTGGAAAGCAAGTCTTGCAGATGGGGTGTCTGTAACTGATGAAAAGGTACTTTCAAGAATACCTGATACAGCTAAGAATAAATTAGTGCAGTTTGATTTAAATGCAGCAGGTTTCAGTGAGTTTAAGTCTCTCGGACTTGTTTCTGAATATTTGTGGAGATGCTATAACACTCCGAGCAATCCGGAAGGAAAAAAATACTTTGAAATTGAAGAAGCAACAGAGTATAAGCTTCAGTTTAATGATGAGTTTATGGAGCTTGCCCGTTATCCGAATAAGGGGGATAAATACATTACCCTTGCTCATATGATAAGAGAGGGAGATTATCTTCATACATACAGAAACGAGCAAAAAGAGGCACTCGGAGACAAATGGACTCCGGAAGAAAAAAGAAAATATCAGGATGATTTAATAACACCCATATTCGGATTTGATGATAAGGTTACGGCAAGAATCCTTTCGTGGGGTGAAAATCCTGAAATTAAAATGTGGTCTCAACTGTCCAACGACTGGTCGGATGAGCGTGCGGCTGTAAAAATAACTCCGGAGGGGGGAGTTGAATCAAAAGTACCGTGGTTCTATATTCCAATACCTAACGATGGCAGAGAAGTCTATCTTTATAATATTTTAGATGAGCTTGATGCGCCGGGAGAATTTTATTTAAACAGAGATACGGGAATGTTATATTTCTATCCACCTGATTCTTCCGGAATGCTTGAAATGTCTTTTTTAGACGGTCCGTTGGTTGCTTTTACCGACGCAGAGCATATAAAGCTGTCAGGGATGAAGTTTCAGACCGGTTCGGGTGACGGAATAGAAATGACTAATTCAAATGCCATTGTCATAGAGCTTTGTGAAATAACAAAGGTCAATAAATACGGTATTAAAACTACTGACGTAACAAACTGCAAGGTTCAAAGCTGTCATATTCATAATGTAGGTTCGTATGGCGTATTGCTTCATGGCGGAAGCTACGATGATCTGACTCCGGGAAACAATATAGTTGAAAACTGTGAGATACATAATTTCGGAGTTGTTGAGAAAACATATGCTCCCGGGATTGCATTGCAGGTAGTGGGAAATAAAGCTCTTAATAATGAAGTTTATGACTGTCCGCATGTAGCATTGAATTTTAACGGCAATGATCATCTGTTTGAATATAACAATGTTTATGAGGCAGTAAAAGAGTCCGACGATATGGCAGCGTGCTATGCCTATCTTACGAAATCCACACGCGGAACGGTGTTTCGGAATAATTATATTCACGATTTAACACCGCCTCATGAGGATCCGTACTGTCATGCGGCATTCTATATGGACGGAAGACGTGATGGAACTGAAATATCTTCAAACATCATAGAAAATATAGGTGACAGGGGTATTATGATTAACTGCGGAAGAGATAATACCGTAACCGATAATATACTTATAAATGTCGGTGATTCGGGAAGAGGTCTCGGAATAATCTTGCCATGGACAAATGATATAGGAACATATCCGGATGAAGCAAAGATTCAGAGTTACCAACTTACAGAGGAAAGACTTAACAATCCGGCATACTGGAAATATCCTCATTTTAAAGAAATAATGCAGGATGATCCGGAAGCACAGAAATACAATGTATTCCAGAGAAATGTTGCAATAGATGTAACAGATCCGTTATACATTTCAGGAATTAATGCATCAAATTCAAATGATATTCTTGTAAAGTACAATTCCATTGCGGAGCCGTTGGTGACATCGTTGGAGTCGGCAGGTTTTGCGTCGCCTGACAAGCGGAATTTCACATTACTTGATACTTCACCAATTTATGAAGCATATCCCGATTTTAAAGCACCAGACTTTAAAAATATAGGATTATATACTGATTGGCTCGAATATAAGACAAGAGATACAGTATCACTATATATCGGAAGCCCGAAAGCATACAACGGATTTACTCCGGGGCTCATTGATGAAAATAATGTAGACGTTGTACCGGTTATAGTTGATGATTTAACTTATGTGCCATTCAGATATATTGCAGAAGCTTTTGACGGTACAGCGGAGTGGTTTGACGAAACTCAGACTGCCCAAATCAGCGTTGGCGAACAAACAGTAACAATAGATATGAATAATTTATCAATTGCGATAGACGGCACGCTTACAGACGGAAAACCGCTCATGATGAATGACAGAATTTTAGTTCCGCTCCGTGTTATAAGCGAATCGCTCGGAAAGAACGTAGAGTGGTTTGATGAAGGAATTATTTTGGTATCAGACAATGATATTCAGATTACAAAGGAAGATACCAATTTAATAGGTGAGCTTTTAAGAAGACTTACCAACAAATAAAAGGAGGTAAAAAATATGTTAAAAAACAAGAAAGGATTGTCGCTGATAATCGGAGCATCTATGCTTCTCAGTACAATTCAGATGCCGATTTCGGCAGCGGAAATTGCAAGCCCTGTAATTGTAAGTTATACAGTTCCGGCGGCGGCAGACAAAACAGCTGTAATGAAATATGCTGACAGTAACGGAAATAATACTGCGATTTCAGGCGGTACGGGTTGGAGCTTGTCAAGCTACTGGCACACAGGAGCAAAACCGACTACCGATACATTAACAGCTTCTACAAGACTCATAAGAAAAGTTGTGTTAAATGAGAAGGAATATCACTTTATAAATCCATCGAGTAACGGTGCAGGAATGTACAGAACCGTAGCGGATGAAAATGTGATAAATGCAGGTGAGGATGCTGAATATTATATCAGCTTTACTGCCCGAAATGCAGATGGAAATGCACATCCGACAAGTGCAAATTCGCTTGCAACAGATCATAAATTCTTTATAGGAGCAAACGATTTTTATGTAAGCTTTTCTAAAGCACATACTTATGAGGGTGAAGAAGCCGGATATTATCTTGGACTGACTGTCGGAGGTGAATCGCAGCTCGGAACAAAGTATGTATCAAACAGTACTATTTACAATAATCTCGTTTATATAAAAACAAATGCTGATGGTACTGATGAGGTTAAATATCAGTCTGTTCCTTTAGGTACTGACTTTGATTTGAATACATGGGATTTAACAGCATCCCCTGAGTTGGGTACAAACAAATATACATACATCGGTTTTCAGTCGAACGGACAGGGAACAGGTCAGGTAGGTGATATAAGCGTTGAAAAATACACAGCTGATAGTGCAGTTAATGCAAAGCTTGCTGACATTGATGCACTGATTGAAAGTGCAACTCCTGATACTTACGCTACCGTAAAGTCTCAGATAACTTCAGAACTTGCACTTATTCCTGATTGTGTGATAAAGCCGGAGCTTTCGGATTTGTATGCAGAGCTCGATAAAGTATGTGTATCATCAGATTCACCACTTATTGCATATGATTATATCGATTTATCATCAGCTTTGCAGGCTGTTGCTGATAAGAAAACTGTAAGCTATTACACAGATGCAAATGGCGGTTATCCGGCAGTTTCAGGCGGTTACGGCTGGGCTTCAAACAGTTATTGGCATACAGGAACAGCTGCTACTACTGAAGTAACAACTGCTGCAAACAGATATGTAAGAGTAAGGAGTACATCAGACGGAACTGTAAATATGTTTGAGCCGGCAGCATCCGGTGCAGGGTTGTACAGAACTCTTGCAAGGCCTATAGATTTAACTGGAAGTAATGAATATTACATCAGTTTTTACTCAAATAATGCATACGGAACAGATGCGGCTAATGCAACAACAAATATTGATAACAGATTTATAATAGGTAACAATAATTTCTATATAAGTGCTTCATATACGGTAAAGGATGCTGAGAATGCTGATAATTCAGGCTATTTCCCGGGAATTAAAGCAGGAGCGAATGCCGAATTCAAGCTTGGAAGTAAAAAGATTGAAAAAGGTAAAGTATATAATAATCTTGTATATATAAAAGCAAATGCAGACGGAAATGAAGTTGTTAAATATCAGACTGTACCTTACGGTGAGGAGTTTGATTACAGTAACTGGGATGTTGTCGTAGATAATGCGGAGATTGGCGGAAAGTATGCATATGTAGGTGTGCAGTCAAACGGCTCGGGAGTTTCTGATATGGGAGCGTTTCGTATTGAAGAATATACTCCTGAAAAGAAAGCCGAAATAACAGCACCGCTTGCCGGTATTGAAGAAATAGTATCAGACATTACAGCAGAAACATACAGCACAAAAACTGCTCAGGTAAATGCAATTATTGAAACGGTACTTGCAAATGTTACAGATTGTTACGTAAAGGAAGAATTGGCTCAAACGCTCGTTTCATCGGCGCTTGTTGCAAATTCAGATACTGTAATTTATGACGATATTTACTGTGACGGTGCTGATTTATCGGAAGGCGGTTATCAGACCGGAAGATACTATTTAAGTAAGCTCAATTACAGCGGTAATGAAAGAACTGCGGGAACATACTATGAAGATGCAAGATCGGGCGGCTTCGGATGGTCATCAATCTGGGATCCGTATACTATAAATACGGATAAGATTTCATATACTTTGGGTGATACTTACGTTTTAAGAGCAGGACAACAAAACGGTTTAAATGTTGCAAGTGGCAACAATACAGCAAGGTTGACAAGAGGATTTGAAACACCACTTGTATTTGATAGTGATTCGGAATATTATCTGAGCTTTACTTCAACTCTTAATTCGGGAAATAAAGCATATTTAAACGGTAAGGCTCCAAGTTTTAAGTTTGGTGACGGTATTGCAATTACTGCGAACTATCAGGCAGCAACCGATACTGAAAATGAAAGTGTTGTGTTATCGTTGACTGTTGGGGAAGAAACTGTTTCAACCGGAATTAAGATAAGATCAGATATAGTTCTTGATTATGTTCTTGCTGTTTCTGAAAATGCTGAAGGCAAGCCGGTTGTGAAGTTAAATGTCGGTCAGTCGCCGTATAACTTCAGAATGGACTGGGATTTTGAATATACATTTGAAAATGCCGGAACGGTGGCTGAGGCTGAATACTTCTCATTTACAGGACCTGCAACAATTCTTCATAAGGTAAGAGTTGATAAATGTGATAAGGCAGAGCTTGAAGCTGTAATTGCAAAGATTGCGGCAGGTGATTATTGCCTGAGCGAAGTTAATGCATTAAAGGATTCATATGCAAAGACAGGATTTTTAAATGCTCTTTCAATGCCGGATGATTCTTATAAGCTTACAAAGCTTGAATTTGCAAATGAAAACGGAACTGTTACAGAGCTTTCGTCAAACACAGGTAAGGTTAAGGCAAGAATTAGACTTGCAAGCAGTTATGATGATAATAACGATTTAAAGCTTATAATTGCGTCATATCAGAACGGACATCTTGCAGAGTGTAAGATAACCGATTTTACAGCATATGCAAACAACGCAACAGAAATTGTTGAGACTGATTTTGTTTCGGTTCCGACAACGGATGAGGCATTGGCAAACTATAAAATATCAGTATTTGTATGGAACGGTAGTTTAAAACCGGCAGTGGAAAATGTAGTTTTTGCATCAAAAATTACAGTTGATGAGAACGAGGCGGCAGCCGCCTCGTTCCTCACAATAGATGAGGCAATTTATGCGGCAAATAAAATGGCAGAATACGGGCTAACTAATTCGGATGGGGATATTAAAGTAACAATAAATTCAGGAGAACACTATATTAATGATACATTAACAATTGATAATAAAAATGAGGAAATAAATATTATAATTGAAGGAAAAAATGGGGCTTCGGTTACAGGTGCGAAGACAATTGACTTTGAAAACATCACCGCTGTTACAGAGCAGTCGGTTTTAGAACGTCTTAGCGACGATATACAGGATAATATAAAGCAAATCAGCATACCGGATGGTATTGAAATCGGAGAAGAGGATGTTTATGGAAACTCTGTTTCGGTAATGAAACAGCTTGGAATTTCATATAACAGCACTCCGCCGGTTGTAATTATGGAAAACGGCGAAGCAATGAATGTTGCAAGGTATCCTGATAATGATTATATTACGGTTTCAGAGGTAATAGAGAGCGGCTCAAATTTAAGAATGTGGATGAGTGATAAAAAGGGCGAAGAAGGATATATTCCGCCCGAGGAAAGAGATAATCCGCCGATACCGCTTACTTTTAAAACGGCAGATGTTTCAAAGGACAGGCTTAAAACGTGGGCGAATGCAGAGGATATGAGAGTTCATGGCTTTTGGGGAGTTGACTGGAGCGACCTTGCAATGGGAGCGAATGTAAATCCTGAAAATTATGAGATTACAACAGAGCTTCCGACGGTATATCCGACAAATATCGGAGCAAGATTTTATGTATATAACGTTTTGGAAGAGCTTGACAATCCCGGTGAATACTTTATTGATAAAGAAAACAGAATGATTTATTATTATCCGAAGGATGAAAATGCAAAAATATCAATATCAGTTTTAAAAGATCCGATTATGGAAATCTCAGTCTCAAAAAATATTTTAATAGATGGTGTTGAGCTTGCGGGCTGTAACGGCAATATAATAGAAATTTCAGACAGCGATAATATAGTAATATCAGACTGTGTAGTAAAAGACTGTTTGGGAGTTGGAATAAATATTGAAAATAGCAGTAACTGTACAGTAAAAGACTGCGAAGTGTATAATACGGGCGAGGGTGGAATTTTTGCAAACGGCGGTGATTTAAAAACTCTCACTCCGGCAAATAATCTGATAACAAATAATCATATATATGATTTTTCAAAGCGTAAGCTCATGTATTCGCCCGGAATAAGGCTTTCCGGAGTTGGAAATACAGCGTCGCATAACGAGATTCACGGCACCGACCATATGGCAGTAAATTTCAGCGGAAATGATAACATCATTGAATATAATGAAATATATGATGCCGTAAGGTCTACAAGGGATGCGGCGGCAATATATGCATATGAATCAAGAACGGGAAGAGGAAATATTATAAGACATAATTATATTCATGATATTGCAAGTGAGTTGGTTGACGAAGATGATAAATACGGAGTTCATGCGATATACCTTGACGGTAGACGTGACGGTACAACGGTTGAAAGCAATGTGTTTTACAATATCCGCGGAGCTGCACTTTGGATAAATGCAGGACGTGATAATATTTTTAAGAATAATATCTGTATAGAAACAGATTACGCTGTTCATTTTGCGTATAGTAAATATGATAAAAAAGATGTTATCGAAGACGGATGGGACAGCTTTTTAACCGATATGAGTGCAGAGCAGAGAGCTTTGTATATAGAGCGTTATCCGGGGCTTGCAACATTTTATGACGAAGCTTGTAATTATCCGATTGCAACGAGATTTAATAAAGCTTATGATAATGTTATGTTAAATATCGAAAATTCAATAAAATATGATAATGGAATACGATTTGTAAGCGGTGATAAAACATGGTTTATATCAGAGGCAGTCGGTGACGGACAGAATATAATGGAAAATCCTGTTATTTATGCTGAAAGTGAATCAATAGGCTTTACAGATTATGAAAATAAGAATTTTTCATTATCGGCAAATTCTGATATTTATAATCAAATAGAAAACTTTGTAGCTCCTGATTTTGAAAATACAGGACTTACAAATTAGAAGATTTACGGAAAGGATGATATTATGAAAAAAAGAACAAAAGTATTGTTTGCACTGCTGACAGCACTCACAATGACACCCTATATGCCGTCATATGCTAAGGATACTGACAGCGGAACAGTTGATCCTGTCATTGTAACTTATGATGTACCGGCGGTTGATGCAGATAAAACACAGGTGATGAACTATACTGACAGCGCCGGAAATAATACAGCAATTTCAGGTGGTACCGGATGGAGTGAATCAAGTTACTGGCATACAGGAACAGCACCGACAACCGATACTTTAACTGCCGCTACCAGAACGATAAGAAGAGTACCGTTTAACGGAGAAACGTATTATTTTATCAATACAGCATCAAGCGGGGCGGGTATGTACAGAACCTTAGCTGATGAAAATGTAATCGATGCTTCGGAAGATGCTGAATATTATATTAGTTTTACAGCCAGAAATTCTGACGGAAATTCTGTTCCTCAAAATAATTCATTAAATACTGATCATAAGTTTTTTATTGGTGCAAATGATTTTTATGTAAGCTTTTCAAAGGCGCATACATATGAAGGTCAGAATGCAGGATATTATCTTGGACTTACCGTTGGCGGTGAGTCACAGCTTGGAACAAGGTATGTTTCAAACAGTACTATATATAACAATCTTATCTATATAAAAACAGATGCTGATGGTATAGATGAAGTTAAGTATCAGGTTGTTCCGTATGGTGAGGATTTCGATTTAAGTGCCTGGGATTTTACTGCTTCACCTGAGCTTGGAACAAATCAATATACATATCTTGGTTTTCAGTCAAACGGACAGGGAACCGGTCAGGTAGGATCGATAAAGGTCGAGAAATACGGCGACCTTTCGGATACTATGCTGGTATATGCAAAGCTTTTTGACGGAGCTGAAATAACAAAAGAGGAATGTGCAGCAGCGATTACCGGTGCGGCGAAATACAGCGGCGGTATAGTGAAAGAAGTGATTTTTACAGCGATAGCAGAGTATATAAATAACAACGGATATTCAGATTTGCTCTTATCTGAATTAGTTTCAGCTAATATTGAGGAAAACGCAACAGTTCATGCACAGGACTTTGACAGTGCAGAGCTTACGTTTAATTATGCATTTGCTAATTCCGGTGATTGCATTGCTGAGTTTGTAAATGAAAACGGTGAAGTTTCGGCGGATATTGTATTTGACGGTAATAAGCTTATAATTACACCTGAAAATGCACTTGACCCCGACAGCACATATACAGTAAGAATTACAAACGCTGTAAATATTTTCGGATATGATGTAAGCGGATTTGAATTTGATTTTAATACAAGTATAGTGCCGGTAATAAATATTGAAGACGGTTCAAATATCACGACAGGCGATACAATTTTCTGGACTGATGCAGATGGAGTTACAACTAATGTTTCAATATCAGACGGTGAAGAAACAACCGAGCTTTCAAACGGCGGAGAAATCACAGGTGATGGAGAATATGAGCTTATAATCAGCTCGCAAAAAGGCGACGTAACAGCAGAGAGAATTATAAATATAATAATTGAAGTTCCGACCATGCCTGAGGCAAGAAATGTGGCAATTTCCTGTGATGATGTTCAGACAGGAAGCGTTTTAACCGGAACATATGATTATTATGATAAAAACGGAGATGCACAGGGAACGACAACGTTTAAGTGGTACACATGTAATGCAGACGGTAGCGGAGAGGCAGAAATAACGGGCAAGGTTTCGTCAGAGCTTGAACTTACAGAGGCAGAAGAAAATAAATATATAATGTTTGAAGTAACGCCTGTATCAATAGCTGATGAAAATCCTGTAGGTTCGCCTGTAAGAAGTAAACCGTTTGCAGGAGCATTTGCGCCGACGGCAACGGAGATAAAATTCACTTCAAAACCAAAAACAGATACAGAACTTGAAGTAAGCTATAAGTATTCAGACTTAAACGGTGACGAAAGCGATACTGCATCATATGAGTGGCATCTCGTTGACGGCGAAACAGATACAATCATATCGGGAGCGGAAACTAACAAGATTACAATACCAAAGGAGTATGATGAAAAACAAATCTATGTAATAATTACTCCGAAAAGCAAGAAGAAACCATTTACAGGACAAGGTGCTGTAAGTGAAAAGCTTTATACTCCGGCAAAACCAAAAGTTTCAAATATAGTTATAAACGGAACAGCAAGAGTGGGTAAGACTGTATATGCGACTTATGATTTTAGTGATATAAACGGTGATCAGGAAGGTGCAAGTAGAATTGAATGGATAAATGCTTCAAACGGAAGTGTTATATCAACAGGAGGTTCGCTTACGCTTACAAATGCTAATGCCGGCAGAAGTATTGCTGTTCGTGTTACTCCGATAAGTGTAGAGGCACCATTTGAGGGAGAAGCTGTAATGAGCAGCAGCATAGGTGTTAGCGGTTCTTCTTCCACCGGCGGAGGCGGCGGTGGCGGAGGAGGTGGCGGAGGAGGTTACTCTTACTCCGGCACGTCAAGCGGATCTGTTAAGCCGGAAGCTGTAACGCCTGAAAAAGCTCCTGAGGAAAATAAGAGTGAAATAAAAACACCGGAAGGCTTTACCGATATATCGGGCCATTGGGCTGAAAATCAGATAAATGCTTTAAAGGAAAAGGGAATTGTAAGCGGAAAGAGCGAAACGACTTTTGATCCGGACGGAAAAGTTACGAGAGCAGAATTTTTAGCCATGATTTTCAGAGGAAATGATATTTCAGTTTCAGAATATGCAAATTCATTTGAAGATGTAAACGCTGATGATTGGTTTTCGGGATATGTTCAGGCGGCATTGGAGCTTGAAATAATTTCAGCGGACACTAATTTCAGACCTGATGATAATATTACAAGAGAAGAAGCGGCAAAGATTGTTGCGGCGGCGCTGAAGCTTCAGTTAGAATCAGAAACCGAATTGCAGTATTCGGATCTGGGCGATATATCTGATTGGGCGGTGCTGTATATAAAGGCAGTATATGATGCAGGGCTTATGAGAGGAAACGACAAAAACGAATTTTGTCCAAAAAACAACCTCACGAGAGCAGAAGCTTCAACAGTTGTTTATAATTCATTAAATGAGGAGGCGGCACAATGATTAAAAAAATAGTATGTATTATTACATTGCTTGCATTAAGCTTTCAGGCGACAGCTTTTGCAATCCCTGAAAATCTCTGGACTAATGACGGCAGAATTGATTCAGTCTTTGCCGGAGTAACAACAGAAGCTGTTAAAAACGACGCACTCCAGAAAATGCTGTTTGAGCTCGGTATTTTAGACGGTGAGCTGGGATTTAACCCGGCAGATATTGCAAAGCCTTCAGATTTTTTGCGGGCAGTATATGTAATAAATTCGGGCAGTGTGCCGAGCGGAGATGAAAATGAGCTACTTTTGGCTTTAAAGGACTCAAAGCTTATTTCATTTGACACGCTTCCCAAAAAGGTTTACATGGATGACTTACTATATTCAGCCGTAAAGCTCACAGGCTATGAGCCTCTTGCAGAGTATTCGGGAGGCTATCCTGCGGGATATATCAAGGCGGCTATGGATAAGGATTTGCTTAAAAACTGCTATTATCATAAAGACCCGGTAACGAATGCCGAGCTTGCGCAAGTTTTATATAATATAATAAGCATTCCTCTGCAGTCTATTGTTTCAATTTCGGACACAGGCAGAGTAGAGTACGGAACATCAAACGAACCGTCTACAATTATGGAAAGACGTTTCGACTGCGTAATGGTAGAAGGTATTTTAAATGCCTATGGTATCACAAACATCTATTCTTCGGATATGCTTAGGGAGAATGAAGCAGAGATAAACAGAAGAAAATTTACAACTGATTCGGACCTTAGCGAATTTGTCGGAATGAATGTTACTGCCTTTGTAACCGAAAATGACGATGAGACTAAAATTCTTACCGTTGAAGAAAAGGATAGTTTGGTAACAGAATTTGAATCCGGAAATGTTGATTCTGTAAATTCCGGAAGGGTAAATCTTACCATAGACAACAAAACAAAAAAGCTTGATATAGATTTGAGTGCAAAAATTATCTATAACGGCGTATATCTCGGAACATATGCTGATGAGGCATTAGTGGAATATGCAAAGAAATCTGCAAATTTTAAGGCTGTTGAAAACAATGAGGATGACATGGCGGATGTATTGTTTATATGGGAATATTCTCATCTTATCGCAAAAAATACTGTCGGCACAGGAGCCATGTTAAGCTTTAAATATGGTATGGAATTTAATGGTTTATCATACTTCGATTTTTCGGAAGAAAACATGATAGTTGAAGTGTATAAAAACAATATTCCGGCGAGCTATGCGGATATTAAGGCGGAAAATGTTGTATCTGTTGCAATGAGCGCAAATGTAAGCGGTGATAAATATTTTAAAATTAATATAAGTGATAAAACAGTTACCGGTCAGCTTACGGGAACAGGTTCTGATGAGCGAGGAACTATATATAATATCGGAAACAGTTCGTATTATATGACATCGCAGTTTGAAAACAGTTGCGGACTAATAGGGGAAAAGAAGAGCACGGAGTACATAACCCCTGAAATTGGTGCAAATTATTCTTATTCTTTAAGCTTTGACGGCAAAATTGCCGATGTAAAAAGCATGGAAGCGATACTTCAGACTGCATATATGCTAAAAGCTTACACTGCAGAAGAAGAGGAAGAATTTTCAAATATCAAGGTGTATGATTTAAACGGCGAAATGAAGCTTTACAGATTAGCTGATTATGTTATATATTATGATGCTGATTATATCGGTGGAAAAAGACTTGAAGATTCGGAGACTGTTACAAAGATTAATTCAAGACCGGGAACGGATATGCGTACACCGATAAAAATGCAGATGAACAGTGCAGGCGAGGTTAATAAAATATATCTGCCGATAGACCGCAGAAACAACGCTCCCGGAACAATAGATTATCCGCTTACATACGATTTTTACGGAAACGGAAAGTATTACGGGCAGATGACAAATATGAAATATATCACACCGACCGCAACACCTGTATTTCAGGTCCCGTCAACTGAAAATGCAGATAATGAAAAATCATATGCGTTTATATCAATTGGTTCGCGCGGCAGTCAGGTATCGTATCAGAATTTGCAAATCTATAATATTGACGATTTTCTGATTGGTGAGTTTTGCGTATGGGAAAATGATTCAGGAAGCAGTCTCACTACCGATTCTTTGCTTGGAGTCGTGGAAAACGTGAGACAGTCACTGAATGATGCCGGTGATTTGGGAGTTGAAATTACGTGGCACAGGAGCGGTACGTATAGCCAGGGTAAGGGTGCAAAAACTGAAACCATATTTGTTGAAGATACAGAGCTTGTAAGTGATACTTTGGTGTATTCAAAAGAAAATGTAAATGTTAAGGAATTAAAATACGGGGATATTATTCAGCTGGAGACATATCCGGACGGAACTGTTAAAAATTTCAGACTTCTTTTCAGGCAGTCTGATCCGGGAGAATACAGATTAAGATATGCAAATCAGGATAACATGCATCAGGTACAAGAACTGCCATCCGGAACTTACAATGATTATGTAGAGGTTTATGGTGAGTTTGCAGGAGCAAGAGGAGATGTTATAAAGATTAATATTGGTACAAACGAAAAAGTCGTACGCACGTATCTTCCAATGATTGTTCTTGTTGACAAGAGTGATAAGAGTAAGACTGTAAAAACAATTACTGTTGATGAAATTTTACCGGAAGATAAAATATTTGCAAGGCTCAGATTTGCAGGTGCAATACAGGTTATAGCCATAAGAGAATAGTGAACGAAAGGTGATATTACTATGAAAGCAGAAGAAGCATTAAAGCTTATAGACAATGAACTGATATTCTGGTCGAGATTGGGATTTGGAACAGATCCGCCGGTTCTTGATGAAAATGATGAAATAATACTTCATGAAAGCATAGAACAAAATATGAAATACTGCAGTCAGGCATTTGGTACGGGAATAAAAATTCTTTCTTCAAATCTGCACAGCGGCTGGGTAGGTATTGATAAATATAATTATAAAACGACCGATAAGGTTTTGGATGCTTTGTTTTCAAAGCATCCCGATGTATATTATATTCCGAGAATTAAGCTTAATGCACCGTTTGAATGGCAGGAAGCCCATCCCGATGATTTGTACATATACGAAAATGCAGATTTTAAAAACAGCGATGAAATAAAAGCATGTATCGGGACTGATATGCAGGACGGACCGGGCTCAATAGACAGAAACAGAAAAATGGGATATCAGAGCTTTGCATCAGAAAAATGGGCCATGGATGCAAAAGAAGCACTTCGTCGTGCAATAGGTCATATCGAAGAAAAATACGGCGACAGAATACTCGGATATCAAGTCGGATACGGAAAATGCGGAGAATCGCATTTTTGGGGTGACAGTGCTGATTATAGCGTGGCAAATAAAAAAACGTTTTATGAGTTTGGGGTAAAAAAATATAAGTCTGCCAAAGCCTTGTCGGATGCATGGCGAATAGAAAATATAACTCCTGAAAATATAGTAATTCCCAAAAATGCAGAAAGATACAAACAAGGAGCGGAGCTTGATGAGTTCTTTAATATGGGGGATGGGCATGTTATATATCGTGATTATAACGAATACCGCAGAGAGCTTAGTCTTAGCCTTGTAAACAGTTTTTGTAAGGTTGCAAAGGAAAAATCAGGCGGAAAGCTTGTCGGGATATTCCATGGTTATATTATGCATTCCGGAGCGGATTATCATGGTCATACAGATCTTGAAGAAATTTTGAAATGCGAATATATTGATTATATTGCAGCGCCTAAGTCGTATTATCGTAACGCATACGGCGAGCCGTGCGGTTCGTATTGTGTGCCAATGTCGGTAAACAGAAAAAAACTGTGGCTTGATGAAATTGATGTAAGAACGTATAAATCAATTCAGGCAGAGTATTCGGGCGGTGAAGTAAACGGCACAGCAGGCAGTATTGAGGAAACCAAATGGGTTTTATGGCGTGAGCTTGCAAGAAATGAGATGACAGGTTCTGCATATTGGTATATGGATTTAGGCGGCGGATGGTATGATGACGATGAAATCTTAAAAGAGCTTGGAAAGCTCTATGAGATGCGAAAGACATTATCGGAAAAGAAGCATGAGAGCATATCGGAGATTTTACTTGTTGTTGATGAGGAAAATATGATGATGACAACTCCGAGCTATAAATTTCATCTGAGAGCTTTGCAGGATACGGCTTGTGAAGCCGCTATGACGGGAGCGCCTTATGATATGTACCGGCAAAAGGATTTACCTGAAATTGATTTATCGAAGTATAAGCTTGTTATATTCTTAAATGCTTTTTCGATGGATTACAAAGAATTTTCGGATTTGAAGTTTGCCGATAACACGCATTTTATATGGAGTTATGCTCCGGGATATATTAACGGAGATACAAAAAAGCTTACAGGGATGGATATAAAAGAAACAGGACAGTTTGAGGAATTTCCATATCTTGAAATTGAAGCCGGAGACGGTGTTGAAGTTATAGAAGCTTATGATGAAATACCTATGGAATATGAAAATATTCCTAAGCTTGAAAATCTGCCGAAATGCGGAATTAAAACTGCAATGAAAGGAAATCATATTCTTGCAGTGCTTCCGTCGGTAAAGAGAAACATAATAAGAAGCTTTGCCGAAAAAGCCGGCTGCAGGATGTATGCACCGCTAAACAGCATTGTTTATGCAGATAACAGGTTTACGGCGATATTTGACGAAGCAGGATATACGTTTAAGCTTAATGAATAAAATGAGAATGAGAGAGCTGAAATTTGCTCTCTCATTTGCATTTTTTCATATCAATGACTTTTTACTTATATGTGTATCAACATTTAAAAGGTGGCATACGGTTGCACCGATGTGAGAAAAGCCTGATAACGTGCCGAAGTTGCCCGGCGTTATTTCTGGATTATACATAAGGACAGGAACATATTCTCTTGTGTGGTCGGTACTCTTTGTATATCCCGGGTCACAGCCGTGGTCAGCCGTAATTATAAGAAAATCGTCATCTTCCATGTGGGCTAAGAATTTACCGAGAGTGACATCAAAATGATTAAGTGCTTCGGTATATCCGTTGGCGTCATTTCTGTGGCCGTATTTCATATCAAAATCAACGAGATTTATAAAGCAAAGTCCTGAAAAATCTTCTTTCTGAAGACGGAGCATTGCGGACTCGCCGTCTGAATTGTTTGCAGTACGTATTGAACGTGTTATACCTGCACCGGCAAAAATATCATAAATTTTTCCGACTGAGATAACTTCAAGTCCCGAGTTTTTTATATTATCCAGCATGGTGTTGCCGGGGGGAGTTAAAGAATAGTCGTGTCTTCCTGATGTTCTTACAAAATCGGGAGCTGTGCCGGAGAACGGGCGGGCTATGACTCTGCCGACTCCATGCTTGCCTGTTAAAAGCTTTCGTGCAGTTTCGCAATAGCTGTATAATTCATTCAGAGGTATTATATCCTCATGTGCGGCGATCTGGAAAACACTGTCGGCTGATGTGTATACTATGAGTTTTCCGGTTTTTATATGCTCCTCACCGTAATCACGTATAACATCGGTTCCTGAATACGGCTTGTTGCAAAGAACGCCACGTCCTGTGGCAGAAATGAAGGAGTCAATTATTTCAGCCGGGAATCCGTCTTTATAGGTTGGAAGCGGGGTTTTGCTGACAAGACCTGATATTTCCCAATGTCCCACTGTGGTATCTTTTCCCATGGATTCTTCGGATAATCTGCCGTATACTCCGATCGGAGAATTGCATTTTTTGCCGAAATCAATACCGTCTATATTAAATAATCCGAGTTTTATAAGGTTTGGAACAAACAGCTTTCCTGTGTTAAAGCAGGATTTAAATGTATTGACCGAAAAGTCATCACCGAATTTTTCGCAGTCCGGCATTGCACCGATTCCAAAGCTGTCAAGAACTATTAAAAAAACACGTTTCATAAAAATTCACTCCTGATATCAAGTATATATTAATTATATACCAAATGAACGGGTTTGTCAATAGTTCTGAAATATGGTCTCACGGTTTTTTTGAATGAATAAAGAATTATGGTTTAGCGTAGCTAAACTAATGCGGAATGCGGAATTATTGGCTGAAACCGAGATTTATTCCGCATTCCGCATTTCGAATTCCGCATTAGTTTATCGTAAGATAAACTATAATTTGAAAAAAATTTTTAAAAATTTTCAACTAATATTAAAATAGGTATTGCTTTTTTTGAAAAAAAATAGTATAATAGAGGTAATAACTGTTAATATAATTTAAAGGAGGACAAAACCGTGGGCATTAAATATAAAAGAGTGCTTTTAAAAATCAGTGGTGAAGCTCTTGCCGGGGATGCCGGATTCGGGCTTTGTGAAGAAACACTTGAAAGTATTTCTAAAAGCATAAAATCTATTGTGGATTTAGGCGCGGAGGTTTGTATAGTAGTCGGTGGCGGAAATATATGGAGAGGTCGCAGCGGCGAAAACATGGACAGGACACGTGCGGATCATATGGGAATGCTGGCAACGGCTATTAACTCTTTAGCACTTTGTTCTGCACTTGAAAATCAGAATATACCTACAAGAGTTCAGACGAGTATTGAAATGCGTCAGATTGCTGAACTTTATATAAGAAGCAAAGCAGTTCGTCACTTAGAAAAGGGAAGAGTTGTTATATTCGGTTGCGGAACGGGAAATCCGTTTATGTCTACTGATACTACTGCGGCACTTCGTGCTGTGGAGATGGATGCAGATGTTATACTGCTTGCAAAGAAGGTTGATGCTGTATATGATTCTGACCCGAATGTGAATCCTGATGCAAAGAAATTTGATTCACTTACTTATACAGATATATTAAGCATGAATTTAGGTGTTATGGATTCAACGGCGGCGTCTATGTGCCGTGATAATAATATGCCGATACTTGTTTTCGGACTAAATGACCCTGAAAATATTGTTCGTGCAATATCCGGTGAAACAATCGGAACATATGTTTCGAATGATGGAATAAGAAAATAAAAAATATTATATAATAAAAAGGAGATGTAAATTATGGGAAAGTATCCTGAAATTGAAGCTAAAATGAATAAAAGAGTGGACGGTTTTCAGTCCGAATTAAAGACAATAAGAGCAGGTCGTGCAAATGCATCTGTTCTTGACAAGGTGTTTGTTGAGTATTACGGAACAATGACACCGGTTGGTCAGGTTGGATCTATATCTTCGCCGGAGCCGAGAAGTCTTGTTATACAGCCATGGGATGTGTCTATACTTAAGGAGATTGAAAAGGCAATACAGGCATCTGATCTTGGTTTATCTCCGCAAAATGACGGTAAGATTATAAGACTTAATTTCCCGCCGCTTACAGAGGAAAGAAGAAAAGAGCTTGTTAAGCAGGTGAAGAAATATACCGAAGAAGCAAAGGTTCAGATCCGTAACGTGCGAAGAGATGCCATGGACGATTTGAAGGCTCAGAAGAAGAACGGTGAGCTTACAGAGGACGATGTTAAAAATGCAGAAAAGGACATTCAGAATCTTACTGATAAGTTTATAAAGGAAATTGACGATATATATGCGGCAAAGGAAAAAGAAATTTTAGAAATCTGAGGACTGATAAATGTTTTTTAAGAAAAGATTAAAAACAGATATTGATTTTGAAAGATTAGCTAAGGATATTGGCGATATAATGGATGGCAACGGCAGATGGGCAAAAAGACGCGGATTACCACGTAGTGCAGGACATTCTGCCGGTGCTGACACGCTTAAAAAGATAGTTACGGAGTGTAACAATATAGGAATTAAATACATAACCGTTTATGCCTTTTCCACGGAAAACTGGAAAAGACCAAAACAGGAGGTTGATTTTTTAATGAATCTTCTGCTTGACTATCTCAAAAATGCTCATAAAACTCTTGCCGGCGAAAATGTTGTAATACGTGCTATTGGCTCACGAAAAGAACTTAGCGACGAAATACGTGAACAGATAACAGAAACAGAACGGTTTACGGCTGATAACAGCGGTATAGTAATGAATATTGCTTTAAATTACGGTGGCAGAGAAGAAATCGTAAATTCTGCCAAGAGCTTGATTAAAAAGGTAATTGACGGCGAATTAACTCAGGATGAGATTAATGAAGACGTATTTGAGGAATGTTTATATACGGCAGGTCAGCCGGACATTGACTTGCTTATACGCACGAGCGGTGAGCAGAGACTGAGTAATTTTTTGCTATGGCAGAACAGTTATTCGGAGATGTGGTTTACTAAAAAGCTCTGGCCTGACTTTTCTGTGAAAGACCTTTATGAGGCGATAAGAGATTTTCAGGGCAGAGGTCGAAGATTCGGCGGAGTCAGATAATATTGAGCCGTCATTTAAGGCGGAAGCGGAGGATGAAATGATAAAACGAATTATTACATCGTTTATTGGTTTAGCGGTTTTCTTTGCCGTGATTGCCGGAGGTGTTGTACCGTATAACTCGGCGGTATGCATTTTGATAGCTATAATGCTTTTTGAGTATTTTAAATCTGTAACTTCTCATAAGGCGTTACTTGGTGCCGGATATTTAAGTGCAGTTGTTATTATGCTGTTTAATTTTTTAAATGGTATTGGCTTATATGAGAGCCTTCTTGCGGCACTTGTTGTTTTTCTGATAATTACGGTTGTTTTGCACGGAAAAGAAAGCTTTAAAGACATATTTTCTGTGTTTACAGGTACGCTGTTCATAACTCTTTTTATGAGCGCGGTTATTAAAATAAGGGCTGAATATGATATTTTCGGTGCTTTGATTATTTTTGTTTGTGCGTGGACAACGGATACCGGGGCGTATTTTGCCGGACGGTTTCTCGGAAAACACAAGCTTGCACCACACATAAGCCCGAAAAAGACGATAGAAGGCTCTGTCGGCGGAGTAATAACTTCAGCACTTTGCTGTGCTTTGTATCTTTTTATAATGCGTCTTTTAGACGATGCATCTGCTGCTGAAACGGGATATGTCGGAATAATGGTTGTTGGTGCTGTCGGCTCGGCTATTTCGCAGATTGGTGATTTAGTGGCTTCTGCCATTAAGCGTGATTGCGGTGTTAAGGATTTTGGAAATATTCTTCCCGGACATGGCGGAGTATTAGACAGATTTGACAGCGTTTTATTTGTATCGCCGTTTGTATATTTACTATTAAAAATTTTTATGTAAGAGGTAACCTATGAATATATCAATTTTAGGCTCAACCGGCTCGATAGGTACACAAACTCTTGATATTGCAGACAAAAACCCCGATATTAATGTATTGGGGATTTCTGCTTATTCGGATGTTTTGTCGGTTGAAAAACAGGTAAGAAAACTAAAACCGAAGCTTGCGTGCATGGTTAATGAAGCAGCGGCTGAAGATTTGAAAACACGCATAGCCGATACAGGCACAAAGGTTGTTTCGGGAAAAGAGGGTTTGTCGGAGGTTTCAACACTTGATGAGGTTGAAACTGTTGTTACGGCAGTTGTTGGGATATCGGGACTTGTACCCACGATTGATGCGATTAAAGCGAAAAAAAATATTGCGCTTGCAAACAAGGAAACACTTGTAACCGGTGGTCATATTGTGACTAAGCTTGCTGAAGAATACGGCTCGGCATTGCTTCCCGTTGACAGTGAACATTCTGCAATATTTCAAAGCTTAGAGGGATGCCATTCAAAAGACGAAATTGCTCAGCTTATTTTAACCGCTTCGGGTGGACCGTTTTTCGGGAAAAAGCGTGATGAACTGAAAAATATAACGCCTGAGCAGGCATTAAAGCACCCAAATTGGGACATGGGCGCCAAAGTTACTATTGATTCTTCAACTCTTGTAAATAAAGGGCTTGAGGTTATAGAAGCCGGCTGGCTGTTTGATGTTCCGGTAGAGCGTATAAAGGTTGTGGTGCATCGTCAGAGTATAGTACATTCTATGGTTAAGTTCCGTGATAATGGCGTGATTGCACAGTTGGGCGCTCCTGATATGCGATTGCCTATTCAATACGCACTTACATATCCGTACAGAAGACCGATGTCGGGTAATGAGTTTGACATTACAAAATATTCTCAGCTTACTTTTGAAGAACCTGATACTGATACGTTTTTTGCACTGAGGCTTGCGTATGAGGCGGCAAAAAGAGGCGGTAATTGCCCTTGTGTATTTAACAGTGCGGATGAAGCGGCGGTTGAAATGTTTTTAAAGGGAAAGATTAAATATCTTGAAATTTCAGAAGCTATTGAAACTGCTATGGGAAAAGTTAAGTTTATTGATAATCCGGATGTTTCGGATATTTTAGAAACGGATAAAGAAGCAAGGCGTGTAGTTTATGAAATGTTGGATTAAAGGAGTGTGTTTAATTGCTTTCTGTAATTGTAACTGTTTTAATGTTTTTAATAATGATTTCTCTTCATGAGTTTGGTCATTTTATTGCAGGTAAGCTCTTAGGGTTTACAGTGCTTGAATATGCTATCGGCTTCGGACCGGCGCTGTTTAAAATTCGCGGTAAGAATACGCTGTATTCTTTTCGGTTAATACCGTTTGGCGGTTTTTGTCAGTTTGACGGTGAGGATGAAGAAAAAACAGATGTTCCAGGTGCTTTCAATGAGCAAAAGTGCTGGAAGCGTTTTGTTGTGCTCGTTGCAGGTGCGGCGTTTAATATACTGCTTGGCTTTATAATATATGTTGGTTTTGCATTAAATTCCGGCGAGGTTTACACCAATAAAATTGATATTCTTGTTGAGAATACCGCTCTGTATGAATGCGATATACAGCATGGTGATGAAATTATAGAAATAAACGGACACAAAATTAATAGTTACAGAGATTTACAGCTTTATAAGAATGATATAACAGAGGGTGAAAAAATATCCCTTAAGATAAAGAGAGACGGCGAAAAGTTTAGTGTAGAAACGATGCCGTCGGTAAGACATCTTAAATACACCTATACAGAAGAGGGAATTGTTTGTGATGAAACAATAGACGGAGTAACTGAGAGCGCCATTCTCTGGTATAGTGAAAAAAATCCGTATGATGCGGATAAAATAGGGATGACAAACGAGAGCAAAGAATTATTGATCGGTTTTTCTCCAATGAAGGAAGAGTTAACAGCATTTAATTTAATACCTGAGGCATATAATATGACTTGCTTTGTAGTAAAGCTTGTGTATAAGTCGCTTATTGATTTAATTACGGGTGCTGTCGGGATAGAAATGGTATCGGGTCCGGTTGGCGTTGTGAGCGAAGTAAGCACAGCTGTTGAAGCAGAAAGCGGAAAGGTACTCAATGTGCTGAATATTACGGCACTTCTTACGATAAATCTCGGTGTTATGAACCTTTTGCCGTTGCCTGCACTTGATGGCGGCAGGCTGTTGTTTGTATTAATAGAGGCGATAAGGAGAAAGCCTGTATCACGTGATAAAGAAGGGATAATACACGGCATTGGATTTGCGCTTTTGTTTGCGTTTATGCTGTTTATATTGTTCCAGGATATAATGAAATTGATAAGATAAGCTTTTAAGGGAGTTGGATAACGTGAGAAATAAGAGAGTTGTTAATATCGGCGGAGTGAAAATAGGCGGAGATAATGCGGTTGCAATTCAGTCTATGTGTAATACCGATACGAGAAACGTTGAGGCTACTGTTAAGCAGATACTTGCTCTTGAGGCTGCCGGGTGCGAAATAATTCGTGTAGCGGTGCCGGATATTGAAGCGGCTGAAGCGGTAAAACGTATAAAAGAGCAGATTCATATACCGCTTGTTACCGATATACATTTTGATTATAAGCTGGCAATAAAATCGATTGAAAACGGTGCTGATAAAGTCCGCATAAATCCGGGAAATATCGGAAGTAAGGAAAAAGTAAGAGCTGTTGTAAATCTTGCAAAAGAAAAAGGCGTTCCGATACGCATTGGCGTAAACGGCGGCTCTTTGGAAAAGCATTTGCTTGAAAAATACGGTGCGCCCGTACCGGAAGCACTTGTTGAGAGTGCGTTGGGGCACGTTGCAATTTTAGATGAGCTTAATTTTAATGATATAGTTGTATCAATAAAGGTTTCAAACGTTAAAAACATGATAGAGGCGTATCGTATTTTTGATAAAAAGACTGATATTCCTTTGCATATAGGTGTAACGGAGGCAGGAACTCCGAAAAGTGGAATAATAAAGTCTTCTGTCGGGATTGGTGCACTTTTAGCGGAGGAGATTGGAGATACTATGCGTGTATCACTGACCGCTGACCCGATTGAGGAGATAATCGCCGCAAAGGAAATTTTAAAGGCGCTGTCACTTCGTGAAGGCGGGGCGGAGCTTATATCATGTCCGACCTGCGGCAGGACGAGAATTGATTTAATAGGTTTGGCGGAAAAGGTTGAAAAACGGCTGTGTACCGTAAACAAACCTATAAAGGTGGCTGTGATGGGCTGTGCGGTGAACGGACCGGGTGAGGCTCGTGAGGCTGATGTTGGTATAGCCGGCGGAGATGGTGAGGCATTAATATTCAAAAAAGGCGAGATTATATGTAAATTGCCTGAAGATGAGGCTTTGGAGGCTTTGTTCAGGGAAATTGATAAATTATAGGAAGGATAAAACGTATGAAAGTACTTGTAATAAACGGACCGAACTTAAATATGCTCGGAATAAGAGAACCGGGAATTTATGGTGCTTCAACTCTTTCAGATCTTGAGGCGATGATTAAAAATAAAGCGGATGAGTTGGGTGTAGAGGTCAGCTTTTTTCAGAGTAATATAGAGGGCGAAATAATAAATGCAATACATTCAGCACATGATAATTATGACGGAATTATAATAAACCCCGGTGCTTTTACTCACTATTCATATGCATTGCATGATGCACTGAGCAGTATAAACACACCGGCTGTTGAGGTGCATATTTCAAATATACATAAAAGGGAAGAATTTCGTCATAAATCAGTGACGGCACCGGCGTGCATCGGACAGATATGCGGTCTTGGGTTTAAGGGATATATTTTAGCATTAGAGGCACTTGCAGATGAACGAGAGAATTAATAATTTAAGAAAGACATTTAAGTTTGAAAAAGATGTTTTAATTACCGGAAAAGCAAATATTTTTTACTTCAGCGGTTTTACATCGGAGGATGCTATGCTTTTAATAACCCCCGATGAAGCATATATATTTACCGACAGCCGTTATTTTGTTCAGGCAAAAGAGCAGGTGCCTGATTTTGAGCTTATACGTGCAGATGTGGGGATAAAGAACCTGCTTAAACACGCAAAAAGCGGTGAGGTGGTTATAGAAGACGAATGCATGACGATTTCACGGTTTAACAGGCTTAAAGAAGAGGCACCTTCAATATGTTTCCAAAGCGGCTCGGAGATAATATCTCACATAAGGGCGGTAAAAAGTCCTGAAGAAATTAAAAAGATAGCAGAAGCAGAAAAGCTCGGAGATGAGGCTTTTTCGTATATACTTGATTTTATAAAGCCCGGAATGAAGGAAATTGAAATAGCTTTAGCACTCGAATTTTATTTTAAGAAAAACGGTGCGTCGGCATTATCATTTGAAACAATTGCGGCATCAGGTGTGAGAGGTGCTATGCCTCACGGTGCGGCAAGTGAAAAGGTAATAGATGAAGGTGAGCTTTTAACGCTTGATTTCGGTTGCGTGCTTGACGGATACTGTTCAGATATGACGAGGACAATAAGCATAGGAACACCGTCTGGAAAGGCTTCGGAAATATATAATGTTGTTTTAGCGGCACAGGAAAAGGCTTTAGCGGGAATAAAAACCGGTATGCTTTGTGCTGATGCTGACCGCCTGGCACGTGACGTTATAAAAGATGCCGGATACGGAGAGTTTTTCGGGCACAGTCTCGGACACAGCGTTGGAATTGAAATTCACGAATTGCCGTCTTTATCGCCAAAATCCAAAGACACTTTAAGAGCTGGAAACGTGGTTACGGTAGAGCCGGGAATATATATTCCGGATTTTGGAGGAGTGAGAATAGAAGATGTTGTAGCAGTAACGGAAAACGGATGCGAAAATCTCACCGGATCAAAGAAGGAGCTTATAATAATTTAGTATCAAAAAAACGACTGCAAAATGATCAATGAAGATATTTTGCAAGTCGTTTTTTTATTCCGAATTTTGTCAGAGGGTATAGACAAAATAAGATTTTTATGTTATAATAATTATCGGATATCATATTATCGAGGTGTGGTTATGGAAATTATAGATAATATCAATAAAACTTTAAAAGATGATTTGAATGTTGAAATTAAAGACGGAAGTAAGCTGTCAATTGCTGCTGCTTGTTTTTCTATTTATGCATTTGGCGAATTGAAGGACGAGCTAAAGAAAATTGATGAACTCAGATTTATATTCACTTCGCCGACTTTTACTGCTGAAAAAGCAAAAAAAGAAAAGCGTGAGTTTTATATTCCACGCCTTAACAGAGAGCGGAGTTTGTACGGAACTGAATTTGAAGTAAAGCTTCGTAATGAGCTTACCCAGAAAGCCATAGCAAAGGAATGTGCAGAGTGGATAAGAGAAAAAGTAACATTTAAATCAAACATTTCATCTGATAATATGATGGGATTTATAAATGTTGATGATAAGAGTTATATGCCGGTTAACGGGTTTACTACTGTAGATTTAGGATGTGAGCGTGGTAATAATGCGTATAATGTAGTACAAAAAACAGATGCACCGATGTCTGAATTATATCTGAATTTATTTGAAAATATATGGAATGATAAAACAAAAATGCAGGAGGTTACAGAGGAAGTTATAGAATGCATAACTTCTGCATATACCGAAAATTCGCCTGATTTCATATATTTTGTAACCTTGTATAATATATTTAATGAGTTTTTAGAAGATATTTCTGAAGATGTGCTTCCTAATGAAGCGACAGGATTTAAAAACAGTAAAATCTGGAATATGCTGTATAACTTTCAGAAAGATGCAGTGCTTGCAATTATAAATAAGCTTGAAAAATACAATGGTTGTATATTAGCTGACAGTGTTGGTCTGGGCAAGACTTTTACTGCTCTTGCGGTAATCAAGTACTATGAGAACCGAAATAAATCGGTGCTTGTTTTATGTCCTAAAAAGCTGACAAACAACTGGAATACGTATAAGGATAATTATATAAATAATCCGATAGCTGCCGACCGTTTAGGATATGATGTTTTATATCATACAGATTTAAACAGAACTCACGGAAAGTCGAATGGTCTTGACTTAGACAGGCTTAATTGGGGAAATTATGATCTTGTAGTAATTGATGAATCGCATAATTTCAGAAATGGCGGAAAGGTATCGGGCGATGATGATGAGAAGCAAAACAGATATTTACAGCTTTTAAATAAAGTAATAAGAAAAGGCGTTAAAACAAAAGTGTTAATGCTTAGTGCAACACCTGTAAATAACAGGTTTAACGACCTTAAAAATCAGCTTGCATTGGCATATGAGGGAAATTCCGAATATATTGATGAGAAGCTGAGTACCACACGTTCAATTGATGATATATTCAGAAGTGCGCAAAGAGCGTTTAATACATGGAGTAAATGGGAGCAAAGTGAGCGAACTACTGCGAATTTGCTTAAAATGCTTGATTTCGACTTTTTTGAAGTTCTTGATTCTGTAACTATTGCACGTTCGAGAAAGCATATACAAAAATATTATGATACTGCTGATATCGGTACATTTCCAAAAAGGTTAAAACCAATATCTAAAAGACCACCGCTTACCGATTTAAAAACGGCAATTAATTATAACGAGATATTTGAACAGCTGACACAGCTTGTACTGGCGATATATACTCCGTCGCATTATATTCTGCCGAGCCGGATTGATAAGTATTCGGATGTTTTTGGTGGAGACGATACCCTTACGCAATTCGGACGTGAGCAGGGAATACGAAGACTTACTGCTATTAATCTTATGAAAAGAATGGAAAGCTCTGTTTACGCATTTAGTCTTACATTAAAGAGAATTAAGCAGTTAATGGATGATACCGTAAATAAGATTGAAGCATACGATAATGTATCGGGAGTAGAATTGGAGCTTACGGATATAACAGCTATTGAGGAGTTTGACAGCGAGGACGGAGATAATGAGGATTTATTTTCAATCGGCAAAAAGGTAAAAATAGACCTTTCGGATATGGACTATAAATCATGGAGAGAAAGTCTTGTAAAGGACGGAGAAATTCTTGAATTACTTACATATATGATAAGTGATATTACACCGGAGCATGACAGTAAATTACAGGAGCTGCTTAGCGTTGTAAAGAAAAAGATTAAAAATCCTATAAACGGAGCGAATAAGAAAATAATTATATTTACAGCGTTTGCAGATACTGCCGAATATTTATATTCAAATGTAAGCGAATATGTAAAATCAAATTTTGGACTTGAGACAGCTTTAATTACCGGTTCTGTTGACGGAAAAACAACTATACCCAAACTAAAGGGTGATTTAAATACTGTTCTTACTTGTTTTTCGCCTATATCAAAAGACAGGGATTTGTTTGAAAATATAGCAAAAAACGATATTGATATTTTAATTGCAACTGATTGTATATCGGAAGGACAGAATTTGCAGGATTGTGATTATCTTATAAACTATGATATACACTGGAATCCGGTGCGTATAATACAGCGTTTCGGCAGAATTGACCGTATAGGTAGCAGAAATGAATATATACAGCTTGTAAATTTCTGGCCTGATGTTACGCTTGATGAGTATATCGATTTGAAAGCAAAAGTTGAGACAAGAATGAAAATTGTAGATATGACAGCGACGGGGGATGACAATCTTCTCAGCGATGAAGAAAAGACAGATCTTGAATATAGAAAAGCTCAGCTTAAGCGTTTGCAGGAGGAAGTTGTGGATATCGAAGAAATGTCATCGGGAATTTCTATAATGGATTTGGGGCTTAATGAGTTCAGGCTTGATTTACTGGAGTATGTAAAGCATCATCCTGATATAGATAAAACGCCGTTTGGTCTGCACACAGTCGTTTCGGCAACAGATGAAAATCCACCGGGTGTGATATATGTTTTAAAGAATCGTTCAGACAGCGTGAATATAGATAATCATAACAGGCTTCATCCGTTTTATATGGTGTATATCACAAATGACGGAGATGTGGTTTGCGATCATTTATCACCAAAAGCAATGCTTGATAAGTTACGTTTTCTTTGTAAAGGAAAAACAGAACCTATTACGGAGCTATATCGTAAATTTAATAAAGAAACAAAAGACGGTAAAAATATGAGTAAGTTTTCAAAATTGCTTGGTGACGCTATTTCTTCGGTTATGGAAGTTAATGAAGAAAGCGATATAGAAAGCCTTTTTAAAGCCGGAGGTACAACGCTTGGAAATATTACAATAAAAGGACTTGATGATTTTGAGCTGATATGCTTTTTTGTAATCAGCGAGTGAGGGGTTATAATTTTTGTAATTCGCAATGCGCAATTCGCAATGCGCAATTTGTAATTTTCAATTCTCAATTGTTTTTATGAAAGAGGAAATTTACTATGAAAACAGAAAATATTATCGTTGATAAAACAAAAGTATTTGCATTACGCATTGCGAATTGCGAATTGAAAATAGCGATTTTTTTAAAGAAGCTTGACTTTTTTATGTATTTGTGGTAATATTAATGTATAAAAGTGTAAAAAGGTGCAAAAATCTCTTTTAGGAGTGGAGACAATATGGAAATTAAACGTGATTTATATCTGAACAAGCTGATTAATCTGAAGCACAATGGTTTAATTAAGGTTATAACCGGTATCAGAAGGTGCGGTAAGTCTTATCTATTGAATGATATCTTTTATAATAATCTTCTGGAAAGCGGAGTTGATGAGAAGCATATAATTCGTTTTGCATTTGATTCAGGTGATGATTTAAACCTGATTGGCGAAAGCATTATAGAAATAGAAAAGCAGAATAGAAAAGTTAATCCCGAGAAGTTTATGGAATACATCCGAACTCAGATGGTTGACAATGAAATGTATTATCTCCTTCTGGACGAAGTGCAGATGCTTGACTGCTTTGAAACTGTGTTAAATGGCTATCTTCGTAAGAAAAATATGGATGTTTATGTTACCGGGAGTAATGCAAAGTTCTTGTCAAAGGACATTATTACCGAGTTTGCAGGACGTGGGGATGAAATCCATATGTATCCGCTGAGCTTTTCGGAGTTTATGACTGCTTACAAGGGTGATAAATACGAAGGACTTTCCGAATATATGCTTTATGGCGGGATTCCTCTGGTGGTTATCAGAGACGGGCAGGAAAACAAGGCATCTGCACTTGAAAATCTTTTCAGTGAAATCTACGTAAGGGATATTCAGAAGAGAAACAAGGTTAGAAATATTGGCGAGCTTGAGGATTTGCTTAATATAGTATCTTCTGCAATTGGATCGCTCACAAATCCTGAAAAACTAAAGAATACTTTCAAATCTGTTAAGAACTCAAAAATCACTTCAACAACAATTAAAAAGTATCTGGATTTTCTTGAGGATTCATTTCTGCTTGAGTCAGCACAAAGATATGACATCAAAGGCAAGGCGTATATTGAAACTCCTAAAAAGTACTATTTTTCAGATATGGGGCTTCGCAATGCACGCATAAACTTCAGACAGTTTGAACAGACTCATGCAATGGAAAATGTAATTTATAACGAGCTCAGAATGCGCGGATACAGAGTTGATGTAGGCGTTGTTCCGATTACGGAGAAAGATAAAGATGGTAAAACCGTCAGAAAACAGCTTGAAGTTGATTTTATATGCAATCTTGGTTCGATGAAATATTATATCCAGTCTGCTTTTTCTATTCCGGATGAAGAAAAGAGAGCCCAGGAAATCAGACCGTTTAAACGAATTGACGATTCATTCAAAAAAATAGTTATTACAAAAGATATTGTTCCGGCTTATTACGATGAAAACGGAATTCTGACTATGAATATCTACGATTTCCTTATGGATGAAAAGAGTCTTGAAAAATAAAAGAAAAAAACAATGCGCAATTCGCAATTAATTTTTGAATGATGAAAACGATTTTTAATTGTGAATTAAAAAAAAGCGAATTGAAAACAGTAAACAAAAAGGAAAAAAACAATTGAATAATTGCGCATTGCGAATTGCGAATTGAAAAAAGCGAATTGCGAATTGAAAAAAGCGCATTAAAAATGAGAGAAGAAATGAGGAATTTGAATTGAATTTTCCCAAAACGACTGAATTTAATAAAAAGGTGCCGAAACAGAGATTTTATGAAAATTTGTCTGTGACTCCGGCAATAAAGAAAATATTTGTTGAGCAGATACAGAGTATAGAGTGGGCAAATAAGCTTGCGGTTAATACTTTAAATGTTCAGGCAGGTGAATATGTGACAGAAATTCAAATTTTGAAGATATATCTGCATACTGATAAATTTGACGTTTCTGTATTAAAGCAAATAGATAAGGTTATTCCTTATAACAATATATATGTGCTTGTTTTTGAAGATAAATATCAGATTTGGCTCAGATATAAAGATTCGGACGGGAGTATGACAAAATATTTTAATACAGATTGGTTAAAAGAAGAGGAAATACCTTTAAAGATTGAGGGACTGAGTCTTGATACTGTTTATGAGAATTTTGTTATACAAGTTTCAGGTTTGAAAAGAGACAAGGATGCTACACTATCAGAGCAGATAAAGACTAACGAAAAAATCGAAAAGCTTGAAAAAGAAATAGCACGTCTTGAAAAACAGGCAAGAGCAGAGAAACAGCCGAAGAAGAAATTTGAATTAGCAGCTCGGGTAAATGTGCTGAAAAAGGAATTAGAGCAATCAAAAGACTCTTTTGAACCAAATGATTCAATTCAAAAAGAAGTGCTGATTCCGCCGGAGTCTGTTCCGGAAGATACTATACCGGAGCCGGTTGCAGAGGGTTTTGAATCAGCCAAAGCTGATACAGTTAAGGCTCTTTCGATACTTCCCGAATATGCAGATGCTATTTTTGACGGGATTAAAACTGTTGAGTGGCGTAGCTGGAAAACCGATTACAGAGGTGACTTGCTTATATGTGCAAGTTCAAGAAAACATAAAGGATGCATCAGCGGACATGCCCTTTGTATGGTAACGTTAAAAGATGTAGTACCTTTTAGAAAAAAACATTTAGAAGGCGCATTGATGAGATGGAAACCAAGCCCGGAGGGGTATGCATGGATTTTGGAAAATGTGCGTCAGATAAAGCCGTTTCCTTATAAAGGAAAGTTACATATATATGATGTTGATGCGTCATTAGTAGAGGTGATGTCACCGATAGGTACAAAGGAAGCCGATGAAGAGTTTAACAAGTATTATAAACCGTTACTTATAGAAGCAGGAGCAGAGGTTTAGGAGTTAGGGTGCGTGATAAAACAGGCACGTCAGACTGTCGGAAAACTCAAAGTTTGGGTATAATCAGATTTTGAAAATCGTAATAAACCGATATTTGTCAGAAGCAAATCTTCTACAAACGACAATTATTCGACAGTCTGACGTCCCCGACTATCACCGCATCTATGACGACCCTTAATGGTAATTTTAAAAGCTGGTAGAAACAATATTAGTATGGAGAAAAAAATGAAAACAAATGAATTAAAACCAACGTATGATAATTTAATAAATACACTTACCAAAGATACAATTGGGCGGAATTTGGACGTGTTCGCACTTGCCGAGTTTCTTGATACTATCGAAAATGCATGTTCTATTGCTATTGATGGAAGTTGGGGGAGCGGAAAAACTTTCTTTGTAAAACAAACAAAAATGATAATGGATGCTCACAATAATTTTGTAACTTCTATTAACAAAGAAGATAAAGAAAAAATCAAAAATCTGAATACGAATTTAAACTTACAACCACATGTATGTGTGTATTATGATGCTTGGGAAAATGACAATGATAATGACCCTGTACTTTCTTTGGTATATTCTATAATCAAATCTGTGGATACAGATTATGCTTTTAGAGATGATATAGATTTTATTCAAAAAGCAGCAACTATTCTTGAATTCTTTACTGGAAGAAATTGGGCAGACTTGATTACAAATTTAAAAGGCACTAATGCTCTTGAAGAAATAAGAAAAAACAAAAGTATAGAAAATGACATAAAAGAATTTTTGGAATCTTTGCTTTTGGAAAAAGGAAATCGACTTGTTGTTTTTGTTGACGAATTAGATCGATGCAAACCCAGTTATGCTGTAAAACTGTTAGAAAGAATAAAACACTATTTTGATAATGAAAGAATTACATTTGTTTTTTCGATTAACACAAGCGAACTACAACATACAATAAAAAAGTATTACGGAAATGATTTCGATGCTTGTAAATATTTAGACCGTTTCTTCGATTTTAGGCTATCTATACCACCTGTAAATAAATTTAAATTTTATGCCAGCATAGAGTTTGATGAAGGAAAAACAATAGTAGATTCAATTTGTGCGGATATTATAGAAAAATACAATTTTTCTATGAGAGAAACTACTCGTTTTCTTACTGATATTAAAAGAATATTTGATAACCCTAAACGAAGAACAACAGGGATTGAAACGTACTTTCCGGACGGGAAGGCAAAACAAATGTGTATATTCTACATTCTTCCTATTATAGTTGGATTAAGTATATCAAATCGTGAAATATACGAAAATTTTATTAACGGAAAGGATTCATCTCCGTTGATTGAAATACTATCAAAGTATGAAGTTTATCGTTTTAGACAATTGCTATCTAAAGGTGAATCGTTTGAAGAAAGTGCAGAACTAAAAAAAGTATCAATATCAGAAAAATTGACTTCTCTATACAATGCAGTTTTTAACACAACATATACGTATGATAGGCATGAGTTACATATTGGAGAATGTACATTTACATTTGAAACGAAAAAAACATTATTTGAAGTGGCAAGTTCGCTGTCAAAATAGAAATCGGAGGAAAACAAAAATGAGTGATAAATTAAAGATGCACACACCAAACAAAGCAGATGAGAATTTCAAGAAGTTAGCAGCACTCTTTCCGAATGCAGTAACTGAAACTATTGACGAATTCGGAGAAGTTGTAAGAGCCATAGACAAAGATATTCTTATGCAGGAAATCTCTACAACAGTTGTAGAAGGCAAAGAAGAACGCTATCAGTTTACATGGCCTGACAAGAAGAAGTCTATTCTTCTTGCTAATGCGCCTATCAATAAAACCCTCCGCCCCTGCAGAGAAGAAAGTGTTAACTTCGATTCTACTGAAAACCTCTATATCGAGGGAGACAACCTTGAAGTACTAAAGCTCTTACAAGAAACCTATCTTGGTAAGGTTAAATTAATATACATAGACCCACCATACAACACAGGAAACGATTCTTTCGTCTATGACGATTCATTCCAACAAACAGAAAAGGGATTTTCCATACAGAGTGGCCAGTATGACGAAAGTGGTAATCTATTATTTGATATACGTGCAAACAACGAGGCAAATGGCAGATACCATACAGACTGGCTTAACATGATGTATCCCAGACTTAAATTAGCAAAAGATTTATTACGTGAGGACGGAGTTATATTTATTAGTATTGATGACAATGAAGTTGAAAATACTATCAAGTTAGGCAATGAAGTTTTTGGAGAATCAAATTTTATAAATGTTATAACTGTTAGAACAAAAGTCGGAGGAGTTTCAGGAAGTTCTGAAGGAAAAAGTCTTAAGGATGCTACTGAATTCATATGCTTATGGGCTAAGAATAAAACTGAATTGCTTTTCAATCCTGTTTATATAAAAACAAAACTATTTGACAGAATACAGAGTTATGAAATTGAGGGGAAAAGCTGGAAATATACCTCTGTTGTAGCAGAATTAAGTGATAAAACACTTATCAAAGAAGATAGTAAACGCGGAATGAAGTTCTATGGTTACAAAACATTACGAACAGAATCAATTTCTTCTTTCGCCAAAGAAAAAGGGATTTCTGAAGAAGAAGTCTATAACTTATATGCAGATAAAATTTTTCAAACTACAAATGCACAAAGTAGCGTCAGACAAACAGTAATGAACGAAACTAAAGACGAAGACTATCCTATGTTTGGTCTTGAATATATTCCCATAAAGGGTAAAAACGCAGGAGAAACTATCGAAATACTTTATAAGGGCGACCAACGAAGAATGATGATGTTTCTTTCTGACGCAGTTGAAAAGATTGACAATTCATATTATTACTTAGATAAGATTACATCATTATGGGATGATATAGATTACAATAATCTTTCAAAAGAAGGAAACATCGAATTCCCAAATGGGAAAAAACCATTAAAATTATTACAGCGAATTATAGAATTATCGACTGATGAAGATAGTATTATTCTTGATTTCTTCTCAGGCTCTGCATCTACAGCTCATGCTGTCATGCAAACAAATTGTGATATAGGTGGTAATCGCAAATTCATATTAGTCCAATTACCAGAAAGCACAGAAGAAAAAAGTGAGGCAAGAAATGCAGGGTTTGATAACATATGTCAATTAGGCGAAGAAAGAATCAAGCGTTCTGCTCAAGCATTACAGAACGAATACGGTCTATTACTTGAAGGAAAAGATTTAGGCTTCAGAATTTTAAAATTAGACTCATCTAATATGAAAGACGTCTACTACAATCCACAGGATATAGAGTTCTCATTATTTAGCGAGCTTGTAGACAACATCAAAGAAGATAGAACACCAGAAGATTTACTCTTCCAAGTTATGCTTGATTTAGGTGTACTTCTTTCAAGCAAGATTGAAGAAACAACCATTGGTGGCAAGAAAGTATTTAATGTTGCAGAAGGCTTCCTTATTGCCTGCTTTGACGCTGACATCACTGAAGAAGTTGTAACAGAAATAGCAAAGCAACATCCTTATTACTTTGTAACAAGAGATAACTCTATGGCTAATGACAATGTTGCTACCAACTTCGAGCAGATATTTGCTACCTATAGCCCTGATACTGTAAGGAAGGTGCTGTAATGAGAGAACCTATAAATATATTAAAATATGGTTTCTTATTATTTCTTGTTATTGTTGGCGTAGCATCAGTTTTTAACAATGAAGCGAATTTTATAGCCTCTATGGATAGTTTATCAATCCCTATTTTTGCATTTTCAATTAGTATATTATTTGTAAAAGCTAATAAATTTGCACGTGATGAACTATTTAAAAGAATACAGAATCGAGAAAAAACAGTAAATGAACAATCAAAAGAAGTTGAACAAAAAGGTGAAGCTTTAAAGAAAGCAGAATATGCAAATAATAAGAATTTATACGAAAACTTTAAAGATATGTATAAAAAGTCAATGATTTCAACGAAAGAAATGAGTTTCTTAATTAGATATTTTGGTACGATTGATATTTTTACAAAAATATTTAATATGATTGCAATGATTAGTTTCACATGGTGTCTATTATCACTTATAGGGCTTTTTGCAATCAATATTAATTTTACATGGGTAAATATATTCTCTTTGGCATTAGTCTTTTTCGATTTCTTTGTGTTAGATGATTTGTTAGGTAAAGCATTTAAAAACAAGTTAAACAAACTTCATGAACAAGCCGAGAAAGAAACCGAACAGGAGGAAGTTGCAATATGAAATTTAATTTTAAAATACAACAATACCAGACTGACGCAGTTGAAGCTGTTTGTAATGTCTTTGCAGGACAAGGGTTTAGCAGTGGCGTAAATTACCGCCGGGATTTAGGCGTAATAAAAAAACGAAAAGGTTTTGCCGGGGAAGAGATTGATAATTACGCTGCTCAGTCTTTACTGGATAAAGAATATGATGATGATATTGATATTTCAAATGATTCCGGATTTAAGAATGATGAAATTTACTTATCAGATGACCTTCTTCTTAAAAATATTAACGAAATACAGAATATGAATAATATCAAGTTATCATCTTTTTTAGTTAAAGATTTAGGCAGATGCGCACTTGATGTTGAAATGGAAACAGGAACAGGTAAAACTTATGTTTACATAAAGACCATGTTCGAGCTTAATAAAAGATATGGTTGGAGTAAATTTATAGTTGTAGTACCCTCTATTGCTATCCGCGAAGGTGTTGCTAAAACATTTGAAATTACTGCAGACCACTTTATGGAGCATTATGGTAAAAAAGCAAGATTCTTTATTTACAACAGCTCTAACTTAAACCAGATAGATAACTTCTCTGCAAGCTCCGGTATTAATGTTATGATTATTAATACGCAGGCCTTTGCCTCTTCTCTCAAAGAGGATGGAAAAAGCAAAGAAGCAAGAATTATCTACTCAAAGCGAGACGAGTTCCAGTCGCGCAGACCTATTGACGTTATAAAAGCAAACAGACCTATTATAATTCTTGACGAGCCTCAGAAAATGGGTGGCGATGTTACCCAGAAAGCCCTTAAGAACTTTAATCCTTTATTTACACTTAACTATTCTGCAACACACAAGAAGCAGAATAACCTTATCTATGTTTTGGATGCACTTGATGCATTTAACAAGAAGTTAGTTAAGAAAATTCAGGTTAAAGGATTTGAAGTTAAAAACTTCAGAGGGACGGATAATTATCTTTTCCTGGAAAGTATAGTCCTTTCATCTAAAAAACCACCTATGGCAAAGATAGAGCTTGAAATCGGATATAACAAGTCAATAAATCGTGAAACAAGAATTCTCGGAGTTGGAGATAACTTATATTATGTTTCTCAGGAAATGGAGCAATATAAAGACGGATATACAATTACAGACATCAATCCTTTAACCAACACTGTTACATTCGCTAATGGGGACACTATATCTACAGGCGATGTAGTTGGTGACATTTCAGAAAAGGATATGCGCAGAATACAGATAAGAGAAACCATTCTTTCTCACTTTGAAAAAGAAGAAGCCCTCTTTAACATGGGTATCAAGAGCCTATCCCTCTTCTTCATTGACGAAGTAGCCAAATACAGAGATTATGACGAGAATGGAGACGCTATACTCGGAGAATACGCCAAAGTCTTTGAACA
>JAZTZP010000044.1:0-93505 GCA_045637525.1 Clostridia bacterium | reverse complement strand
TTGGGCAACAATGTGATATAATAGTATTCATGAGATCTTGATTCCTTTCTCAAATTTTGGGAGGTAATAGTTTTGTCGTTATTACTATTATACCACAAGGAGTTCAAGATCTCAACTTTCATTTAACTTAACAAAACGTGATAATTTGCAGGGAGGATAAATATGGAAATAGAAATTACAACTGAGTATATCAAATTGGATCAGCTCTTAAAGCTCAGCGACGTTGCTCCAACAGGAGGCGTTGCTAAAATGATGATTAATGACGGTATTGTTTCAGTAAACGGTGAACAATGTCTTATGCGTGGTAAAAAAATACGCCCGGGAGACTTTGTTAAGGTAGATTTTGAAGATGAAACAGAGGAGATTACAGTAAGATAATGCATGTTTCTTCATTAACTCTCAATAATTTCAGAAATTATGATGAGCAAACTATAAAATTAATAAATGGTACAAATATTTTTTGCGGAAATAATGCTCAGGGAAAAACGAATATCTTAGAAGCAGTATATCTGTTTTGTCGCGGTAAAAGTATTCGTGCAAAGCAAGATACCGAGCTTATTCGTTTCGGAAATGACTTCTTTCGGGTTGAGATGGATTTTTTCGATTTGGAACGGAAGTTTAGCGGCGTTTTTCTGGTAGACAAAACCGGTAAGAAAAATATTAAAATCAATAACGTGGCAATTTCTAAGCTGAGTGCTTTGATGAGTTATTTTAATGCTGTGTTTTTCACACCGGAGGACTTAGGTCTTGTTAAAGGGTCTCCGTCACAGCGACGGCGGTTTATGGATTCGGCACTTAGTCAGTTGTATCCCGGCTATCTCACTGCTCTTATAACGTATAATAAAACCATAATTCAAAAAAACAGCCTTCTGAAGGGAATGAAGCTCACAAAGAAAAAGTCTGATTCAACACTTGAAATATGGAACAGTGCATTAGCGACAGAAGGCGTTAAAATAATGAATTACAGAATAGAATTTATAGAAATTCTTAACCGTCTTGCTACGTCAATCCAATCGGATATTTCATCTGAAAAACTGAAAATACGATATAACAGCGGAGTTAATATAAAAGATGTTACTTATGATTCGTACTTTAAATATTTAGAGGAGCATTCAGCCGGGGAAATTGAATTCGGATCGTCTAAATATGGAATACAAAGAGATGATATCGACATTTTTGTTAACGACAAAGACATACGCTTATACGCTTCGCAGGGACAGCAACGAACCGCGGCACTGTCATTAAAAATTGCGCAGGCGGACTATATAAACGAAATCAAAGAGGAGTATCCTGTTTTACTACTCGACGATATAATGAGTGAGCTTGATGTAAATCGAAGAAAATACTTATGGAATAAAATAGAAGGTAAACAAGTTCTTATAACGTGTACTGATACTGATATTTTTGAAAATTATGGTAATGCAAAAATTTTTAACGTAGTGTCAGGTACTGTAACGGGAGGTTAAAATGTATCTTCACGTAGGAAACGATATAATCATAAAAAAAAGCGAGATAATAGGTGTGTTTGATATGGAAAACACCACTGTATCACGCACAGGAAGATCTTTTTTAAAGAAGGCACAAAATGACGGTATTATCATAAACGCAACAGATGATTTACCGAAAACTTATGTACTTACCGATAATAACGGTGCGAGGAAGGTTTATATATCTTCAATTTCATCAAATACTTTGCTCAGGCGTTATCAGTCGTCGGATTTAACTGAAGAATAATAAAATGTACTAAAAATGCATTTAAGAAAGGAATATAACTATGGAAAAAATTGAAACAAAATATGATGAAAGTCAGATACAGGTATTAGAGGGATTAGACGCGGTAAGAAAACGTCCCGGCATGTATATCGGTTCTACGGCGTCACCCGGTCTTCATCACCTGGTATATGAGATTGTCGATAATTCAATTGACGAAGCTTTGGCAGGATACTGTGATTGCATTAATGTAGATATTAATGCCGACAATTCAGTTACCGTTACCGATAACGGACGTGGTATTCCGGTCGGAATACATCCTCAACAAGGAATACCGACGGTAGAAGTTGTTCTCACTATTCTTCATGCAGGCGGTAAGTTCGGCGGTGGCGGATACAAGGTTTCGGGAGGTCTTCATGGAGTTGGTTCGTCGGTTGTTAATGCTTTGTCCGAACGCTTAGAGGTTGAAGTATCAGACGGTAAACACATACACTATCAGAGCTATGAACGAGGTAAGCCAACCTGCGCACTTAAGATAATCGGTGATACAGACAAAACAGGTACAAAGATTACATTTAAGCCGGACGGTGAGATTTTTGAAACTCTTGAATTTGACTATGAAATACTTTTGAAGCGTTTGCGTGAACAGGCTTTCTTGAATAAGGGTGTACGTATAATCTTAACAGATTGTCGTACAGAGGATAAGATAACTGAAAATCTTTACGCTGAGGGCGGTATTATAGAATTTGTGAAATATCTCAATCGCAGTAAGGATGTCTTGCATGATGAGCCTGTGTATTTTGAAGCAACCCGTGAGGGTATGGCTGTTGAGGTTGCAATGCAATACACTACTGCATATAGCGAGAGTATTCTAAGCTTTGCTAATAATATTCATACAATAGACGGCGGAACTCACGAAACCGGATTTAAGGCAGGTTTAACAAGAGTTCTTAACGACTATGCACGTCGGACAAACATTCTGAAGGAAAAAGAGCAAAACTTATCCGGTGAAGATACAAGAGAAGGGCTTACTGCTGTTGTAAGCGTTAAGGTTATGGAAGCTCAGTTTGAAGGTCAGACTAAAACAAAGCTTGGTAACAGTGAAGCAAGAGCTTTGGTTGAAACTGCTTTAAATGATAAATTTGATGCATTTTTGGAAGAAAATCCGAAAGTGGCAAAAATTATTGTTGAAAAAACACTTGCCGCATCAAGAGCCAGAGAGGCAGCAAAAAAAGCAAGAGAGGCAAGCCGTAAAAATTCACAGGCTACAAGCTCTTCACTGCTCGGCAAGCTTGCAAGATGTATTGACGAATATGAGGATTATTCGGAATTATATATCGTCGAGGGAGATTCAGCGGGAGGTAGTGCAAAGCAGGGAAGAAACAGACGTTTTCAGGCAATTCTTCCGCTTTGGGGTAAGATGCTTAATGTTGAAAAAGCAAGAGTTGATAAAGTTTACGGTAATGAGAAGCTTTTGCCGATAATCCAGGCGTTAGGTGTCGGTATCGGTAATGACGGTATGGATCTTTCAAAGCTCAGATACGGTAAGGTTATAATAATGGCCGATGCCGATGTCGATGGTTCTCACATCAGAACACTACTGTTAACATTCTTCTTCAGACATATGCGTCCGTTAGTTGAAGATGGTCACGTCTACATCGCACAACCACCACTATTTAAGGTGTTTAAAGGCAAGAATAAGGATCTGGTAGAACGTTACGCATATTCGGATAATGAGCGTGATATGCTCTTAGAAGAAATGGGCAAGGGTGCAAAAGTTCAGCGTTATAAAGGTCTTGGAGAAATGGATGCTTCCGAGCTTTGGGAAACTACCATGAATCCGGAAACCCGTACTATGCTTCGTGTGACGCTTGAGGATGCAATACAGGCAGACCAGACATTTACTATTCTTATGGGAGAAAAGGTTGAACCTCGTCGTGAATTTATTGAAAAGCACGCTAAATATGTAACAAATCTTGATATATAAGGCTGATAAGGACTGTTCACTCACAGTCCTTATTATTTTACGAAAATTTCAGCACAATTTGAGGATTTTTGTCATATTATATACTACGGAGAAAATCCGTGATATTAAATTTATAGTAAGGGATGATTTTATGGCTGAAAATTGCAAAAATAATTGTGGTTGTGTCGGATATGCTTACGTACCGTGGCAATATCTTGACAAAATACTTTGTGCAGAAGAAGCGCTCGAAAACGGTTCTGTATTTCCTGAACTGATTTTAAGTATTAACGAATACGGAAAAGTTTGCAAACAGATAGGGGGTAGTGTAATTGGATAAAGAGAGTTTGTTAAAACAAATACAAAACTATAACTTTGCGGCATATGATATGCTTCTTTATTTAGATACACATCCCGACGATGCTAAGGCATTTAATATTTTTAAAGACCTGGTTAAGAAATTAAAAAATCTTATTAATGAATATGAAGAAAAATGCGGTCCGCTTAGTGCGTTCAGCGCGGCTATGTACGACACATTCAAATGGATTGATTCGCCATGGCCTTGGGAAAAGGAGGCAAATAAATAATGTTTGAATATAAAAAGTTTTTACAGCATCCAATCAAAATTAAGAAAACTAATCCGAGATTAGCAAATATAATAATCACGCAATACGGTGGCCCTCACGGGGAATTAGGCGCATCACTCAGATATCTCACACAAAGATATACAATGCCTGATGCCGTTACAAAAGGGCTTTTAACAGATATTGGTCTATCATTAACCATTTTGCACCTTTATACAAAGATAGGCAAAGCCTGCTGAAATCAGTATGCTTTGCCCTTTTCTTTATACTATCTTAAAGTCTAAAATCTCTGTTCTATATGTATCTAACTTACCTGTTGACTTATAAGCCACCTTAAAATTAAATGGGATGTCTTTAAGCCTTACCACAACTATATGACCTTCATAAACTGTTATGCTCTGTGTAACTTCTCTTAATAATTCTTCCAAATCTTCACTATCTAACTGCAACACTCTGTCAATCTCTTTAATGATGTCATCCATTCTGTCTTGCTGACGTTGTTTAGTAGTAGCAAGTTCTTTAATTTCTTCTAATTTTGCCTTTAAATCTGAAATCTCTGTTTCAATTTGAGTATTCTTTTTCTTAAAATCTTCTTTTGAGATTTCTTCTGCTAATCTGACATCAAGCAATTTCATTTTTTTCTGCTCTAATCTGTCAATTTTATCTTGAACGTCATCTGTAGTTTTAACCTTTTCTTCAAGATTTAACTGTGAAATCTCTTTTACAATTTCTGCTTTAAGTTCATCTCTGTTCTCTACCAAAATGTTGAGAATGTAAAGGACAATATTCTTCATACTCCTATCACTTGCCCATTCTGATATTGAACATTCCACTTCACGAAAAGCGTGTGGTTTAATATGGTTCATACAATTCCAAGCCCTTGATTGTCCTACGCTTGTCTTTTTAATCTTATTTACAAAGCGCTCACCACATACCCCACAGAAAATCTTACCAGATGCCCAATAGCGATTGCTATGTTTGGACTTCTGTTCCGCCGTTGTTGTACGGCGTTGTAACTCCGCTTGCGTTGCATCCCACATATCCCTTGATATGATTGCAATCTCTGGATGGTGGTCTCTGATATAAATCTTCTCTTCTGTACCTCGATTGTAGCGCTTTTTGTGGTCTAAAAAGTTTTTGGTGTATGTTTTCTTCTGGCAGAGGTCGCCACAGTACTTCTCATTTCTTAATACCCTTAGAATTTGGGTATTACTCCAATCATTCTTATACTTTGCTCTACCATCTGGGTCATAAGGCTTGATGCCTTCTTCTTTAAGTTCCCTTGCTATAATATGAGTACCCTTGCCCTCTATAAGATACTTATGAAATATCTTCTTGACAATTTCAGCCTCATCTTCAACCAAATATAACTTGCCTTTTTCAACTCTGTACCCCAGAAGATTACGCCCGAATACAACACCTTGCTCCATTCGCCTTGCTTGACCCCATTTAACACGTTCAGAGGTTTTTCTGCTTTCTTCTTGTGCTATTGCAGAAATCATTGCAAGTTTGAATTCATAGTCAGGCTTTCGAGTGTCGATACCGTCAAGTGCAAAAACTATATCTACATTATGTTCTTTAAGCAAGCGAGTATAATGTATAGCATCTGCTATATTTCTTGCAAATCTTGAAACTTCCTTTGTAATAACAAGGTCTAATTTACCCGAAAGAGCCTCATCAATCATATCATTAAACCCATCACGCTTTATAGTATTAGTACCTGTTATTCCCTCATCTGAATATACCTTAACTAAATCCCAATCATTTTGTCTTTGAATGTAATCAGTAAAGTATTGCACTTGTGACTCAAAACTATTTGCTTGGTCGTCCTTATCGGTACTAACCCTTGCATATGCGCCTGTACGCAACACTCTGTCTGCACTATCACTCATAACATTAACAGGAATACCTGCCATACCTAAATTATTTACTAAAAATTCACTCATTTTCTTTTACCTCACTTAACTATTTTTCTAATGTATTTGTGGAGTGGTCACTGTATTATAACGCAACCACTCCGATATCTCAGCCCCTAATTTAAAAATTTAGGTGCTTTTTCTAACAATAACCTTAACTCTCTATCTGTTATAAGTTCTTTTTTATTTAATTCCTTATAAATAGAAACTTTAAGACTATTATGTAAATTCTCTTTCTCTCTATCAGAAAGAACAACATTAACTTTATTTCCCATAGGCATAACACCACCAATAGATGTATATGCGCTATCAGGTTGTCTTAATGCACTACCAATCATTTAAGTACCCTCCCTTACGAATTGATACTTTAAATAACCTAACAGTATGCATTTATGTTAATTTTTGCTCTTAACAGTATTTTTTTATTTAAATATGTGTTTTTTTATCTATTCATGAAATAGAATTATCTATAACTGTTTTGTTTTTTCTCTTTGAAGGGTGCTTTTAGATATGCCTGTCATCTCTGAAACCTGCTTATAAGAATGACTTTTCAACAACTGCAATGCCAATTCTATCTGTGTTCTGCTAAATTTCTTAGGTCTGCCCTCTGTATATCCATCCTTCTGCCTTGCCAAATCTCGACCAGCACGCGTTCTCTCAACTATCATATTTCTCTCAAATTCCGCGAAAGCCAATAAAACTGTATATAGCAAACGCCCTATGGGTGAATTGTCAATAACACCCAGATTAAGAATATGCACCGTAACACCCTTTGATAAAAGTGCGTCTATGATATTCAACCCCTCGCGCACATTACGACAAAATCTATCCATTTTACACACAACCAGAACATCTCCACTTACTAATCTATCTATCAACTCATTAAATACAACTCTATTATTAAAGTCCTTTGCAGCAGTATAGACCTCTCTGTATATCTCTGCTGAAGGATACTTCTCTAATATTGCCTGCTCTTGTTCTGCCAGAGAATGATTTTCTGCCTGGCTTTTGCTCGACACACGAACATATCCGTATTCCATACTAACACCTACCTTATGAATATATTTAATGAACAACCACAAGCCCACAAGTTACCTGAATAGGCATGGTGTACTCATAACTTAAAATATATGAACCTTCTTTTTTAACTCTCTTAACCACAAATTTTATGTAAATTTATAAAAGTACTGTAATCTCAACATAAAATTACGATGAAAATTTTAAAATCATAAAATGCCGTAATTACTGCATTTTCTTGATGTCAAAAATTAATATTTGCAGAATTTTGCCATCTTAATTTCTCTGTACCACTATTTAACGGCAAAAGATAAATAAGATTAAAATAATCTTCAATTTTTTACATATCTGTAATATGTACTACGGCTTATGTCACACAAATCTGTGATTTCTTCCACCGTAAACCCTGACTTTTTCAGTCTGACAACCATTTCTTTTGTATCTTCATCAATCTTTCTACCCATTTTGCCAGCCGTTGCCGCCTGCAATATGCCTAATTTTCTCTTTTTCTCTGAAAGCCCCCTGACAATCTTAACCCCATAACCCAACACGACAAGATTGCCGTACTCATACTGTGGCTCACAAACTGACCTGACAACAACGCCCATCTCTCCCAAACTACCCAATATATATAAAATAGTACCTGTTGTATCCGATAAATCTCCGATGCTACGAATGTAAAGGATGTCTCCACCCTGAATGTCATTCAGCAACAAATTAAACTCTGGTCGTTTACCGTCTCCAACTGCATCTATGTAAATCTTTTCTTCATCTATCTCATTCCTGACAATTTCAGCCATAAGCGGCTGATTATCAATCTTATAAGTATTGTTTGTATTTTCAAGCATATATGCAAATTTCATCTAATCAACCGCCTTTCTGTCCTGTAAAGTCTGATTTTTTGACTACACCTAAAAATCTAAAATTTTGAAATTTTATAATGTAACACTTTTATATACCCAACCTGTCCGACGCCGATGAATTCCATATTTCAAGCGGCTATAAATACATATTTTTCTTCTGCTTAAAATCTAATACCCATTTTTACAACGCCTGCTGATGACACTTTTTTAGTCTTCTTTAGTCAATTTATTGAGATTATCAACCGCTCTATCAAATATTTTATCATCAACATACTTGACATCTGTTTCAAAGCATCTGATTAGCCTTTCTGCTACCGCTAAATCTTGTGCGTCATCAGTACCCAGATAGATGCTCTCTCTGATACGATATATAACCCTGCTTTCTATCAGCATACAATGTCCGAACTGCAGGTGCTGATTGTATTCGTTTATACGTTCAAGTGCCTGTGCTTTTCTTGTTTCATTATCAAGTGTACCAATACCCCAAATATCTGCCTCTAACACAACCTGACAATTTTCCTTATCAACCACGATGTCAAACTCATCAAAGTCTTGTTTGATTGCACAGGTAATGTCATTTTCTACATCAGCCTTGCTATACAACCCCATCTTATCAAGCACCCTTCTTACAAAAACCGCCACCGTTGCGAATTTAAACCTAATATCCTTAACCCCTTGATTTCTTTTTGAAATCTCTTCAAAATACGTACTATGTAACATAACCGTTACCCCCTTATAAAATATTTTTGCACAAAAAAAGTGCCGCTACGTTTGTAACGACACACAAAGTCTTGTATGACCTTTGCTCTATTCATTATTTAATCTCTTTAGCATCTACCAAAGAAAACCACCGCCACCGCCACCAACTTAAATAATCATTCAAGCCGTGCCGTTGCACTCTATACCATAAAATCAAGTAAATCATATACCCATATAATTTACTCTATTAATATTATAACTCTTCCAGATGCTATAGTCAACGCCCATGAACAAAATATTTTTTCTTTGTGATAGATAAATAGCGGATGTGTTGGAATCCTAACACATCCGCTATAAAAATTTTTATTCAATTATGATATTTTCTTCCAGAGCTTCACATATAGGCTGTATACTTGATAAATCTTTCCATGCAAATGCTTTAACTTTATAAGCAGAAGATACATCCTCTGTAATATCAATCTCAACTTCGTCTATATCCTCACCAATGGTTGCTGTTTTATAATTTACATATATCAATCTGTTATCAGCACCATAAAAAGCTATCAAGAACACGCCTGTGTGGTCACCTGTATGTAACTTTGATAATGTCATCTTAACTTTTGTGACATCAGCAATATTATCAGGCGTTATGATTTCACCATCTTGATTAGTCAACGAATTAGAGAAGTAGAAAGGATATACAGGAGCTACGGTATATTCATATTCGCTAATTTCACTTATACAGCCATTCCTTAATGTATATGCCTGTAAATAAGTGTCTTCGCTTATGTTAATTGGCACTGTATACAAAATACCATTTTCAAGAGGATTGCTGCTATCAAGCGTATAATAAACTGTATCATCATAATTACCTGTTGAAAGCTCAACTGTTATTACCTCATCATATTCCCCTGATTCAATATTAGCCTGTGGCATATCAACTTCAGGCAAGGTATAATTTAATTCAACAATCTCACTATTTAAATATCCGTACTTTGTACTTATTGCTTTTATCGTCATTGATTTGTTTATGTCGATAGGTAGTGAATAAATGATGCCATTGTCAGCAGAGGGAATACTACCATCAGTAGTATAATAAACAATGGTATCATCGTCTTTTGTAAAAGTAAGCACTTGACCTTCTGTATATGTACCACTCTCTAAATCATAAGTAGGTGTAGCAACTGTTAATCGTTCAGGCAAAGAGGTTTTGTCTGTTAACTCTGCATCTGCACTTAATACCTGAATAGTAGCTCCGCTATCAGCTTCTTCACACTTTACAATAATTTCATCACTATTTGACAAATTGTCTGAATTTGTAGAAACTACTGAATCACTAACTGACGCCGATGCAGCAAGTGTATTAACTCCTGAAATTGAAATGTCCGCATCGTTAAGCTTTGATGTTACCGCTCCTGTTGCCGTTCCTGACAAGGTCATCTCATCAAAGATATTATCGTATGTAGTATATGTAATGTCATATTCTTCATCTGCTGCTGTATCAACGCTTATTTCTTTTAAATCACTTGATATCGTAATTGGTGTGCTGGATTTTGCAGTAACAGATGCAGACATATAGTCATCTGCAAATGATGTTGTTATTGCTTCATCTCCACTTCCAACTATTGTGTAGGTGTCGGTTGGTAGCATTATTGTATAAGTTGATTCTTCTGAGAGATATGAACTTGGTATAACTCTTATATCTTCTATTTCACCCGAAACTTTACCATCGGTGATTGTCGATGTTTGACTTAATGAATTTGTTATAATCATATTTTTTTCAGAACTGAAAATATGGGTGTATGTTGGTTCTTGTCGTGTAGCAGAAAAGAGACTTGTAGAATTATCAACAATACTATACAAATTATTGTATAATTCCCGCACCTGCTCATAAGTACGAACTACTGCAGGACGCCATGCATATTTTGCTCTATCTGTTTCTTCAACATATTTAAAATCCCAGTCATTAGAGTTTTTATATATAAAATTTGAAACAAAATTAGAACAATCATATATATAAAAAATATAGCTATCCGAAGTTTTAGTATAGCCGTATATAATTATCTCGTGCATTCCCTCATTTCCATCTATTCGCATTACAAAAGGTTTCCCAAATTCCAATTCTCTCAACATTATTTGGATGCAATCATCATCAAAATAACGGCCTTTGCTGCCGCCAGAAGCTTGAAATAATTCAATCATATGCCTAAGTTTTACCTCCCATTTATCCCAGAGGATTGCATTATTTCCAGCGTTTGGTGCGTCAAAATCAAATGGTACCAAAATATTAGAATTATATCTTTCCTCGTGCATATCGTTCATATAAAACAGAAGAGAAGAACATGACATTCCGAAACAATTCCCACCCCAATCTTGCTTTCCTTTCATATCTGCAACTGATTCTTCAAATCCAGCCTGTATATATCGTTCTTTAGGGATATTATAATCCCAAACTACGCGCCCGTCTTCGATATGATACGGATAACCAAAATCAAAACCGTTATTACTAAAACTATATTTAAAATCATCATAATCAATTATATTTGAATCCTGTACGGTCACGCCGCAACTTGCAGATTTGCCATTATGGCTCTTGGCTGTAATAATTGCTGTTCCAGTTGCTTTAGCTGTTACTACACCATTTGAGTCAACAGAGGCAACTTTAGTATTATTGGATGACCAACTGAGAACCTTGTTTGCCGCATTTTTCGGCAAAACTGATGCACAAAGTTGTTTGGTCTCAGCAACTTTCAATCGTGCACTATATGACGTCATTATAACAGACGACACAGGTGTAGAGTAGCTAAAATGTATTGTTGCCGCAGTAAGACAGTTGTTATTTGAGCCGCAAGTAATGTTCTTCCATTCGTCTGAACTTCCGCTGTAGTACACATCTGTCAAACTATTACAACTTCCAAAAGCATCATCACAAATTGTTTTAACACTTTTGGGGATTATAATTGTTTTAAGGTTGGTACCATAAAATGCATTATACCCTATCCTTGTTACATTGTTGGGTATCTCTACTGTTTCAAGGCTTGGGTTATTAGCTAAAAGAGCATTACTAATATCTGAGACATTATTAGAAATTTTAGCATACACTAGGTTTTTGTTGCTTGCAAATGCTGCAATGTCAATATATGTAACACTATTAGGTATCACTACACTTTTTAAATCACACCATGCAAAAGCATGGTCACCAATAAAAGTAACGGAATCTGGTATATTAACACTTGACAAACTATGACAATCCATAAAGGTGGCATGTTCAATTCGCTTAATACCATCAGGAATAGTAATACTTTCAAGCTTGTAACAATACTCAAAAGCATTTTGGCCTATACTTGTTATACTATTTGGGATAGTGACACTTATTAAATTATTACAATTACTAAAAGCCCCGAGACAAATACTCGTAATTCCTTCTTCCATTATAACAGTAGTTATATTTAAACGGTTTGAATACCATGGAGCTTCACGATAGGGATAGTTGCCCATATCTCCGCTACCACTTATACTTAGTTTTCCACTAGCATCAAGTGTCCATGTTAAATTGCTACCACATGTTCCGCTTGCTGCATAGGTTGTGATTGGCATAAATACTATTGTATTCACAATTATAGAGAATACCAACATCAAACCTAAAAAATTTCTTTTCATCTGCAATTCCTCCGTAGGTTAAAAAATGCGCCGACCGCAGCCGACGCACGAAAAACGCAGCTCCGTATCTGCTGCTACGCATCTCACACCAATTCAAGTATGAAGAACAAAGCCTGCGTTTTTACCAAACGCAAACTTGAATTGGTAAAGTATTAAGATACGTAGCGTATTTATTATATCACTAAAAGTAAAATTTGACAATAGCTACAATGAAAATTGTTTATAAACAATTTTCATTTTTGAAACTTTTACTATACTTATCACACACAACCCAACCACCCACCCTTACAAAATACCCGATAGATACAATTCCCATCTGATTAAGAGTTGTTTAAGAATGTTAAGTTGTATTATTATTTTAAACTAGTATATATAGCATTCTCTATTATTAATTAATACACACTGAATAAATTTATGTCCAGTTTAAAACTTTTTCTGAACTTTTCACTCAAAAACATACTTTTCCTTGTAATTACTGAAAATAAAATTTTCAACTTTTTATAACAGAGCAAAATAGTATAGAACACAGGTACTGAAGAGCTCGGTCATTTAGAGATGGTAGGAACGCTTGTTTCACAGCTTTCAAAAAATGCACCGCCGAAAGAATGGCTCGAAATGAACAGTTGGGAATATTATGCAGATAACGGAGCAAGCGTATATCCTCAAAATTCTCAGGGAACGCCTTTTAACGCGGCATCCATCGCTGTCACAGGAGACCCGTTAACCAATCTGTATGAAGACTTGGCAGCAGAACAAAAGGCGCGTGCAGTATACGATAATATTTTACGTTTATCAGATGACCCGGACGTGAATGAAGTAATTAAGTTTTTAAGACAAAGAGAAATAGTACATTTCCAAAGATTTGGCGAAGCACTTAACAGATTACAAGACAAAACAAATTGCAAAAAAATATTTACATTTGATAAGTAGACTAATAGATTGCGGCAATGCATTTTTAGCATTGCCGCATTTTTAGCTTTATATCACATCAATATCCTGAGCGGTGTCTTATATCGTTTAGCCATTCGCCGTTATACTTAAAAAACTTAGGGCCTGCAATGGAATACTTGATGCCACTTAAAAGTTTGGCAAGTGCGGTCAATGACATTGTTTCGCCGTTGTATTCCACAGTCCTATCATCAACAACTGTTGCAGTTATTGTTTCATCACATGAATATGTAATTGTAGCACCGATGGGAATATTGCATTTTGTGAATGAAAAGTTAGATGCCCTTTCTATAACTTCGGTGTCAATTTCTTGTGCAGTAGCTTCAGCCTGAGCTTCTGTTTCATTCGGGGCGACAAGGTTTAAGTTGTCTATGCAACCGTGAATTTCTGCAATAGCTTCAAGTATAGAATAAGCATCTTCGGGAGTCATTGCATAAAACTCTCTTATACGCTTTTTACCATCGTTGTTTTCGATGGAACGCAGATTTGGATTGAGTTTATCAATAATACTATGAATTTTCAAGTCGGAAAGTCTTGAATTCACCTCGTATGTAGCATAAACTCTAAATGCAAACGGCGTACATTCACTTCTGTTTAATTGTCTTAATCTTTTATTAATATCATCAGCATATCCAATCTTCACATATTCAGGGAAAGACGGATTTGTTAAGATATAAATTACACCTTTGTTTTCCATGTTGTACCTCACTTATGACTTATTCTGTTTATCAAGTAATAATTTTGCTCTTGCTCGTATCTGCTTTTCAAGCATTTTCAAGCGTTTATCAGGCAAGTTATATCTTGAATTTTTCTTAAACTTAAATTCAAGTAGTTTTCGGAGTCCCTCGCGATGCTTTAGTGTAAGAACGGTTTTAGCAGTTCCTATAAAATCATCATATACGCAGGGGAGCAATGTATCTGCATAAGCCTTTAATGTTTCGTCATTTTCAAAATCGTCCTGTCCTGCAAAGTTCAAAAGCGCATTTCCGTGGTCGAATAAAGGTGCAGGAGCGACAATCTTATTTGTTTTATTATCAACGATGAATCCGAAGTTACCGAAGTGTCTGTCAGTGTTCATAATAACAGCATCAAGCACGAGCATATCATTTAATGCCTCAATATATTGATTGCCGAGCTTTTGATAATATTCTATAACGGCGTTCATTCCGCCTGATGTTACAACTCTTCCTACGGGGAGGAATGAGTAATCTTTAGATGTGAAAAGCTCACAAGTAGAACAAAGTTCGCCCTTCCATCGAGAAAGACTATATTCAATAGCGTTTACGCCAAGCGCTTTTGCTACTTGTGCAGCGTAGTATTCTGAATAAGGCTCATTGCCCGTATTGGAAGCTCCGCTTGTGCCACCCTTGTATAATAAAATCTTTCCGTCTTTTCTTCTCCAGCATTTCGGGAGCATACCATTTGTAGTAAATTCGGGGCAGGAAGCAAGAGAAGTCCTTATGCTGCTGCCGTATCCCGTAAATGCGATTAAAGCAAGTACCTGACTAAATTTGTTATCATACAAATTAAAACTATCATAAGTACCTTCAAAGCCTTCCTCAACTATCCAATAGCAGTCATTTAAGGAAAGTCCTTTTGATGCTTTAATAATCGTCATAGGGCGATTGATGTTAAGTCCACACTTGCTTAAAAAATTATGAACGTAGGCACGGTTTTTAGGTATAGTTCTGTGCTTCAGCCATTTAGCAAGTCCTTCATCGGTTAATTCTAAATCAAGTGGGAATAAGTCTTTTTTTGCTTCATTTATCCAAAAAATTTTTATCTCAGGAGTATTAGTATCTTCTGTAGCTGAAAAACGCACAAGACTTAAATCATAATGTTTTAATTCGTAATTCATACATGTTCCTCCTCAATTTGCAAAAAAACTAATATAATAATATCATATTTCTTAGTTTTTGTCAAGGATTTATATGGATTTATGCGGAATTGAAGCAAAAAAATCCTGACAAACCTCCAGGATAATTTCTCTTTGCAGGCTATTTTTTCAAAGAGCGTATACGACTGAGAATAACTTTTAATTAAATATTTTTCAGGACAAGTTTTTAGACTTAATATTCAATAAAACGTTAAAATTTGAGTAAAAACATTGACATTTCGGCAATAGATGTGTTATAATTTATATTGAATATTAGTAAATACACAATTCTCCGATGTTTCAAAATGGTCTTAGGCAGGGAGGATACTTTATACATTTACGGATTTTAGGAGGTTATTATGAATCGGTATAACTTAATAGAATTACTCGGAAACGCATTTGCACATGGTGAGGTTGATGCACTTGTTCCGCACATGTCAGATAACTGCCAATATTTATCCGAATATGCAAATAAAAGCTTTTCTTCTGCCGGTGAAATTGCTGAACGGATGAACTATGTGTATTCACAGCTAAGTGAAACAAACTCCTATTCTTATAAGATTGTAAACCTCGATATTATTGCGGATTTTTCGGAATTAAAGAAACAATTCGCAAAGGACAAAGAGTCTACACTGTGTGAGTTCGGGTTGCTTTTGTATCAATTCAGTAAGGCTCATCCGGTTGCAATAGCTGTTGTGGTGCTCAATTCTGAAGAAAAAATATGCAATATCATTCTTTCGAGAAATAAATCCTTGTTTGATGTAGAGTTTTATGGCGAAAAAATCGAAATGGATTCTCCGTACGACACACCTGCAACCGTAAAACCATTAACCAGTCACGATCGGCAGGTTAAAGACCTGCAAAAAGCTTTTTCCGGGCAACAACCTGAAGAAATTCCATATGATGACAGTGAAGTATACATATGGCGAAAGGCCGATAAATTCGCTATGGATTGGCTTGAAAACAATGGTTATTATGTAAGCGAATCTGATGTTTTGGATGATTGTATTGGGTATTTGTGTAATCGATATGGACATGAATATGCTGTGTATATGTATGCATACGGAAAAGAACAAACCACACATCTTGACGGAAAATATTGCAGCAAGCTTAAAAAGCATCCATATTCCAAAAACAGAACAATTCTTATTGTGTACCTGAATGTAAAACGCTTTATGGATGGCGATGAAGTAGCATACAATGTTTACAAATACGGTGATAGTGAAGATAATAATATAGAATTGTGGTGTTTAGGCGATATAAACGGAAAACCAATTATCCAATACTATCCGAAAAAAGAAATGGTCGACCGTATTTATGAGCTTATATATGCCTTTAATCATGATTCCCTGGATGTATATGACAACATAATTTGCAACAGTAATCCTTCTTTTAATGGTTATGATTCGCAAGGCATTACTTGTAACGAAGCTTTTTACTGCGCCTTACAAGAATTACACCAAAAATATGGCACTATGAAAATAGGATATGTTCGCTACAACGATGTGGTATACAGTCAAGTGCCATACCTTGATAACTATGGTTTTTTTGGATTTAGTGCTGACAAGGAAAATCGTATTACACGTATATATTCCTGTCCGTTTGATGGCGGCAAGAGAGCTGTTACAGAATTTATAAAAACAGATATACGAGAAAATGAAAATATGTACACTCACATTCCGAAGCTTGTTAACGTTGAACCAATGTTGCCGGACTCATATGAACGCTTTGCATTGAAACTTCTGTTTGAAAACGGAGAATGTAAAAAATATGTTCTTCCGATTGAAACTGCAAGTGAGAATGATGAAGTAATTAGATATTGTAATCATGCATTTACAGATAGAATATGGAATTCAGCAGAAATTGTAAATTCTGCGAAAAGCGAATACAGATATTATCCTCCGAGAGGACAAGCGATTAAGTTTAAGAATGGGTTTTGTTTATCAACGCATTTCTGTTATCTGAACAGTGTGGCTTATGCAGAGCCAATCGCTTGTAATGACACAATTTATGAGGATGACAGTATCAAAATAAACAGATTATGGAAGTGGAAAGTAAACGCAATACATCAAGATAAAGAGACAGGTCTTATAAAAGCACTAATCGCAGGTATGGCATTTAATTTTCGCGGCATCTCGACTTTGGCAACTTTAGACGGAAAACGCTTAACCTGTCTTGATTTTGATTATATTGATAGTTTTAAAGATGGACTTGCTGTGATTGGAATTAACGGAAAAGGGTATGGGTATATAAATACCGCCGGTAAAATTGTTATTCCGGCTAAATATGAAAATGCCGGTGAATTTAATAATGGAAAAGCAAGAGTTAAGCGGGACGATGAATGGTATCTCATAGATAAGGCCGGCAATGAAATACCGATACAGTCAACTTTCAAAAATAGATATGAAGAGGTCGGCGATTTCTATGAAGGTTTGTGTAGAGTTTCAACCTTAAAACTTGATTTAATGGATCTTGCATATTATTCCGATTACCATGACATTGCCGGAATGTGGGGATATATTAACGAAGAGGGAATAGAGGTTATTCCTCCTCAATACATTTATGCTATGGATTTTAATGATGGTATAGCAATTGTATGCAAGGGCAAGTGGACTCGTGATGAAAAATATGACAATAAGCAAAATTCCGGGCGTTATTTGGCAGAAGAAGAGCTTTGGGGTGCTATTGATAAAACGGGCAAAGAGGTTATTCCTTGTATATTTGACGAAATTAAAGAGTTTTGGGATGTAACTGATGTGTATATGGCGCATTATGGCGGATGGAAAGGCGGTAAATGGGGCGTTATTGATAAAAACGGAAATTGGGTTGCGAAACCGGTTTTTAATGAAATTAATTATGAATACGCAGATGGTTTGTTTTCGTTTTACGCTGATGATAGCAACGAAGAGGATCTGTTAGGTATTTATGATATAAAGCAACAGAAAGTAATATTCGAGCCTCAATTTTCAGATGTGAGTTTTATAGATAACAGCAATATCACAGTGGAGGTTTATGACGAAAAGCTGAAGCGCAATATACAAAAGATTATAGACTTAAACGGTAATGAATTATTCCCATCTGTGTATTCATCTATTCATACTTTTAAAGAGACGTATGAGGTGGTAATAAGTGACGAAAACGGGGAAAAGCATGGCTTGATTGATAAAAAAGGAAATATTATTCTTCCGTGTAAATATGATTTGCCATGGAATAGAATATCCTATGATAAAAGGCTTATGGTTTATATCAGCGACCGGAAACAAGGACTTGTCGATTTTGATGACAAAATCATTATTCCTCCGGTTTATCATGAGATATACGGGTTAGATAATCCTGTTTTAACAGTGCGTGACGGTGATAAGGATAATTATCTGGAAGGACTTATAAAGCATGATGGAACAACGGTAATCAGTCCCCGATATAAATATATAAGATGGTGTAAAGAAAATTACATTTTATGCTCAAATGGCCGTGAATGTGAGGTATTGAAGCTTATAATAAAAGATGCGCATTCGCGATAGAATAGCAAAAAATAAGTAAATAGTATTAACAAGAGGGGAGGATATTAACATGGATATCATACAGTCTTTTTATGATAATTTAGCTTCTCAATATGACAAGCTCTTTCTTGATTGGCAATCTACAATACATGAACATGCTTTAATTTTAAACAAGCTCTTTGAGAATAATGGATTTGATATTACTGCTCGAATTCTTGATTGTGCCTGTGGAATAGGGACGCAGTCCATTGGACTTGCTTCACTTGGATATTGTGTAACCGCTTCGGACATAAGCGACGTAGAAATTACGGAAGCAAAAGAACGGGCTCTAAAGAATAATGTAAAGATTCGTTTTGAACATGCTGACTTTCGTGCTTTATCGGAAACTTTTTCGGAGCAGTTTGACATTGTTATTGCCATGGACAATGCTTTACCACATATGCTCACAAAGAGTGCGCTGGAAGCTGCTGTCAAGAGCATCACAAACCGAATCGTGACGGGCGGTATATTTGTTGCCAGCATCAGAGATTATGATGCGTTGCTTATGGATAAACCTCCGTATTCTCCGCCGTATATCCATAAGACCGACAAAGGACAAAGAGTTTCTTTCCAGACATGGAACTGGGATGACGATCACTACAAACTTATCCAGTATATCATTGACGATGAGAAAACTCTGCAAATAAGCAAGTTTGAATGTGAATACAGAGCAACAAGAAGAGAAGAACTGACAAACTTACTTATTTCTAATGGTTGCAGTGAAGTGGTGTGGAAGTTCCCCGGGGAAACAGGCTTTTATCAGCCGATTGTGATTGCAAAAAAATAAATCTGTCGGTTTAAAAACTATCGTATCATTTAGGAGTAAATATGCTGTTATAAACGTTTGCGATATAAAGTTGAACGTTTGAAAAATTCTAAACGCATAGGTGATGATTATGAAGAAATTTTTATATATAATATCTATTATATTTTGTATTCTACTGACTTCTTGCGCAGAGGAGGATGTTGGAATTATCGGAGGTGCGGACGGGCCTACCTCAATTTCAGTTAGTGAACAAGGAGAAAAAATGATGTACAAACAGATTACAGCAGAAGACGCTAAAAAGATAATGGACAGCGGTGAGGAGTATATTCTTCTTGATGTAAGGGAACAGGACGAGTTTGACGTCGGGCATATTCCCGGTGCAATCTTAATTCCTTATACTGAGATTGATAATAAGGCAGAAGCTATGCTTCCGGATAAGGATAAACAGATACTTGTATATTGCAGGACAGGACGCAGAAGCAAAATTGCATCTGAAAGCCTTACAAAACTTGGTTATACTGATGTTAAAGAGTTCGGTGGTATCAACGACTGGACATATGAGGTGGAAAAATGAGTGAAGAATGTTTAATTTGCAAGGCACCGCTTGAATATCTGGAAACAGACACAATAATGGAATGTGTGGTATGCCGCAAAAAAGAAAACAGTAAAACGAGATGCGTAAACGGGCACTATGTTTGCAGTGAGTGCCACACAAGCGGAATGGATGAAATTATAGCCTTATGCCTGCATGATAAATCCAAAAGTCCTGTCGGAATTTTAGAGAAAATGATGTCTATGGATTTTTGTCATATGCATGGTCCTGAGCATCATGTTATGGTAGGAGCTGCACTTTTGACGGCATATAAAAATGCCGGCGGAGATATTGATTTACCGTCAGCGCTTTCAGAAATGTATGCACGTGGCAAACAAGTTCCCGGCGGAGCTTGCGGATTCTGGGGTGCGTGTGGTGCAGGTATCAGTACAGGAATGTATATGTCGATTATAACAAAATCCACACCTTTAGCAAAAGAAGCATGGGGATTTTCCAATCAGATGACAGGACGCGCCCTTACTGCGATTGGTAAAAACGGTGGTCCACGTTGCTGTAAAAGAGATTCTTATCTTGCAATTTCCGAGGCCGTTGCGTTTACCGCTGAGAAGTTTGACATACATATGGAACTTGATAAAATCAGTTGCTCACGCTCGCATATGAATAATCAATGTTTGAAAGAAGGTTGTTTATTCTATGGCTAAAATTTTAGTGATTTCTGATTTTGAAAATTATCCATATTTTGAAAGTAATGCAGAAAAACTTCAGGATATTGACTTTATAATATCTAGCGGTGATTTATCGACTGCATATTTGAACGATGTTCAACAAATGCTCAATAAGCCGTTGTTTTTTCTGCATGGCAATCATGTTAAACGTACTTTCCCTCACAGGAAAATCAAATACATTGGGAATAAGACATTTAATATTTGCGGAGTGATTGTTTCCGGAATTGACGGGATTGAAGCATGTAATAAAAAACAAATTGAAAAAGATGTAAAGAAGCTTTTAAAGAAGAATAAAAAAATTGATGTTCTCGTTACGCATTGTCCAACCAAAGGTTTGGGCGATGGCGGTGGTTATCATGCCGGAAGCGAGTGCTTTAAAGAAGTGTACGACAAACTCACGGTAAAACTTCATCTATACGGACATTTTCATTTAAATTACGGCGGTACAAGAGAACTTAATTACAATAATGTTAAGCTTATAAACTGTTATGATCATTACATAATTGAGGTATGAGAGATATGTACGGATAGTGGATTGTTTATTCTGTATTACTGCTTTATACTTAAATTAGGGAGGTAATAACAATGGATTTAAGTAAAAACGGAAAACTACTTTGCGATTTAAGAAAAGCCAAGGGAATGACACAAAAACAAGTTGCCGACAAGTTAGGCATTGTGCCGAAAACTGTTTCAAAGTGGGAAACCGGGCACGGATTTCCTGATGTATCAACAGTATCAGCATTAGCCGATATACTCGGAGTAAGCGAAAAAACTATCTTGTCCGGCATTCTTGAGCTGAACACAAAGGAAGCAGGGAATATGAAAAAAACAAAATTCTATGTATGCCCTCATTGTGGCAGTATTTCACAGGGAACGGGTGATTGTCAGCTTGTGTGTTGCGGTAAAACGATTGAACGTTCTGAAGCTGTATGTGCAGATATTGAGCACGAAATCAAAGTTTTTGAAATTGAAAATGATTTTTATATTGAGCTAAATCATGAAATGACAAAGGAGCATTTTATCAGATTTGTTGCATACGTAGGCTCTGACAGAGTTCTGACAATACGACTATATCCCGAACAGGATCCGGCAGTCAGATTCCCGAAAATGTACGGAGGAAAGCTTTATTATTACTGTAACAAGCACGGACTTTTCTTTTATTCACTGTAAAAAAATGTTTGCTTTCGATAAGCAGGATTAACAGACTTGTGGCAATGCAAAAAAATGCATTGCCACACTTTTATTATTTACCAAAATCAAAATTTTAAACAGAACAGATAAAATCCTACATGTTAGTTATAAATACATCAGAAGGGGGATAGTTTTAAAAATCTCAATCTAATTCTTATAAATAACTATTTAACGGAATTAGAGTCTAATTTTAATATTGAACCAACGTCCTCCGGCGTTTCATTGCTTAATTCTAATATATCTACATTATAGTTGTTACAAAACGATTTTATATTATTATAATCAGGATGTTTTTTTAGTGTACCGTTAACTGCTAAAATATTTTTTTCAATCAGTCCTGATGCGCCTCCTAAAAATCCATATTCAAATCCTTCTAATTTTATATAACCGGGATTTATTTTGAGCACATCAAAATTATTTTGTATTGCAGTTCGATATATATTTTCATCAGCTGTTATAAAAGCATTTTCTGTGATTTTACAGATACTGCATTTACTGTATCCTTGTTTTACATTAATCAGATTATAGGAATTTAATTTTAGTTCTTCTGAAACGATTGTATCTGTGTATTTAAAGTTGTGAATTGCAACACTGTTAAATGTACAGATATTATATGCAATATCTTCGGGATATTCATTTTTTAATTCCTTTTTGCCGCTTATTAAATATTCGTCCTTAATCATTTCCCTGTAATAATCATATACGGTTGGCTCACAGATATATTTTGAGCCAACCTTACATATTTGTATATCAACATGACCTGATATTGCTTCATATACTGAATTCAGCCTTTTTGTCAGCAATACTGAATAGCCAATTTGCTTAAGAACGCCTATATTTCGTTTGTTTGTTCGAAAATCTAATAAAACAAACGAACATTTGTTTGAGGAAGTGTTCATTTTATCATCTCCTCAAAATCAGCTTCGGATATTACCAAAACACCGAGTTGATTTGCCTTATCAAGCTTACTGCCGGCTTCTTCGCCTGCAAGTACATAAGTTGTTTTTTTAGAGACTGAAGAGCTTGTTTTTCCACCGAATTTTTGAATAATCTCAGCTGCTTCGTTTCTTGTATATTGAGATAACGTTCCTGTAAGAACAAAAGTCATATTTTCAAATCTGTTGTCTGTTATTTCGCTTTCCTCTGCTGTCATATTCACACCGGCTGCCTTTAACTTGTTAATAAATTCGATATTCTGAGGCTCAGCAAAAAAATCATGTACGGATTTAGCCATAATACCGCCTATATCATTAATTTCAGACATATCATTTTCATCAGCATTAATTATATTGTCAATTGTCTTATATTTATCAGCTAAAACACGGGCGGCTTTTTCGCCGATATGACGTATTCCGAGCGCTGTAATCAACCTGTGAAGCGGATTGGATTTACTGTTTTCAATTGTATTTATAAGATTTGATGCCGATTTTTCGCCAAGCTTGTCCATTTGTGCTATTTGTTCTGCTTTAGTGTAATATAAATCAGCGGCGTCATGAATCAGACCTTTTTCAAGCATCTGTTCAACAATTGACGCACCCAGTCCATCAATATTCATTGCGTTTCTTGAAACAAAGTGTATTATATTCCGGAGCTGTTGAGCAGGACATTCCATCCCTGTACACCTGTATGCCGCTTCACCGTCTTCTCTTACAACAGCCGCACCGCATACAGGACATTTATCGGGCATTATAAAGCTTTTTTCGCTGCCGTCACGTTCTTCTTTGCATACTTCAACAACAGCCGGTATTATATCGCCTGCTTTTTCAATAATTACCGTATCGCCAATTTTTATGTCTTTTTCTGTAATATAGTCTATATTATGAAGTGTAGCTTTTGAAACATTTGTACCGGCAACACGTACAGTTTCAAGAATTGCAAGAGGTGTCAATACGCCTGTTCTGCCTATATTTATAAGAATATCTTTAATTTTTGTTTTTTTCTGTTCTGCCGGAAATTTATAAGCTATTGCCCAACGTGGAAACTTTGATGTTGAGCCGAGTTCTGTTCTTGAGTGCAAGGAATTAACCTTTACAACTGCACCGTCGATGTCAAACGGCAAATCCTCACGACTTTCACCAATTTCTGTTATACGTTTAAAAACGTCATTAATATTCTGATATGCTGATTTTACAGGAACAACTTTGAAGCCCTGTGAAATCAGATAGTCAAGACTTTCGGTGTGGGTATTAAAACTCATGCCTTCAATTTGCTGAATATTGAAAATAAATATGTCAAGATTACGCTGTGCCGCAATCCCTGAATCTAACTGCCTGAGTGATCCGGCTGCAGCATTTCTCGGATTTGCAAATAACGGTTCGTCCAAAGACTCACGAAGTTCATTAAGCTTAATAAAACTGCTTCTCGGCATATATACTTCACCACGCACCTCAAGATACGGAACGGGATTATTAAGCTTCATAGGAACTGATTTAATTGTTTTGATATTTTCGGTAACGTCCTCCCCTACTGTTCCGTCGCCCCTTGTAGAGCCACGAACAAAATCACCGTTAACATATTCTAATGAAACTGACAATCCATCAATCTTATATTCAACAATGTATTCGGCATCACCAATCGCTGTGACTACTTTGTTATCAAACTCAATAATTTCATCAAAACTAAAGGCGTCCTGTAAGCTTTCCATTTTTACGCTGTGAACAACCTGCTGAAATTTATCAAGAACTACGCCACCGACCCTGCCGGTTGGTGAGTTTGTTTTTTTATACTGTGGAAATTTATCCTCAAGTTCTTTTAACTCACGAAGTTTTTTGTCGTATTCAAAATCACTTATCTCAGGACTGTCGAGAACATAATATTTGTGGCTATGATAGTTTAAAAAATCCGTAAGTTCTTTAATTTTTAATTCTTCTTCAGTCATTGTTTATATCTCCTTTATATATTCCGCCGTTTCCGTAAAACTCAGGAACATCGCCTACAATTACCGTTTCACCGATAAGGACTGATGTTTTAACCGTTTCATCGCGTGTTAAAACTGAATTTGTTATACTAAATGTTACACTTACATCCATGTACAAAGAGTGTCGAACCTGATTTATTCCGGCATCCGAAAAATCACTTGTAAAATCAATCTCAGTCTTCCCTATCGGATAAACCTTAAACCGAAGCTTAGGACCGGACGCTGAAAAAACAGGTATTCCCAAAACAGAGCCAAAAGGAATATATACATATCCGTCATGCATGTTGAGGGATGTATTTTCAAGCTCGCTCACAATTCCTGACTTGAATTTATTTACAGCCGCAGTATTTGTGTGCATAGCTGTTATTTTGCCGCTGTTGTCGCGTTGGAGCGAAATAAAATCATCATACTCCGTTGACAGGCTGTTGCAGAGCTCCTCAACACGTCTGTTGAGGATAAGATTTGCATCGCTGAAAACGTATGACGCGGCATGCTCAAGGTATACAGGATTAAGCTTTATTATCAAAATACCAATAAGAAAAAAAACAGCAAAAAAGGCAATAATTATAGCTTTTATAAATAATCCGCCACATCTTCTTCTGCCAAGATTCAGTTTCATGCAAATCACCCCATACTGCATATTATGCGGCATGAGGTGATCTGTTACTTTTATTAAAGCTGCTTTGTATTGATTTCTTCAGTAAACATTTTAATTGCATCATCTATTGACATTGCACCCAAATCACCGTTTTTACGCGAACGAACAGAAACTGTATTATTTTCTATATCTTTATCGCCAAGAACAATCATATAAGGAACCTTCTCTAATTGAGCTTCTCTTATCTTGTATCCGATTTTTTCTGAACGGTCATCGATTTCAACTCTCTTAATACCACGTTTCATCAGTTCATCTCTTACCTGATATGCATAATCAAGATGTCTGTCAGCTATTGCAAGAAGCTTCACCTGAACAGGTGCAAGCCAAAGTGGGAATGCACCAGCATACTTTTCTATAAGCAATGCAAGAGTTCTTTCATAGCAACCGAGAGAAGTTCTGTGTATGATATACGGATTTTTCTTTTTTCCGTCTGTATCAACATATTCCATACCAAACTTTTCAGCAAGCATCTGATCTATTTGTATTGTAATGAGAGTATCTTCTTTGCCGTGAACATTTTTTATCTGAATATCAACCTTAGGTCCATAGAATGCAGCTTCGCCAACACCGACTACATAAGGTATTTCAAGCTTGTCAAGTATTCGTTCCATCATCCCCTGAGCTTCGTCCCACTGCTCATCAGTGCCTATATACTTTTCTCTGTTATCAGGATCCCACTGTGAGAATCTGTAAGAAACATCTTCATAAAGTCCTAATGTTTTAAGCATATATATAGCTAACTCAAGACAACCTCTGAATTCGTCTTCAAGTTGCTCCGGAGTACACATAAGGTGACCTTCTGAAATTGTAAACTGACGCACTCTTATAAGACCGTGCATCTCTCCCGACGCTTCGTTTCTGAATAAAGTAGAGGTTTCGTTAAGACGCATAGGCAAATCACGGTATGAACGGCCTCTGTTTAAAAATGCCTGATACTGAAAAGGACATGTCATAGGACGAAGTGCAAAAACTTCCTTGTCTTTTTCTTCATCACCTAATACAAACATACCGTCCTGATAATGATCCCAGTGACCGGATATTTTGTATAAATCGCTTTTTGCCATTAACGGAGTTTTCGTAAGCTGCCAGCCACGCTTTTCTTCTTCGTCTTCAACAAAACGCTGTAATTGCTGTATTATTCTTGCACCCTTAGGCAAAAGAATAGGTAAACCCTGACCTATAACTTCTGATGTGGTAAACAATTCAAGCTCACGACCTAATTTATTATGATCACGCTTCTTTGCTTCTTCAAGCTGTGTGAGATACTCTTCTAATTCTGTTTTGTTTGAAAAAGCAGTACCGTATATACGCTGAAGCATTTTATTCTTTTCATCGCCTCTCCAATATGCTCCTGTCGCACTGAGAAGCTTGTATGCCTTTACCTTACTTGTATAGCCTACGTGCGGGCCTGCACAGAGATCAGTAAATTCACCTTGTTTATAGAAAGAGATTGTTTCACCTTCAGGTAAATCGTTGATAAGCTCGACTTTATATGGCTCATCCTTCATAAGCTCTAAAGCTTCAGCTCTCGGAAGCTCAAAACGCTCTATCTTAAGGTTTTCCTTTGCAATCTTTTTCATTTCAGCTTCAAGCTGTTCTAAATCTTCGGGAGTAAAAGTATGCTCCGTATCAAAATCATAGTAAAATCCGTTATCAATTGCAGGTCCGATAGCCAGCTTTGTTTCCGGAAATAATCTTTTTACCGCCTGAGCTAATACGTGTGAAGCGGAATGTCTTAATACTTGTAATTCGTTATCCATTTATTTCATCCTTTCGTAAATTATATCTGTATATGTGTGTGTGAAAAACATCACAAAACCCCATTATGTTTATAATAATATTATTACACTAAAAACGCAATTTGTCAAGTGTTTTTATATAAATTTAACGTTTTTTCAATACTTTTTTTAAATAATGACCGGTATATGATGCTTTATTTTCCGATACTTCCTCCGGAGTGCCGGTAGCAATGACTTTTCCGCCACCTGCTCCGCCTTCAGGCCCCATATCAATAATATAATCGGCAGTCTTAATCATGTCAAGATTATGCTCAATTACAATTACCGTGTTGCCGGTATCAACGAGAGTCTGCAAAACGTCAATAAGCTTATGAACATCCGCAGTGTGAAGGCCGGTAGTTGGTTCATCAAGTACATATATTGTCTTTCCGGTACTTCTTTTAGAAAGCTCCGTTGCAAGCTTAACACGCTGGGCTTCGCCTCCTGAGAGTGTTGTCGAGCTTTGCCCGAGTTTAATATATCCTAATCCGACTGACTGAAGTGTTTCAAGCTTTTTTTTGATTTTTGGAATGTTTTCAAAAAACTCTGCTGCCTCATCAACTGTCAGTTCAAGCACTTCGTAAATGTTCTTGCCTTTGTATTTCACTTCTAAGGTTTCACGATTATATCTTTTACCTTTACAAACCTCACAAGGAACATACACATCGGAAAGAAAATGCATCTCAATCTTTACAATACCATCTCCGGTGCAGGATTCACAGCGACCGCCTTTTACATTAAAGCTAAAACGTCCGGCGTTATATCCACGTGATTTAGCATCATTTGTTGCAGCAAAAATTTCTCTTATATCACCAAAAAGTCCTGTATATGTTGCCGGGTTTGAACGGGGTGTTCTGCCGATTGGCGACTGGTCGATGTCAATTATTTTATCGAGCTGTTCAATTCCCAAAATATCTTTATGAGCGCCGGCATGAGTCCTTGCTTTATTTAAAACACGGGCAAGTTTTTTATAAACAATCTCGTTTATAAGTGAGCTTTTACCCGAGCCGGATACTCCTGTCACGCACGCAAAAACACCGAGCGGAATTTTTACATTAATATTTTTAAGATTATTTTCCTTAGCGCCGATAACATTTATCCATCCCTTTGGTTTACGCCTTGTTTCGGGTACGAGAATGGATTTTCTGCCGCTAAGATATTCACCGGTTAAGGAATCGGGACTGCTGATTAAATCTTCAACTACTCCCTGCCCCACTATATTTCCGCCATGAATACCCGCTCCGGGGCCGATATCTACAATATGATCCGCCGCATACATAGTGTCCTCGTCATGCTCTACTACAATAACCGTATTACCGAGATCTCTCAGGTTTTTTAAGGTCATAATAAGCTTATCGTTATCCCTTTGATGCAATCCGATACTCGGCTCATCCAATATATACAACACGCCTGTGAGTCCTGAGCCTATCTGCGTTGCAAGTCGGATACGCTGTGCCTCACCACCCGACAGAGTTCCGGAAGAACGTGCGAGTGTAAGATAATCCAATCCTACATCAAGCAAAAACTTAAGTCTTGATTTAATTTCCTTTACAATCTGACGGGCAATTATCAGCTGACGCTCATCAAGCTTAAGATTTTCAATAAACTCCATTTCTTCCTTTACCGGAAGTAACGTGAGCTCATATATGTTTAACCCGTTAATCGTAACAGCAAGAATTTCGTCATTAAGGCGCGCTCCGTGACATTTCGGACATTTTACTACGTCTATATATTTTTCAATATCATTTTTTGAATAATCCGAGCCTGATGTTTCAAAACGGCGTTGAAGATTATTAACCACACCTTCAAACGGAACCTTTAATACGCCTCCGCCATATGCCTTGCCGTAACGAACCGTAATTTTCTCACCGTCTGTTCCGTAAAGAACAGCCTTTTTAGCAGTATCACTTAAATCTTTAAACGGAGTATTAAGATCAAAACCAATGTGTTCGGCTAAAGCAGAATAATAAATATATGCCATACTGTTTTTATCTGTACAAGCTCTCCAGCCTGATACATTTATTACACCATCCATAAGGCTTAGACTATCATCTTCGATGATCAGCGTTTCATCAATCTGAGATAAACTTCCAAGACCGTCGCAGTGACTGCATGCACCTGCCGGATTATTAAAAGAAAACATTGCCGGAGTAAGCTCATGCAGACTTATACCGCATTCAGCACACGCATATGCCTGACTGAATGTAAGAATTTCTTTATCAATTACATCAATCATTACATCGTTTCCGGTTAATTTAATTGCGGTTTCAACAGAGTCGGTAAGTCTCTTCGCTATATTATCACGTATTTTTAATCTGTCAACAACTATTTCAATGCTGTGTTTAAAAGTTTTAGGCAGTGAAATTTCATCATTAATATCAAGAATTTCACCGTCAACTCTGACACGAACATAACCGTCTTTTTTTGCATTTTCAAATATCTTTTTATGCTCACCTTTTTTATTTTTAACCACAGGCGCAAGCACCTGGATTTTTGTACCCTCAGGAAGCTCCATTATGCAGTCGATAATCTGGTCAATCGATTGTTTCTGAACCTCACGACCGCATTTAGGACAATGAGGTGTACCTATGCGCGCATATAATAATCGAAGGTAGTCATAAATTTCTGTGACCGTTCCGACGGTCGAACGCGGATTTTTTGAAGTAGTCTTCTGGTCTATACTTATTGCCGGAGATAAACCTTCAATATAGTCTACATCCGGTTTGTCCATTTGCCCCAAAAACTGCCGTGCATATGAGGATAATGATTCCATATATCTGCGTTGTCCTTCAGCGTATATTGTATCAAAAGCCAACGAGGACTTACCGGAGCCGGATAATCCGGTAAATACTACAAGTTTATCTCTCGGAATAGTAAGGTTTATATTTTTAAGATTGTTTTCCCTTGCTCCGAGAATTTTTATATGTTCTGCCATAAAAACCTCCAAATACTTAATTTATATATGCAGAATCGCAGTTGTCTAATCTGTCAATCAAATCGGATTTCATTCCTGATTTAAATTTATATTCATTCATAAGGTTAAATTCAATCAGCGCCTTAATATCTTTATCTGCACAGTAAATGAGCTCTGCATTTTGAATAACCTCTACTCTTTCCGATTCTGAAAAATCACGTATATCTAAAATTGCCGTTGTTTCATTATATAGCTCGGAAAGCTGTTTTTCTGCGGCATATATCCGTTCATACGGCATATTGCCACTCATAAAGCAAATAAAGCACAAACACTCACCGGTGTTTACCATATATATGACCGGAGTTAATATAGTATCTGAAATTATATCAACTGCTTTATTAACTATTCTGATTTTATTCATCACTGTTTTCCTTTCTGAGCGAACGTATACGATCCCGTATTTCAGCCGCTTTTTCAAATTCAAGATTTTCAGCCGCAATCGCCATCTGATCCATAAGTAGTTCTATAATAGCGTCAATCTCATCACGTTCATACTCTTTTGCTTGTGCAGGTATGGTTGCTTCTATCTTGTCCCTTATACTCTTTTTAATAGTTTTTGGTATAATACCATGCTCTTTATTATATTGATCCTGCAAGCTTCTTCGGCGTGTGGTCTCATCAATGGCACGCCTCATGGAGCCTGTTATTGTATCAGCATACAAAATTACCATACCTTCAGCATTTCTTGCCGCTCTGCCTATTGTTTGTATTAAAGACATTTCGCTTCGCAAAAAGCCTTCTTTGTCGGCATCCAATATTGCTACGAGCGAAACTTCCGGTATGTCAAGACCTTCACGCAAAAGGTTTATACCGACTAAAACATCAAACTCGCCCATACGTAAATCACGTATAATTTCGGTACGCTCAATGGTCTTGATATCGGAATGCATATACCTTACTTTTATTCCGGTTTCTTTCAAGTAATCGGTTAAATCCTCCGCCATCTTCTTTGTAAGAGTTGTTATAAGAACACGCTGGTCTTTTGATGTACGGATATTAATCTCGTTTATCAGGTCGTCTATCTGATTTTTTATGGGACGAACTTCAACAACAGGGTCAAGAAGTCCTGTCGGACGTATTAACTGCTCCGCTATGTTTTCAGAATGCTCATGCTCGTAGTTCGCAGGAGTCGCACTTGTAAAAATAACCTGATTTAACCTGTCTTCAAACTCAGTAAAATTTAAAGGTCTGTTGTCGTATGCAGAAGGTAATCGGAAGCCATACCTTACGAGATTGTCCTTTCGGGAACGGTCTCCGTTATACATCCCTCTCACCTGCGATACCGTAACGTGTGACTCGTCTATAATCATGAGATAATCTTCAGGAAAATAGTCAAGAAGAGTATACGGCGCACTTCCCGGAGCCCGTCCGCTTATATGACGTGAGTAGTTCTCTATTCCCTGACAAAATCCGATTTCACTCAGCATCTCAATATCATATCTTGTCCGCTGTTCTATACGCTGAGCTTCAAGGAGCATATCATTATCTTTAAAATATTTTATTCTTTCTTCTAACTCTTCTTCAATGGAATTTATAGCATGTTTCATCTTATCAGCTGTCGTTACATAATGTGATGCCGGGAATATTACGACATGATTTCTAAGCCCGATCATTTCACCCGTAACTACATCAATTTCTGAAATTCTTTCTATTTCATCACCAAAAAACTCTATTCTTATTGCATTTTCGCCGGAATTTGACGGATAAATCTCAAGGACATCCCCACGCACCCGGAATTTGTTTCTTGTAAAATTAATATCGTTGCGTTCGTATTGAATTTCAACTAATTTTTTTAATATTTCATCTCTGTCTCTTTCCGTTCCGACACGAAGACTAAGCATAAGCTTTTTATAGTCTTCAGGATCACCGAGACCGTATATACAGGATACGCTCGCTACAATTATTACATCACGTCTTTCAAAAAGTGCAGATGTAGCGGAATGTCTCAGCTTATCAATCTCATCATTTATTGATGCATCCTTTTCGATAAAAGAATCTGTTTGAGGAATATATGCCTCAGGCTGGTAATAGTCGTAATAGCTCACAAAGTATTCTACTGCGTTTTCAGGAAAAAACTCTTTAAATTCGCTGTATAACTGAGCGGCAAGCGTTTTATTATGAGCAAGTACAAGAGTCGGTTTATTTGTATTTGCTATTATGTTAGCCATTGTGAAAGTTTTTCCCGAACCTGTAACTCCGAGAAGCGTTTGTGCTTTTTTGCCGTTTAAAACACCTGTCGAAAGAGATTGTATTGCTGACGGCTGATCGCCCATCGGCGTAAAATCTGAAACTAATTTAAATAAGCTTTCCAAACTATTTACCCCCCTTCCAAAACAGAGTATGCTATTTTTTTATCATTTCTTTGACATTGATATTTATACCAAGGACATTTACCGAAGTATAGTGTTCTATATAATTTCCTATTTTATTAATTATCTCTTTAGAAACCGTAGGTATATGAGTTTTGAAGTAATATGACAACGAAACATTAATAACCACACCGGTCTCGAATTTTGTGATATTTACTGAATTTACTTTATATACGCATGAATACTGCTTAGCTTCATGCTTTGCAATATCCGAAATTACAACGTCCGAGATAGTATATTCACCAAGGTAACTGTATGTCGGACGTACAATTGTTTTTTCGATGCTGTCTGAATTTTTACCAAAATACTTATCAACAAATTTCATGGGGTGCAAAAAGTACCCGGAAAAATCCTCGCGTATCTGAAAAGTTGGAATAGGTATTACATGTTTACCCTGATTAAGCCGCATATCCTGAGCAACAGATATTTCATCCGGAGAGGCAATGTCTTCTATATGAATAAACTTGCTTATATGTGGCAGCTTTAAACGTGTCGCAATTTTAGTCGCCATATTTTCAGATGTACCGAGAATCATTATGCATTTCGGATTATATTTTTTGATAGCAAATATAATTTCATTTGCTGATTTATCATCATAAAATAATGCATGCTTAACACTTGCAACCTTTGTTTTTTCTCTTTTTGCTGACGTTCCGGCTAATATTTTCTGACCTGAGATTAAAAGTCCGTCATCAATTATTGCATCAGCTTTATTAAGAGCTGCAACAAACATTGCACGATGACTTTTTCCCGTACCGCTCGGACCTACAAACGCAATAACCTGCATGACTATTCCCCTATGCCTTTCTGCTTGATTTTATATGAAAGCATCATTAATGAATCAGAAAGATGGACATTCTCAATAGCAATGTTGTCCGATTCACTTAATTCAATGTATGCAAAATTCAAAAGCCCTTTAACTCCGTTGTTAATAAGAATTTGAGAAATATTTTCAGTTTCAGCCTTCGGTACAGTAAGAATTGCAATATCTACCCTGTTATCTTTCAAAAAATCTTCCAACATATCAATTGATAATACAGTTTTATTATTTACAATTGTGCCGATAACATTCGGATTGTTATCAAATAAGCCTACAAGGCGAAATCCTCTTTTTTCAAAAGTATCATGATTTGCAAGTGCTGTACCTAAATTACCAACGCCTACAATTATAGTAGTGTCACCGTCATTTAACCCGAGTATGTCTCCTATTTCATTATATAAGTACTCTACATTATATCCATAGCCCTGTTGACCGAAACCGCCGAAATAATTGAAATCCTGTCGTATTTGCGATGCTGTAACAGACATCTTCTTACTTAACGCACCAGAAGAAATTCTTCGGATGTCCTGTTTTAATAAATCACCCAAATATCTGTAATATCTCGGAAGGCGACGAATAACGACCGCCGGAACATTTCGTTCTGCGTTGTTCATTTTAATTCTCCTCCTTTTCCGTATAACATAAACACTTACCTTTCATTATATCACATTTTCAAACATTTGTACAGCCTTTTTCCGAAAAAAATTATGATATACAATAAATTTGTTTTATTTGCATATAACAACAGTTTCAGAAGTGCCCGCAAGGTTACAAAGATTTTTAAAATAAGCATTTTTTAGTTATAAAATCGCAAAGTCCGCATATATATTTATCGAAAGTGCAGGGTGATTTATTTGTTTATTGTTATAAAAGGAAAATTGATGATGGTTGTGTCTGTGGCTGTATTGTTTACGATAGCTGCCACATTCGGTATATTCGGCAGTATAAAGGTGTTTAATAACAGTAAAAATTATACCGTTATATTAGATGCCGGGCATGGCTCACCTGACGGAGGTGCTGTCGGTGTAAACGGCACGCAGGAGAAGGATATAAATCTTGCTATTGTATTAAAAACCAAAGAAATTCTTGAAGCAAAAGACGTAAATGTCATACTGACAAGAATGGGAGATCACTCATTGTATAACAGCGATGACAACACTATACGTGAAAAGAAAAGAAGCGATATGAATACAAGAAAAGCTATAATTGAAAAATCCAATGCTGATTTGTTTGTAAGTATACATATGAACTCTTTTTCTGATAAAAAAGCAAACGGTCTTAATGTTTTTTACTCAAAAAATCATCCCGAGGCTGAACCGTTAGCATCAGAACTTCAGCAACGTATTTCAGAAATTACCGGAGCGGAAACACATAGTGTTAAAACTGCGAATGAAAGTCTGTTTCTTATGAAAAATCCACCGATAAGCGCTATACTTATAGAATGTGGCTTTATATCAAATCCTGAAGAAGAAGAAAAGCTCAGTAGTCCTGAATATCAAACAAAAATTTCATGGGCAATAGCCGAAGCAATAACTGAGTTTAAAACATAAAGGGGCTGTTGCTGTCGCAACACCCCCGGAATTACCTGTATTTTAATCCAATACCTGATTTAAAGCAGTACGCATAACATCAGCTGAATGGCGCAGACCGCTTAACTCTTCCTCTGAGAAAGAAACTTCAAAGATTTTCTCTACTCCGTGTCCGCTGACAAGTGTCGGAACACTCAGACAAACATCTTTTATGCCATATTCCCCATCAAAAACACTGGATACCGTCAACACAGAGTTTTCTTCACCGGCTATACAGCTCACAATTTTAGAAACAGCTAATGCAATAGCATAATAAGTTGCACCTTTTTTCTTGATAATTTCATAAGCGGCATTACGAACTTCATTGTACATAATATCAAGTTCACCAACATTGCATGAGCCGGTGGATTTGCAGTATTCATCCATAGTCATTCCGGCTATGTTTGTAACACTCCATGCAGCTACTTCGCTGTCGCCATGTTCTCCTATTATATACGTATGACAGTTACGTGCATCGACGCCCGTTTTTCTGCTCAGCATATATTTAAGCCTCGATGTGTCAAGCACAGTTCCCGAACCCAAAACCTGATTCTTCGGCAATGCTGACATCTTGTAAGTGACATATGTTAAAATATCAACAGGATTTGTTACAGTAATTAAAATAACATCTGAAGGCGCATAGCGTGCGATATTGTCAAGTATATCACGAATAACGGCCGTATTCTTTTTTAACAAATCAATACGCGTTTCTCCGGGTTTTTGATTTACTCCGGCAGTTATGACAATTATATCTGCATCCCTGCATACAGAATAATCTCCTGATATAACATTTACAGGTTTTACAAAAGAAACACCATGATTCATATCCATCGCATCACCTTCAGCCTTCTGACGATTGATATCAATTACTGCTATATCGTTAAACAGTCCGCCAAGCATTATAGTGTATGCGGTTGTAGAGCCGACAAGTCCGGCGCCTACAATTACAATTTTACCTCTGAACATAATTTCACACTCCAATCTTTTTAATATATTGTGCGTGAAATTACAAAAATTATTCTCTGAATTTTGGATAAATGCCTATTATATGAAGATTTTATATTAATAAAAGCTCCCGTAACCGGAAGCTTTTATTAATATTGTAATATAATTAGTTTTGTTTTATAATTGGATATAACTGAATTGTATTTCCACCATCAACTACAAGCTCGGCTCCAGTAGTATTTCGTGCATTTGCAGCAAAATACCATACAGCATCTGCAACGTCTTCACCCACAGCCACGTCACCAATCGGCGTAAACCTCGACGGTACATCTTTGTAAAAATCAGGATTCTTCTCCCATCTGTCAGTTCGTATCATTCCCGGCAATACAGCGTTTACACGAATATTATATTTTCCCAAATCAAGCGCCATAGCACGCATCATACCTAACTGTCCGCTTTTTGAAGCAGAATATGCAATTCTGTCCGGAATAGCACGATATGCAGTGTTGGAATTTACAAAAACAATATTACCGCCACCGTTTTCTTTCATACGTCTTGCCGCATGTTCGGACAAACAATAATTCCATACCATATTTGTATTTATAACACGCATAAAATCAGTTAAAGGATTTTCAAAAACTTCAATACCAAGCCCCTGATCAGCGGCATTTAATACAAGAGTCTCCACAAAAACTCCCTGCTCATCAAGAAATTCAAACATCTTTATTACGGATTCTTCATCCACAGTAGTGCTGTTTTTTAAAGAATCAATGTGATAACCGATAAAATCAATATCAGGAAATTTTTCCTTGTATTGTTTTTCAACAGCGTGTACTTTCTCAGCGTTTCTTCCGGTAAATACCACGTTATATCCTTCACTCGCAAACTTTTCAACTATTGCGACGCCTGTATTTATACAAGCTCCGGTAATTAAAGCAGTTTTTCTCATTTATTTTTCCTCCTAAGACTATTTTTTTAGATCAAATACCCGTACATAATCTACAACGAAAGTATCTCCAACAGCAGAGCGTGCCTCATTTGTAGCAGTTTTTTCATTTGTTCGGTATCCGTTAACCTCGGTTGAAAGCAGTATAAACTGAGGTGTTTTTGATACAGGTGAATCTATATGTCCGTCTTCGACTCCGTCAACATAAAATGTGTATCCGTTTTCATCCCACAGCATACCGAAAACATGGTATTCATCCAATGATATATCCATACCTTCACCGGCACTTGCCATTTTGTGATCTACTCCATATCCATGGTAATGGTTACAATGCTCGATAATTTTGCCGGGCTTAAAGCTTTCCATAATATCATTTTCAATTCCTGAAATTTCTGTATCAAGACTTGAGCCTATTATAGGTGACTGTAACCAGAAAGCAGACCACCATCCCGGCTTTTTCTGAAGCTTACATCTGCATTCATAATATCCGTATTTATGCAAAAACTTTTGTTCTTTCAGTTTTCCGATCGGCCATACCAATCCATTACCGTCATTTGTGTCAACAGCGCCGAAAAGCGCTTCATCTGTATGCGGTGCATCCATAAAATTGTATCCCGTCTGAATCTGTGATGAACAGATTTCGCCGTTTTTTTCATAGATTGAGAAAACAGCATTGGAATGTCCGTCAAGGTGAACTCCCTCATCATCCCATGTAACATGCCTTTTTCCCATCATATGCAAACGGTAATCCCATTTTGTCCTGTCAAGCTCTGTTCCGTCAAACTCATCGCTCCATACAAGCTCCCATTCACCATTATCAGGCAATAAACTTGGCTCATGTCCACTGATTTCATATTTTTTCATTATCATACATCTCCTTTATTAAATTATTATATCTCATTTTTTAGAAATAAAATGCGGTTTTAGGTGGTCTTATATCTGTCAGTGCACCTGTGTAATGTCTTAATGTATGAACACTGTACGGATGTTTTGCACATTCTTCTTCATTAAGCTCAATTCCGAGCCCCGGCTTATCCGGTATTTGCATAAATCCGTCTTTATAGCTTAAATCTTCGTTTGTAATATCCTTTCTGTATTCAACATCAGAATACATGATTTCAAGAATACAGAAGTTAGGACAGCTTGCGGCAAGCTGCAATGTAGCGGCGTTTGCCACCGGTCCGCTCGGGTTATGCGGCGCAAACGGTATGTATCGGCTTTCTGCTTCTGCCGCAATTTTCTTAAGCTCCATAATACCACCGGCATGAGAAATATCAGGCTGAATATAATCAGCAGCCCCCAAATCAAACATACGTTTATAATCCCATCTCGTATATAGTCTCTCACCTGCCGAAATCGCTACCGGCGACTTGTCACGAACAGCCTTTAAGGCATCAAGATTATCCGGCGGAGTCGGCTCTTCGAAGAACATTGGTTTAAACTGCTCAAGCTCCTTAGCTATCTTTATACCTGTGGCAATGTTAAATCTTCCGTGGCCTTCGATTAACAAGTCAACGTCGTTGCCTACTGCACTTCTGACTTGTGCAACACATTCTAAAGCAGTATTTAAATCTTTGTTTGAAATATCCATATAGCTCTTTCCGAACGGATCCCACTTCATTGCGGTTATACCACGTTCAACAGCAATTTTAGCCTTTTCGCCAAATTCCTGCGGTGTCTTTGCACCTGCAAACCAACCGTTTACATATATACGGACAGAATCATGAACTTTTCCGCCCATCAGCTGATATACAGGCACATTGAGGCTCTTTCCGAGAATATCCCAAAGCGCCATTTCAACAGCAGACAGAGCACTCATAAGCACAGCTCCGCCTCTCCAGTAGGCGTCTCTGTATATGTCATGAAAATGCTTCTCGATATTTCTTGGGTCTTTGCCTACCAAATACTCTTTGATATGCTCAACAGCACCTATAAGGGCTTTTTCTTTGTATTCAAGAGTTGCTTCGCCTACACCGTCTATTCCTTCATCTGTGTACACTTTCACAAACACCCAGTTTGTACGAAAGCAGTCAACAGCGAAGGTTTTTACATCTGTAACTTTCATTTTCAAAATCTCCTTAATTTAGTCTTATATTAAAATATTATCATAAAATCCTCAAAAAAACTACTATAATCTTATCTATTTTTTTAGAAATCTTAATATATTAACTTAACTGAAAAAGCTGCCAAAACGGCAGCTTTGGATTTTATTATTTACTTAGATCTTCATCAATAGCCTTCGCAGCTGCCTTTCCGGCACCCATTGCAAGAATTACCGTTGCGGCACCTGTAACAACATCTCCGCCTGCATATACACGATTTTTTGATGTTTTACCGGTTTCGGCATCAGCGATAATACAACCACGACTGTTTGTATCAAGTCCTTTCGTGGTTTGTTTTATAAGCGGATTAGGAGTCTGACCTATGGCAACAACAGCGGTATCAACATCTAATATGTGTTCAGATCCTTCTATTATAACAGGTCGTCTGCGTCCGCTTGCATCAGGTTCACCGAGCTTCATGTCTATAACCTCCATGCCTGTTAGCCAACCTTTATCGTTTCCGATAAACTTTGTCGGAGCGGCAAGAAGTTTAAAAATAATACCTTCTTCCTCAGCATGATGTACCTCTTCGGCTCTTGCCGGTAATTCCTCTTTTCCGCGTCGATAAACAATATAAACATTTTCTGCCCCAAGGCGCTTTGCACTTCTTGCAGCATCCATCGCAACATTTCCGCCGCCAAGTACAGCTACATTTTTACCAACATACACAGGTGTATCATATTCCGGGAATTTATAGCCTTTCATGAGGTTTATTCTTGTAAGAAATTCGTTAGCGGAATATACACCGTTCAGGTTTTCACCCTCTATTCCCATGAACGACGGAAGTCCTGCACCCGATCCGATATAAACTGCATCATAACCAAACTCTTCAAAAAGCTCATCAACAAGAATTGTTTTACCTATTATAACATTAGTGCATATCTTAACTCCCAAATCCTTTAATGCTGAAATCTCTTTTTGCACAATATCTTTAGGAAGTCTGAATTCCGGTATACCATACATAAGAACTCCGCCTGCTGTATGAAAAGCTTCATAAATGGTAACATCATAGCCTTTTTTAGCTAAATCACCGGCAACAGTAAGTCCTGAAGGTCCTGAGCCTACAACAGCTATTTTCTTACCGTTAGAAACAGGCTTTAGAATGTTATCCTGCATGTTTTTCATATGATAATCGGCAACAAATCTCTCTAATCTGCCTATTGCAACACTCTCGCCTTTTATACCTCTCACACACTTAGATTCGCATTGTCTTTCCTGTGGGCATACACGTCCGCAGATTGCAGGAAGTGCATTGGTTTCCTTAATTTTTTGATATGCATCTTCAAATTTTCCACGGGCTACATACTCTATAAACTCAGGAATTTTTACGCTCACAGGGCATCCCTGCATGCAAGGACGGTTTTTACAATTGAGACATCTTTTAGCTTCATTAATTGCCATTTCTTCCGTATACCCGGTTGATACCTCAAGAAAGTTTTTATTTCGCTCATTTGGGCATTGTTCCGGCATGGGCGTTTTCTTTAAATCCATATTAGGCACAGCTGTTGCTCCTTCCTATTCTGCAATGACCGTTTTTGCACGACTCATTTTCTTTTTCTTTAAACATTTGTTGCCTGTTTAAAGCTGAATCCCAATCTATTTTATGACCGTCAAAATCCGGTCCGTCAACGCATGCAAACTTAGTCTCTCCACCTACAATTATACGACATCCGCCACACATACCGGTTCCGTCTATCATTACGGGATTCATGCTTACGGTTGTAGGAATATTATATTCTTTTGTTAAATTACAAACCGCACGCATCATTACTAAAGGTCCGATTGCAATAACTTCATCATAACTGTTGCCGGCTTCAAGTAGTTCTTTAAGTCTGTCTGTAACAAATCCCTTTGTTCCGTTAGAACCATCATCAGTTGTAATTATAAGCTCATCAGATACTTCATGCATTTCATCTTCAAGTATTATCATGCTCTTATCCCTGAAGCCTGTGATTGCATGAACCACAGCACCAAGCTCCTTAAGCTTTTTAGCCTGAGGATATGCTATGGCAGTACCGAGACCGCCACCGATAACAGCAACCTTTTTCTTTCCGTCAAGCGGAGTGGGCTGTCCGAGCGGACCGGCAAAATCCAGTAATTCATCACCGGCCTCAAGAGCAGACAAATCCTTAGTTGTTTTACCGACAATCTGAACTATTATGGTTATAATACCTTTTTCACGATCAAAATTTGCTACGGTAAAAGGTACACGCTCCCCATACTCATCTATTCTGAGAATTATAAATTGACCGGGTTCTGCCCTGCGAGCAACCAACGGCGCCTCAACATCCATTAAAAAAATCTGCGGATTGAGGATTTTTTTATTTACAATTTTATATCCCATAAAATTACACCTCTTTGTTAACTGAAATCAAAATAATTTTATTTCAAAAGCTAATTAAATATTCTTTGATTTTTTCACGCAAGCGTCCATAGCCTGCATAACCAAACCTCTGAAACCGCCTTTTTCCAGAACTTCAACGGCTTCGATTGTTGTACCGGATGGCGAGCATACCATATCCTTTAATTCTCCGGGATGCTTTCCGGTCTTTAATACCATTTTTGAACTGCCGAGAACAGCCTGTGCTGCAAAGATATACGCTTTATCACGCGTCATACCGGCTTTTACAGCAGCGTCTGCCATAGCCTCTATAAACATAAAAACATAAGCCGGTGATGAGCCGCTTACGGCTGTTACAGAATCTAAAAGCGACTCCGAAACAATTTCACTTCTTCCGAAGCTGTCAAATACCTGTTTTATAAGTGACACCTTATCCGAATGCTCAGGCGAAGAGATTGCCGAATTAAGAGCAATAGCAGACATACCTTCTCCGACCAATGCCGGAGTGTTCGGCATTATTCTTACGACACAGTGCTTTTCCTGAAGACAATTTTCTATATCTTCTATTTTTTTGCCGGCCGCAATAGATATAATAACAGCATCGGGCTTTAAGCAATCATTGATTTGGTGCAATACATCAAACAAAATATTTGGTTTAACGCATAAAAACAAAATATCAGCTCTTGAAGCAACTTGAAAATTATCTGAATATCCTCGGATATTATATGATTTATTTAATAAATCAATATTATCAGAAACAGGATCAGAAACAATAATTTCATCGCTTGATACAATTCCGGAATTAATTATTCCGCCGATTATCGCTTTTGCCATATTACCGCAACCTATAAAACCGAACATCAAAACTCAAATCCTTTCTTTAATTCATGTTTGACAAAGACCTACAACAATATTATTGCTGCAGGTCTTAAATTGATTATCAAACGGGGTGTACTTTGTTATCCATATCAACTAAAGAGCCGTCAATTTTATATTTCTGAGCTCTTCTGTATTCAAAGAACTTTACAGCAACCTGATCGAATAAAGCATAGCTTAATACGTCTTCATCCTGTTCAATCCATTCAGCACATTCTTCTCTTAACTTATCAAGCTCATTATCAATCATATCAGCAGGACGACAAGTGATTCGTTTTTCGTCGCCGATGATTTTCTTTACAAGCTCCGGATCTATTTCAACAGGACACTTACCATATTCGCCACGTACTATACCCTTAGTTTCTTTTGATATCATTTTATATCTCTCACCCATTAATACATTTAAAACAGCCTGTGTACCCACAATCTGACTTGACGGTGTAACAAGCGGCGGATATCCGAGATCAGCACGAACACGTGGAACTTCTTTTAAAACTTCATCAAATGCATCCTCACGTCCCTGTTGCTTAAGCTGAGAAACAAGATTTGAAAGCATACCGCCCGGCACCTGATATTGAAGTGTATTAACATCAACGCCCATTACCTTCGGATTTAACAATCCGCTTGAAATAAATTCTTCTCTCAGCGGTTTGAAATACTCGGTAATTTCTGTAAGCTTTGTAAGATCTATTCCTGTATCATACTCAGTACCCTGAAGAGCTGCAACTAACGGCTCGGTAGGTGGCTGGCTTGTGCCGAGTGCCAACGGTGACACAGCACAGTCAACAATATCCACACCGGCTTCAATAGCCTTAAGATATGTCATTGCGGCAACACCGCTTGTATAGTGAGTATGAAGCTGTATCGGAATAGACACAGTTTCTTTCATAGCTTTAACAAGGTCGTAAGCAGTATAAGGAAGAAGCAATCCGGCCATATCCTTTATACAAATAGAATCAGCACCCATATCTTCAAGCTGTTTAGCCATTTTCACAAAGCTTTCTGTATTATGTACAGGGCTGATTGTGTAACAAACCGTAGCTTGTACATGACCTTTTTCCTTCTGACATGCTTTAATTGCGCATTCAAGATTTCTGACATCGTTTAAAGCATCGAAAATTCTGAGAATATCAATACCGTTAGCGATAGACTTCTGAACAAAATATTCAACAACGTCATCAGCATAATGTCTGTAACCAAGAATGTTCTGACCTCTGAACAGCATCTGCAAAGGTGTTTTCTTAGCTTTATCTTTAATCTTTCTTAATCTTTCCCACGGATCTTCATTTAAGAAACGGAGGCAGGCGTCGAATGTGGCGCCTCCCCATGCTTCAAGGGAGTTATATCCTATATCGTCAAGCTTTTCAACGATAGGAAGTATTTGTTCTGTTGTCATACGTGTTGCAATCAGAGACTGATGCGCATCACGTAAAATAGTTTCAGTAATTTTTACCGGCTTAGCCATTTATTTCACTCCTATTCTATTATCCTGATAATAAAAACTATGTAAATTCAAAATATTAACCGAACATTGCAAGGAACACACCTGCCGCAACAGATGAACCGATAACACCGGCAACGTTTGGTCCCATAGCATGCATCAAAAGGAAGTTTGATGGATTTTCCTTTTGTCCGACCATCTGAGAAACACGTGCAGCCATAGGCACGGCAGAAACACCTGCTGAACCGATAAGCGGATTAACCTTGCCGCCTGAAACTCTGCACAGCACATTTCCGAAAATAAGTCCTCCCGCCGTTGAGAACGAAAATGCCATAAGACCGAGTGCAACAATTCCAAGAGTCTGAAGATTTAAGAAGGTTTCAGCTGTTGCAGTAGCACCAACCGTAACGCCAAGGAATATTGTAACAATATTCATGAGTTCATTTTGCATTGTATTTGAAATTCTGTCGCAAACTCCGCTTTCTTTAGCAAGATTACCAAGCATAAGCATTCCGACTAACGTAACAGCATCAGGAACTATAAATGCAATAACTATCGTAACAATAATCGGGAAAAGGATTTTCTCGGTTTTTGATACAGGTCTTAACTGTTCCATAACGATTTTTCTGTCTTCAGCCTTCGTTAAAAGCTTCATAATCGGCGGTTGAATCAATGGTATCAGCGCCATATATGAATATGCAGCAACAGCTATTGCCGGAAGAAGAGCCGGAGCCAATGTTTTTGTAACATAAATAGCAGTAGGTCCGTCAGCACCACCGATAATTCCGATAGACGCCGCATCCTTAACGTCAAATCCGAGACCTAAAGCACCTAAAACCAAAGCAAGAGTAAATGCTATGAATACTCCTAACTGAGCTGCTGCGCCCAGAAGAAGACTCTTAGGATTAGATATCAAAGGTCCGAAATCTGTCATAACACCGATTCCGAGGAATATAAGCGGCGGATAAATACCGAGTTTAACACCAAGGTAAAGAAGGTCAAGCAAACCGCCTTCCGACACTATTCTCTGAATATCAGGATGACCATCAATTAAAAATTTACCCGTACCGTCATCAACGAAAAATTCTGTATGCATAAGTTTCTGTGTAAACTCCATCGGGAGATTTGTAAGAAGCATACCGAAAGCTATCGGTAAAAGAAGTAACGGCTCAAATTTTTTCACAATAGCAAGGTATATAAGCACACAAGCTATAATAAGCATGACCGGCGTTCCAACGGCCTGAAGATAGTTACCAGCTGAAAACGCTTCCTGCATTTGCATAGCCATCTTAGCAACTCCGGTTTCGCCTAAAAAGTTAATAATACTTTGTAACACTGTTATTTCACCACTTTCTTAAAAATTCATGTTTTGAATTACGAAATTGATACAATAACATCGCCTGTGCTTACAGCATCGCCTGAAGAAACGCTCACGCCAGCAACAGTACCGTCGACTCCGGCGAAAATTTCATTTTCCATTTTCATAGCCTCAAGAATTGCAACAACGTCACCACTCTTTACTGCATCACCTGCATTAACCTTTACAGATACAATTGTTCCCGGCATCGGTGCTGTAACCTGAGTTGCGCCTGCAACAGGAGCTGCTTTTGGTGCCGCCGGAGCTGCAGGAGCTGCAGGAGCTGCTTTTACAACAGGAGCAGCTACAGGAGCAGCAGTGCTTACTCCGCCAATTTCTTCAACGTCAACCTCATATGATTTTCCGTTTACGGTAATATTAAACTTTCTCATCTATATTTCCTCCTAAAATCTTGAATTTATAACATCTTTAACTCCGGCTGCATTCCATGCAGGAGTTCTTTTATCAGTTCTTCTGAATGATTTGATTTTTAAATTATATGTTGATGTATTTAAAGATGCGGCTATTGCTGCTGTTAAAACAGCGATAAGCTCTTCTTCATCTTCATCATCTGTTTCGGCAGTCTCAACCACTGCAGAAGCGGGAGCTGTCTGTTGTTCAGTCACAGGTTTTGTAACAACCGGCTTGTAAAATACCTTTTTCATTATTGCTATTGCAATCATAAGAATTACAAGAACGGCAAATACAGTCAGCATTCCAAGCACAGTAGTCTGAAGACCTTGTACTAAAGCTTCACCTAAAGTCATAAAACTCGCCTCCTTATATTAAACAGGGATATTTCCGTGCTTTTTAGCAGGCAGTGTTTCACGCTTTGATGCGAGCATTTCAAGTGCTGATATAATCCGTGGACGTGTAGAATCAGGTTCTATTACGTCATCCACATAGCCAAGTCTTGCCGCCTCAAACGGAGAAGCAAACTTGTCCCTGTATTCAGCAATCTTTTCTTGTCTTGTAGTCATAGGGTCACTGCTGTTTGCAATATCATTCTTGAATATAATGTTTGCCGCACCTTCGGGGCCCATAACCGCAATCTCAGCAGTAGGCCATGCAAATACCATATCTGCACCGAGATGCTTTGAACTCATTGCTATGTAAGCGCCACCGTATGCTTTTCTTAAAATCACATTTATCTTCGGTACAGTTGCTTCTGCATACGCATATAAAAGCTTTGCACCGTGTCTTATAATTCCGCCGTGTTCTTCATCAACACCCGGGAAATAGCCGGGAACGTCCGTAAATGTAACGACCGGAATATTAAAGCTGTCACAAAATCTGATAAAACGAGCACCTTTATCTGATGCGTCTCTGTCAAGCGCACCGGCACGAACCTTCGGCTGATTAGCCACTATACCGATAGTACTTCCGTTCATTCTTGCAAAACCAACAACTATGTTTTGTGCAAATCCTTCCTGAACTTCAAAGAAGTCACCATTATCAACAATCTGATGGATAGCATCTTTTACATCATAAGCGGTATTTGCAGAATCAGGAACAATCGTTGTAAGCTCCTGCGAAATGCGATTTGCATCATCAGCGGAAATTTCATAAGGGATTTCTTCGAGATTGTTCTGTGGTAAGAAACTGAGCAGTCTCTTAATCTTCGCAATACATTCTTTATCGTCAGCCGCTGTAAAATGAGCTACTCCCGACTTTGAAGAATGCACAGCTGCACCGCCAAGCTCTTCATCAGATACGTTTTCACCGGTAACAGATGAAACAACCTGCGGTCCTGTTATAAACATTTTAGATGTTTTATCAACCATAAATATAAAATCAGTTAATGCCGGTGAATATACTGCACCGCCTGCACATGGTCCCATAATAACTGAAATCTGAGGAATTACACCCGAATTTCTTACATTACGCATAAATATCTCGCCATATCCCGAAAGAGCCGCAACACCTTCCTGAATACGAGCACCGCCGGAGTCGTTTACTCCGATAATCGGAGCTCCCATTTTAGCAGCCATGTCCATTACCTTGCAGATTTTCTTTGCCTGCATCTCGCCCAAAGATCCTCCGATAACGGTGAAATCCTGGCAGTAAGCGAATACAAGTCTTCCGTCTACCGTACCGTAGCCGGTAACTACTCCGTCAGCAGGAGCTTCAACTGTGTCCATTCCGAACTCTGTGCATCTGTGTGTGACAAACGCGTCAAGCTCAATGAAGCTGCCTTCATCAAATAGTTCGCTGATTCTTTCACGAGCTGTCAGTTTGCCCGCATCGTGCTGTTTTTGTACCTTAGCATCTCCACCGCATTTTTCGATTACACTTCTGCGGTATTGAAGCTCGGTTAGCTTATCAACTGTTCCCATACTGAAACCTCCATAAATATAATCATACAGGCAGTTTTCATTAATTTTTATTCAGTGAATATTTTAATGAATACTACCTATTTTTACTTAAATAAATAAAATTTGAAGTAACGGGTTATCAAAATTTAACCCACTTTATATTATACTCTAATTTGTCAGATTTTGCAATATCAAATCAAAATGTTAAGTAACGAAAATTAATGTGTATATCCATCTTTTTTTGTTTATAATTCACAACGTTTACATTCTTATAAGTTTATCAACTTCATGAGCTGTAAGATACCGCCATCTGCCTAAAGGAAGATTGCCGAGTTCAATGTCGCCTATGGCTGTTCGCTGAAGATACTGAACTTTACTTCCTACTGCTTCAAACATTCGCCTCACCTGACGGTTTTTTCCTTCATGTATCGTAATTTGCACCGTAGTTTTTCCCTGCACCGTTTCTAATATTTCCACTTCAGCCGGACTGGTTTTAAATCCGTCGATAATAACTCCTCTGCGAAGTTTATTGAGTGCACTTATTGTTATACCGTTTTTTAAAACAGCTATATAAGTTTTATTCTTATTATACCTCGGATGCATAATTTTGTTGGAAAATTCACCATCGTTTGTCATAATAAGAAGTCCTTCGGTTTCATAATCAAGTCTGCCTACCGGATATACACGTGTATGAATTTCTGTTTTTATTAAATCCATTACAGTCGGGCGGTCGAATTGATCCTTTGCGGTTGTTACATAGCCCGCCGGTTTGTTAAGCATTATATAATATTTCTTTGTTATAGGCTTTAAAAGTTTTCCGTTAATTTTCACTTTATCAGCTCCGATTTCAACCTTTGTACCAAGTTCAGTTATGATTTCATCATTAACGCTGACTTTTCCGTCAGAAATAAGCTTCTCAGCCGCACGTCTTGACGCCTCGCCGCACATTGAAATATATTTTTGAAGTCTTACAATTTCTCCCATGTGTTTTTTCTCCTTTAATATTAAATTAAAGAGGTTGTCAAAACAACCCCTTTTAATTGATTTATTCGTATTTCTTCACTATAAGGGTTGAGTTCTGTCCGCCAAACCCAAACGCGTTAGAAGCTGCTGCTTTTATATTTTTCTCTATTGCCTTACCCGGGATGCAGTTTAAATCACATTCGGGATCAGGCGTGGTATAATTGAGCGTCGGCGGAAGAATTCCGCTGTTAATTGCATTCACGCACGCAATAAGCTCCGTAATACCTCCGGCACCCATTAAGTGACCGGTAGCACTCTTTGTAGAGCTGACTGAAATGTTATCACCAAACACTCTTTTTATCGCTCTCGTCTCAATAGCGTCTCCGACCTTTGTGGATGTACCGTGAGTATTTATATATCCGACCTCTTCCGGTTTCATTCCTGCCTTTAAAAGTGCCGCTCTCATACATCTTTCTGCTCCGTCGCCATCAGGGTGCGGATGCGTTATATGATACGCATCAGAAGTATTGGCATATCCGGCAACCTCCGCTATAATCTTTGCACCTCGTGCTAACGCATGCTCTTCGGTTTCAATAATCATGGCACCTCCGCCCTCGCCCATTACAAATCCGTTTCTGTTCAGATCAAACGGTGTACATGCTCTCGATGGATCTTCGCTTTCTAAGGACAAGGCTTTTGATTGAGCAAGACCGGACATAGCAAGCGAACAGAATATTGATTCACCGCCCATTATAACAGCACAGTCAGCCTGACCGCTTTCTAAAAACATACAACCAAGTATAAAAGCATCACCGCCCGACGAGCACGCAGTATTTACAGTCATGCTCGGACCTTTGATTTCGTGTTCGATTGCAAATATACTTGCACATATATTACCCATCACTTTCGGTATAAAACGCGGGCTTACTTTTGTAGTTTTTCCGGAATCTATTTCCTGTTGTGTTTCACATATGGTACTCATTCCGTTTAGAGCAGTTCCCATGACGATAGCTGTTCTGTCATCGCCTTTTCCGATACCGCTTTGAGAAAAAGCCTCATTAGCTGCAATATACGCATATTGCATAAATAAAGAAAGTTCTTTTTCCTGCTTTTTCGATAAATAATCAAGCGGATTATAATCCTTAATTTCGGCACCAACCTTTACAGGAAGCTCTGATGTGTCGAAATTTTTGATAAAATCAATACCGCTTACTCCGTTTATAAGATTTTTCCAATAATTATCAACACCGATTCCAACAGGCGTAACAGCTCCCATTCCGGTAATTACAATTTTCTTCATTTGATACACACTCTCCTTGAAATTTAACTTTATAAAAAAGTCACTATCGTGATTGTCGTTCGCACAGCTCACTTCAATTAAGTAGACTTTTTTGTAATTTAGAAAATTGCAAAAGCACGCAATTTCCTAAAAGATAAAAAACTAATTTAAAACACCTGCATCGTTATATATGTTTTCAATACGGGCTTTTAAAACAGGATAATTTTCTAATTTGGGATCAGATTTATAAATTTCCGAAACAGATTTCTGAGCTATCCGCAAAAGATCTGAATCTTCGAAAAGATTGGCAATTTTCATTTCAGGCAAGCCATGCTGTCTTGTTCCGAAAAAATCACCCGGACCGCGTAATTTCAGATCCTGTTCAGAAATATAAAATCCATCATTAGACATACACATAGTTTCCATGCGTTTTTTTGTGACTTCATTTGTCCCGTGAGCAAATAATACACAGTGGCTCTGACGTTTGCCTCTTCCCACACGGCCGCGTAGCTGATGAAGCTGACTGAGCCCGAAACGTTCTGCGTTTTCAATTATCATCAGATTGCTGTTTGGTACATTAACCCCAACCTCAACTACGGTGGTTGAAACGAGAATGTCGATATTCCCGTCAGCAAACTTTGCCATTACTTCGTCCTTTTCAGCAGGTTTCATCTTGCCATGCATAAGACCTACACGAAACTCAGGAAAAACTCCGCTAAGATGTGTTTTAAGCTCTACTGCGTTGTTTAAGTCACTCTTTTCGGTTTCTTCTATAAGCGGACAAACTACATAACACTGACCGCCTTCTAAAACGTTCTTTTCTATAAATCGTTCTATTCGTTCACGCATATTTTCGCCGACTGCATATGTTTTTACCGGTTTTCTTCCCGGTGGTAATTCGTTTATAACAGAAATACTTAAATCACCGTATAAAATCAATGCGAGAGTTCTCGGTATAGGTGTTGCAGACATTACCAGAAGATGTGGATTTGAGCCTTTAGAAGTAAGCTTTGCCCGTTGTTCAACCCCGAATCTATGCTGTTCATCAACAACTACAAGTCCAAGATTTGAATAGGTAACATCTTTTTGCATGACTGCATTTGTTCCGATTATTATTTTTGCTTCATTTTCTGAAATAAGCGTTTTTGTCTCACGCTTGTTTTTTGGTGTTAGACTTCCTGTAAGCAATACGGTTTTAATTCCGAACTTTTCAAACATCGGTGCAAGACTTTCGTAGTGTTGTCCTGCTAAAATTTCGGTAGGAGCCATAATTACAGCCTGATATCCGTTCATAGCCGCAATATACGCCGCATAAGCAGCAATCACCGTCTTACCGCTTCCTACGTCGCCCTGAACAAGGCGACTCATTTGTTTTCCTGCCGAAAAATCCTCGTCAACGTCCGCTAAAGTGTTTAACTGCGATTTTGTAAGCTCAAACGGCATGCTTTTTAAGAAATCCGATCGGTATTCAGAAATATTAAAAACAGGTCCGGGACTTATGCCACGTTGCGCCTTTTTATATGAAAGAGCCATCTGAAGCACAAAAAGCTCTTCAAAAACAAATCTTCGCCGTGCAATTGAATAGCTTTCAAAATCCTTTGGAAAATGAATGTTTTCTATCGCAAAATTCATCTCCGCAAGCCGATAAGCCTTTCGTATTTTATCGGGTATACATTCGGGAACGTTATCAATATTTTTAAGAGCCTGTGAAATTGCGGCTTGTATATTTTTCTGAGTAAGTCCGTTTGTTAAAGGATATATCGGTATTACCTTGCCGGTATACTGTTCTCTTCCGCTTTTTTCGTATACGGGATTTGACATTTCAAAGCCCATTCTACCTCGGGTTATTTTACCGTACATTATGTATTCTTCGCCTTTTTTAAAAGCATTTTTTATGTAGCGGTTATTAAACCACACGATGTTCAAAAAACCGGTTTCATCCATCACTTTCATGCTGTATATTACGAGATTTTTTTTAATACGGTTTTCACGTACAGCAGAAAAAACGGTTACACATACGCATACCGTCTCCTCTGCAATACACTCAGCAATGAATTTCACCTTGGTTCTGTCTTCATACGATCGCGGAAAAAGGTAAAGCAAATCACCAATTGTTTTAATATTCATTTTTTCAAGCAAAGCAGCCCTGGTATCTCCGATACCTTTTAAACAACGAATATCTCTGTTCATTTTACTATTCAACCGCCACTATATAATGATACAGCGGCTGTCCGCCTTTTCTGATTTCTATATCACAATCCGGGAACAACTCTTCAAGCTTGTTTTGAAGTGCATCAGCCTGCTCACGCTTTATTCCCTTTCCGTAGTATACAGTTATAAACTCACTGTCATCATCGCTTATATCACAAACTAACTGAGCACATACCGCTTCCGGAGTTCTTCCGACATATTTGATTTCACTACCGGAAAGTCCGAGTATATCGCCCTTTTTTATAGTTTTACCTTTTATTGTAGTATCTCTTACAGCAAACGTAACCTGACCGACTGACACACGTGACACAGCTGAAAGCATTGATTCTTCGTTTCTTTTTAAATCATTTGCTTCAGTAAATACCATCATTGCGCTTATACATTCGGGTACATTTTTTGTAGGAATAACAATAACATTTACATCCGACAATTCTTTTGCCTGATTTGCCGCCATTATTATATTTTTGTTATTCGGGAACACGAAAACATTTTCCGCCTTTGATTTTACAATGGCTTTTAAAATATCATCAGCGCTCGGATTCATTGTCTGTCCGCCTTCTATAATGCGTGTTACCCCGATATCTTTCATAATTTCAGCTAAACCTTTGCCTGCACATACCGCAACAAATCCGTATTTATTTAAAGGTTCTTTCTTCTGAGGCTTTTCTTTTACAGTAATTTTTGATTCCTGTATAATAGAGTTATGCTGATGCTTCATGTTTTCAATTTTAATATTTATCAGCTCGCCTATCTTTAAAGCCTCGCCCAAAGCCTTATCCGGGTTGTTTGTATGGATATGTACCTTAATAACATCATCGTCATCAATAACAAGCATACTATCCCCCATCGGAGTTAAAGTTTGTCTGAAGCTGTCAACATCAGCAGTTTTATTTGATATTTGAATCAGAAATTCGGTACAATACTGAAATTTAATCTCTTTATCAATTACTTTGTTTTGTTTTGGCACAGATTTTTTTAATTCGGCACCGGGAACTGAATTATCATCTCTTTTTACAATTTCTCCGTCTTTTATATACTTAAGAGCACCAAGTAAAATCATCATCCAGCCCTGACCGCCGGCATCAACCACGTCGGCTTCTTTAAGTGCCGGAAGCATTGAAGTTGTTTTTATAAGAGCTTTATTTCCCGACTCGCAAGCAGCTTCAAGAACATTAATAATATCTTCTTCGTTATGTGCCGCCAAAACCGCACCCTCAGCTGCTTCACGGGCAACTGTTAATATAGTACCCTCGGTTGGTTTCATAACAGCCTTATATGCAGATGCCGAACCGGCTTCAAGAGCCGCAGCAAATTCTTTGGAATTAATTTGTGCCTTTCCTTTCAGCTGCTTTGATATACCACGAAAAATCTGTGATAATATGACACCCGAGTTACCACGGGCGCCTCTTAAAGTAGCAAAAGACATCAAATCAGCCACCTCAGTAACAGATTCTGTGGGCTTACTCAACAACTCATCAGTCATCGCACTTACAGTTAAGCTCATATTTGTACCGGTATCGCCATCAGGAACCGGAAAAACATTCAAATCATCAACTAATTTTTTATTATTATACAAATGGTTTGCACCGGATATAAACAGTTGTGCAAATTCTATTCCGTTTATAGTATTAATCACAATCACCTTCTCCCATTATGAAACTCTTATTCCTTCTACCTTAACGGTTATTCTTTTGACTTTAATACCTGTCATTTTTTCAACACTGTACTTCACACGGCTTACAACGCCCTCAGAAACAGTTGCAATATTAATACCATATTGAACTATTATGTGAATATCAATGGTTATACCACCGTCTGCAGATTTTATATCAATACCCTTATTCATATTATCTGACTTTAAAAGGCTGACTATACCATCCTTTTTATTCCGGGCAGCCATTCCGACTACTCCGTAGCAATTCGATGCGACATTCCCGGCAATTTCAAGAATAACTCTTGGTGAAACTGTTATCGTTCCGTATTTATTACTTACATTTGCTAGCATATTATACCTCCATATTTATTATCTAATGATATTATATAAATTTTCAAAACAGCTTATACATTAAGAACGGTAATCTCCGTTAATCTTAACATAATCATAGGTTAAATCACAGCCCCACGCTGTTGCCTCAGCCTCACCCTGATTAAGAGAAATATCTATTATTATTTCATCCGCCGATAAGACTTTTTTCGCTTTTTCTTCAGAAAATTCAATTCCGGCTCCGTTTCGGCAAACCTCTATAACGCCGTTTACCGATTTTAAATCAACATCGACTTTAGTTATATCAAATTCCGCATCAGCATATCCGACTGCGCATAAAACACGTCCCCAGTTTGCATCTTCACCAAACATTGCACATTTAAAAAGCGAAGACCGGATTACGCTCTTTGCAACAGTAATAGCAGTATCAAGCGTAGGAGCTCCCTTACATACACACTCTAAAAGCTTTGTTGCACCTTCACCATCTTTAGCAAGAAGTCTTGTCATATTCATCATAACAATATATAACGCCTGCTTCACTTTTTGGAAATTACTGTCCTTCCCGGAAATGATTTCATTTCCGGCTCTGCCATTTGCCATAATGCACACCATGTCATTTGTAGATGTGTCACCGTCAACACTCAAGCAGTTATATGTTATCTTTACAACCTCAGAGAGTGCTTTCTGAAGCATTTCAGATGAAATTGCAACGTCCGTTGTTATAAAATTGAGCGTTGTAGCCATGTCGGGGTGTATCATACCGCTACCTTTTGCCATGCCACCCAATCTGCATTTCTTTCCGTCAATATCAAATTCTACCGCAACTTCTTTAGGAAATGTGTCGGTAGTCATAATTGCATTCGCCGCACGTCCGTTTCCGTCAGGAGCAAGACCGTCTTTTAATTCTTTAATGTGTTTTTCAACAGGTTCTATGGGTAAAATCTGACCTATAACACCGGTAGAGGCAACTATAACTTCTTCAGGAGCAATCCCAAGCACTCCTGCCGCAAGCTCGCACATTCTGTACGCTTTTTCTTCACCATCTGCATTGCAGGTATTGGCATTTTTTGAATTTGCAATTACCGCATATACTGTATTGCCGGTTTTTTCAAGATTTCTCTTTGTCACCGTAATCGGAGCACCTTTTACCTTATTTTGCGTATAAACAGCAGCAGCAGTGCATTTTTCCTTGCTGTAAATCATGCACAGGTCGTTTTTATTCTTGTCCGGATTAAATCCGCAGTTAAGACCGTTTGCCATAAAGCCTTCTGCCGCACACACACCACCATCAATATAAGTGTAACCATTAAACTCTTTCATTATTAATTAATTTACTCCTTTCGGTTTTACTCCATCCGTCTATACCACTGTTTTGTATCGCAGTAAACATGCGTTTTTTCAGCCCGGGATGCGTATCTTTTTCTATTTGTAAAATTAAATCCTTCATATACTGACGGTTTGTAATACCATCAGCCGGACATGGATTTTTAACTATCGGAATATTACATCTGTTGACAACACCTCTTATGTCACGTTCTCTGACGTAAATCATAGGCCGGATTTTATATATATCTGTTCTGTCAAGATATGTAACCGGCGCAAAACAATTAACACGTCCTTCATATAAAAGACTCAGCATAAAGGTTTCAAGCACATCGTCATTATGGTGTCCTAAAGCAACTGTTTTGCACCCATTTTCCAGAGCGGCATCGTTTAATGCACCTCTCCGAAGCTTTGAACACAGCGAACACGGATTGGATTCCTGACGAATATCAAACACAACCTCCTTGATATTCGTTTCTTTTACGATGTATTCAACATTAATGGATTTACACATATCAGCTATTGCGGAATAGTCTGCACGGTATCCCATATCAAGTGTAATGCCAACAACGGTAAATTTTTTCGGATAATAGCGTGACAAATCAGCAAGAGCGTTCAGTAAAACCAGGCTGTCTTTACCACCCGAAACTCCAACCGCAACCCTGTCACCGTCTTTTATCATGTCGTAATCTTCCACAGCACGACGCACAAGACTTGTTATTTTTCTCATATTAAAATCCTTTACTTCGCCTTTATAAAATGTTTGTTTTTAAACAAGTAATCCGCACCTGAAATAATTGTAAGTACGGTCGATATCCATACAAGTATATTTATGATTATATAAGAATTCACATCAAAAGACTCCGGAAGCGGTAAAGCAATAATCAGGAGCGAAATAATAATTGCTAACATCTGCGACACAGTTTTAGCTTTTCCCCACATACTTGCAGCTATGACTTCTCCTTCTGTAACCGCAACAAGTCTTATACCGGATACCATAAATTCCCGTGCAAGCACTATCATAAGAACCCACGGTGATATGAAATCCCAATACATAAGAATAAGAAAAGCGGCCGTAGTAAGCATTTTATCAGCTAACGGATCCATAAACTTACCAAAGCTTGTTATCTGGTTATTCTTACGTGCCAGGTAACCGTCAATCCAGTCCGTTATTGATGCTATAATGAAAATTGTGATGCCTATTGCATAAAACAATGTGTTGTCAAACATCATAAAAAACATAAAAAACGGCACAAGTATCATTCTCATTAACGTTAATTTATTTGGTGTATTCATCTTGTATCCACACTCCTTTTGTCATTTGTCCGATTAATTCATACTCATTACAATCAAGTATTTTAACTAAAACAAAATCTCCGGGAGCTATATCAAATTCAGCTCCGAAATATACTGTCTGGTCAACACCTATACTGTCGCCCCTGCTTCTTCCGAAATACATCATACTGTCTTCGTCAAAGCCCTCACACAAAACCTCAATTTCTGAATTAAGATATTCTTTATTTTTTTCATAACTGATTTTCTGTTGAAGCTTCATTAGTTTATCAAGACGTTTAAGTTTTATATCCTCATCAATCTGATTTTCAAATTCAGCCGCAGCAGTATCCTCTTCAGCTGAATAAGCAAAAACTCCTACACGCTCTAAACGATATTCCTCTAAGAAAGAATACAGCTCATCAAACTGAGCATCAGTTTCACCCGGAAAACCCGTTATTATTGACGTTCTGATTATACAGTCAGGCATCAGCCTACGCATTTTGTCTATTGTATTCTCTATCTGCTGTCTGTTTGTACGCCTTGCCATGCGTCTTAATATATCATCATTAATATGCTGTATGGGCATATCTATATAATTACAAATTTTCTTATTATCCGCCATCAGCTCCAAAAGCTCATCCGTTACTGCTTCGGTGTAAAAATAATGAACTCTTATCCACTCAACACCGGCAATTCCGGATAATTTTGCAAGGAGCTTATCCAGACAATATTCGCCGTAAATATCCTTTCCGTAACGAGTCGTATCCTGAGCGATTACAATCAACTCTTTCACACCGCCGGACACTAACGTTTCAGCTTCCGAAATTATATCTTCCATTTTACGGCTTCTGTAATGACCTCTTATTTTCGGTATTGCACAATATGTGCAATTATTGTCACAGCCTTCGGCTATTTTTAAATATGCCGTATAAGACGGTGTACTGATTATACGAGGAAGATTTTCCGGGATTTCATCATCAGCATGACCATACATAAGCGGACGATCACCGTTTGTTACTGATTTTATCACCTCGGCTATGTGGTGGTAGTCGCCCACACCGCACACAGCATCAACCTCCGGTAGCTGTTCTAAAACTTCTTTATTATAACGCTCTGCAAGACAGCCTGTTACTATAAGCATCCGGCAACGGCCGTTTTTATATTCAGCCATCTCAAGTATAGTATCAATGGATTCCTGCTTTGCGCTTTCAATAAAACCGCATGTATTCACTATAATTATATCTGCAGACTGCGGGTCTGAGACTATTTTATAACCTTTATCAGATAAAATTCCAAGCATTATTTCGGTATCAGTGGTGTTTTTAGCACATCCAAGCGACACTATGCCTATATTATATCTCATTTTCTGTTATCCTTTCAATGCATTCTTTAATACTATGAAAACTATATCCTTTATTCAAAAAATAACGTATAGCTCTATCAATATTTTTCTTTGAAAAATCACCGCGAAGCTTTTTTTCAACAAGAGATTGTGAAAGAGCGTCGATGTCTTCAATCTGAGACAACGCATCTTCTATATACTCCGAAGATATTCCCGATTGTTGCAACTCTGTTTTAATCCGATACTTTCCGTATTTTTTTAAATTACGCAAATCCTTCGCTTTATTTATGGCAAAAGTTCTGTCACACACAAGATTATATTTACGACAAAACTCAATTATATCCGTTGCATCATTTTCATCTGCACCTTTAATTATAAGTTTGTTGTAAAGCTCTTTTTCTGAATGCGACCTGAACGCAAGCATATTTAATGCCTTGTCCTTTGCCTGTTCGTATGTTAATTTTTTTGTTTCTTCCATCATACCTCTAAAATAACGGTTTAAAGCTCAAAATAGCCGAAAAGCTTTGAAAAATCAATGCCAGCTATTTCTTTCGATTTATACTTATCTGAAAGATGTTCATAACCGCTTATAATCTGTTCACATCCAACACCGTAGCTCAAAGATAAATATGCCTCCAAAAAAGCCGACAAATGATCGCAGCCACGGATTATTTCGCCGTCAATTCCGCAAAATTCATCATTATTGAAGTTTTCATTAATTTCATCGCTCGTAAGAACTACTATCTGATCGTTTTCGATTATCTTAGAGCAAAACTCGTTTACTGTATAATATTTAAGCTCCGATACCCATTCAGGCGGCAACAAAGGATAAATCTCCTCCTGCATCTGCTCTTCCTCGATTTCGTTTATTATGTCGTTAAGACCCTCAACAGATGCCTTTACCGGTGAAACTATATCACGTGTAAGCACTTCAGGCAGATCATGAAACAGACCTCCGAAAAAATTATTTATACGACGTGCGTCACAAGCTCCGGCTTCAAGCGAACAGAAATACGACATAATCGCAACGACAAGCATATGTCCCATTACATATGTCTGAGGTATTCTTGCAGCCTTAGACCAACGCTGTTGATATCTTAGTTTTCCGATAAGTGACAAAAATTCCTGTAAATACGGGCTTGAGGCGAAATATCTGTAACCGGGAAAAGTATTACATGATGCCAACCCCTGCGCTATTTCCTTTTTAACCTTTTCTATGTCAAAAGTTTTTTTGTTGTGTTCATAAATTATGTCAAATTCCCAGCTTGTTGCATAATAATGAGCGGCACGTAAAATTTCTTTTTCTTTTCCGGCGTAATTTTCATCGGTATAGTATTTAACCATACGCTCAAAAAAGTCGCCGTTTAACGGTTCAAATTCAGGCCTGAGCTGTTCTAAAACCCATCGGGTGATATGCGGACCTTTTTTCTTCATCAGCTTATAGTATACAGGCGGTTTGATATCGGTAAGTATTATACGATGAAAAAACTCAAAAATACCACCTTCAATAAGCTTTATACGGTCTGTGCCCTCTTCACATTTGCCGAGAACATATGCATAAAACATTTTATGAGCTTGTTTGTCAAGCTCTGTAAATCCGGTCCATGGACGAATATGATCATTCCAACGCTGGATAGAAGCCGCTTCATGCATAAGCATAATTAAAGATTTATTTATCATATTATATTTATTCCTTTATAACATTGTACCCGTTTTCTTTCAGAGTTTTTAAAACCTTAAGCCCGTGCTCTTTTCCGCCAACGTCGCAGGCAACACGGATTATCGTTTCATTAGGTTTTAAATCAGCATCCAATCTGTCATACTGTACCATTACGATATTTGCATTGGTTTTTGCAAGTATTCCCGAAAGCTTTTCAAGACTACCCGGCGTATCAAGCAATGTTGCGCTGAATTTGAGCTTTCTGTCACGGTCTATCAAACCTATTTCAATTATTCTGCTTATAAAACTCACGTCTATATTACCACCGGAAAGAAGACATACAACTCTCTTACCCTCAACGTCAATTTTACCGTTTAAAACAGCCGCAAGAGGAGTTGCACCGGCAGGCTCAACAACCTGCTTTGTCCTTTCAAGTAAAAGCAAGATTGCAGAAGAAATTTCGGAATCAGAAACTGTAACAACATCATCTGCATATTCGCTTATAAGCTCATTTGTCAGTTTTCCGGGAGATTTTACGGCAATACCATCTGCTATGGTACTTACTGAAGTTGCTTCAATATATTTCTTTTCTTTAAACGATCTGCAGATAGCGTCTGCACCTTCAGCCTGAACTCCTATAATCTTAACTCTCGGGTTTATCTGTTTCACACACGCTGCCACACCGGCAAGGAGACCTCCGCCACCGGCAGGTACAACTATAATATCAACCGTAGGTAAATCGTGCAGGATTTCAATTCCTATTGTACCCTGCCCCGCAATTACCTCGGGATCATCAAACGGATGAAGGAAGCTTGCACCTTCTTTTTCCTGGATTTCTATTGCCTTTTTATATGCATCGTCATAACAATCACCATGTAAAATAACCTTTGCACCATATCCTTCAGTAGCTAAAACCTTAGCAATCGGAGAAGACTTAGGCATTACAATCGTAGCCGGGATGTTATGCACTCTTGAAGCATACGCAACACCCTGAGCATGATTACCTGCAGAAGATGCAACTGCTGAAGTTATTTCTCCTCTTTCAACCATCGCCGCAATTTTGTTTGATGCACCACGTATTTTAAATGATCCTGTTTTCTGTTGATTTTCGTATTTAAGATATACCTCACCGCCGCACATTTGTGAAAAAGTTTTAGATAACTCAACTTTTGTTCTGTGTATAGTATTTTCCAGTCTGCTCGCAGCAAGTTCTATTTCTTTAATCGCCAAGCTCATCGATATAATCTCCCATCGTATATAGTCCTTTATATTATAATCCATTTTTGATTATATTGCAATACTTTTTTAAATTTTTCTTTAAAATATACAAAAAAAGAGCAGTTAAACCTTAATTTAAGCTACTCTTTATACCATTAATTGCTTTTAACGACGCTGTTGTATTTAAAATACGAACACAGCTCCGATTCGTTGATAGTCGGCGGAAGCTCGATAATAAATTCAAAATCCGTCGTTTCGTTCTCGAAATTATAGATAACGTTTGTGTCTACAACTAAAATCTTGTTAATCTTCATCAAGTTAATTGCATGATCCTGAAAATACTTTTCCGGCACATTGTAAATGATGAACTTTTTGTTTTTCGGCGACTTCAGCCATTTTGCGTTAACATGAAGAAGCACCTGTGCAAGGACAATTATAATCGTAGCTGAAATACCGAGAAAATACATTCCGGCACCTATCGCCATACCTATTCCGGATGTTGCCCAGATTCCGGCAGCCGTAGTAAGTCCGGTTACGGTCTGCTTATGTACAAATATCATTCCGGCGCCCAAAAAACCAACACCTGAAACAATTCCCTGTGCCATTCTTGATGGGTCTAATCTAACGTCCATGCCGGGTAAATTTGTTGTTTCAAGTAAGTCGAAAAAACCGTATTTTGAAATAATCATCATAAGTGCCGCCGCACAACAAACGATACAATGTGTTCGTATTCCGGCCTCTTTTGCCCTGTTTTTACGCTCAAGTCCTATAATAATTCCGCAAAAACAGGACGCAAGCATTCTGATTATATAATGTAAATCATATGCATATATAAACTCCATAGCCTTCACTCCTGTTCGTATTTATAGTATATAAAAATTCAAGTTGATTTATTTTGTTTTTACTTAAATTTTACATAGATTTAACATAACTCTATGATTATAGCACACTTTTTTTATAATGTCAATGCTTTTTTTAAAATAAACAAAATTTTTTTATATAAACTATTTTTTACTGATTTTGTATTCATTCCCGAAAAAAATAACGACACAACAATAATTGGTCGTCATTTTTATTATTCCATATATTTTTTCATCATGTTTTTTTTATACAAAGACGGTGTACTTCCCACCTCACGCTTAAAAACGTAATTAAAATATGATTGTGATGCAAAACCGCTTTCAAACGAAATATCTGTAAGAGACATATTTGTTGTTAACAAATATTTTTTTGCTTCTTTTATTCTTCTCTCTATTATATATTTATGTAAAGTTTTTCCTGTGGCCTTTAAAAACTTATTATGAAAATACACCGGACTTAAGTTGACAGCTCCGGCAACATCATCAAGACTTATATTTTCCCGGAAATTCTGTTCTATAAAATCAAGTGCATCTGCTGTAACAGTATCATTTTCTGAATTATGTGCACATATGTTTCCTGAAAACTGCGTGTATTTTACAAGCTCCGATATTATTTGCATAACTCTGCCATATATATATAATTCACTCCCCTGTTGCGGAGAGCTTGATAACAGTGCGAGTTCACGAAACAGATTCTTGTACCTGTAATTTTCCTCAAAATTTATAATATTTGGAATTGCATCAAGATATTTTTTCAATGCCTTATCTTCCGTAGTAACCGATATAAATATGCACCTGTACGGTAAAATACTATACCGATGCTGACCGGGCTTGGCACAAATCATAACATTTTCCGAATATACATATTCCGTGTCGTCTATAAATGTCTTTCCGTTACTGTTGTTGCAAATTTCCAATTCATAATGATTTACAACACGTTCTTTTGTTTTCTGCAATCCCGGATAAGCAACATCGCTGTCAAAAAAACCACAGGTTATTTTGCAATTAATATTAAAGTCCATAATACACCTCAATGATAAAAAATCTAAAACCTATGTCCATTATAACAGATTTTATTCCATTTGTAAAGATAATAAATCAAAAAATCACACGATTTTTGAATGAATTTCCGGTAAAATCTTTTTTATAAAAAGAAAAATTTCGAACTTTTCCGCGCAATTCCCTATGCCGTAAAAAACGCCGGAACACTCACAAACCATGAGTATTCCGGCAATTTTTATCTGTTATTTTACTGTCACTAAAAATACAGAGTTAGCTGTAAAATTCAATGTCAAATTTTGCGAACCGTCATATACGCTGTCAAATATCGGCTTAAGTGTGCCTTCTTCACGAAGTTCCATTAAATCGTCATCGGTAGGTTCTGTAATACCCTTTTTCTGATATAAACGATATGGATTTGTGGTAGTTTTATCTATACAGAAAATCTGCACATTCTTTCCGATAATGTCTTCAGAAAATTCAATTGCCTCCGAAACCGCAGGAAGATTTTCTTCAAAATTCTCAGAGCAGTATGTAAGCAATACTGAATATTCTCCGTTTTCATTTTTTGTCGGAACAACAAAAATATTATCGTTATCCTTATCGCATGATAAAATGTTTTTACAGAGCTTTGATGCTAAAATGTATGCGTTGTAAATCGGTTTTTTTATGAAATTGAGGGTGAAGAAATTACGGAACCCCGAAAAATCTTCTACCATTTCATGCTGACCGGATAAACATATCAGCATTTTTGATACCATGAAATTCTGTGCGGTAAAATCATGAATCAATCTTGCAAAATATGATGAAAACACCTCAGTTTCTCTGAAGATTAATTCCGGTGCTTCTTCGCGGTTAAAATAGCCGCAAGTAGCCGCGCCCCATTCATCAACTATAACTTCTTTATCGGAAAAACCGTGTTTTTTTATTATTTCCTCGTATTTCTTTTGTATTCTTACGTTATTACCAACAGTTAATGTTGCCGTCTTATTCGTGAAATCTTCAGGATTAGCACCGTAATTATGCAACGATATAAAATCAAGCTGTAAAGAGTTTTCCTTTACATATTCCAAAAACATTTCCAGAAAAGCAGGTTTTCCTGCAAGTGCAGGGCCGCCGATGCACAACTTATCAGAAGCTCTTCTTATACCTTTTTCAAACGCAGTATACATTTTAAAATATTCCGCAGCTCGAATTTTTATATTTTCATCAGTGTCGGGTAAATATGACATAAAAAAGCATGGTATGTCCGGCTCATTAAAACATTGACAGTGCCATTTTGATACTACATCCAATCCGTATCGTTCAATTATATGCTTTGTATATGTATAGCATATTTCCTCCCACAGTTTATAATCAACAGGAACAGAAGTATTTATAAGCTTTCCTTTATAACGTGTTTTGTTTTTGCTTACACTTGACGTTGCAGTTTTGATTTTCGCAATACATTCGGGCATAAAATTATATGATAAAAGAATATCAAAGCCTTTTTCGATCATATAATCAAGTCGTAAATCATTAATTCTGAAGTCATAGCAAAGCTCACCGGATTCGTCTGTATATACAATGTCTTCCAACATAGCATACATTCTTACGGTATTAATTGCCTTATCCTGCGCTATTTTGTCGAGTATTCTCTTTCCCCACGCATCTTCAATCGCATCTGTCGGATGAAAATGACAATGATTCCAGAAATTTTCCTGTTTTTTATTTATGGTATTATTTATTTTTATCATAATTTTATCTCCCGGACTTAGCTGAATTCTAATATGGTATTTGATAATTTACCGCAAATTCAAATCTGTATTATTATACATTATTATAACAAAACAACAGAATAATTACAATACTGTATTCGATATTTTTATATGCTTTTCGATTAAACAATATCAAAATTTATAACAAAAATTTATATAATAAAGAGCCGCAGGATATTTCCCGCAGCTCTTTATTAATTAACATCAGCATCTAATAACTCCTCAAAACTGCAAATAATTCCATAATCAGCATAACGGAAAATCTCAGCATCTTTATCAGGATTTATCGCTATAACAGTTTCGGCATTTTCAATAGCACATACATGCTGAACAGCACCGGAAATACCGATTGCCATGTAAATTTTCGGACTTACATTCTTTCCTGTAAGTCCAACCTGTTCTTCATAGAGTGCTTCGTTTGAATCCACAATCGGACGCGAGGCGGCAACTTCCGCGCCAAGTTTTTTTGCATATTCACGAAGCTGATTAAACTTTCCATGTACACCTCTGCCGCCGCTTATTATAAAATCCTCACTGTTTTCTGAAATACGAACAGTTGCCATTTTGGGAAATGACGTTGATATAATCTTAGCATAAACATCTCCGCTTCTTGCCGGACGATACATAAAAAGCTCTGTTCCGTCTGTTTCAAGAGCGGTACAGTCTGCGCATAGCCCTGTGCATAACATTGCTGCAGCAACAGGTGCGTATTTTCTGCCCCATAAATTTGCCGGCCAAAGTACAATTTCAGATTTTTCTTTTCTGATTATCTCAACAATCGCTGAAATATCAGTTTCGCATATTATATTGACTTTTGATGCAATCTGCTTCGCCTTTTCAGCAACAGCCGTGCCAACAGCCCAGACTTCTTTCAGAGGTGTTTCACTTTTTGTAATTTCAATATTATTATCCTGCTTATTTTTAAGCTCAGACAAAACTGCTTTAAGATCTGATTTATCTATAAATTTGCATTTTCTGCTTCCGCGCTCACTCTTAAAAGTCTTTAAAACCCTCGTCGGTGAACCTGTCGTTCCGTACTGTGATTTTTTTCCGCCGAGCTTATCAGCATCCCATATTTCAACATCACCAAGTCTGGACAATATAGATGGGAACCGAAGTTTATTTATGCGCTCAATTGTCATAACGACAGGCATTACAACCCTTTCTGTGCCTGTTCGTGTCTCGCAAAATTCTGTCCCGAATTTTATTGTATTTGTTATAAGATTATATCCAAGCATTACAGATAATTCAGGCCCGACCTGAGCTGTATCGCCGTCGATTGACTGCCTGCCGCAAAACACTATATCCGGATTTATTGTTTTTATACAAGTAGCCAATGCATTTGCAGTTGCGAGAGTGTCAGCTCCTGCAAATGCCGGATCCGAAAGCAGAATAACACGTTTTACACCGAGCCTTGTCAGTTCCCTGATACGCTCGCAAACCGATAACGGCCCCATACTCACGACTGTAACATCGTCACTTACACTCAGTGCACATTCAAGGGCGCATTCATCGAACGGATTAATGTCGCCTTCAAAATATTTAACACAAACTACTGTTTTCATACGACTGTTCTCCATTTTTTAATACTCAGTATGATATATTGTTTCAAGTGCCTTTTGAATATCTTTATAGCGTCTGAATATCTTTTGATATTTTTCTGTATTTACGGCGTTTGGTTTTGTAACAGATATTGTCTTGTTGCACTTTTTAACAGCGACCTCGGCGCTGCTCCATACGCCGGATTTCACACCTGCAAGCATTGCGCTTCCGAACGAAGAATCGCTGTATTTATTCTGAATAAGACTTATTCCTGTTATATCTGCCGTAATCTGACGCCAGAGCGGGCTCTCACCGCCACCGCCTATAACGAAAGCTTCATTATTGTGCGGTATGCCTATTTCCTCTATAGTTTTTTTACAATCAAGCAAAGACATTGATACGCCCTCTAAAACCGCCCTTGTAAAATGAGATTTTGTATGACCTGCTCTTACGCCGGTAAAGCTTGCACAAAGAGTCGGATCTGCATACGGAGTCAGCTCACCGTTAAGATACGGATGGAACGTCAGTCCATCAGCACCGGGTTCAATATCCTTTGCAGCGGCATCAAGCTCACGATAATTACCGCCGAATGTATCACGATACCATCTGTATGATGCGGCACAGGACTTGGTTGCAGTACCCGGATACCACAAGCCGTCAATAACATGAGAATAATTTATGAGATTTTTATCGGGATACGGCTTATCTGTAATAATACAAATTCTTCCTGCGGTTGCAAGTTTAAGTGTCATTTGTCCTTTTGTTACAGCTCCGGAAGCGAACACCTCCATCACAGTATCAGTCGTGCCGCATAGCACCGGTGTACCTTCTTTAAGACCTGTAATGTATGAAGCCTCTGATGTGATAAATCCGGCTATATCATGCGGTTTTACCGTTTCAGGTAGATTTCTCATATCAAAACCCGCCAAAGAACACAGTTCATCAGACCAGCATTGTTTATTATAATCAAACAGCATACTGCCCTCAGCTTCAATATTATCAGTAACATAGTCTCCGGTAAGACAATGTCTTACATAATCCTTTGCAAACATAATTCTTTTTGTTTTTGAAAACAATTCAGGCTCGTTTTTCTTTAGCCACATAAGCTGCGGCAACGTCCAGATTGTGTCCGGAGTATGCAGGACATTTGCCTTTATAAAATCAAAATAGTTTTCATTAAGATATTTTACTTCCTCGATGCTTCTTGTGTCTGTCCAGTAAATCGCAGGATGCAGAACGTTGAAATTCTCATCCGCAAGAACTGCAGTGTGCGTTGCCGCATCAAGTGCAACTGCCTCAATATCTGACGGATTAATTTTACTTTTTTCAATTAACGCAGAAATGTTTTTTACAGTAGCTGCAAACCAATCCGTCGGATTTTGCTCGGTCCAACCCTGTTTCGGATAGAAAGTCGGGTATTCCACCGAATTATCAGCATATATTTCGCCGTCCTCGCCCAAAAGAGTAGATTTTGACGCTCCGCCGCCAAAATCTATTCCTAAAAGATACTTCATAGCTTTTCCGCCCTTCAATTTAATAAATCATAATTTTCTCCGTATAATCCACTTTTTACGCCTCTATCAATAAGCGCTTTGTTGTCTTCGTGAGCAATAATCCACTTATTTTTTTTGAAAAGAAGCTTATCGACGGGAGTGTTATCGAGCTCCGTATTGGTACCGGCCGGTAATGCAACAATGCATCCGAAACCGTTTTCATCAGTCATACACGGACAAAAGTGCATAGAAGTTGCATACACCTCAATAGCCTCACCGGCTTTTACCAGAAAAGCCTTTGCATTTGCAGAATTGTATCTTTCTCCGGGCTCTAAGTCATAAAGTTTTCCAAGTATCAGAATAATATCTGTAACAGCAATATTAATTTCAGAGCTTGTATGCCATTCAAAAGCATTCATCCTGCTGTTATATCCCCAGCAATATCCGATTTGTGTCGGAAGCTGACCAAAATACTCATTACTTATAAACTTTGCAATATCAAGGCTTTCAAATGCAGGCGTGCTTGCCTCATACCTTGAACCTTCTTCCGGCATAGGTATCTTTTCAGCCGCTGATATAATTTCAGTTGTGTCTAATTTAAGAATTCTTCCATAAGCTTTAAATTCATCATCAGTAACTCTGTAAATTTTCATAATATTTAAAACTCCTTTGTATTATGGATTATTCAGAAAATTCCATGCTGTGAAATGCATTACGTTCGTCGCCGGCGCTAAGTTTAATGATACCCTCTTTATGCTTTAACTCATAGTCTGATCCTATTATATCAGCTATACCGCACCATGGCTCAATGCATATATACTCGCCGGTAGGCTTTGTCCAGAAAAGCAGATATGGGTGATCAGGAAAGCTCACTTTCACACGCTTTGTACTATTCCTGTGAACAAGCGTCAGAGTATCTGAATTAACATTTTTAAACACCAATGCATCAACTGAAAAATATTCACGCTTGAGCGGAAATACTGTGTCATTTTCCAAAACGCGCACAGTATCATCACCTATAAAATTACCATGAAGAACATAAGTATCGAGCGTCTCTGCTTTATCAAATATTACGTCATATTCATCAACGCCCTCAGGACAATTATATCCCTCGTGAGCGCCTACTGAATAGTACATTTCGTTTTTGCCGGTATTTCTGATATTATATGTAACATCCAATTTATTGCCACTAAGCTCAAATACAGCTCGGAACTCAAAGTCAAACGGATAGCATTCTTTGGTATTTTCGTTCGATTTCAACAAAAATACTGCTTTGTTTTCAGATGCCTCTTCAATCTCATATTCAACAAGTCTGCCGAAACCGTGCTTTTCTAAATTGTATTCCCTGCCTTCATAAACATATTTATCCTCTTTTAAGCCACCGCATATGGGAAACAGTATAGGGGCTCTTCCCGGCCATATTCTTTCATCACCGTACCATAAAAACTCCGTTCCGTTCTTTCCTCTTATGCTTTGAATTTCAGCACCAAAAGTACTGATTGTAACGTATAAATCATCTGATTTTAAAATTAATTGTTCAGCCATTTGTGACATTCCTCCGTCGTCATATAAAAACCTCTGTCCTTACCCGCCATTATCCATAGATAGTAATTGTCATATCCCGGTGCTGCATGGAATGGATGATAGCCTCTCGGAATTTCAACGAAATCACCGGATTTGACTGTATACGTTTCATCAATATCCCCCTCCATTGTATAAACTTTCTGAATGCCAAACCCTTGTGGTTCTTTAAATTCATAATAGTAAATTTCTTCTGTCTCAGCTTCGGTCGGCATATTATCATCGTCATGCTTATGTGGCGGATAACTTGCCCACTGACCGCCTTTTACAAACGCCTCACCGATATAGAGCATATTTGAATTAACTCTCTCATCCAATATAAAGTGAGCCTCTCTCTCCCATCCGGGTTTTCCTAAATTTTTTATTATAACAGCCTCAGGATTTACAATTGCAGGGGTAAAATCCTTTGTCGAAGGGGATTTACATACAACAATTGACACTTCACCCACGCCCGTTACAGTAAATTCCTTATTTGCCGGAACATATATACATGTAGCCGCTCCGTCAAAAACAGTTGCACGTTTTCCTGCATTTTCAAACACAAAATCTGTGCCCTTGACTGTGCATTTTCCACCTAAGATTACAAGTGCGTATTCTTTGTTTTCTTCTCTGTACAACTTTGTATCACCGTCAGCCAGTCTTAACATATCAATTTCAACCTTCTGACATACACTGTTTTCCTTTTTAAAAATTTCTGATTTACCGAATTTCCTATTCCAGCTTCTTTTAAAATTCATTTCTTTCACGCTCCTTTAAAAATTTTATTGTTTCTTCAAATGACGGCACTCCAAGTCTTGCACCTATTTTTGTGCATTTCAAAGCTGATACCGCACTTGAAAAGATACATGCTTTATAATAATCATAACCTGATGCCACGGCAAATGCAAACGCTCCGTGAAAAACATCTCCTGAACCGTTTGAATCTACTGCGTCAACACAAAACGCCGGATAATCCTTTATTTCTTTTCCGTCATAAATAATTCCGCCTTTTTTTCCTTGAGTTATAACAACCACCTCAGGAGAATACTTTTCAAAAAGAATTTTTGCAGCACCGGATGCATTATCTGCACCCGTATACCCCAGTGAAAATTCTTCTGACGGAATTAATATATCAGCATAAGGCAATAGCTCCTCAACTCCGTCATACAACCCTCCGGCATCATATAAAACTTTTGTTTTACTGTCTTTAGCTATTTTCACAGCCTGCAAAGCTGCATTTATTTCATTTCCGTCTATCATAAGAATTTCGGCATCAGCAACAGCCTGTTTCTGCTCCAAACTGAGATTCCACTCCGGTATATCTCCCTTATGGAACACGCATGTTCTTGATGTCGTATCACTTGCCAGACAAATAAAAGATGAAAATGAAGTATATCCCGGTTCTATGTTGACATATTCTGTTGAAACCGAATACTTTTCAAGATCAGATTTTAAAAACTTCCCGGCACTGTCATCTGTAAGCGTTCCGATATATGCACATTTTTCACCAAGCTTTGATGCGGCAACAAGCCCTGTTGCGCAAGGGCCACCGCCACTTTGAGTTATCGTATCAGCACGCAGTTTTGTATCTTCATCAGGATAAAACGGAACAGTAATTAAAGTATCACAAACATTTGCTCCAATTCCAACTATTTTTGCCATTTTTAAGCCTTTCCGTCTGCGCCGACTAATCTGATTTTTTCAATTGCGAGTTTCTTGACTGTTTCAATCGGATGTTTCATAAACAGGTCAACCGCAAGACTTCTGTCCGGATCGTTTAAAGTTTCCATTGTACCTTCTGCAAACGCACAGCAAACATCCGTGCCGATATTCATTTTACGGATGCCGGCATTGATTGCAGCCTTTACCTGATCGTCAGGAATTCCCGAACCGCCATGAAGTACAAGCGGTATTCCGCCCGTTGCTTCCCTTATTGCTTTAACTCTTTCAATATCAAGTTCCGGTTTCTTTTTATAATGGCCATGAGCGTTTCCGATAAGTACCGCAAGACATACAACACCGGTTCTCTTTACAAATTCCGCAGCTTCTGCCGGATCTGTAAACTCGTCCATAGCATCGTCATTAACGCTTCCGACATGGCCAAGCTCTCCTTCAACAGGAATATCGATTGAGCCGCAAATATCAACAATATGTTTAGTGTTGTCAACATTCTCTTCAAATGGATGAACTGAACCGTCATACATAATACCGGTAACGCCCCAGCGAAGTGCTTTTTGCACTTCAAGCTCCGTCGGACCATGATCTAAATGGAAGCATATCGGAACAGTCGCTTTTCTTGCCGCAGCAACTACTGCAGGACAAAGATAATATCCAACTTCCTCGTTTAAAAGCCTCGGATAAACCTGAATTATAACAGGTGCTTTCAACTCTTCAGCCGCCTTTACAACTCCCATAACGGTTTCCGTATTATACACATTGAACGCTGGAATGGCGAAATTACCTTTTTCCGCCATATCAATTATTTCTTTAAGATTTACAAGCATTTTAATACTGCCTCCTCAAGTTTCATGAGCTCAATCCCTTCAGGTTTTGTCTCTGATAATAACATATATTCTGCCGGGCTCTCGGTTACCAAAATTTCCGCACCTGCATTTTTTGCATTAATCCATCTGTTTTCAGCAACTTTTTTCATAACCTCAGGCATATATTCATTCATTATAAGATTTCCTGCAAGCATTGTATAACTGCGGTTGAGAAGCATTTCACGGACCACACCGCAGGCGGATAAAATTTCTCTTACAACCTCTGTTTCTTCAAGGTCTCTTGCAAGTAAAGGGCTGTCCTGCGGAGTAAATGCAAGACCGCTGTTTTTTATCAGAAGTTTTTTATCCTTTATGAGACTTGCCACAAATTCAGTGAATGTTACCACTTGCGGAACCAAATCAATTCCCCATTCTTTGTACTCACGCTTCATGACCTTACTGTCTGCCGGGTCATAGCAAATAACGGTTTTGTACTTTGCAAGCTTTTCGGCACATTTTTCCATTACAGCCTTTGTTTCAGCAGCTGCACCTATCAGGAAATCCATTGAATATCCACTGTTTGGTTCATCAGCAAGTATGGTAAAATCCACATCTGCTTTCTTTAAGAGCTCAACCGCCTCTTTTGCACAGCCCTTTGCTCTTGTATCTTCACCGATAAAAAGTAAAGTATCGCTATCATCAAATTCAGGAATTTTGCTCTCATTTACAACACCGTAAATATTCCCTTTTTCCTGAAGATTTATAATCATTCTCATTACATAATTCGGAAGTTTTCCATCAAGTGCCGCACCAAGCCTTGCTTCTTTTGTAAACATCACAGGATCCCATCCGGTTACGCAATCCGTCATACAACCGCCACAAAGCGAACATTCGTAAACATTACTTATAATGTCATCTGAATATTCAATTGCATCTCTTGCCACTAATGACAAGCCAAGAGCTCTTGCTCTCGCTGTATTTCGCTCTTGTCCTGTCGCATTACCGATAGGACATACATGATGACACATCCAGCAGAAACGACATGCATCTATATGTTCTCTTGATTTCTGTGAAAATTGCATTTTTCCTACCTCCTTATAATCCGAGCTTGTACGGATTTAGTATTCCGTTCGGGTCAAGCTGCTTCTTAATTCCCTCAAATACCTGCATCGCAGGACCATACTGCTCTTTCATGAGTCTGCCGAGTTTTATGCCGACACCATGATGGTCGTTTACAACGCCTCCGTTTGCGAGTGCAGTTCTTACACCACAGTTCCATATTGCATTATGAAGTCTTAATGCTTCATGCGGATCCTGTGGTACGTCATCAACTATAAACCTGTCGTAAATCATGCAGCCCCACTCATACCAATGCGAGAAATGTGCTATAAATTTAGCCATCGGGAAGTTTGTTTCAATGGCTTCTTTCATTGCCCAGTATATCTTTTCTATCTTGTCATAAGGAGCAATAGAATCCATCGTTCCGAACATCTGCGGAAGATCCATCATATGACCCGGATAGAAGAAAGTAATTTTTTCTTTCCACCATTTTTCGCCATATTCCGAACCTAAATCCTCAGCTCCGTATTTTGCAAATGTTTCAAGAAGGATCTTTTCTTCAACCTCAACGATTTCAGCAACACCTTCAATTGCAATATTCATAAACGCACCCGGTTTTTCTACACCAACAATTTTCTTTATTAAAGATGCAGTTTCAGCTTCATCGTAAAGTCTCATAACAGATGGTTTGAACTTTTGAAGCAATTCACGACCTGCATTGAATGCGTCTGTCATATTCTGGAATAAAAACCCTCTGAATTTTCTTGATTCCGGCTGTTCAAAAATTCTCATCTGAGCCTTTGTCATTATTCCAAGCGTACCCTCAGAACCTATAAATATCTGATTAAGATCAGGCCCTGCTGCATGTTTTGGCGCAGGCGATGTTTCAATAATGTCTCCGTTCGGAAGAACAACTTCCATCTGAAGCACCATGTCATCAATCTTTCCGTACTTTGTGGATGACACACCAATCCCTCTGTGTGCTAAGAAACCGCCCACAGTTGAACATGTAAGAGATGATGGATAATGCATGGTTGCATAGCCTTTTTCGTTTGCCGCCCACTCGATATGCTTATATATCGCGCCTGTTCCGCATTCTATGTACATACCCTTTTCATTTACATCGTAAATTTTATTCATTCTCTTGGTATCAAGAACAATACCTCCGCAAACCGGAATAGCACCGCCCTGTGTACCACCGCCTGCACCCCATGTCGTTACGGGAATTTTGTAGTAATTCGCAATTTTTAAAACAGCGGATACTTCTTTTGCATCTTTGGGAGCAACAACAATATCTGCCTCAGGCATTCTCAAACCTCTGTCGGCCCACATTCTTGAAAGCCAGAAATAATCGACGCTATGCGTAATTTTATCAATCGTTCGTGTTGAACAATTCTCTCTGCCTACCGCATCTTCAATTTCAGATGCAATCATATCAAACAAAAAATCTTTCATTTTTCTTTCCCTTTCTACTCTATTCTTCTATCGGATCAAAATGAAGTTCCGGAATAAATTTACAGAACTCCTCTAAAACATCAACATACTTACCGTAAACTTCTGACATATGGTGAATATACGGTCCGTTTATAAGTTTTTTCTCTATCTTCGATAAATCATTGAATTCTGCCCACATGTAGGTACCAAAAGTATAAGGACCATCTGTCGTCTTAAACTCACCGCCAAGCAGTGTATAGTTTCCGGCATCACCCTGAAATCTTGCAATGGTGTAATCTCCGTCTTTGGCCTTAAAACTCGGTTTTGTATTAAACAGCTTTGCCTCTGAATTTTCGTTCTTTAAAGAATATGGAAACGGTCCGCAATGCCATAGAAGCTCTGCATTTCTGTTTTCGGGATGTCTTACCGTAAATTCGCCGAACGCCGGTGGATTTTTACCTCTTGACGCACACATAAGAAGTACTGATGTTATCGCACCATGAACATCCGATTCACAAGTCACAATATATCCCATATCATATAAAATGCTCATTGCAAGACATGGGTTAGAACCTAAAGCAAGAGGCATTGAAGACCAGCATTCGGAAGTTAGCGCATCAGCTTCTGTTTCATTAAAAAACTCAATATATGTATAAACAAATGCAAGCAATTTATTCAAATCATCATCACTAAGATCGGCAACGTCATACTTTTTCTTTAAATCGACAACGTCTATTGCCAGCTCTGAACTTTTTGATGCAAGAATTTTGTTGTATTTATCAGTAAACTGTGCCATATTTACCGTATTTAGGTTTATTCCGAATTTTTCAGTAATTTCAAGTTCGTTTGACATTACGCTCTTAAAAGGGTTTAATCTTGTGCCAACCTGAGTAACAGTCAGATTTTTGAAATTCTTAACCATAGTTACAACCGATAAGAATTTTTCAAAACCTGTTCTGAATATATCGCTGTCAACCGGAGAATTCTCTATATACGAAAACGGTACATGATATCGTCTGAGTTGCTTGCTGATTGCAAACAAACCACATTGAGCATCAGTGTATCGCGTACCGTCAGGCTCAAATACCATATCCTGGGGCCCCCATAGGAGAACGGGAACTCCCATATTCTTTGCAACCCTGCCGCAAGCCTCTTCGTTGCCGAAATTACAATTAATTATAAAGATTGCATCGACTTTTTCGCTTTTAAAATATTCGCAAACCCTGTCACAGTCAGTATTCAAATACAAAACACCCAAATCATTAAGCCATTCAAGATCACAAAATTCGGTAATATCATTTTCAAAATTTTTTTTGAGAAAATCAATCACTTTATTTTTGCTTTCCACTCCTTTGGCAGGTTCAAATATTCCCTTTCTTGTCGCAAAATCGCCTAAATTACGAACGTCGGGAACAAGACCAATTTTTACCTTATAGTTAAGCACTTTTACTCACTCCTTGAAAATAATTTTCATTTTATTTAAAAAATCTAATAACATTATATCATATAATGAAAATAATTTCAATACTTTTCGAAAAAAATTTTAAAATTTGACAAAAATTTTTTTTTGTAGTATAATATATGTATTAAAAAAATTTGCACTCACAAAAGGAGCTTATAACATAAAATGAATACTATATATTTAAATATTAAAGTTATGTATAACGACATGGGAAAAGCTGAAAAACAAATTGCAAACTGGTTGCTTGAAAATCCGGGAGAAATTTTACCACTTTCCATTGTTGACCTGGCTGAAAAATGCGGATGTAGTGAAGCTACTATCGTACGGTTTGCAAAGCGACTGGGTTTTTCCGGTTATCAGGAACTAAAAATTTCTCTTGCTCAGGAAACCAATAAATCAGTTGTAAGCACTAATATTACAAAAGATGATTCTCCCTACACTATGTATGAAAAGGTTTGTAATGATATTTACTGCACCTTGGAACGAACAAAAAAAGCACTTGAGAAAACAGCACTTGAGAATGCTGCAAAAAAAATTTCAAACTGCAACCATATCGCAATATTCGGTCTTGGAAATTCTGCATCAGTTGCCCTTGATGCAAGTCATAAATTTCTTCGTGCCGGATGTGATGCAGTTGCATATTCTGATAATCACATGCAGGTTATTGCCGCATCGCATTTAGGGAAAGATGATGTTGCTATAGGAATATCTCATTCGGGTTCATCATGCGATATTGTTGACGCTTTGAAAATTGCTCGCGAGCACGGTGCTGCAACTATTGCAATTACCAATTCCGGAAAATCACCTATTCTGAAGCAAGCTGACTATGTTCTCTGCACAGAGGCGGAGGAAACGAAGTATAATCTCCTTGCACTCAGCTCACGAATTGCACAGCTCTCCATAATCGACGCATTATATTTTTATATTGTGTATAATAAATCCGAAACCGCACTTGAAGCGATAAAAGAAACCGAACGTTCTTTACTTTCGAAAAAGTATTAGTAACATCATCTGCTGCATTACACGATAATGCAGCAGATGTTTTTTTCTATTTACCTGTCATGAGTTATAACACGAAGAATACGCCGGAATATCACAGAATATCAGTATGATAAAAAAGATGACTTTGAAAATATTTTTAACTTCAGCACCTCTATTACTTATCAATTATCTCCTGCGCAGAACCTTCATCCAGTCTCTCGACATCCCGTAGTTTACGCTTTATTGCGTTTGTACGGGTAACTACCAGTTTATCAAGGTCTGTATTTATCTGCATGAGTCGTGTCTGTGTTTTTTCCAGTATGTCACCAAACTTATCAAATTCTGTTTTCACAGCACCTAAAATTTCCCATACCTGAGCACTTCTTTTTTGAATAGCAAGTGTACGGAATCCCATTTGCAAGCTGTTTAAAAGAGCCGCCATTGTACTTGGTCCGGCTATATTTACTTTATACTCCTTTTGCAGAATTTCAATAAGTCCGCAATTTACCGCTTCTGCATATACACTTTCGCTCGGCAAAAACATTATCGCAAAGTCCGTAGTGTATGGCGGTTCTATATATTTTGTATGAATATCCTTAGCAAAGCTCTTTATTCTTGCAATAAACTCTGACTTTGCTGCTGCTACCCGCTCTGGTTCTGCTGTTTCATATGCATCATGTAGTTTTATATAAGCCTCTGACGGGAACTTTGAATCTATAGGAAGATAAACAGTTGCATCATCATCTGCCGGAAGCTTTATTGCATATTCAACTACATTACGACTACCCGGAATAGTCGTTGTATTTGTGTCATATTGCTCCGGGGCAAGGATTTCTTCGAGTATTGCTCCAAGTTGAATTTCGCCTAAAATCCCTCTGGTTTTTACGTTCATCAATACCTTTTTCAGATCGCCTACACCGGAAGCAAGCGTACGCATTTCGCCAAGTCCTTCATATACCTGCTTTAAACGGTCATTTACAAGAACGAAAGAGTCATTCATTTTTTTCTCTAAAGTCTTCTGAAGCTTTTCGTCCACAACAGTACGCATATTATCAAGCTTTTCCGAATTGCTCTTTTCGATTTGGTCCAGCTTTCTCTCAACAGTATCCTGTATTCGTGTCATACGCTCATTGTTCGCAGATTCAAGCGTTTCAAACCTTTTTTCAAGCAAAATAAGTCTGTCAGAAATATTTGCATTAATATCTCTTAAATTATCTGACTGAATTTTACCGATAGAACGCTGACTTTCGTTTAAAATTCCACCAACATTTTTCATTGCCGAATTTACAATTTCTGTTATATTTTCATTATCGTTCTTTCGCCTTGATGTTAAAAGTATTATAAGCTGTGCAATAATTACGAACACAAGCAACCCTATTATTATGTACTCCATTAAATATTACTCCTTTGTATCGAGTTTTACAGGCAATTGTATATTTCAATTACCTTACTGAGTTTTAAATATTACGCTGCAAGAACAGCGCCTAAAACCGACGCCGCTATACAGCAGGTGCAGGCAGTTAAAAAGTGCAGATTAAAGCTGATACCGCCACACATAATAATTGATAATAAAGAAACTGCCAAAAGACAGCCCATTCCAATCCCTAAACCGTTAAATAGTTTCATCTTTTCACATCCCGAGCATACCCCAAACGAACTGAACGTCACGCCGGTGGCAAGCCCTGCAAGTATGATAATCCTCGATATACCTCCATCAATCGGCAAAAAGCAATTTACGCCGGATATTACCGTAATTACAGCAAACGCAATACCAAGGGCTATCAGCATCCCCTTTAAAACAGCTTTATATTTCATAAAAAAACCTCCCGAATACTAATATAGTTATTAAATCATATTCGGGAGGCGCATAATTAATTACTTATTTTTTGTTCAACTGATTTAACAGCGCTCTTTTCAAACTTTATGAAAGATCTTTCATTAGGTGTTCCAACATTACCTGTTTCAATTATAACGTAGTCATCCTTAATTCTTGAAACTTTTCCGCAAATACCGCCGATTGTAGTAATTTTATCTCCAACCTTCATAGCGGCAATCTGCTTTCTGAGGGCTTTTTCCTTTTTTCTTTGCGGTGCAATCATAAGAAAATACATTACCACAAATACAAGGATAAGCGGAAGCATCGATGCTATCATTGCTCCTACTCCGCCCGCTGCGCCCATCTGACCTGCCTGTGTTCCGGCTGAAGTAACCGCCGGTTGTGCCTCTGCAAAAACTGTAATCATTATTTTTACTCCTTTTTGTTAATAAATATTTAAAGCGAAAAGCTATTGCTTTATCGGCTTTTTCTGATTTTATATTATGATTTTTCTCAATTTTACGAAATAATTAATATTGCAAACAATTATTTCACAAAAATGGAGAAATTATCATCCCTTCACCCTTTAATTGCATATATAACCTACACATTTTTTCTGATTAAACTCAATATATTCATTGTTTAAATCGAAAAGCTAACACTTTATCAATTTTCTTCCGCTCTGCCGCAAAGTTCACCTGGTCAAAAGAACCGCACCTGCCGTAAACGGCTTTAAATTGCTGATTTTCACCTTTCCGTTACAAGCGCATATACAATCGCCATAAAAACTATCAGAAACTTTAAATCCATCCGGAATTTGTATTTCGATATCATTACAATCGCTTTCAAATGCGTGATAAACAATTAAAACCTCATCTTTGGTTTGTCTTACAACAGCCTGAGCTCCTGTTGGATATCTTGTACATCTGCTTCTGTTACCGTATATTTTTGAATCACCATTTTCAATAATATTTTCAAGTTTTGAATAAAAATTCATTGCTGACATTACTATATTTTCCTGATGTTCAGATAATTTATCAATATTTCCCGACAAACATACTCTTCCTAAAAAAGTTGCCGCCAAAGAATATACTAAGCGGTCTTCATTATCATCCTCATGAAGCACTGCCCATATGAGTTCCTGAGCCGGAAGCATAAGATTGTGAAGATTAGCGGCAATGTAAGGAATTTCCACAGCTTCGTGCGCATCAGAGAAAGATGAAACTGCCGTAATTCCCATCATAGATGGTTCAAGTCTGTGACCACCTGATGCACAGTTCTCTATCACAAGGTCAGGGATTTCTTCTTTCATTCGCCTGAAAAATTCCTTGACACATTCTAAATGCTCTCTTAGCCCTTCTGCATCCGATTCAGCACCGTCAACACCGACTCCGATATTATTGTTGTAATCGACCTTTATATATCCGAAATCATTTTCTTTCAGCATACATATTACTTTCTCATAAAGGTATGCTCTAACATCTTCACGTCTGAAATCCCAGTACGAGCGGAAATTACCACTCTTTAAAACATGGCCATCACGTATAAGGTGCATAAAATCATATTCAGGCTCATACATTTTTGAGCCGTTTGTAGTTACCTCAAATTCAAACCAGACTCCCGGTATCATTCCGTTTTCACGAATTTGCTTATTCATAGCCTTCATATCCGGGAAAATATTTTTATCTATGTTCCATTCACCGTTTGAATCCTGCTCACAGCCTTCCTTGCACCAGCCGGCATCAATTACAAGATATTTAATACCGTATTTCTTTAACGCATTGCAGTAAGACAGCATTTTTTCCTGAGTGGGTCTGCCCCACGTTGCACAGTATTCATTAAACGATGTTGGTATTCCAACCTCTCCATACATCTTCCTTGCCGGTTTTTGCATATCTGTTACAGCACTGCAGGCATCGAATACATCGCCTTTTACAACCGCTATATACGCCTCAGGAGCCTTAAAGCTTTCACCGTTTTTAATATTTTTCTGCCATCCGCAAAAATCCCTGTCACCCGCTCCTCCGCTGAATGACAACATATCGCCTTGTCTTGTAAGCTCCATCTGCCATGTCGCATTATGAGCTATCTGAGCGGCCCACATCACACCATGAGTCTTATCTTCAAAAACAGCGGTCGGAAAATATCTTTTTACCGGATAACTACCCACACTACCGAATTTTTCATTATTGCAGTTAAAGCCTGCCCATGTTTTTTCAAGAGAAAGCTCCTCTATAGACTGACATATATGCTTTCCCTCCATACTCCAGCCACCGTAAAAACGGTGAAAATTATATGCATTCGGAGCATCATCGTCATGGAACGGACTCAGATTATCAAGAGAAAAGCTTGACAACATATCAAGTACAACATCATGCCCTGTGTTGTTTATAAACTCAGTTTCGCACTTAAATCCTCTCAAACCTTTTATATATGTAATCTTGTGCAGTACACTGTATCCTGCATCGGATACAAGCTTTGTTAATATTACTTGTCCGCACTCATTTTGTATAACTTCCTGAGATTCAAAACGCAGATTATCGTATGAATTTTTCATCGTATATCCCGGAAACGATAAATTTTCGCCTATTATATGACAATAAGCAAGTTTACCAATCTGCCAGTTGTGTATATACCTTGCTCTTGCGTCGAATTTATCGTTTTCAATGAGCCATGGCATTTTTCTGTTTTCAGCCTCTGATTTTGGAAACAACTGCAACGATATCTTCTTCTCATCATCTATAAGATAATGAAGGCAGGAATCCCCAAGTATATAACTTTTAATTTCCATTTTCATCACTCCAAAGAAAATTATACTATAAATCAGTAAAAATTACAATACATTTTCAGAACAATTTAAAATTTATTCACATTTAGACAAGTTAACGGCCATATTATATAATTCTTCAGCATCAAACACCTTATCACCATGCTCTTCAAGGTATTCTTTCGAACACATTTTTCCGAAGCGGTCTGAATACTCACTCAGCACTGCGTTACTCTTTTCAAAGCCTGCCCCCTGATTTAAGTAATAATAAAACCTTTCATCCATCTTATAAAGACAGCTGTTATCAAATGCGCGTTTATCAAGCCTTATGACAGCGCCACATAAATCTTCAAAATTATTGAATATATAAATACTTGTTCTCTTTCTGACGCACTTTGGTTTTGCGTTTATGTACTGTTGCTTTTTTTCAGCAGAAATCTTTTTCTTCTGAGCTGTAAGCTTTGTAACTATTAATACAAGTCCCTCACCTTCGGGCGAAGCCTCTACAACAACCTGTCCGTTATACGGATTAAATCCCGTTTCTTCTCTAATCTGTTCCATAATTTCAAAAAGGAACTCATTTAAATAGGGTGTATTTTTTTTTAGATTATCCGATGTAAGATTACGTTCTGCAAGCTCGGTCTGAGTAAGCAAAACTCTGATTTTATTTTCTTCTATAACTTCAATTTTCACAACAACTCTCCATTCATAAAATTCAAATAACCCACCCTTAAAAATTTAAGGAAAACATCTTAATTATATTATACTACATTTTTTCCGTTTTGGGAACAGGTAATTTTATATTTTTTCTGTTTTATATAATAAAATTTAAGGAATATGAGGATATTTATGTATAATCCGCTTAAATCAGGCAAAAATACAAGAAAAGGCTTATTAATCTGCCTCAAAATTTTACCTATAAAGGAGAAATATTATGGAACAAAAAAACAAAAAAGGAAAAAAAGAAAATTCAAAGGGCTTCTACATAGCAGTATGCTGCTGTGTAGCTGCATTAGGTATTACAGGTTATATCAGCAATCAAAGCAAAATAAAGCATTCAGAAACCATGTCGCTTACGGAGCCAACGAATACAGCCACAGCTCCGACTCCGAAACCAACAGAAAAAGCTGTTGAAACTCCTGTCCCGACAAATTCACCAACCAAATTGCCGCTTCCCGAAGCACCCGTTTCAACTCCAATACCTACCGACCTTCCGGAACAAAAAAATATAACCGTCATTGAAACATCGGCATATACAGATCCGGATGACTTTGATATTGTTGAAGTAGGCGAACCTCAGGAATTTTATGCTGATAACATCACAACATCCGTAACCGTAAATTCCGATCCGAATTTCATAATGCCTGTTAAAGGTGATATAACTTCAGAGTTTTCCGGGGAAACATTAGTATTTAATACAGCACTCGGGGATTGGCGTTCTCATAACGGTATAGACATCCTCGCACAAACAGATACTGAAGTTCTTGCCGCCGCAGATGGAATAATAAAAGACATTTACAGCGATTATCTCGGCAATGTTGTCGTCATTACCCACGCAAACGGTTATGAAACACTTTACGGATGCCTTAAAGACACCGGGCACCTGACTATCGGAGCTGATATTCTTCAAGGTGATGTAATATCAACAGTCAGCGAAATACCCCAGGGCGAAAATGAAAAAAATCCGCATCTGCACTTCGAGCTTGTAAAAAGCGGTTCACATATAAATCCTGCCGATGTAATCGAATAACAGAAAATGCGTATCATTCCGATACGCATTTTCGTTATTCTGATAAATCTTCTGTATTTCGACGGTACTCATCATACCCGTCTACATGCTGATTGGGCGGAACTATTTCTACCGTCTCTTTGCTGTCTCTGACGCTTGCATCCCTTAGCTGTATGTTTAATGCATCTATTTCTTCTTCGAGCTCACTTATTTTTTGTTTAAGCTCAGCATTCTCACGAACTGCATTGTATGCAGGTGTATATGATACATTTACCGAACTGAAGATACATATTACACTAAACAGCAACAGCACCGAAAGCACGATTATTGCAATATTTTTAACCCTACCGTCTCTTTCTTCAATAGGTCTGATTTTGTATGTTTTATTAGCCACGCCCGTTTCCTCCGAAATCAGATGTTTGTCTTATCTTTGAACTCTTCCTGAACCGTCTCCGCCTGCAAGGTTATCAACATCGGCTCTTGAAACCATGTTGAAATCGCCCGGAATAGTATGCTTAAGAGCAGATGCCGCAACACCAAACTCCAATGCATCCTTAAATGTCTTTCCGTCAACAAATCCGCAGATTACACCGCCTGCAAAGCTATCGCCACCGCCAACACGGTCAACAATAGGTGAAATTCTGTATTCACGAGAATGATAGAATTCCTTTGTATCTCTTGAATATATGCAAGCAGACCATCCGTTATCAGATGCTGAATGGCTGACTCTTAACGAACTTATAACATATTCAAAGTTAAACTTTTCAACCATCTGTTCAAATATGTCCTTATATCCTGCAAGCTCAAGCTCACCGCTTGTAACATCAGTATTACCCGGCTTAAATCCGAGAACTTTTTCTGCATCCTCTTCGTTTCCGATACAAACATCAACGTACTGCATAAGGTTTGTCATAACCTTCTGAGCCTTTTCACTTGACCAAAGCTTTTTACGGAAATTAAGGTCAACAGATACCTTTACTCCATGCTTCTTAGCAGCCTTACAAGCTATTTCGGTAAGCTCAGCAGCAGCGTCTGACACTGCCGGGGTAATTCCTGTAAAGTGGAACCAGTCTGCACCTTCAAAAATCTTATCGAAATCGAAATCATCAGCCGTTGCTGTTGAAATTGAAGAATGAGCTCTGTCGTATACTACATTAGAAGCTCTCATTGCGGCACCGGTTTCAAGGAAATAAATTCCGAGTCTTTCGCCACCTCTTGCAATATTCTTTGTTTCAACATTCATCTTGCGAAGTGCTGCAACTGCACATTCGCCTATCGGATTTGCAGGCACCTTTGTAACGAATTCTGCATCATGACCGTAATTAGCAAGCGATACAGCAACATTAGCCTCGCCACCGCCATAGCATACATCAAACTCATCTGCCTGTATAAATTTTTCATTGTTCGGAGTTGATAATCTGAGCATTATCTCTCCCATTGTAACTATCTTTGCCATTTTTCTAAATTCCTTTCATTAAGCTCTTGCTTCTTTTATTTTTGCAATAAATTCTTTTGCTGTTTCGGTTATTTTTGCATAATCGCCTGTTTTTGCGCCGGCAGTCAATGAACTTCCTGCTCCAACAGCAACAGCACCGGCCTTTATCCATTTATCAACATTACCAACGTCAACTCCACCTGTCGGCATTAATTTAGCATGTGGCAGAGGACCTTTAATATCCTTTATTATTGTCGGACCAAATAAATCAGCAGGAAAAATCTTGATAATGTCAGCTCCTGCTTCCATTGCCGTAAGAACCTCAGTAATAGTCATACAACCCGGCATATACGGCACTCTGTATCTGTTACAAAGTTTTGCAGCTTCAAGGTTAAAACCCGGGCTTACGATATAGTTAGCTCCTGATAAAATTGCAGTTCTTGCTGTTTCAGAATCAAGCACAGTACCGGCACCAAGCAACATCTCGCCGTTAGAATATCTCTTTGCGAGTTCCTCTATAACCTTATGTGCTCCCGGAACTGTAAACGTAAGCTCAATTGACGGACATCCGCCCTCTAAGCAAGCATCAGCAATCCTTACAGCTTCCTCAGCCGAACTTGCTCTTACAACTGCAACTAATCCGGCATCTGTCATTTTTGTTAAAAGTTTTTCCTTTTCCATTTTGCTCCTCCTTATAAATCCGAATTCAGGATTTGAAATTTTTTCAAATTACTTTTATTGTATCACATTTTATTTTTTTTTGCAATACTTTTTTCACATATTTTTCAAAAAAAATAATATTTGCATACTTTTACACAACATTTGCATATTAAGAGGCAGAACAATCTGCATTGCCCTGCCCTGAAATATTTTTAGTCAATTATCTCACTTAAAATAGTGTTACTTCTTTTAATAAAGCTTGTCATACGCTCACTGTCTAACGGCTTGTTACTGAGCATTGCGAGGTCATAGATATGTTCGCATATAAGCTGTGCTTTATCAGCATCGACATTCTTAAGCTTCTTAACCAAATCGTTGTTGGTATTAACAACAAGAGTGTATTCATCTTTAAACATATCAGCCATGGCAGCCATTTGCTGACCGTACATCTTATACATTTCCCTCATACGTCTTGATTCTTCAGCCAATACCGCAACAGCCGGAATTTCTGTTTGTTTTAAAGCCTTTGTTTCAATCTTTGTTTCTTCAGGTACGACTTTTTTAAACAAATCCGACAAAGCTTCGTCGGCGGAGTCTTCATTCCCCTCAGATAAATCAGAAACATTAGAGTCTACTCTCTTGAATTTCAACTCATTGTCCTTCATTTCCATAAACGACATATACTGAGTATCAATTAAAGTATTCATTTGGAGAACTGCAATTCCCTGCTCTTTAAACATATTAATGTATTGAGATTGCTGAACGGCATCTGTTGTGTAATATACGTCTTTCTTATCCTTGCCTTCAATATAATCACTTATAGATACATACTCTTCGTCTGTTGTCTTATAGATTATTATATCCTTTACTTTTTCATAGAACTTCTCGTCACGAAGGCAGCCGTATTTAATGAAAATACTTATATCATCCCAATACTTATTATATCCTTCGCGATCTGTATTGTATATAGAGTTAAGCTTGTCTGCCACTTTCTTTGTAATGTGCGATGAAATCTTTTTCACATAACCATCATTCTGCAAAAAGCTTCTTGATACATTAAGCGGTAAATCCGGACAATCTATAACACCTTTTAAGAGCATTAAAAACTCCGGAATAACCTCTTTCACGTTATCAGCCACAAACACTTGATTATTAAACAGCTTTATCTGACCCTCGTTTGCCGAAAACTCATGATTTATTTTCGGGAAATACAGTATTCCTTTAAGGTTAAACGGATAGTCAATGTTTAAATGTATCCAAAAGAGGGGCTCGTTAAAATCAAAGAATACTTTTGTATAAAACTGTTTATATTCGTCATCAGTACACTCCGATGGCTTTTTCATCCATAACGGTGTTGTATCATTTACAGGTACAGGCTCTTTTTTATCCCCGTCCTCTTTATTTTCATCTTTTTTTACAGCCTCAAAATAAATTTCTATCGGCAAAAATGAGCAGTATTTTTCTAAAATCCCGCGAAGTGTATGCTCATTCAAAAACTCCTCATTTTCCTCAGATACATGAAGAGTGATGGTAGTACCTCTCTCGGTTCTGTCACCTTTAGTGAGCTCATATTCCATGCTACCGTCACAAACCCATTTTGCCGGTTCAGCGCCGTCAATATATGAAAGAGTATCAATCTCTACCGTAGAAGCCGCCATAAATGCAGAATAAAAACCTAATCCGAAATGACCTATTATCTGTGCATTTTCATCTTCATCATCCTTATACTTTTCAAGAAAATCACTTGCGCCTGAAAATGCAATCTGAGTTATATATTTGTCAACTTCCTCAGATGTCATACCTATTCCGTTATCGCATATTTTTATTGTTTTTGCTTCACTGTCTAAAATTACGTCAATTCTGAACTTCGTGTCAGACGGTATGTCCGCCTCTCCTATTCCTGATAACTTTTTAAGCTTTGTAACGGCATCACAACCATTTGAAACAAGCTCACGCAAAAAAATGTCTTTATCAGAATAAAGCCACTTCTTTATTATCGGGAATAAGTTTTCTGAATTAACGGAAATATTTCCTTTTGCCATAATTAAAGCACTCCATTTCTTATAAGTATTGTTTCCACATAATGTATTTTAATACGTTTTTTGTGTTTTGTCAAGTAGTATTTCTTTAAAATTTCTGTGTTAATTTGTGAACAATGTATTTTTTTTGTTAAATTCTTGTTTTTTACTTGAATTTAAGTTTAAAGTATGTTAGAATATTAGCGTAAAACAGGTAATTGCAAAATGCAATTACAATAAAAAAGATTTAAAAATCTTCAACCCCCTAACCCCCAATCTTGGGGGCAAAAAGGAAATCTTTTTTTGAACAAGCAAAATTGCGCACGTTTGCGCGCAATTTCCTATGTTATAAAAAAATTGAAATTGTAAAATATTGAAGGGATTTTTCAACATGAATAAAATGACTAAAAACATCATACTTGCATTATCTGCACTTTGCATTATCGGAGTCGCCCTTTTTGCCGTAATCAACTGGGAGCCGGCTTCTGATAACGAGCCGGAAACAACGGACACAGCATCTGAATACATAGATGTAACAAACATCGACAGCGATGCCGTATCATCAATATTCATAACCAATGAACAAGGCAGCTATACAATTTTATCGCAAACAGAAAACGATATAACAACTCATTACATTAAAGAATATCCCGAAACTGAATTTTCCCAGGCAATGCTAAGCTCTGCCATTTACTCTTTCACAGGCATATCCGGAAAAGAAACATCTGCCGATATTTCAAATAAATCGGGATACGGTTTTGATACGCCATTCGCTTCAGCGGTTATAACACAAAATGACGGCTCTGAAATTACGGTGCTTGTCGGCAACGAAACAGCCGCAGATTCCGGCAGATATGTCATAACAGATGCATCTGATATTGTTTATTCTGTTTCATCTTATACCATTGATAATTTTCTGAAAGCTCCTGACGACTATCGAAACCGTGAAATTGCATCAATAGACACATCAGCTGTTAAATCACTTACTGTGAAATCCAGTACCGATACGGTTATGAAAATAAGACAGATGAATGAAAACGATAATCTTCGTACCGCTTCAATTTCCAATCTTTTAATAGCATATCCGTATCTTCGTGACGCTGATGCTGATGCGGTAACAAAGCTTTTAGAAAACTTTACCGCAGTCTCTGCCATAACCTTCCCCGCACTTAACGAAAAGGACTGCGGATTTGACAAAGGCATGAGCATTATTATAGAAAATGCAGATATAACACATACTATCACTTTCGGAAAAACGGATGAAAACGGAAATGTATATACGAAATACAACGATCTTGAATATATAATTACCACATCTCCCGAAATGTATAATACTTTGTCCGCTTTAAATCCGATTAACTTCACCTCAAAGCTGATACACATTTTCAGTCTTGATGAGGTAAAAAATGTTGCTGTTACTACATCAGATAAAACTCTGAATCTTTCAGTTGAACACGGAGAAGAAGCAGATGTATACACAGTAAACGGAGCAGTGTCCGATGATGAAACCTTTAAATCATATTATCAGTCTGTTATCGGAATTGAACTCACCGATATCTGCTCAGCTCCGAAGTTTGATACACCATATGCAACCGTTGTTTTTGAATTTACAGACGGAACAAAAGATACTACAACATACTATAATTATGACGACAGAAACTACTGCGTAAAATGCAGTGACGGAACTACATTTTTAGTACTCAAAAAGAATTTTGATACTGTGCTCCAAAAAATCGGAGGATAACATGAAAATATGTATTGCTGACAAGGCTGATAAAGAAGATTTAAAGCTTTTATGGAAGCACTGTTTTAATGATGACGATAAGTTTATAAATTTTTGGTTTGACACAGTATTCAGACCTGAAAACACTGTAATTGCAATAACCGATAATCGCATCAGCGGAGCTTTACAGCTTATTCCTTATGACATATGCATCAACGAAAACATCATAAAAAGTGCATATATATGTGGCGTGGGAGTTTATAAAAATTACAGGAACCTCGGGATCGGATCCGAATTAATGCACTACGCCCATGCTCATTTACGAAAATCCGGATTTGAACTTGCAATTCTTATTTCAGAAGTCGATGATTTTTACCAAAAGCTTGGCTATAAAACAGGTAGTTCTAAATACCTCTGCGAATTACCTGCAACAAATAATACTGTTAAATATACGGTTGTTAAAAATAATTTTGATATTTCGGATATGAAAAAAGTATATGAGAGCTACTGTAAAAACTACAATGGTTTTATAAAACGCGAAAGACGTGAATTTTCTTATCTTGTAAACCACTACTCCATGTACCCCGGCGGAACTTACTTAATCTATATAAATGATGTTCCCTCGGCGTATATTATATGCGAAATTGAAAATAAGACTGTAACAGCAGATGAAATTGCCTACATAAACGATGACGGTTTTAATGCGGCAATTGATTTTATAAATTCAAATTCCGTTAACAAAGCTTTAATCGCAACCGGAGAATTTGAAAAATCAGTCTTAACCCCAAAGTCAACAACCCGGACGATATGGTATATGCCGCTTACTGCAACAGATTTTTACGAAAATACAGAAAATTGCTTTCTTAGTATACTTTAATCAAAAAGGACGTGTTTTTTTGAAGAACGAGAAATTAAATATTATTCCCGCAGCAGATTACAATCTGTTTGAGAGCATAAAAATAGAAGATTTTAAAAATGCGGCTAAATATATAGCCGGAGAACAAATTTCTGAATACGGTATTTCACCGATTTGTGTATATGCTCCTTACGACAATATAAAATATGCAGTATATAACGATTTTCTTCTTACAAGCTATATCGAAGATGACGTTATGTTTACCGGAATATCAGGGGACTACACTTCTCCCCTGTTTGAAACCGTTTTAAAAGAATTATATGAGAAAAACGGATACCTGAATATGAAATATCTCTCAGCGCAAAAAAAAGACAGAATTAAAAATATTTTTACTGGCTATGCTATTAAAGAGAAAACCGAAACCGATCAATATGATTATTTATACGAAAGAGAAAGCTTTATAAATCTTTCCGGTCGTATAAACAGACATAAAAGAGAAAATTATAATTCTTTCATAAACAACAATAACTATTCATATGAAAAAATGACAAAAGAAAACGCCCCCGATTGCATGGCAATCACTGAGGCATGGTGCAAACGCAAGGATTGCAGCGAATGTGAATACTGTTGTGAAAAAGACATTATATCCGTGCTTATTGATAACTGGGATGAATATCCTATTGAAGGCGGCCTGATATATATTGATAGCAAACCAATGGCTTTTCTCATGGCAGAGCCTGTCGGAAATATTCTTATGGGCTACCATCAGAAAACACTTTCTCCCGAAATAAAAGGTTTGGGCTACGCTATATATATCGAAGCCTTAAAATCCAACTTTTCATATATTAAATACTTTAACATCGGGCCTGATATAGGCATTACCGGTCTTCGTCAGTTCAAAAGAAGCTTCAAGCCGTTTGAACTCGTAGAAAAATGGGAGCTGAACATCTCAGACTGATTTTCGTCTGAGATATTCTAACAGCTTCTCTTTTTTATTCTGAACGTTTTCATCAAGAACAGCGTTAAACAAAAATTCCAGCGTTTGTCCTATTTCTTTTCCGCGGATGCCGAGCTCCATTAAATCTTTTCCGCCAATATCCATAGTTTCTTTTGAAAAGCATTCACCGGCAACGTAAATTTCATCAGCAATCCTGCCGACATCTTCGATTCTTTTTATCTTTTCTTCTATCTTGTAATCACTTTTTGCAAGCTCATCTGCAAGCTGGATTTTAAGCAAGGCTTTTAAGTCGTTATATCCGGTTTTGCTCATAAGGTGCTTTACTTTTCTTTTATCTGCCGGAGTTCTTGTATCGTGAAGCTTTATAAGCTTTACCGCACGGCATGTAAAACTATTTGGCAATCGCAATCTTTTCATTATATTAAGTGCTGCTTCTGCGCTCTTAATTTCATGCCCCTTAAAATGACTTCTTCCCTCATCATCAGTCGTATGACACTCCGGCTTTGATATATCATGAAAAAACATCACAGTCTTGTAAAACGGATCAGATTCAATATTCTCCATAGCTTTTAAGGTATGCTCCAAAACATCATATTTATGATGCGGCGTATTTTGCAAAAAACCCTTCATCGAAGCAATCTCAGGAATAAAAACCGCTATTACATCGAGATATTCACGTATTACATCTGTCGCACGAACTCCGCATATCAGCTTTAAAAATTCATCTCTTATGCGTTCAGCGGATATGTTATTTAAAAGCTGCTTATTTCTGTGAATACTCTTGGCTGTCTTACTTTCAATATCAAAATCAAGAACAGACGAAAATCTGATAGCCCGCATAATACGAAGTCCGTCCTCCGAAAAACGCTTATCAGGATCGCCAACACACCTTATAATGCGTTTATTTATATCTTCAGCGCCATTAAATAAATCTATGATACCCGTACGGTCGTTGTATGCCATTGCGTTTATTGTAAAATCACGTCTTGCCAGATCTTTTTCAATGTTTTTTACATAGAATACATTCTCAGGGTGACGGTTATCGACATACTCTCCTTCAATACGCATTGTAGTAATTTCATATGATTTCTTTTTATAAATAACAGTGACAGTACCATGTGCTATCCCTGTATCTATACAGTTTAAATCAGCAAAAACCTCTTTGATTTCTGATGGTAAAGCTGATGTACAAATGTCCCAGTCATTTAAATTTTTTTTCAGAAGCATATCTCTTACACAACCACCTACGGCATACGCACTGAAGCCGTTTTCCATAAGCCTGCCGATTAAATAACCGGCATTTTTATCCAATTCCATCATATACCTCCCTTAACCATAAACACCACAAGTATAACATTTGCAATCAAAAATACAATATTATAGAGTGTAAATACCAATATATATTCTTTTATATTTATACCCTCTTTAATCACAAATTTAAAAGATATAAGACTTGCCATCGAAGCAATTAGAGTTCCGAGTCCGCCGAGATTTACACCAATTAAAAGAGCGCCGGCGTTTCCGGTAAAGCCTGATAACAAAATTGCCGTGGGAACATTTGAGAAAAGCTGACTTACCAAGACTGCCGTAAAAACTTCATTACCGTCAACCAAACGGCACAGCAAATCATTTACAGCGGTGATTCGTCCTATATTTCCGATAAATATAAATAAAAATGTAAATGTAAGCAATAAGGAATAATCTACCTTTTTTAAAGATGCTCTGTCCGTAACAGCAAAAACAGCGACAGTAATTATAAATGTTATAAAATAAGAAATTACCCTAAACACTGTAAGAATTGATAAAAGAAACAGTATAACAAACAAAATGCACATTTTTTTGTCTGTATGCGGTTTTTTTAACTCTGCATCAAAACAAATTTCTTCTTTTTTAATTAAAACTGATGAGCCTAAAATCAATAAATATGATAGAACGGTATACGGTAATACGCTCATAAAAAAATCGCCGGAACTCATATTATATGCAGAGAATAAATATAAATTCTGCGGATTTCCGATAGGTGTGAGCATACTGCCGAGATTGGCAGCAATTGTCTCAAACACAGCAACTGTTATAAGCTTTTCAGATTTGCCAGTCATCTGTAAAGCTATAATACTGAGCGGTACAAATGTTATAAGTGCAACGTCATTTGTTATAATCATCGACGAAAAGAAGCATATACTACACATCACAATATAAAAACCGCGCATCGTCTTACATATACCAAGCAGCTTTTGCGCCGTCATTTTCAGTATTCCAAGCTTATCTATACCTGCAATAACTGCCATAAGACAAAATAAAAGAGACAATGTTTTAAAATCTATATATGTAAAGTATTCCATGTCCGGCGTTACAAAAAATACAGATATAAGTGCCAGAAAAAAGGACAATACAAGCACAATTTCGTTTTTTATAAAGCTTTTAACCTTATCCATAACTACTCCTCCATTACAAGTAAAATTGCACACTTTTCCGCATAAATTCCTGTGTTATCAAAAAGCGAGGTGTACTTTGCCTCGCTTTACTGACTACATAATACAAAAAATGACTTGCCGAAGCAAGTCTTTTATGGCGACCCGGATGGGGCTCGAACCCACGACCTCTAGCGTGACAGGCTAGCGTTCTAACCAACTGAACTACCGGGCCAAATAACTATTATATTATATCATATAACTATTCTTTTGTCAATAGATTTTTTAAAAAAATTCAGGTTTTTTATAATTTTTTTCATCCGACAAAAAATGCCTTGATGAATTAAACTTATTTTTTTCCGTAATCAATATTGATGTCGCATTCACATAAAACTATCTTGTGCAGTTGCTTTTCGTATTCAAATGAATACGGTTTTTCTCCTCTTATATATGCCGCAAAGCCTTCAAACATAGCCCTATGATAAAGGGCAGAAACGAATTTAAATCGTTTCTGCCCTTTTGAAACCGCAGTCCTTAAGAATACGCCTTACAGGACGAGTCTTTTTTCTGGCACCCTCTACGTGAGTCGAACACGTGACTAGCCCTTAGGAGGGGCTTGTTATATCCACTTAACTAAGAGGGCGAATTAAACAATTTTAATGAAAAAGCGACTTGTTTTCACAAGTCGCTTTTTCTGGCGGACAGGGTGGGATTCGAACCCACGTGCCGGAGTTACCGACAAACTGATTTCGAGTCAGCCCCGTTATGACCACTTCGATACCTGTCCAGTTCTTCATTTGAACATTACCATTCAAACGACTTACTTATTA